>JAHBXX010000049.1 GCA_019636245.1 Planctomycetota bacterium | reverse complement strand
GTTTCCGTTCCCTCGGGTTGCGCGCGGCCGCACGACTGGGTTTCCTTGCCGACGCGTGGCGTCCCGTGGTTCGGTTCCCAGTGCGCGTGCCTGCCCGGCCTTGCGCGGCTTTCCCCTGCGACGTCTTCGTGTCCCTGTGGGCGGAGAGACCCACTCGCTCGTCGTCCCGGATGCCCGCGCGTGGCGTCGATCGGGACGGTGGGTCGCGGCGGTGGACGCGGGTGGAGAACCTCCCTACTGGACCCGGATCTGGCCCGCGAGCCTTGCCCTGGCCAGGATGATCGCCCGTCGCGGCGACTGGTCTGGCACCCTCGCGTGCGACCTGGGCTGCGGCTTGGGACTCGGTGGGATCGTCCTTGGGCGCCGTGGTGCGTCCGTGACCTTCGTGGATCGGGAAAGGGATGCGCTGGCTTTCGCGGCGTGGAACGCCGGCCTCTCTCCTCCGGGTTGCGCGCCGGAAACGGCGTGCTTGGACTGGACCCGGGAGGAACTCGAAGGCCGGTTCGATCTGATCCTGCTTGCCGACGTCTCCTACCGCGGTGACGCGCACGAGGGCTTGTTGCGGCAGTTGCGGCGGTGCCTGCGACCGGGCGGCTTGGCCCTACATGCCGATCCGCTGCGCGAGGAGTCGACGCGCTTCCTGCGGCTGGTGCAGCGCGACTTCGTCACGGCGACCAGCCGGGCGACGATCACCGTCGATGGCGAGGAGACCATGGTGCGCGCGGCGTGCATGGCGAGGGAGGAATCGTCCCTGCGCCAGTGGCTGGAGGCACCGTGGCTGGCGGGGGGGCTGCTGGAGCGCCCATGGCAGGAGGGCTGCACCGGATGAGGATCGAACTGGAGGGGGTGACGATCCGCTACGGGGAACGAATCGCCGTGAGCGAGCTCTCGACCTCGTTTCCGCCGGGAACGGTGGGTCTGTTGGGCCGCAACGGAGCCGGCAAGAGTTCGGTCCTGAAGGCACTCCTGGGCCTGGTTCGCCCGTCGGCTGGCCGCATGTGGCTGGTGCAGGATGGTCGACGTCAGGACTTCGGCACCACGCGGGGGCGGGTCGGCTACATGCCGGAACGAGACGCGCATCTGCCCGCGGCGACGGGTTTCGAGATGGTCTCCTTGCTGGGCATGCTGAGCGGCATGCCGCGACGCGATGCCTGGCGACGTGCGCACGAGGTGTTGTTCTTGGTGGGTCTGGAGGAACAGCGTTACCGCGCCGTGGCGGGATACAGCGCGGGCATGCGGCAGAAGGCAAAGCTCGCCGCGGCACTGGTGCACGACCCGGGGCTGCTCTTCCTCGACGAACCGACGAATGGCCTCGATCCGCAGGCACGTGCCGACATGCTGGCCCTGGTCGGGCGGCTCGCCCGCGAACTCGGCAAGTCCGTCGTGCTGTCGACCCACATCCTCCAGGACGTGGAATCGGTGTGCGACCACGTCGTCGTGCTCGAAGCAGGCAAGGTCGTGGTCGCGGGGGAGGTCGCCGACCTCACGGAGAGCACGGGGAGGGAATACCAACTCGCCGTCGAGCCGAGCGACCTCGAACTGCCGGCTTCGCCGGCGCCGGGCATCACGGTGCGACGCGAGGGGCCAGGGCAGTTCACCGTCGGCCTGGTGGCGTCCATGGACACCTGCGCCCTGTTCGCCGCCTTGCGAGCCGCCGGCGGCCGCGTGCGCAGCCTTGCTCCGCGTCGCCGCACGCTCGAGCAGGTGTTCGTGACCGCCGTGCGCCGCGAGCTGCCGGAGGCGCGACCGTGATCCACGACTGGCTGAAGGAACGGAGCGGTCGCGGCGCCGAAGTCTCGGGATGGCGACGATCCTGGCCGCTGGCGCAGGCGGAGTTCCTCACGCTGTTCCGTTCGCGCTGGGGGGTGGCCCTCTTCCTGCTCTGCCTGTTCCCCGGGCTCGGCCGCCTCGTGATGCTGCTGATCATCTTCGGCGTGGTCAATTTCGGTCCCGTCGGCCTGCGGGCGCGCCTGCAGAACCGCGCCGAGATCCCCGGGCTCGACCCGTCCCGAGTCGACTTCTATCTCGAGCCCGTCGTGTCGGTCATGCCGGGCATGGTGTTCTTCCTGCTGCTGACGTCGCTGGTGGTCGCCCGGACGATCGCGCGCGACCGGCTGGCGAACGCGATGGAGCTGTACTGGACGCGCGGCCTGTCGCCGCTCGCCTACGTCGCGTGCAAGTGGCTCGGCGGCTGGTTGGTCGTGGCCTCGATCACCGTGATGGTGCCTCTGGCCCTCTGGCTGACGGCGGGCTTCCTGGCCGAGGACTGGTCCCTGCTGGCGACGAGTGCCGGCGGCATGGCCCGCGCCGCAGTCGGCCTGGTCGTGGTCAGCGCCGCCTGGACGGGGATCTGCCTCGCGCTGTCCGCGATCTGTGGCTCGCCGAACGCCGCGATGGTGGCGTGGAGCATGTTGCTGGTCGGCAGTTCGGCGGTCGGCGTGGTGCTGGCCAGTGCCCTCCGGGAGCCATGGCTGCGCTCCTGCCTCAGCCTGTGGGAGGCGGGTACGGTGGTGGTGCGCGCGATCGCCGGCGTGCCCCAGCGTGGCGTCTCGATTCCGGGCGCGTGCGCGATGCTCGCTGGCTGTCTGATCGTGACGATGCTGCTCGCCAGGTCGCGCCTGCGGCTCGAGGAGGCGCTGCGATGACCTCGACGGCGGCATCGAGCGGGCTTCCAGACTGGATCCTCGATTGCGAACGCATCAGCAAGTGGTACGGCCCGATCTCGGCGCTCACCGACGTGACGCTGCGCGTCGGACGCGAGGTCGTCGGGCTCGTCGGTCGCAGCGGGGCGGGCAAGTCGACCTTGATGAAGCTGGCCGTCGGACTGCTGCGTCCCAGCCAGGGCAGCATCCGTGTCGCCGGCCATCCCGCAGGATCCCGCGGGGCCCGGGCGTGCAGCGGGCTCTGTCCGGACACGGAGCGGCTCTACGATGCCCTGTCGGGCGTGGACTTCGTGGCCTGGATGCTGCGCTACCACGGCTTGGGCCACCGGGAGTGTCGGGAACGCAGCGCCGCCACCTTGACCGAACTCGGCCTCGGCGAGCACATGCATCGGCCCATCCGGGAGTACAGCAAGGGCATGCGCCAGCGCGTCCGATTGGCGCAAGCGCTGGCGCATCGGCCGCGGTTCGCCCTGCTCGACGAGCCGATGACCGGCCTCGATCCACTGGCGCGGCGTGAACTCGGCGAACGCATCCGGCGTCTGCCCGAGCAGGGGGTCGGTGTCCTGGTCAGCAGCCACGTTCTGCAGGAACTGCAGGGGCTCGTCGACCGGGTGGTGATGCTGCACCAGGGTCGCGTGCTCGCCGAAGGCACCGTCGCCGAGATCCGGGAGCAGATGCCAGCGGCGCCCCACCGCGTGCGCATCGGGGCCGCCGATCCACGGCGGCTCGCCGCCGAGCTGGTGCACTGGCCGAGCGTCCAGGGCGTGCGCTTCGGCGATTCGAGCGTCCTGGAGCTGTCGGTCACCGGCGAGCCCGACTTCTACATCGCCCTCACCGAGCTGGGGACGCGCTGGCCGGGCGGCCTGCGCGAGATCACGCCGCTCGACGACGACCTCGCCTCCGTGTTCGGATACCTGCTCGGATGACGACGAAGCCGCAAGGTCTTGGCAGCCTGGCGACGATCGTGGAATCGGCGCGGCAGACGTGGAACCTCTCGCGTCGCGATCGCCTCTGGTGGTTCGTGGCGGCGATCCTGGTCCTCGTGCCTGCCCTCGCCTTCGTGCTGGCCGGCAGGGCGGAGGACGGACTCGGCGGTAGGGGACTGTTCTGCCTGATGGCGTGGTGGCTGCACGGGACCGTGATCGTGCCCTGGCTGACGCTCTACCTGGGCGTCCAGGCGGTGCACGGCCGCATCGAGGACCGCACCTTCCAGTACCTCTTCCTGCGGCCGGTCCGCAAGGTGGCGCTGCTGGCCGGAAACTGGATCGCCGTGGCCTCGATGGCAGGTGGCACCGGCGTCCTCGGCATGGGACTGCTGTTTGGTGCCGTGGCCCTGCGTGGCGACCTCTGGCCGGACGGGATCGAGTGGGGGTTGGCCGGGGCGTTCGCCGTCGTCGCCGGAGCCGCCGCTGCCGCCTATGCCGCCGTGGCGGTCCTGTTCGGCGCGTTCTTCCGCCGACCGTTGGTCTGGGCGGCCTTCTTCGTCGTCGGCGTGCAGATGCTCGCTGCGAACCTGCCCGTGTCGGCTGGCCTGCGGCGTCTCACCATCACCGATCCGCTGCGGCGCCTGTTGCTGGACGGCATCGAGCCCGACCGGCGGCTCGCGCAGATGCTGTGGCCCGCGGAGCGGGACTTCCGCCCCGAACTCATCGAGCATCCGCTGCGCGATCTGCTGCTGCTCGGCGGCCTCTGTCTCGTTGCCGCCGGCATGGCCTACGCCCGGACGGAGTACGACTCGCGGGAGCGCGAATGAGCCAGCGTTCCGCGGCGGCCCGACGTCACTCCGGGTGTTGCCTCGTCGCACGCTCTGCGGCACGGGAGCCCGGAGTCCGCGGATGAAGGCTGTCCACGAGGCGCTGCCTTGGCCCGACGAGGCGCGTGAACTCGAGGGGCTCCTGTCGCAGGTGGCCTGGTTCAATCGCCTGCGCCTGCTGGTGGCGGCTGGCGTCGTCTGGCTGACGGCGTTGGCGGCGCACGCCTTCGATCTGGTGGCGACGCCGCTGCCGCTCTACCTGCTGGCGGCCGCGATCGCCGTGGTGGACATCGGCTACATCGTGGCCTTCCCAGGGCTCGCGCGACGAGGTGCCGACGCCCTGCGCCGTCACGTCTACCTGCAGATCGCCGTCGACCTGCTGATCCTGACGGCCTTGCTGCACTGGACGGGCGGGATCACCAACCCGTTCGCCCTCTTCTACCTGTTCCATGCGTTCATCGCGGCCCTCGTGTTGTCGGTCCCCGCGGCGGTGGTCGTGGCCATCTGCAGCCTGGCGTTGTTGGTGCTGCTCGGGTTCGGCGAGCGCCTGGGCTGGGTCCCGCACCACCCGCTGCGCCTGGGCCTCATCGAACTGTCCGCGGTGGAGCCGCTGGGGTTCTGGCTGCTGCTGTTCGCGTATGCGCTGACGCTGGCGTTCTCGATCTACTTCGTCGCGACGGTGATCCATCGCCTGCGGCGCAACGAGCGGCAGCTGCTGCTGCTCGGCCGCCACCTGGCGCTCAGCGAGAAGCTCGCCTCCGTGGGCACTCTCGCCGCAGGCGTCAGCCACGAGATCAACAACCCGATCGGGGTCATCGCCAACAAGGTGCAGGTCCTGCGCTACCGGGTGCAGGATCGCGACGAACCAGCCAAGCTGCTCGCCGAGCTCGACGCGATCGAGAAGCACGTGCGTCGGATCGCGCAGATCACCGCCGGCCTGCTCACCTTCTCGCGGGAATCGCCGTTCGAGATGCGTCCGCTGGATCTGCCGGCCCTGCTCCGCGAGGCCGCCGATCTGGTGCGGGTGCCGTTCGCGGCGGCTCGGGTCGAACTCGTCACCGAGACCACGTTCGATGGCGGTGCCATGGTCGAGGGTTCGGCGAACCACCTGCTGCAGGTGCTCATCAACATCCTGCTCAATGCCAAGGACGCATCGCCGCCGGGCGCGACGGTGGAACTGCGCTGTGTGCGCCGGGAGGCGGAGGTCGCCATCGCCGTCCGCGACCATGGCTCCGGCATCGCCCCGGAGCATCTCGACAAGATCTTCGACCCGTTCTTCACCACCAAGGATGTGGACAAGGGCACCGGGTTGGGCCTGGCGATCAGCCACGGCATCGTCGAACGCCACCGCGGCCGGATCGAGGTCGCCAGCGAAGTCGGTCGTGGGACGACCTTCCGGGTCGTGCTCCCCGTTCGCGCGCCCGAGTCTTGACGCGCTACGGATCTTGACGACGGTCCCTGTGCCGCCACAACCCATGGTGGTGAGGCGTCAAGAAATGGCTTGCGACGCCAAGCCGCTGCGCTAGGCTGCGCGCGGTGTCGGGCGGTCGCCGTGAGGGGGGGCCGACAGACAGCGCGGGTCGTTCGGGTCCTGGCCCCGGACGGCCCGATCTCCCTTGGGTCGGGATGCCCGGCGATCGAGGTGCTCGGCGCCCCCGGGGAGGCTCATCGATGCCCGGTCGACCGTTCGCGATCTGCCCGGTCGACCGTCCGGGATCCCGAAGCGGCCGGCGCCCCGCGGCGGGGCGTCCTGGCATCCTCCGGACTTGCGGACGGCGCGGGCCTGCGGTCGCCCGGCCGGCGTCGAGCGGCCGGAGGCGGCCAACCGGCCGTGGCAGGTGCCGGGTCGAGCGGGGCCGGGTCCAGCCGGGGCCGGGTTGTCGGCAAGGCCTCCGCCCTGCGGCGGCTCAGGGCTTGCGCTGCCTACAGCTTGACGTTGACGACGTGGTCGACGTGGAAGTCGTAGCTGAACTCTTCGTCGACGTTGATCAGCCGTCCGGTGCCCTTGAACTCGTTGAAGATGATGGCCCCCGAGAGGGAGCGGCCACCCTCGAGGAACAATTCCACCCATTCCGCCTGACGGGCGTTCATCAGCAGATCGTAGACTTCGTCACGGGTGGGGCGGGACGTGTGCCGATCGGACATGGGCTGGCTCCTGCGCCGACGGCTCGGGGTGCCCGCCAGAGCGGAAGGTCGGGAAACGGGGTCTTGGTCCATCATGGCTAGGGGTGTCCTGGGCTCCTACCGGATCGATGGCGAAGCCCCGATGGGACCGGCGGCTCCCACATCGACCAGGAATCTCGACCAGGACTCGAACCGGGTCGGATCTTGCCACAGTTGGCGGAACTCGGCAAGGGACCCGAAACCCCCGCGCATCTTGGAGATTTCACGGATCCTGACCGCCGCCCGGGCGGCGGCCGGTTCGGCCACCAGGTCGCAGGCGTAGACCAGCCCCGCATGCACCCGCCCGACCGGGGTGGCGTCGTCGTTCAGCAGGCCGAGGAACCTGGGTGCGGGCAACGGCACCTCCCAGGCCAGCTCCTCGGCGAGTTCGCGGGCCAACGCCCGGGAGAAGAACGCCGGTCCCGCACCCCGCACGGAGCCCGGGGGGTGGTCGGCCGTATCGACGTGGCCGCCGATGCCGATCGACCAGGAGCCGTGCAGCCGGGCCTCGCCCTGGGCCTGGGTGCGCTGCACCCAGAGGAGGCCGGTCAGGCCCTGCTCGGGGGAGGCCACGATCCCGGCGGGGGACGGCGGCCCCTGCCAGCAGCGCAGCACGCAGTAGGGGATCCACTGCTTCCAGTCCGGGGTTGCCTCGGCCAGGGACCGGTCCACGAACCGACCGCGAGCGAAGGCCTGCTCGAGGAAGGCATCCCCTTCGCTCCCGGCCAGGGACCGGAAGCCTTGCGGCCAGTCGCCAGCGAAGAACGCGCTGCGGTCGACGACGAAGACCTCGACCACGGACGGTTACTTGGGTTCGGATTCGTCGGCTGGGCGAGAGGGGGCGGCGGCTCCGCCGAGCAGGGCCCGCAGGCTGGCCAGGGACGTGACCTCGCCCTTGTGCGAGCGCGTCTCGACGACCTCCTTGGCCGGCTCGACGGTGTAGACACGCTGCTCGCGCGGGCCGCGGTCCCGACGACCGCGATCCCCGCGATCGCCCCGGTCGTCGGCATCGCGGCCACGGTTGCCGAAGCGACGACGGTCGGGACCCTCGCCGCCCTGGCCGGGTTCGGGCGGCCCGCGGCGCTCACCCGGCCTCCCGGCACCGCGGAAGCGCCCGCCGCCGGTGGGCGCACCCGCCGCCGCGGGCCGCGGCCGGCGGCGACCCTGTTGCTGCTCCATGCGTTCGCCGAGCGTCGGCAGGCGGCCTTCCTGCAGGTGGCGCGGCTTCAACATCGACAGCGCGATCTTCTGGTTCTGCTGGTCGACGTGCAGCACCCACACCGTGACGACCTCGCCGGTCCGCAGCATCTGGTGCGGGTCGCGCAGACGCTGGGACGGGATCTGCGAGATGTGCACGAGTCCGTCGTGGCCGATGCCGAGGTCGACGAAGGCGCCGAACTCCGTCAGCGTGGCGACGCGGCCGCGCAACTCGCGGTCGGTGTGCAGGTCGGCCAGCGAGTGCACGCCCTCGTTGCTGCTCTGCAGCAGTTCTCCGCGCGGGTCCTCGGCCGCCCGCTGCAGTTGCTGCAGCACGCCGACGATGCGCGGCCGGCTGGTCGCCGGCGTGACGAGGCCGTCGACCTGCACATCGCGCAGGTTCTGGCCGAGCAAGGCGCACGGTTCGACGCCCCTCTGCGCGGCCACCGCCCGGACGATGTCGTAGTCCTCGGGGTGGATCGGCGTCGCGTCCAGCGGTTCGCTGCCGCCGACCACGCGCAGCATGCCGCTGACGTTGCGCACGGTGACCGGGTCGAGCCCGGCCACGTCGTGCAGCGCGGCGCGGCTGGGAAACCCGCCGATCCGGCGGCGGTGCTCGACGATCGCCGCTGCCTGTTCGCCCGACAGGCCAGGCAGCTGCTCGAGCAGATCCAGCGAGATGGTGTTGAGGTCGCAGCCGACCTGGGCCAGGCAGCTGCCGGTGACGGCGCGCAGTTCACGCTGCAGCATGCCCTGGTGCACGTCGTCGAGCGTGTGGCCGAGGCCCAGGGTCCGCACGTCCATGCGCGCCAGTTCCAGCAGCGGATCCTGGAGGCGGCGTCCCAGCGACACGGCCGTGCGGGCGCCGACCTCGAGGCCAGGGATCGCCTTCTTGCCGGCCGCACTGGTGGCGAAGATCGTCGATGCCGCCTCGTCGACCGCGACCACCATCGGCAGCTTGGTGTCGCCCAGCGCCGGGCGCAGTTGGGCGAGGAAGCGCTCGGCGCCCGCCTGCCGCCGGCCGTGCGGCAAGGCGATCGCCGCCGGCTGCTCGCGCCGGATCAACTCGACGACCCAGGCCAGCGAGCCCTGCTGCTGTTCCTCGGTCTCCATCGGCAGGGTCTTGTGCTCGGCGATCGAACCGTCCTCGGCCAGCATCACGGCCCACGTGCCCTTGCCGCTGGTCCGCAGCGACAGGACCTTCTTGGCCCCGAGGGGCGGCGCCAGCAACTGCGACCGCAGGTTGCGCGCGTGCGTGCGCACCGCCTCGCGATCCGCCTTCTCCTTGATGCGCCGGCGCACATCCTTGCCGCAGATCTCCTGCAGGTGTTGCGCCGCGTGGTCGAACACCAGCTGGTAGAAATCGAACAGCGGCGTGCCCGGGGCCAGGTCGGCGGCGTGCAGTTCGCCCAGGAGGGCGCGGTGGCGTCCCTCCGGCAGCGTCAGTTCGAGCCGCAGGATGCCTTCGCGTTCGGCGCGACGCAGCGCCAGCATCCGACCGGCGGGGATGCGGGCGATCGGTTCGGCGAAGTCGAGCAGATCCTGGGTCCCCGCGCCGCCGGCGCGATCGGGATTGACCGCCTTGGCGCGCAGGATGCCGCGCCGCAGCTCGTCGCGGAACCGGCTGCGCGTGGTCGCGTCCTGCACGATGCGGTCGGCCAGGATCACCAGGGCGCCCTCGAGCACGCTTTCCGGCGCGGCGAGGCCGGCATCGGGCGCCAGGTACTGGCTGGCCACCTCCTGCAGCGTCTGGTCGCCGAGCTGGCGATGTTGCAGCGCCAGCGCCAGCGGCAGCAGGCCCTTCTCCTCCATCTCGGCGGCGCGGTTGCGCCGCCGCGGGCGCATCGACTGGTAGAGGTCGTCGAGCAGGTCCTGGTCCACCGATGCCGCCAGCATCGCCTCCAGCTCGGGCGTGCGCCGGCCCCGCTCCGCCGCCTGCTGCAGGATGGACTCGCGGCGTTGCTCGATCTCGGACAGCGTGTGCAGGCGCTCGGCCACCGCCTGGATCCGCTCCTCGGGCAGGTTGGCGACTTCCCAGCGCCGGTAGCGGGCGAGGTAGGCGGGCGTCGCCCCGGCTTCGAGCAGGGCGACGACGGGGCCGAGGACCTCGGGGGGAGTGTCGAACTCGGCGAGCAGACGATCGAGCGTGGCGGACGATGCCATGTGGGGTGCCGGCGGGAGCCGGCCGAGGGAGGGTCGCGTAGGCTAGCACAGTGGCTCCGGGCCGCCACTTCCGGCGTCCGTCGCGGGTGGACGTGCGCTTGGCAGTTGCGGGCGATCCCGAGCGCTCGCAAGATCGCCCGGTCCCGTCATGCCGCGTTCCCCCCGTCCCTCGTGATCGGCGCCATCGACCTCTCGCGCGTGCGGCGCATCTGGCTCCGGGCGCCGAACTGGCTGGGCGACTTCGTGATGGCGACGGCGGCGTTCGCCAGGGTGCGCGCCGCGTTCCCCGGTGCTCACGTCACCGTCGGCATGCGGCCCTACCTGCGTCCCCTGCTCTCCGGCACGCAGCTGTTCGACGCGGTCGTCGACACGCCGCGGGCGCCGGGTTGGCGCGCGTTCTGGCGCCAGGTGGCCGAGGTCCGGCGCGGCGCCTACGACCTGGCGATCGTGCTGCCCAACTCGCTCGCCACCGGTCTGGTGCCGTTCGCGGCCGGGGTGCCGTTGCGGCTGGGTTACCAGCAGGGCAGGCCCTGGCTGATGAACCTCGGCCGGCGGGCCGAGCTGCGCCGGCGGTGGTACCAGCGTCGCCGCGGGCCCAGCCGCCGGCCGACGCCGATGCCGCACTACTACGACGAACTGCTCGACGTGATCGGCCTGCCGCCCGGGGGCGTGCACCCGACGCTGGCCGTCACCGCCGAGGAGGACCAGTGGGTCGCCGACCACCTGCGGTCGCTCGGGATCGGCGACGGCGAACGCCTGCTGCTGCTCGTGGTCGGCGCCAACTTCGGCGCCAGCAAGCTGTGGCTGCCGGAGCGCTTCGCCGCCGTCGCGCGTGCCATGGCCGCGAAGCACGGCCTGCGGCCGCTGGTGCTGGTCGGCCCCAGCGAGGTCGAACTGGGCGAGCGCATCGCCGCCGAGGGCGGCTGCATCGCCCTGTCGCGGCCCGTGCTGCCGCTCGACAAGCTGAAGGCGCTGGTGCGCCGCGGGGCGCTGATGGTGACCGGCGACACCGGACCGCGCCATCTGGCGGTCGCGTTCGATCGTCCGATCGTCTGCCTGATGGGGCCCAACGATCCCAACTACACGAACTACTGCCTCGAGCACACGATCGTGATCCGCAAGGACCTCGAGTGCTCGCCGTGCCAGCGCAAGGTCTGTCCGCTCGGCCACCACCGCTGCATGCGCGACATCACCGTCGACGAAGTCGTCGCGGCGGGCGAGCGGCTCCTGGCCGCGGGTGCGGGCGGTGGCGGAGCCGGGCGATGACGCGAGGGAAGGGCTGCCCGCCCGGGCGGCGCCAGCTGCCGTCGCCGGGAGCGTCGCCGGCGGCGCCGCGTCGCCGTGCGGGTAGCATGGCGGAGCGCGGCGGTGTCTGGCGTTACGACGGCGGCGCCCGATCCTAGTCCGCAATCGTCCTCGCCAGCATGTCCCAAGGCACCTTCCTGCTCGTCGTGACCTGCGACGGCAAGTCCGAGACGCACACGTTCCAGCAGGACGTGGTGTCGATCGGTCGTTCGCGCGATTGCGACCTGTTCCTCCCCGACCGGCTGGTGTCCCGCATCCACTGCCGCGTCGAGCGGGCCGACGGCGGCTTCGTGCTGGTCGACGCCGGCGCCCAGAACCCGGCCAAGCTGCGCGGCCGACCGGTGCTGCGCGCCGAGCTGAAGGTCGGGGATTCGTTCGCGCTCGGCGGCTGTGAGGTCCGGCTCGCCCTGCCGGCGGCCGAGGGCGGCTCGGGCGACGAGACCAGTCCGGGCGAACAGACCCGCCCGAGCCACGACCTGGTTGCGTTCCTGCAGATCGCGCGCGCCCTGAACGAGGAGCAGGACCTGACCAGGCTCTTGACCCAGATCGTCGACGCAGCGATCCAGCTCTGCGGGGCCGAGCGCGGGTTCCTGATGCTGGGACGGTCCGGCGAGCATTCGATCGAGGTCGCCCGCAACTTCGCGCAGGAGGAGGTCCTGTCGCCCGAGTTCAAGATCTCGCGCACGATCGCCAACCGGGTGACCGCCACCGGCGTGCCCGAGCTGACGACGAACGCGCAGGCGGACGACCGCTTCCGCGACCTGCAGTCGGTCGCCGACCTGCGTCTGCGCTCGGTGCTGTGCATCCCGATCCGCATCCAGGGCGAGGTCGGCGGCGTGCTCTACGTCGACAATCGTCTGCAGCAGCAGGTGTTCCAGGAGCGAGAGAAGGCCCTGCTGCTGTCCCTCGCCGACCACGCCGGCACGGCGATCCACAACGCCCGCACGGTCGAGCAGCTGCGCGGCAAGCAGCTCGAGCTGCAGGCGGCCCTCGGCCGCGTCGACGAGCTCAACGCGGCGCTGCAGGGGCAGCTTCGGGAGCGGACCGAGGAGTTGTCGCAGATCCGCGAGGAGATCAGCTCGCAGCGCCTGGGTCTGCGCAGCAAGTACGACTACGCGCAGATCGTCGGCCAGAGCCGGGCGATGCGCGCCGTGTTCGGCCTGCTCGACAAGTACATCGAGGCCGACGACCCCGTGCTGATCACCGGCGACTCGGGCACCGGCAAGGAACTGGTGGCCCGCGCGATCCACGCCCACAGCCGGCGCCGGCAGGAAGCGTTCGTCAGCGAGAACTGCGCCGCCCTGCCGGAGGCGTTGCTCGAGAGCGAGCTGTTCGGCTACGTGCGCGGCGCCTTCACCGGGGCCACGAGCAACAAGAAGGGCCTGCTGGAGACCGCGCACGGCGGCGTGCTGTTCCTCGACGAGATCGGCGACATGCCGCTCGAGCTGCAGAAGAAGCTGCTGCGGGTGCTGCAGGACGGCGAGGTCAGGCCGTTGGGCAGCCGCGAGACCGTGCGCGTCGACGTCCGCCTGATCTGCGCCACCAACCGCCACCTGGAGCGCATGGTGCGCGAGGGGGAGTTCCGCGAGGATCTCTACTATCGGCTCGCCGTGCTGCCCGTGCACCTGCCGCCGCTGCGCGACCGGCGCGAGGACGTGCCGCTGCTGGTCAAGCGGTTCCTGGGCGACCTCGCCCGCGAACAGCCGACGCGGGTCCGGATCGCCCCGGATGCCATGGAGCGTCTGGTGCAGTACGACTGGCCTGGCAACGTCCGCGAGCTGCAGAACGAGATCCGCCGCGCCGCGGTGCTGTGCGACGGCGTGATCCTGGAGACCCACCTGAGCCAGCACGTGCGCGAGGGTCGCCGCAACACCGGCGCCGCGCTGGGCGACGACGGCCTGGTGCCGGCGGAGCGCGGCACCACGCTGCCCGACATGGTGCGGGAGCTCGAGGTGCGCGAGATCCAGAAGGCCTTCGACCGCGCGCAGGCCAACAAGAGCCGCGCTGCCGACCTGCTCGGACTGTCGCGCTTCGCGCTGCAGCGCAAGCTCGACAAGTACGCCCTCGACGCGTCGGGCCGGCCCACCGGCGCGCCGGTGGCGGACGACGACCCGGCCTGATCCGTCCCGCGCCGCCCGCGATGACCTTCGCCCAGCCGTTCACCGACTACGAGATCCTCGACCGCGTCGGCGCCGGGGCGATGGGCACGGTGTTCAAGGCGCGGCACAAGCGGCTGAACCGCATCGTGGCGCTCAAGGTCCTGAAGCCCTCGCTGGCGCGCGACGCGCGCTACGTCGATCGGCTGCGGCGCGAGGCCCGCATCGTCGCCTCGCTGAGCCACCCGAACATCGTCACCGGCTACGACCTCGGCGAAGAGGGCGGCTACCACTTCTTCGTGATGGAGTTCGTCGAGGGCAAGTCGCTGCGGGCGCTGCTGGCCGAATGGGGGTTGTTCGCCGAGGAGTACGTGCGGCGCGTTGCCCGCGAGGTGGCCCAGGCGCTCGACCACGCCTACCAGCGGGGCGTGATCCACCGCGACGTCAAGCCCGGCAACATCCTGATCGACGAGCAGGGACGGGTGAAGCTCACCGACATGGGGCTCGCCAAGGGGCCCGCCGACCTGACGCTGACCCGCGATGGCGCGACGGTGGGCACGCCGCAGTACATCTCGCCCGAACAGGCCCGCAACCCGCAGGACGTCGACGTGCGCAGCGACCTCTACTCGCTGGGAGCGACCCTGTACCACATGGCGACCGGCGTGCCGCCGTTCCGCGGCGACACCGTGGCCGAGTTGATCACCCGCCTGCTGCACGAGGCGCCGGTGCCGCCGATCGAGCGCAACCCGGCGTTGTCCGAGGGCCTGTCGCTGGTCATCCGCAAGCTGCTGGCCAAGGACCTTCGCGTGCGCTACCAGACGCCGCGCGAGCTGCTGGACGACCTCGACCGGCTCGAGGCCGCGCAGCCGCCGGCCGTCGACGTGTCGCGCCTGAGCGCCGGCGAAGCCACCGCGTCGCGGTGGTGGTGGCGTTCGCTCGGCGTCGTGGTGGCGGCGGGGCTGCTCGCGCTGGCCCTGTGGATCGGCATGCAGCTGCGCGGCCGGGAGCCCGAGCCGCCGACCGCGGAGGAGTACCTGGCCCAGCTCGACGCCGCCCTGCGCGACCTGCCGACGCCAGCCGCGCGCCTGCAACGGTTGCGGCTGCCCGGCGCCGCGCCGCCGCCCGGCTGCGAAGTCGGCCTGCTGCAGCGCGAACGCCGCGTCGTGTCGGAGCTGCAGGCCGCGCTCGACGCGGAGCTCGCCGCGGTGCAAGGCGAGGCCTGGGGCGAGCTGCTGGCGTGGAGCCGGGATCCGCTGGTCTGGCCCGATCGCTTCCGCTTCGAACGCGAACGCCTCGGCCCGCGGCTCCTGGCCGCCACGGGCCTGGTGCTCGGGCAGCTGCCGCCGCAGCTGCGCACGCTGCGGCTCGACGAGCTGTCGTTGCGCTGGGACCGCGAACTGGAGCAGCGCGACCAGGCGCTGCTGCGGCGCTTCGAGCACTTCCTCGCCGCGCCGCTGGCGGCGCGGGCCGACGAACGTGTGCGCGTCGGCGACTTCGCCGGGGCCGAGCGGATCTGGCGCGAGGCGGTGGCGGCGTTCTTCGATGGCGTGCACCAGCCCCTGCTCGAGCGACTCGCCGGCCCCATCGCCCAGCGGGCCGTCGAACTCCATGCCCAGGCCGGGCACGGTGCGCTGGCCGAACTGGACGCCGCCGAGGCGACCATCGCCGCGGCCATGCGCGGCGAGGTCGAGGAGGTCACGGCCGGGATCCTCGCCCGGCTGCAGGCGGGAGAGGACGTCGACCATGCGGCCTCGGCCCTCGCGCGCCTGCGGCACGACCTGAACCAGGTGTGGCCGGCGAGCAGCCGCTTCCGCCTCGGCCGCGATCCGTGGCCGGAGATCGAGCGCCGGCTCGCCGTGGCGCAGCATGCGCTGGCGGCGGCCAACACGCGCGCGGCCAGCCAGGGCTTCGAACGCCGGTGCGATCTGGCCTGGCGCGCCTACTTCCACGGCAGCGCGGTGGACGCGCTCGACGTGCTGGTGGGCGCCGCCCCGTCCTCGGCGGCGCAGGCCGAAGCGCTGCGGCGCCATCGGCAGACCCTCGAGGCGGCGCGGGCCGTCGAGGCCGCGGTGCTGCAGGCCATCGCCCGCTCGACCGCGCCAGTCCTGGCCTTCCCGCGCCGCGGACCCGCTGCGGCCGAAGAACTGCACGCGCAGCCCAGCGGCGAGGGCTTCCGCCTGGAGCGCCAGCGCCTCGGCGAGCCGCCGCGTCCGGCCCGGCTGGTCGAGTTCCGCTTCTCGGAACTGCTGGCCAGGCTGCGCCAGCAGGGGGGCGAACCGCTGCGTGCCGTGCCCGCCGGGCAGCAGGCCGTCGGCACCGCGGTGCTGGCCCTCGGCAGCGACGACCTCGCGGGGATCGGTGCCCTGCTGCAGCAGATCGAGGTCGACGGCAGCCGGTTCCTCGCCGACGAGGTCTGGCCGCGCCTGCTGCGGGTGCGCGGCGAGCAGCCCGAGACCGACCTCGATCGGCAGACCCTGCTGGCGGCGGTGCGGCGGGCGCGCGAGATGGCGGCCGACAACGGCAGCCTGACCGAACTCGAGGCGGCGATCCTGTCGTTCCAGACCCGGGTGCCGAACGCGGAACTCGCCGACTCCGAACGCCAGGAGGTGCGCAGCGCCGTCGCCTGGTTGCAACAGGAACGTCGGCGCCGCAACCTGGTCGCCGAACTGCTCGCCAACGCTCCGCCGGGCGCCCAATCACGGGTCGCCGTCGTCGGCGACCAGCTCGAGGCCGAGGTGGCGCTGCCCGGGCCCGCCCTGCTGCACGGCGCCGCCGCCGAGGGCTGGCGGGCGCGCGCGGACGCGGCCGAGTTCGCGGGCGGCGCCGTGGCCTGGCGCGACCTGCCGCTGCAGGCCCTGCGGTGCCGCAGCGGGCTCGACGGCACCGCGACGCGCGCCGTGCTCGACCTCGACCTCGTGCTGCCGGCGGCGGGGGTGGGGCGCCGGCTCTACGTGATCGAGTTCCGCGGCATCGCCGTGCTGCTGGCGATCACCGCCGACGACGCGGCCTACGCCGCGCTGGTGCACGGCGACCCGTTGCGCGAGGACCTGGCGCAGCGGGCGTTCCAGCGCGCGCTGCTGGGGGCACTGCAGCCGGCGCGTTGCCTCGTGCTGCCGGGCGCCGTGCACCAGCTGCGCCTGGACGTCGCGGCGTCCACGACGCGCCGGCGGGCGACCGTCCGGGTCGAACTCGACGGCGCGGTGCTGGTCGCCGGGGAACTGCACGACCTGCAGCCGCAACTGGGTCTCGATGCGACGCTCTATGCGCGGCAGGAGATCGCCGTGCGGCGGCTCGTGGTGCGCGCCAGCGCCCTGTAGGGGCGCTGCCGTTCACCGCGGCGGCGCCGGTGCGGATGGCGCGGCCACCAGGATCGCGGCGCCGTGCTCGCGGGCCAGCAGGCTGCAGGCGAATGCCGCCAGTTCGTCGGCGCCACGCCGATGCAGCTGGCTCGCGAGCGAGTAGTCGAGTGCCGGCACGGGGCGCTGCCGGCGGGCCGTGTGGAGCAGGGCCGCCGCCGCCGCCAGGCCAGCCGACCCGTTGGCGTCCCGGCCCGAGGTCCTGGCCACCGCGGACAGGCTGGTGAGCCGGGCGAGGAGGTCGGCCCGGGTCGCGGCATCGCCGCTGCGCAGCAAGGCCTCCTCCAGGCGGGCGCGGGCGAGATCGAGGTTGCCGGCGAGCCGGGCGAGTTCGCCGAGCTGGCGTTGCTGCAGCGGCCCGAGTGTGGTCAGGCGCGCGGCCGCGAGCAGGGCGGCTTCGGCGCGGCATGGTTCGCCGGCGGCGAGCCGCCGGCGGGCGTCGTCGATCGCGGACTGGGCGGCGACGCCGGCCAGGTTGGGTTCCGCGAGACCGATCTGCGGCGCCGCCGGGTCGACGGCGAGTTCGAACGCCCGCTCGAGGGCCGCCGCGGCCGTGGTGGCCACCGCCGCCGGCAGGCGGGCTGCCAGGTGCGACCGGTCCGCGACGCGCCGGACGTGCACCTCGAGGCGCGCGGTGGCGCGGCGGCCCCAACCCGGCAGGGCCAGGGGCCCGGGCAGCACTTCGTGGCGCACCACCAGGGCGCCCGCTGGCGACCGGTCGGGCACGACGCTGAGCCGATGGCTGGCCTGCGGCACCCAGTCGCCGCCGGGGCCCTGCTCGTAGACGATCCGGTAGCTGCCATCGGCGGCGAGGAGCACGGGCGCGCCCGCGGCTTGCGGGACCGGATCGGCGAACGGCAGCGCGCAACGCACCGCCCCGGCGGCGATGGCCGCGGCGACGTCGGCGGGCAGCCCGAGGTCGCGGTCGAGCGCGGTGTGCGTGCCCGGCGGCAAGCACGCGCAGCCGGCCGCCAGCAGCACGCCGCACGGCGCCAGGCGAGGGTTGATGGAGCGGCGCAGCATCGCGGCCGGTGGACTTCGGCCGCGGTCGCTCCCGCCTGCAGCGGCGGCCGCGACGCCGTCCCCGGGTGGGACGCCGGGGATCAGGCCTCGGCGAGCACGAACGCGGTCGCCGTGTCGCCGGTGTGCGTCAGGCTGGCATGCCATCGGCGGATGCCGCGCCGGGCCGCCACCGCGGCTGCGGTCCCGCTGAGGACCACCTGCACTGCGCCGGCGGCATCGCGCCGCACCTCGATCTGCCGGAAGCCGATGCCCTCGGCCCAGCCGGTGCCCAGGCACTTCATCACCGCTTCCTTGGCGCAGAAGCGGGCCGCGATCGATTCGGCGGGCCGGCTCCTGGCCAGGCAGTAGCTCTGTTCGTCGGCGGTCAGGATGCGGGCCACGAAGCGCGCGCCGCCGCGCTGCAGCAGGCCTTCGATGCGCGCGATCGCCACCGAGTCGACGCCGACGGCGACGATCACGCGGCACCTGCGGCGCCGGCCAGCGGCAGGGGATGCGGCACGGACTCGTCGAGCCAGTAGGCGCCGACCTGCAGCCTGGTCGGATCGACGCCGCCGACCACGAGCTGGATGCAGCCGCGCCACAGCGTCGCGCGGTCGAGCGCCGACGGTGCCGCGGTGCCCCCGGGGTGGCTGTGCACGAAGCCGAGCCAAGCCCAGCCCGCGGCGCGCAGGCTGGCCTCGGCGGCCAGGAACCGCACGGGATCGGCCGCGAAGCCGCGTGTCCCGCCGGCGCCGGTCAGGGCGACGATGGCTTCGACCACCGCGGCCTCGCCCTCGCGGCGGCCGCCGAGCACGGCGACCATCTCGCGGGGCCAGGCCGCCGCCGTGTTCGCCGCGATCGGCTGCCAGGCGGACGCTGCCAGGCGTACCCGTGCCGGACGCATGCGCGCCGAGCCTACGCGGACACGCGGTCGGCACAATGGCGGCCAGCGTCGGACGTGCCTTTCCCCGCCGCCTTTGCTAGCTTCGTGCTGCCGTCCGGTCGTGGCGGCCAAGGTCCTGCATGTCGATCCTGCGTTGCTGGGCGGTGCTCGCCGCCACCTTCGTCTGCTGCCTACCGGGCCAGGACAGGCCCGCCTCCCGCCCCGCCGGGTCCACCGGGCTCGTGGTCGGGACGGTCGACGTGAACAAGGCCTACGACCTCTACCCGCGCACCCAGAAGGAGCGCGAACGGCTGAAGAAGCTGGCCGACGGATCCCAGGCGCAGATCGACAAGGTGAGCCGGCGCATCGAGGAGCTGAAGGCCTCGGTGATGGTGCTGAACGAAGGCACGCTCGAGCGCGAGGCCAAGCAGCTCGACCTGGAGATGGCGATGGCCGAGCGCAACGGGCTGGCCAAGCTGCTCGGCGATCAGTTCGAGTTCGAGCAGCTGCGCATGCGGCTGGCGATCTACGAGGACATCGACGCGGCGATCACGCACCTGGCGCGCGACCGCGGCGTGCACCTGGTGCTGCGGCTGAAGCCGGCGGAGCGGGCCAACGAGGCCGCCGACAAGACCCCGAAGGCGGTGCAGGGGCGCGTGCTCGAGTTCGAACGGCGGGAGGTCTGGTTCGCCGCCGACGAACTGGACCTGACGTCGGACCTGATCAAGCTGCTGCAGGTGTGGCCGCTGCAGCCGGCCCGGGACGGGGCGACGCCGCTCGGCGACGGCAAGGCCGGCGGCGCGGCGCCGGCTTCCGGGGGTGGATAGACGAGTGGTCGCGAACCCGCCGAGCGTGCCGGCCGCCCGCCCGCAGCGCACCCTGCGCAACCCGGTCGAGTACCGCGGCATCGGGCTGCACTCCGGCAAGGAGATCCGCATCGTCGTGCGCCCGGCCGAAGCCGGCACCGGCGTGGCCTTCGTGCGCACCGACATCGAGGACCACCCGATGGTGCGCGCGCACGGCGCCAACATGAAGGCGCGCCAGCGCCGCACCTGCATCCAGGACGGGCGTGCCGAGGTCTACACCTGCGAACACCTGCTCGCCGCCCTCTATGCGCTGGGCATCGACAACGCGATGGTGGAGATCGATGGCGAGGAGGTGCCGGGCATGGATGGCGCCGCGTCGGAGTTCTTCCGCGGCCTGCGCGAGAGCGGCACGGTCGAGATGCGCGCCACCCGCCCGGTCTACTCGGTGAAGCAGCCGATCTACGTGCGCGAGGGCGCCGCGAGCCTCGTCGCCCTGCCGGGCACCGGCCGGCTGACCATCGAGTACCACCTCGACTACCAGACCAAGAACGGGGCCGTGCCGGCGACCAAGCAGATCGTCGGCTTCGAACTGTCGCCGGAGAACTTCGAGCGCGAGATCGCGCCGGCGCGCACGTTCGTGTTCGCGCACGAGGTCGAGGCGCTGCGAGCCGCCGGGCTCGGCAAGGGCGCGACGCCGCAGAACACGCTGGTGGTGGGGCCGAACGGGCCGGAGGCGAACACCCTGCGCTGGGAGGACGAACTGGCCCGGCACAAGATCCTCGACCTGATCGGCGACCTCGCCAACGCCGGCGTCGACCTCGATGCCCACATCATCGCCACCCGCTCCGGGCACGGGCTGAACATGGCGTTGGTGCAGCGCATCCTCGAGGAGCGCGAGCGCGAGCAGGAGCAGGGCGAGGCGCCGGGCGATTCCGGGCTCGACATCCGCCAGATCCTCAACCTGCTGCCGCACCGGTATCCGTTCCTGCTGATCGACCGCGTGATCGAGCTCGACGGCTTCCAGCGGGCGGTGGCGATCAAGAACGTCACC
Source organism: Planctomycetota bacterium (assembly GCA_019636245.1). Classification (GTDB taxonomy): domain Bacteria; phylum Planctomycetota; class UBA1135; order UBA1135; family UBA2386; genus JAEUHS01. The sequence goes on along the minus strand of JAHBXX010000049.1, from coordinate 14,233 downwards.
ATCAACGAGCCGTTCTTCCAGGGCCACTGGCCGGAGCAGCCGATCATGCCGGGCGTGCTGCAGCTCGAGGCGATGGCGCAACTCGCCGGCGTGCTGTTGCTGCGCAAGCTCGAGAACACCGGCAAGCTCGCGGTGCTCTGGAGCATCGACAAGGTCAAGCTGCGCGGCGCGGTCGTGCCCGGCGACCAGCTGCGCATCGAAGTCGAGACGATCCGCGCCAAGCCCCAGGTCGGTCACGTGCGGGCCCGCTGCAAGGTGGCGGGGCGCCTGGTCGCCGAGGCCGAGCTGAAGTTCACCCTGGTCGACGCGTGAGCGGCGCACCGGGCACGACGGGGCCGCGCACGCTGCGCGTCGGCGTGGTCGGCATCGGCCACCTGGGCCGGCACCACGCCCGGCTGTTCCAGGCGCTCGGCCGCGGCGGGGCCGGCTGCGAACTCGTGGCGGTGGCGGACCCGAGCGAGGCCGCGCGGCAGCACGCCGAGGCCACCTACGGCGTGCCCGCGTTCGCCGATCCGGCGGCGCTGCTGGGCAAGGTCGACGCCGTCTCGGTGGTGGTGCCGACCAAGCTGCACCGCGAAGTCGCGTCCGTCTTCCTCGAGCACGGGGTCGACGTCCTGGTCGAGAAGCCGATCGCGCGCACGGCCGCCGAGGGCCAGGCGCTGGTCGACCTCGCCGAACGCCACGGCCGCATCCTGCAGGTCGGGCACGTCGAGCGCTTCAACCCCGCGTTGCGCGGCATCGAGGCGATCGGCCGCAGCGCGCGCTACATCGAGTCCCACCGGCTGGCGCCGTTCACGTTCCGCAGCACGGACATCGGCGTCGTGCTCGACCTGATGATCCACGACCTCGATCTGGTGCTGGCGCTGGTGCACAGCCCGATCCGGTCGGTCGAGGCGTTCGGCGGCGCGGTGTTCACGCCGGCCGAGGACATGGCCTCGGCGATCATCAAGTTCGAGAACGGCGCCGTCGCGCACCTGACCGCCAACCGCGTGGCGCTGAAGCCGCTGCGCAAGATGCGCGTGTTCTCGCGCGACGGCTACGCGAGCCTCGACTTCCAGACCGGCCAGGGCATGGTCGTGACCAAGGCGCCGGGCTGGGACTTCCAGCAGCTCGACCTCGAGAAGCTCGACCGGGCGCAGATGGGCGACCTGTGGAAGTTCGTGTTCGACGGGCTGCTGCAGCTGAAGCAGCTCGAGCTCAACGCCGGCAATCCGCTGCAGGAGGAACTCGATGCCTTCCTGCGCTGCGTGCGGGACCGCAGTCGCCCCCTGGTCACCGGCGCCGACGGCGTCGCGGCCGTGGCGGCGGCGGAGATGGTGCTCGCGGCGATCGCGAAGAACCGCTGGGAGTGACGGGTGGCGGCGCGCCGGCGCGCGGCTAGACTGCGGCGATCCTTCGGGATGCTCCGCTCTGCGGTTCTCGTGCTGCACGCGGGCCACAAAGTTGAACCGATGACCATTCTCCGGGCTCCGACCCTGGCGGCAGGCGGGAGCGGGAGGCGCGCCCTCGCGGCGTGGCCGGCCTGCACCCCAATGCGGCGGGGGGAGCCCACCTGAACCCAAGGGTTCAACCGGCCTCCGTCCGCGGTCCTCGTGGAGTGGAGCCTCTCGATTTCCTGCCACCGCCTGCTACCTTGGCTCCGGGCCGATGGCGTGGTGCGTGGTCGGCCGATGGCGGCGTGTCCGGTCAGGGACGCTGCGGCGGTTGGCACCCTCGGGTGCTTGTTCCAGGAGGTGGATGATGCGGCAGTTCCTGCTCGGGCTGTTGGTGGCCGGGCTCGCATGGTGGCTGTTCGCCGGCTCGCGGCCGGTCCAGACCACGGGCGGGCCGGGGGGTGAAGGCGGCTCGCCGCCGCTGGACCTCCACCGCATGCTGGCGCCCGCCAGCGAGCCGAAGGCGGTGGGCGCGCTCGACGCGACCCTGCGGCCGGGCGCGCGCGATGCGGCGCCGGTGTCGGCGACCGGCCTCGCGGGCGTCGACGACCTGTTGGCGCGCATCCAGCAGCAGGACGCCGCCGCGGCGACCTTCGCCTGGCAGGCGATCGCCGAGGGCCGGGCCGGCGGCGACCGGCGGCGCCTCACCGAGGCGCTCGCTGCCGCCAGCGGCGACTTCGCCGGCATGCTGGCCAGGCTCGGCACCCACAACGCCTTCCTGCACTCGCCCGAGGGGCGCGCGCTCGCCGCCCAAGTGCTCGCGACGGCGCTGGCGATGCCGGACGGCGAGGCGTGCACCGCCGTCTCCCTGCTGCTGGCGCTGTCGCTGCGCGGCCGCATCGAGCGCGGCGACACCGAGGTCCGGGCCTTCGTCGAGGACGCCTACCGGCAGCACCGGGTGCGGGTCGATCGCTGGCTCTGCGATCCGGCGAACGTCGCCCGCTCCCGCAGCCACACGGTGGCGAGCGGCGATTCGCTGGCGCGGGTGGCCAGCAAGTTCCGCCGCGAGGGTCTGCACATCGAGGACGGCACGCTGGCGGTGCTGAACAGGATCCACAACCCGAACGCGGTGCAGATCGGCCAGAAGATCAAGGTGCCGGTCGATCCGATCTTCGCGGTGGTCGAGAAGCGCAGCTACTCGCTCGCGGTCTACGTCGGCGACCACTTGCTGCGGCTCTACTGGGTCGGCCACGGGGAGAACGACAAGACGCCGGTGACCGAGTTCACGGTCGCCGAGAAGCAGCCCCGGCCGGAGTGGACGGCGCCGGACGGCCAGCGCTACCCCTACGGGCACCCGAAGAACATCCTCGGCGAGTACTTCATCAAGTTCCGGCACGACCGCTACACGGGCTTCGGGGCGCACGGCACGCCGATGCCGGAGACGATCGGCACCATGTCGTCGATGGGTTGCATCCGCATGCTCGCCCCCGACATCGCCGAGTTGTTCCAGTTGCTGCCGCGCGGCGCGAAGGTCCAGGTGCTGGCGACCGATTCGGTGCGGTGAGGGCGCGGCGGGGCGGCCTGGCGTAGACTGCCTGGCCCCCGTCATGTCGCCCACGCTGTCGACCCTGCTCGCGTTCGCCGTCGGCGGCTGCTTCTACTCCCTGGTGCCGCGGCTGGTCGCGCAGCGGAACCGCTGGTGGCTGGCGGCCCGCTGCCGCCGGCGGCGGGTCATCGCCCTGACGTTCGACGACGGCCCGTGCCCGGTGCTGACGCGGCAGGTGCTCGATCGCCTCGACGCGGCCGGCGTCCCCGGCACCTTCTTCGTGCTCGGCCACCGCGTGCGCGGCAACGAGGACCTGGTGATGGAGGTGCGCGCGCGAGGCCACGAGATCGGGTCGCACGGCAACCTGCATCCGCACCACGTCTGGTCGCTGCCGTGGGTCGGGGCGCTCGACCTGCGCGATGGGCGGCGGCGCCTCGCATCGCTGCTGGCGCGGGAGGTGGAGGCGATGTGCTTCCGGCCTCCCTACGGCAAGCTGAACCTGTTCTCCCTGCTCCTCATGCGCTGGCACCGGACGCAGCTCACCATGTGGACGCACGATGGCCACGACACGAGCCTGGGCACGCGCCCGCCGCCGGTGGCGATCGCCGACGCCATCCGCCGGGCGGGCGGCGGCGTCCTGCTCCTGCACGACTTCGAACGCGCCTCGGTCGACAGCCGCGAGGACGTGCTGGCCAGGCTGGACGCGGTGCTGCGCCTACGCGACGAGGGCTTCCGCTTCGTGCGCATGCAGGAGCTGCTGGCGCCGGAACCAGCCGGCGCGGCGGCGCCGGACGGCGCGCCGCCCGACCGGCTCACGGGGAACGCCGCTCGCGGATGTCCGTGACCAGCCAGCGGTGCGTGATCGCCACGTGCTCGATCGCCTCGACCGGCACCGGATCGAAGCCGTGCGGGAACACCAGCGGTGCGAACTCCAGCCGGGAACGGTTGTCCTCGGCGTCGTCGAGCGGCACGACGCGCAGGGCCTCGGCGGCCGCGCGCAGCTCGCCGCCGGGCTCGCCGGGCGGGTTGCCGGCGGTCCGGTAGCGGATCTCCCAGAAGCAGCGCCGTTCGAAGTCGAGGTCGACCACGGTGCCGACCACGTCGACGGCGACCGTGGCGTGGTCGGCGTCGCGCCGGATCGGCTCCGGCACCTCCGTGTAGCCGGCGACGTGCAGTCCAGGGTTCTGTTCGCGGAACCGCTCCCACGCCACCCGCATCACCATCGAGTCGCCGATGCCCAGCCGCCGGCGGTAGCTGCGGTCGAGGCACAGGAACAGCACCTCGGGGTCGTCCCGGCGCAGCGACTCGAACAGCGTCTGCGCGGTACGCCGGGGCGTGTCGAAGCGCTGCGGCACCCAGGGGCTGCGGTCCGGGCCGCAGAACAGGCGGCTGAGCGAGCAGCAGCCGCCGAGGTGCACAGCCAGGAACAGGAGCAGGAGCAGGAGCGGGCGCGTCGACACGTCGGCGCCATGGTGCCGGCGTCCGGCGTGCTTTCCAGCCGTTGCGGCACGGCCCCGCGGGGAGTTTTCGCGCCGGCCGATGGCTATACTGCTCGCCCCGCGCCTCCGCCGAGCCTCCTTTCCGTCGACCCATGCCCACCCCGTTCCTTCGCCCCGGTCTGGCCCTGTTCGCTGCCGTCGTCGTCGCGTCCCTCGTCGAGGCCCAGGACGGGGGGGCCGCCGGCCAGGTGCAGCGCACGCCGGCACCTGGCCCGCAGGGCGTCCCCCAGGCGCCGGCCCAGCCCGGCCGGTTGCCGGGCAACAGCTGGTTCCCGGTGACGGAACTCGACCTCGGCAGCTACTTCGGCGAGGGCGAGGCCAGCGGCGTGTTCCGCTGGAAGAACCCGACGCAATCCGACGTGACTTGGTCGAACCTGCTGGGCAGCTGCCAGTGCATCCGCGCCGAGATCCGCGCCGGCGAGCGGCGCTACGAGCTGCGGCCGAAGCAGGCCAATCCCCTGGTGCGCATCGGCCGGGACGCGAACGGCAAGGAGACGCAGGAGCCGGTCACGCAGATCGCGATCGGCCCGGGCGAGGAGGGCGAGGTCGAGGTGCACCTCGACATGCACGGCATCAACGGGCCGAAGATGGCGACCCTCGACATCCACTCGAGCGATCCGGCCCTGCCGCAGATCAAGCTGCGGTGGAACGCCTTCGGCGCCCAGTTGTTCACCATCTCGCCGACCGAGGTGCAGCTCAACAAGATGACCTGGAACGAGACCCGCGAGTTCCAGGTGACGGTGCTGTCGCCGATGAAGCGCGACTTCAACATCCTGCGCATGGACGACGCCGGCAAGGCCTTCGACGTGCGCTGGGAGAAGACCATGGTCGGCGAGAACGCGACCTGGACGATCAAGGGCACCTACGGCCCGGTCGGCGAGGACGTTGCCGGCGGCGGCGTGCTGAAGTTCCACACCGACGTGAACGGCAGCACGCCGTTCACCGTCCGGGTGATGGCCTTCGTGCAGGGGCCCCTGGAGGTCAAGCCGGGCGGTTTCCTGACCCTGGGCATGATCCGGCAGGGCAGTGGGCTGCGCAAGGAGGTCGTGTTCGAGCCGAACGACGGCACCAACCTGGAACTGCTCGGCTACCGGTTCGAGAAGCTGCGCGGCGAAGAGAACGTGCTGAAGGTCTCCTCCGCCAAGGACGGCAACAAGCTGGTCGTCACGCTCGAGGTGTCCGACAAGGCGGCCGCCGGTCTGCTGAAGGGCGACCTCGTGCTCGAGTTGAACCATCCGCTGGTCAAGGAGCGGCGGATCATGTTCAACGGCTTCGTGCGCTGACCTCGACGCCGGTCGCATCGGCGTCGGCGCGTCGGCCCGCAGATGGCCGCCGCCGCGCCGAACCCCGGGCGCAGCCCGCTGGCCGCGATCCATCCGGGCCCGACGATCGCTCGCCGTCGACGGGCGCAGGCACCTGCCCCTTGGTATGGTTCCCGCCGTCTCCGAGCGGTTTCCAACATGGGTCGACACGATCTCCCCAGCGGCTTCACCGACGACCAACTGCGCGCCTTCATGAAGGCCATCCTGGCCGACGTGCACGCGGTGGAGCGCATGCTGGCCACGGACGCGTTCGAGACCGGGGTGCGCCGGATCGGTGCCGAGCAGGAGATGTTCCTGGTCGACCGCAGTTGCCGGGCCTGGTGCGGGATCGAGGCGATGATGCAGAAGCTCGCCCACCCGCAGTTCACCTACGAACTGGCGCAGTTCAACCTCGAGTGCAACCTGAAGCCGCAGACCTTCGGCGGCAAGTGCCTTTCGGCGATGGAGGCCGAACTGCAGGATCTGCTGCACAAGGCGCGCTCCGCCGCCCATGAACTGGGCGGCGACATCGTGCTCGTCGGCATCCTGCCGACCCTGCGGCGTGCCGACCTGACGCTCGACTCGATGGTGCAGAACCCGCGGTTCCTGGCGCTGAACCGCGCGATCTCGCAGCTGCGCGGCGGCGAGTTCCAGTTCCGCATCAAGGGCGTCGACGAGTTCGAGATGACGCACGACAACGTCATGCTCGAATCGTGCAACACGAGCTTCCAGGTGCACTTCCAGGTGGGGCCGCGCGAGTTCGCGAAGCTCTACAACGTGGCCCAGGCGATCACCGCGCCGGTGCTCGCCGCGTCGACCAACTCGCCGCTGCTGCTCGGGCGGCGGTTGTGGCGCGAGACGCGCGTGGCCCTGTTCCAGCAGTCGGTCGACGCCAGATCGGCGGCGCACCAGCTGCGCGGCCGGCGGCCGCGGGTGAACTTCGGCGACGGCTGGGTGCGCGACTCCGTGCTCGAGATCTTCCGCGAGGACATCGCCCGGTTCCGGGTCGTGCTGGCGACCGACATCGACGAGGCGCCCGAGGCGGTGCTCGATCGCGGCGGCGTGCCGGCGCTGACCGCGCTCAGGCTGCACAACGGCACCGTCTACCGCTGGAACCGCGCCTGCTACGGCATCAGCGACGGCAAGCCGCACCTGCGCATCGAGGCGCGCGCGTTCCCGGCCGGCCCCACGGTGGTCGACGAGATCGCCAACGCCGCGTTCTTCTTCGGCCTGATGGCGGCGGTGTCGCACGAGTTCGACGACGTCAGCAAGGTGATGTCGTTCGACGACGCCAAGGGAAACTTCGTCGCCGCCGCCCGGCTCGGACTGCAGGCCAACCTGACCTGGTTCCACGGGCGGGAGTTCGGCGCCCAGCAGCTGATCCAGGAAGTGCTGCTGCCGATGGCGCGCGCCGGGCTGGAGAACGCGAAGCTGGATGCGGGTGACATCGATCGCTACCTCGGCGTGATCGCCGAACGGTGCCGCCGCGGCCGCACCGGCGCCCGTTGGGCGCTCGATTCGCTGACGGCGATGGGCGACAAGGGCACCAAGGACCAGCGCATGACGGCGCTGGTGCGGGCGACGATGCAGCGCCAGGCGGGTGGCGAGCCGGTCCACACCTGGGATCTGGCCGACACCGGCGAGTTCGAGGGTTGGAAGGAGAGCTATGTGCAGGTGGGGCAGTTCATGACCACCGACGTGTTCACCGTCCATCCGGAGGACGTCGTCGACCTGGCGGCCAGCCTCATGGACTGGCGCCACATCCGCCACGTGCCCGTCGAGGACAACGACGGCAAGCTGGTCGGACTGGTCTCGCACCGCATGCTGTTGCGGCTGGTCGGCCAGGGCATGCGCGGCGCCGAGCGCACGCCGGTCGCGGTCAAGGACATCATGCGCAAGGACCCGATCACCGTGACGCCTGGCACGCCGACGCTCGAGGCGATCGAGCTGATGCGGCGGCACAAGGTCGGCTGCCTGCCGGTGGTCGAGACCGGCAGCCGCCTGGTCGGCATCATCACCGAGCGCGACCTGATCCGCGTCGCCGCCATGCTGTTCGAGAAGCACCTGCGGGAGACCAACGGCTGATGCCGGACGTGCGGACCGGGCTGCAGGTCCGACGCGAACTCGGCACCTGGGATCTCGGCCGGCCGGGGCCCACGCTGCTCGTGCTCGCCGGCATCCACGGCAACGAGCCGGCGGGCGTGCAGGCCGTGCTGCGGGTGCTCGCGCACCTGCAGCAGCAGGAACTGCCGATCGCGGGGCGGCTGGTGGCGCTGGCGGGCAACCTCGGCGCGCTGGCGGCCGGCAAGCGGTTCCTGGCGCGCGATCTGAACCGCGGCTGGAGCCAGGAGGCGATCGAGGCGCTGTGGGCCCGCGGCGACGCCGAGTCGACGCCGGAGGACCACGAGCAACGCGACCTGCTGCGGCGGCTGGAGGCGGCGCTCGCCACCGCCTCAGGCCCGGTCGTGGTGCTCGACCTGCACTCGAGTTCGGCGGCAGGGCCGCCGTTCCTGTGCCTGGCCGACACGATCGACAACCGCCGGCTGGGGCTCGCCACCGGCGTGCCGCTCATCCTCGGCATCGAGGAGACCATCGACGGCGCGTCGTTGGAGTGGTTCGCCCAACGTGGCATCGCCGCGCTGGCGGTGGAAGGCGGCCGGCACGAGGAGGCCGCAACGGTCGACAACCACGCCGCCGTGCTGTGGTGCATGCTCGCGCGGTTGCGCATGCTGCCGGTCGGCAGCATCGACCTGGCGCCCTACCGGGAGCAGCTGCGGCAGGCCGGCGGCGGTGCGCCACCGATCGTCGAGATCGTGTTGCGCCATGCGATCACGCCGGAGGATCGCTTCCGCATGGAGCCAGGCTTCGTCAACTTCGCGCCGGTGGAGCGGGGCGGCCTGCTGGCGCACGACCGCCGCGGCGCGATCCGTTCGCCGGTCCGGGGGCATGTCCTGCTGCCGCTCTACCAGGCCCTCGGCGACGACGGGTTCTTCCTCGCCCGCTCCGTGCGGCCGTTCTGGTTGCATCTGGCCCGCTGGTTGCGCCGGCTGCGCGGCGATGCGCTGATCGGCCTGCTGCCCGGCGTGCGCACCGATCCCGCCGATCGCGACACGATCCTCGTCGACCCGCGGATCGCCCGCTGGTTCGTGACCGAGGTGTTCCACCTGCTCGGCTTCCGCAAGGAGCGTCGGCGCGGAGCGCGGCTGGCGTTCACGCGGCGCCGGTCGCGGCCCGAGAACGCACGGCTGTGAGTCGCCGTCGTTCGTCCGCCGCCGCGGGCGACCTCACTCGTGCACCAGGCCGTAGAAGGCCCGGTCGGTGACCGGCGGGCAGAGGTCCGGCGGCAGCAGCAACGTGCGCGCCGCCCAGATCTCGGTGAACACCCGGTAGCGCAACGCGGTCTGGTCGAGGTAGGCGACGCCATCGCTGCCGCCGGTACCGACACGCCGGCCGATGACCCGCTCGACCATGCGCGCGTGGCGCTGACGGAAGGCGAGCATCGCCTGTTCGCACTCGATCAGGCCGTCGATGATCTTGCCGGGCCAGCTCAGCAGCGGCAGCATGCGGTTGCTGTCGACGAACAGGATCGCGGCGCGCAGGCGCCGCACGAACGCGCGCTGCGCGTCGGCCACGTCCTCGGCGCGCAGGTGGCGCTGCGCCCCCTGCAACTGCCCGCGGTAGCGCGCCCGCAACCGGTCGACGTCGGCCGCCGTCAGCGCCTGCACCGACACCGCGTGGTCGAGCGCCCGCTGGCACAGCGCGTCGTGGCCGGCCAGGTAGGAATCGACGAACTGGTCGACCACGGTGGCGTCGCCGGGTTCGCCGGGCCGGCTGCCGTGGATCGGGGTGCGGTGCAGCCAGGCATCGACGGCCGCCTTCAGCGTCGGCCGGTCCTGCTGGCGGCGCTGCACGCGGGCGAGGGCGGGCGACGGCGAGCCATCGTGGCTCTTGAGCGCCTCGACGTAGCTGCCCTCGTTGCCGAGCGGAATGCGGTCCTCGTCCGGCAGGCCGAGCAGGATCTCGATCTCGCGCATCTGCGCCGACTGGAACCCGCTGGCCGGGTTCAGCTTGTCGCGGAAGGTCAGGTAGTCCTGGGTCCGCATCGTCTCCATCAGGCGGAAGTGCTGCGCCGCCAGCTCGAAGCAGATGGTCACGCGGCGGAGTCCGCTGGCGGCGCCGGCCAGGGCGCTCTCGGGCACGACGCTCTGCGCGAACACGTTGCGCACCGCCGTCAGCTCGCGCAGCACGATCTTGAACCAGAGCTCGTCGATCTGGTGGATGACGATGAAGCGGACCTCGTCGTCGCCGAGCTCGTCCTCGCTGGCGGCGGTGCCGTGCTGGAGGCGCAGCAGGTCCTCGACGCGGATGTAGTCCCAGTAGCTCGTGGGACGGTTGCTGGCGGGCGGCATGGCGGGCACTGTACGGCCGCGACGAGGCGGCGCCATGGCCGTTGCGCCGGGTGCCGGAGACGCCCGGCGGCCCGCCCGTGGGTGCCGGGGCCGCGGCGCCTCCGCCGCCGGCCGGCGTCAGCGCTTGCTGAGGTTGAAGTCCAGTTCGACGCGGTCCTGTCCGGCAACGACCACGAGCTCCCGCTCCGTCTCGCGCATGTCCATCATCTTGTAGAACGGGTTCTCCGCGTTCTGGCGGCTGGCGCTGATCTTGTACTTGCCGGGCGGCACGCGCTTGAGCAGCCGGTAGTTGCCGTCGCCGTCGCTGATCGCCTTGGTGTTGAACAGCACCTGCACCGGCTTGCCGCTGGCGTCGCGCTGGTTCAGGTTCTCCTGGAAGGGCGTCGAAACCGCGACCTCGACCTGGCCGGCCGGCAGCCCGGCGACGGTGGTGCGGCCCTCGACGAGCGCGCCCTTGGACAGCTCGATCACGCCGGTGTCGACGACCTGGCCGGCCGCCTCGACCTTGACGTTCAGCGCCTGGCCCTCGCAGAAGCTGGGGTGCGACACGCGCACCATGTAGTCGGAGAAGGCCAGCTTGCCGATCCGGAACGCGCCCTGGGCGTCCGTGCGCGCCGTCGCCTTGGTGTGCTTCTCCGGCATCATCGAGCGGAACATCTCGAGGAAGCCGAGGTCGGCGGCCGGGCCGCCGTTCATGTCGGTGGCGACGGTCGCATTGGCCACCGGCTGCCCGCGGTCGTCGACGACCCTGCCGACGATCGTGCCGCCGAGGGTCAGCTGCACCGTGACCTCGGGCGGCGATCCGCCCTCGGCGACGGTGAAGGGCGGCGACAGCGTCTTGGCGTGGGCGGCATCCTCGATCATCAGACGGAACTCGCCGGTCGGCAGGCCGCGCACGACGGCCCATTCGCCGCCGAACTCGCCCGGATAGTCGCCCGGGTTCACCGTGCGGTCGGGGTAGTCGAGCACCTTGCCGACGCCGGCGGGGTTGTTCGGGAAGTAGCGCGTCAGGCTGAGGCGGTAGTTCTTCACCGGGCTGCCGCTCGTGGCCAGCACCCGCACCTTGACGAACGCGCGGGTGCCGAGCACGAGCTTGACCGCCGTGTCGCCGGTCATGACCATCGGCTCGCGGGCGTCGAGGAAGCCGCTCATCGTCGTGTGCAGCACGTAGGGGCCGACGCGCAGGCTCGGGAAGCCGAAGGTGCCGTCGCCTGCGGTCACCGCGGTCGCGGTCTGCGGGGTCTTCGTGCTGAGGCCGGTGGCCGTGACCGTGGCGCCGGCGACCGGCTTGCCGTCGGGATCGACGACGACGCCCGCGATCGGCTCTCCGCGCACGACCTGCAGCGTGAACTCGTTGGTGGTCTTCGGCTTCAGCGGCTGGTTCAGCACCGGCGAACTGGCGTAGCCGACGGCCTCGACCGTCAGGTTGATCAGTCCCTGGGCGGGCGCGGTGGTGAACTGGAAGAACCCGGTGGCGTCGGTCAGCGCGGCGATGCCGCGTTCGCGGCCCGGCGTCGCCAGCATCGCGTGGGACTGGTGGCTCGGCGCCAGGAACACCGTCGCGCCGGCCACGCCGAGCTGGGTGTCCTCCTCGACGACGCGGCCCTGCACCACGGAGCCGAACTCGAGCCGGATCTCGCCGGCGTCGTACCAGTCGCCCTCGCGCACGCGCAGCTGGGACAGGTTCCGTTCCGGGTGGTCGTCGCTGACGATGCGCAGGTCGCACGCCTTGCCGGGCTGCCGCACGCCGAGCGCGAAGCTGCCGTCCTCGGCGGTGGTCGACGAGGCCAGGGGCGTCACCGTCTTGGTCGTCTTGTTGAGCAGGAACAACGTGGCGGCGTCGGTCGCCACGTTCTGCACCAGCATCACCGGCACCCCGGCCGCGGGCCTGCCATCGGGCAGCACGACGCGACCGCGAACGCCCTGGCGCGCATCGGCGTGGGCCGCCCCGCGCCCGGCATCGGCCTGGGTGCGGTCCACCGGGGCGGTGTCGGGCGCGGTCGTCCGCCCGATCTCGGGCGCCACGGGTCGGGGTTCGGCAGGCGGTTCGGGTCGCGGCCCGGGGGTGACGACCGGGGGCGGCGTGGAGTCGCCCGGCTGGAGCAGGAAGTAGGCCGCGCCACCGCCAAGGGCGGCGAGCAGCAGGAGGGGGACGACGATCTTGGCGGCTTGGGTCACGATGGCAGGGGGGCGTAGGGTCGGCAGCCGGTGGTTCCGGCGGATGCGGGGGACAGGTCGCGCGTTCAGCGGTTGTCGGGGATGTCGATGTCCTGGACCACGCGGTCGGCGCCGGGCGGGACCAGCACGGTGGTCGAAGAGCGTTGCAGCTGCAAGAGTTGGTGGAGGAACTGGCGGTCGGCGTCCGCGCCGCCTACCACCGCCGCCCGCAGTTCGTAGGTGCCCGGCGGCACCCGGCGCGGCAGGCGGAACCTGCCCTCGGCGTCGGTGATCGTCTCGATGCGGGTGGTTGGACCCTGGCGACCCGCTCCGGCTTCCATCAGGACCACCTGGATCTGCCCGGCGAGGCGGCCGCCGATGGTGGCCTGGCCTGACACCTCGGCGCCACGGGTGACGCGGATCGCCGGCAGCACGAGGTCGGTGGGTTGCTCGATGCGGAGCCCCGCCACGGTCGTGCGGCAGGCCTCGTCGTGCTCGACCACCAGCTGGTAGGCACCCATCGTCAGGTACGGCAGCGCGAAAGACCCGTCGGCGGCCGTGCGCGTGCGGGCGGCGGTGACCGTCTCCGGCACGTTGCCGGCCAGCAGCTTGCCGATCGGGCTGTCGGGATCGGCGCCGTCGGCGTGGCTGCTGACCTCGGCGCCGGCCAGCGGGGTGCCGTCGTCGAGTTCGACCCGGCCGCGCAGCGTGGCGCCGCGGCCGACCGTGACGTCGACCGGCTGGGGCGGGCCGGGCTGGGGCAGCACGGTGAAGGGCGCCGACCGGCTGCGGGCATGGCCGGCGGCCGTGACCTCGCAGACGAAGGTGCCGGGCGGCAACCCCTCGAGCAGGGCGCGTTCGCTCATGCCGTCGAGGCGCACGCTCTGGTCGGGAACGTCGGCGACGAAGCCGATCTGGCCGCCGCGGTCCTCGAAGTAGCGGCGCACGCCGAGCTGGTAGGTGCGCAGCACCGTGCCCTCCGCCGTCGCCGCTCGCACCAGCACCTGGCCGCGCGGCACCAGCGCCACCACCAGGTCCTGCCGGTCGGCGGCCACCTCGGCGACCTCGGCGGTCTGGAAGCCGCGCGCCGTGACGCGGATCCGGTGCGGGCCGCGGCGCAGGCCGGCCAGCTCGAAGGCGCCCCCGTGCTCGGAGGTCGCGACGCTGGCCCCGAGCGGCGCCTGGCTCGGCCAGGCTTCGATGCGGGCGCCGGCGACGGGGCGGGCGTCGGCGTCGACCACGCGCCCGCGCAGGGTCACGCCGGGCGGCAGCGCGAAGTCGACCTCGGTGGCCCGGTCGGGCAGGAGCTCGACGTCCTGGCGCACGACGCGCGCGAAGCCCGGCGCCACGGCGACGAGCCGCACGGCGCCGCGGGCGGGGGCATGGCGCAGCTCGTAGCGGCCCAGGGCATCGGTCGTGGCGACCAGCCCGTGATGGCCGTCGGGCAGGCTGCGGCGCGCGACGTCGTCGAAGGCGGTGCCGGCCTCGATCGTGACCACGGCGTTGGGCACCGGGGTCGACAGTCCTTCGACGGTGACGCGGCCGCGCACGGTGGCGCCGGGGACCATGGTCACGGCGCCGAGGTCGTGCCAGGTCGCCTCGAGCAACCGCAGCCCGGACAGCCGCACGGCGGCATGCCGCGGCGACAGAAAGTGCAGTTCGTAGCTGCGATCCTGCACGCGCGGCAGGCCGATGGCGAAGGTGCCATCGGCAGCCGACTCGGTGCTGGCCAAGGGTCCCGTCGGCAGCCGCTGCTGCAGGATCAGGGGCAACGCCAGCGGGTCGTTGCTCGCGCTGTCGAGCAGGTGCACCTGCACGCCGGCCAGCGGCAGCCCGGTCTCGTCGAGCACCAGGCCGCGCAGGCCTTGCGGGGGCAGCGGCGCGGCGGGTGGACTGGAACGCTCGATCGGCGGCGGTTCGGTCGGGTTCGTGCGTTCGCCGGCGGCCG
>JAHBXX010000048.1 GCA_019636245.1 Planctomycetota bacterium | reverse complement strand
CGCCGCGGCCGCCTGCGCCTCGGCCTCCCGGCGCTGCCGCACCAGCCGCCAGTGCGCCAGGAGCCCCACCGCAGCCTGCAGCCGGGCCAGCCGCTGGCGCCGTGGCGCCGCCGCCGCCTCGGCCTGCAGCGCCTGCTCGAGCGCCACGTGCGCATCGGCCTCGTCCTGCTGCCGCTGCGCCGCCGCCGCGTGCCAGTTGACGTAGCGCTGCGCCAGCTCGACGGCGGCAGCGCAGGTCTGCACGGCGTGCTCGAACCGGGCCCGCTCGCGCTCGAGCTCGGCGCGCGCGACCGGCTCGAGCAGCGCCTGGGCGTCGAACTGCGCCTGCAGGGTGCCGCAGCGCAGCTCCTCGGCGCGGCGCCGCTCGTGCGCGGCGCGCGACAGCAGACGGTAGACGTCGGCGCCGGTCAGGTTCTCGAGCAGCCGCGCCCGTTCGTCGGCGGTGGCGTGCAGGAACGCGGCGAACTCGCCCTGCGCCAGCAGCACCGAGCGGCAGAACTGGGCGAAGTCGAGGCCGAGCCGCTGCTCGACCGCCGCCAGCACCTCGGACTTGCGGTCGCTGGCGACCATCGCCTGCCGGTCGAGATCGAACAGCGACAGCTGCTGCTCCTGCACCCTGCCGTCGAGGCGCCGCCGCGCCCGGCGCACCTCCCAGCGGGCCCGGTAGCGCACCCCGTCGCGGCCGGTGAAGTCGACCTCGGCATGGGCGGCGGTGGCGTCGCGGCGCAGCAGGGTGCGCGGGTCGTTGCTGCGCAGGCGGTCGCCGGGTGCGCTGGCGCCGTCGTCGACGAGCGCGCCGCCGCGGTTGCCGAGCCGCGGCGTGCGGTCGAACAGCGGCAGGCACAGGGCGTCGAGCAGCGTGCTCTTGCCGGCGCCGACCGGACCGGTGATCGCGAACAGGCCGACCGCGCGCAGCGGCCCGCCGGCCAGATCCAGTTCGAACGGCTGCGCCAGGCTGGCGAGGTTCTGGCCGCGGAGCGCGAGGATCCTCACCGCGGCGCTCCGTGCTCGACCTCGTCGAGCAGCTGCCGGAACGCCGCCAGCAGGGCTGGCGGCACCTCGCCGTCGTGGTCGCGGCGGTAGCGGCGCACGAACACCTGCTCGGGCTGCAGCGCGGTCAGGTCCTCGCCGCCGCCCGCCTGCAGCACGCCGCCGTCGCCGGTGCGCTGCACGTCGACGCGCACCAGCCGCACGTCCTTGCCGGCAGCCGCCTGGGCGATGCGTTCGCCGATCGCCGGCGACGGCTGCGGCAGGCACACCGCGACCTCGAGCAGCGGCCGCAGTTCGTCGTCGCCGTCGCCGCGCTCGGGCAGCGCCGCCAGCGCCGCGAGGGCGGCGTCGGGCTCGAGCGCGCCGCGCTCGGGGATGCGCCACAGCGGCACCAGGCGCGGCACGCGCAGCGACCAGACCTTGCGCAGGCGTTCGCCGTCGAGATCCGCGAACACCACGTGGTGGGCGTGCTCGCGTTCGGGCATCGACAGCGGGATCGGCGAGCCGCTGTAGCGCACGTGGTCGCGGCCGCCGAGCGGCTGCGGTCGGTGCAGGTGGCCGAGCGCGACGTAGGCGCAGTCGTCGGGGAACAGGTCGATCGGCAGCGCGTGCTGGTTGCCGCCGAGCACCTTGCGTTCGCTGAGTTCGCTGGTCGCGCCGCCGACCAGGTAGCCGTGCGCGAGCGCGAGCAGCGCCTGGCCCGGCCGGCGGCGGGCGCGCGCCGCCGCGAACAGTTCCTGGTGCAGGGCCCGCATGCCGTCGATCAGGGGATCGGCCTCGGCCGTGTCCGTCGGCGGCGCCAGGGCCATGACGTCGCTGCTGCGCAGGAACGGGATCGCGACGCACAGGGCGGCCTCGGCGCCGGTCGCCCCGCGCAGCGGCACCAGCAGGTCGTCGGTCGCCAGCCGGCCGTCGGCGGCTCGCGCGATCGAGCCGACCACGCGCACGTCGAACGACGCCAGCAGATCGCGCGGCGCCTCGAGCCGCGCCGCCGAGTCGTGGTTGCCGGCGATGACCACGACCTGCAGCCCCGGCCGGGCGCGCTTCAGTTCGCCGAGGAACTGGAACCACAGCCGCCAGGCCGGCGGCGGCGGATTGCTGGCGTCGAACACGTCGCCGGCCAGCAGCAGCGCGTCGACCCCGCGCTCGACCACCGTCCGCACCAGCCAGCGCAGGAAGTGCGCGTGCTCGGCGTGCCGCGTGTGGCCGCGCAGGGTGTGGCCGAGGTGCCAGTCAGCGGTGTGCAGGAGGCGCACGCCGCTAGTGTGCACCCACGAACCCACGAAGCCACTGCACGCGGCAATGCCAGGAGCGATCGCAGCCCGTCGGCGCGCAGGCCTTCCCCCGCACTGGATCCCGCGCAGCCACCTGAGCGCTCCGGGTCCCCCACCGGCTCACGTAGCCTGCCGCCGATCGGTAGCCTGCAGGGCTCCTGGCTGCCCAGGAGTGGCGCACCTGCGGGAAGCCGCCCCACCGACTGCGGCCTGCCGCGCGACGTGGCTGCCCGCCGCGAGCACGGGGCGGCCTCGGAACCGGCGACGGCAGGCCCGGTCGCCGGGCCGAGGCGGGGGGCGGGGGGCGTTGGCATGGGCGAGCGCTCCCGCCCCCCTCCAGGACGACGGCGCGGCAGCCTGCGTCAGGAAGCCGCCGCGCGCGACCTGCCCGCCTGGGCGTCAGCCGCCGATCGCCGTCGCCGGCATCATCGTCTCGACGACATCCGACAGCAGGAACGCCGCCCGGTCCTCGAGGGGCAGCCGCGGGCTCACCGTCACGGCCTGCGAGTAGAAGGCGAAGCTGCTGACGACCTCGGGCACGGCCAGCTTGATCCAGATCGCCTCGTCGCGGTCGGCGACGACGAAGCCGGTCAGCAGGGCCGGGTCGACGCCCAGCAGCCGGCCGTTCGGCAGCTGCGGCGCGCCGAGCTCCAGGCCCACGACGACCAGCGCCAGGTCGTGCTTGCGCGCCCCGTCGATGCGGAACTCGACCTTGCCGCGGCTCGGCAGCACGTCGTGCTGCAGTTCCTGGGCGGCGAGGCCCGTGGCGAGCAGCGAGGCGAGGAGAAGACCACCGGTAGCGTGTTGCGTGTTCATGCCCCTGGCAGGGGCCGGACCGGCGGCGGCGGAAACCGATGGTGCGGGATCTCCGCGCCGACCCCTCAGGCCGGCGAGCCGGACCGCCCGCGCCAGACGCGGACTGCCAGCACGCCCAGCGTGACGACCGTCAGCGGCAGCACGAACCAGAGCATCACCCGTGCATAACCCTCCCGGGCCTGGTGCCCGGTCGCGTCGAGCACGACGAACGCCGCGTAGGCGACGTAGTAGGCCAGGAACAGGGCGCCCTCCCAGCGCGGGATCATGCGGCCGCGGGCGAAGATCGGCAGGCAGGCGACGGCGACCGCGATCATGACCGGCAGGTCGAAGCCCACCATCGCCGGCGCCACCGGCAGGCCGCCCGGCGCTATCGCGGCGGAGAGGCCGAGCACGCCCATCAGGTTGAACAGGTTCGAGCCGACGACGTTGCCGACCGCGATGTCGCGTTCGCCGCGGATCGCCGCCAGCACCGACGTGGCGACCTCCGGCAACGACGTGCCGGCGGCGACCACCGTCAGGCCGACGACGACCTCGCTGACGCCGAGCCACTGCGCGAACGCCACGGCGCTGCCGACCAGCCAGCGCGCCCCCAGCATCAGCAGCGCGAGGCCGGCCACCACCAGACCGAGGTTGGCCGGCACGGACACCTTGCCCTTGGGGGCGAACTCGGCGGCGTACTCCGCCTCGACCGCCGTGTTCTCCTTCCGGCTCTGGCGCACCAGCCAGACCATGTAGGCGCCGAGGCCGGCGGCGAGGCCGAGGCCATCCAGCCGGCCGATGGCGCCGTCGAGCGCCAGCAGCCAGACCACGACCGACAGGCCGATCATCAACGGCACGTCGCGGCGCACCAGATCCTGCGCCACCAGCAACGGCGTGATCAGGGCCGACAGACCGAGGATCGGCAGCACGTTGAAGATGTTGCTGCCGACGACGTTGCCGACGGCCATGTCGGCCTTGCCGAGCCAGGCCGACTTGAGGCTGACCGCGAGTTCCGGCGAGCTGGTGCCGAAGGCCACGACCGTGAGGCCGACGACCAGCGGCGAGACGCCGGCGGCCGCGGCCAGGCGCGACGAACCGCGCACGAGCCACTCGGCGCCGAACACCAACAGGGCGAGGCCGAGGCCGAAGAACAGGATGACGCTGAGGTCCATGGTCGGGGCCGATGGGTGCGCGCGCCGGACGGCGCGCGGACGCGGAGGCTAGCGCGCGCACACCTCGCGCGCCCGTGTGCAGCCGCTGCCGCCCACGGCGCCGGGAGCCCGCCGGCGCCGTTCTTCCCGGGGCGGCGCGCGGCTACGGTTGCCGCGTGCGGCCGCTCTGCTTCCTCACCGGCGCCTCCGGCTTCGTCGGCGCCCACCTGGCGCCGCGCCTTGGCGCGCAGTTCCGCCTGCGCGTGCTGGTGCGCCCGGGCCCCCTGCCGCCCCACCTCGAGTCGCTCGCCGGCGAGCGCATCGACGGCCGCCTCGACGATCCCGACGCGCTGCGGCGCGGCACGCGCGGAGCCGACGTCGTCGTCCATCTGGCGGCGCTGGTGTCGTTCCGGCCGGAGGACCGCGCGGCGATGTTCGCCGTCAACGCCGACGCCACGGCCAGGCTCGCGGCGATCGCCCGCGCGGCCGGCGTGCGCCGCTTCCTGCACTGCTCGACGATCTCGGCGGTCGCCTACCGCGACCGGCCCGAGGTCGTCGACGAGACGGCGACCTACAACTTCGCACCGCTGCGCATCGGCTACTGCGACAGCAAGCATGCCGCCGAGCAGCGCCTGCTCGCCGAGGTCGAGCGCGGTCTCGATGCGGTGATCGTGAACCCACCGTCGATGTACGGCGCGGGCGACCGCCGCAAGGGAGACGGTTCGCTGTTGACCGCGGTTCGCCGCGGCCTGTTCGCCGCGCCGCCCGGCGGCATCAACGTCGCCAACGTGGCGGACGTCTGCGACGGCATGCTCGCGGCGCTGGCGCGCGGCCGGCGCGGCGAGCGCTACCTGCTCGGCGGCGAGAACCTCACCAGCCGTGAGCTCCTGCAGCGCGTGGCCCGCATCGTCGGGGGACGGGCGCCTGTGCGCACGGCGCCGCGCTGGCTGGTGCGCCTCGCCGGCGCCGCGCTGCGGCCGGTCGAACGGCTGCGCGGCAGCCGCCCACCGCTGACCAGCGAGGTCCTGCGCCTCGCGCCGCGCTTCCTGTGGTTCTCGAGCGCGAAGGCGGCGAACGAACTCGGCTGGCGCGCGGGCTCCGTCGACGCCGGCATCGAAGCGGCCTGGCGCACCCTGGCCTGAGCGCGGCCACGCCGGCCGGCGATTTCCGGCTCGTGCTGCCACCGCCGACGACTTCGCGCCACTGAGCATCCAGTGGTCGGCGAGGTGGTGCGGATCGCGCTTCGCCGCCTGGTTCCGATCCGCTGCGCCGGGCCGACGCCCGGATCCGAGGAGAATCCCATGAAGCCGCTCTTCCCCCCCACCATCGCCCTCGTCGCGCTGCTGGCCGCGCCGCTGGCCGCGCAGGGCAACTGCCCGATGCAGACCACGCGGCACGTGCCGGCGAGCACCACCATCGGCCCGCCGCAGCCCTGCAGCGGCGCCGACTACCGGATCGCCGAGATCGAGATCCGGCTCACCGCGGGCATGTGCCCGAGCTTCGTCGTCTACACGCCGCCGCACGACTACGCCGTGCCGTCGACGCAGATGACCCAGGTCGAGTCGATCGGCGCGCAGGCGATCACGATGGTGACGTTCCGGTGCGTGACCCGCTGGCTGCTGTTCCTGCCGATCGGTTCGACCTGCGAGGCCTCCCGGCAGATGAATGTCGGCGCCGTGCACACGCTGCTGACCCGGCCGTGCGCCACTCCGGGCGCCTGAACCGCTCCGCTGCCCCCGGTCGGGCACGTACCGGTTGCCGCGGCGGCGACGCTCGCCGCCGCGGCCCCCTCCCTGCACGGAGTTGCCGATGACGATCCATCCCCATCCCCGACGCCCGCAGCCCGGCTTGCGCCTCGCGGCGACCGGCGTCGCCCTGCTCGCCGCCGCCATCGCCGCCTGGATGTACCCCCGATCGTCCCCGCCCGCCGCCGCGGCTGCGCGCGCCCTGGCCAGCGACGGCCAGGAGGCCGCCGCGGTGGTCGCCGCGCCCGTCGGCGACGGCGCCCCGGCGCCGGCCCCGGACCGGATCGAGGCCGCCGGCGAACCGGCCGCCGCGACCGCGCTGCCGACGTTCGAGGAACTCGTCGACCGGCTGGTGGCGATCGGCCGGCGCACCGCGGCGCTGGTGCAGGAGGACGAACTCGAAGGCGCGCAGACCTCGGACACCGAGGCCCGCGCGCTGCTCGGGACCCTGCTGGCGCGCTTCGCCGACGCCGGCGAACGCGCCCTGGCGCTGCTCGCCGACCCCGACCACACGGGCGACCCCGAACGCGGCCAGGCCCGCACCTTCGTGCTGCAGCTGGTGCTGGCGGCCGAACTCGCCCGCCGGCACGAGGTCGCCACCGTCAACGCCGACCACTCCCGCATCGAGCCGCTGGTCGGTGCGCTGCTCGGCGTGCTGCCGCAAGCCGAGCGCACGATCGAAGTCGGCCTGCACCTGCTCGACCGGCAACCCTACCTGCGCGCGGCGCACGAGCCGGCCGTGCTCGAGCTGGTGCAGGCCGCGAGCCAGGGCACGTTCCCGCGCCCGGCGGCGGTGCGCCTGCTGTCGACGCTGTGGGACAACCTGCGGCAGGCCGGCGTCCGGACCTCGGAGGAGCTGTCGCAGCTGGCGATGCTGCTGCTCGGCGACGCCGATCCGACCAGGCGCATCGTCGCCTGTCGGCAATTGCTCGCCGACCCCCGGCTCGCGGCGATGGCGCTCGCGTGGCTGCGCGAACACGCCGACCGGCCGGTCGCGGCCGAGGTCGCCACCCTCGCGGCCAGCGAGCTGGAGCCGGCCACGGCGTTGCGCGTGCTGCGCGAACTGGCGCCGATCCTCGACCGGGCGACGAGTGCCTACCTGGTGCTGGGGGCGCGCGCCCCGGAACTGGTCGCCGACGCCTACCGGGAGCTGCTGGCGGCCAACACCCAGCCGGACGTCCGCACCGACCTCGTCGCCGGCATCGGCTTCACCGGCACGCCCACCGCCCGGCAGATCGTCGAACTGGCGCTCGCCAACGACCCGGCGCCGGCGGTCCGCATCCAGGCCGGCTTCGTGCTCACGGCCACCGCCGATGCCGACGCGGGCGAACAGGCGTTGCAGCAGCTGCTCGACGATCCGCGGGTCGCCCACGACCCGTCGCACCTCGGCGCGATCGTCATCGCGCTGCACAACCTCGAGGCCGGGGGAGCGACCAACCAGATCGACCGGCTCGGTCGGCGGCTGCGCACGCTGCCGCTCGGCGAGAGCAGCCGGCAGTCGCTCGAGGCGCTGCTGGCGCGCAGCCTGCCGGGCGGCGCACCACGCTAGGGGCGCCCCGCCGGCGCGGGACTACTTCTTCTTCTCGACGTGCTTGGTGTGGCGGCGCAGCCGGGGGCTGTACTTCGACAGCTCCAGCTTCGCCGTGCCCGGCTTCTTCAGCAGCGTGTAGTTGCGATCACCGGTCTCCTCGCAGACGAGGAAGACGACCTCTTTCTTCTTCTTGGGCTTGGCCATGGCGCTCGGGAAGGGCGGAGCAGAGTAGCGGGGCGGCCGGCTCGCGCAAGGATCTCGCCCCCGCGGGCGCCAGCCTCCGTCCGGCCCGCCGCCCGGCCGCCGTCAGTAGTCCAGCCGCAGCACCGGCATCTGGCCCAGGAACGGCGCCCAGGGCGAGGTCGTGACCCCGGCCGGGAAGAACACGCTGCCGCAGGCGCCGCCGACGCCGATGCCGTTCAGGACCAGGAGCAGGCCGTTGCTGACCGAGAACGGCAGGCCCGGCCGGCTGCTGTCGAGCCAGGCCGCCTGCACGCCGAGCCGCATGCCCGGCGCCACGCCGGCGGCCAGTGGCAGCGTCGTCTCGAGGCGGCCGTTCGCGTCCGTGGTGCCGAGCCAGGTGATCGTCATCGGCGCCCACCAGTGGCAGCCGGCGAGACCGGGGTCGGCCAGCCCGAGCGACGCGCCGAAGCCGAGGTGCTCGGGACCCGGCGGCGCGGTCTGCGGATCGACGCCGATCCAGTGCAGCACCAGGCCCGTGCTGGCACCCTGCGTCGGTGGCGCACCGGTGAACACGAACTTCGCGGTGCTCCCGACCTGTGGCCCGACGGCGTCGTTCCAGCGCAGCTCCGACGGCTCGGCCCGGGTCGTGCAACTGCCGTCGCCGACGGTCGCGACGTAGCCGCGTTCGACGCCGGCCGGGATCCACACGGCGTCGACCCAGTGCGTCGCCTCGATCGCGAGCGGGGGGTCGCCGGTCTCGAACTCCAGGAACAGCGTGCCGGCCCCGACCGGCAGCGGCTGCGTGAAGGCGAGGTGCAGCAGTTCGGCGCCGAGCACGGTCGCTGCCGCGGTCGCTCCGGTCGCCGCGACCGCCACCGGCGCCGGCCCGAACAGCACGGCGAGGTTCGTGGGCCGGTTCCCCGCCAGGTTCTGGGTCAGCTGCGCCGCGGTCTGCGGCTGGAAGGCGCCGCGCACCGTCAGGGTGCGCTGCAACGCCGGGTAGGCCGGTTCGCCGAGGAACGACGGCCGGCGCAGCGCCAGTCCGGTCAGCGTCTGGCCCTGCAGACCCGCCGGCAGCAGCGCGGCGTCGATGCGCACCTGCAGCACGCCGTGGCTCCAGCGCAGGGGCAACGACAGCGCCGCGTTGCCGGGCAGCTGCGCGAGCGGTGCCGGCACGACGACCGACGCCTGGGCGACGGCAGCCGGCGGCACCAGGGACAGGAACAGCGGCAGCAGGAGGCGGTGCATCGGCGCGCGGGGAACCGGCGATGCCATCGGCCGTCCGGGGCGCCGAACCCAAGCCGCATCGACCCGTTGCCCGTCGGGCCGCGTCGCGCCGTCGGCGAGAAAGCAGAAGGGCCCGGCGTTCGCGCCGGGCCCTTCCGGGGTCGTCCGCAACTCGACTCTCCGTGCTTCCCTTCCCGCGCGCCCTATCGGCGAACGGGCGCCGCCAACCTGAGCCCGTGCCTCGGCACCACGAACCGCCGGCGCCGCCCGCCGCCGCCCGCCGCCGGGGCGGGTTTCGCCGGCCGCGCGGTTGCGCGGGCCCCGGCACCTGCCGACCATGCCGGGCCCGGCGACCATGTCCCCGCCCGCGACCGAACAACCCGTGACGATCGTGACCGGCGCCAGCCGCGGCATCGGCCTCGCGATCGCCATCGCGCTCGGCGCCGACCGGCATCGCCTGCTGCTGGTGGCCCGCGACGAGGCCCGCCTCGCCGTCGCGGCCGAGGTGGTCGCGCGCACGGGCGCGGCCGTGGCCACGGCCGCGCTCGACCTGCGCGCCGCCGACGCCCCCGCCGCCGCGATCGCCGCCGCGACCCGCCACTTCGGCGTGCCGACCGCGGTCGTCAACAACGCCGGCACGGCGCCGTCCGACAAGGTCGAGAACACGACGCCGGCGATGCTGCGCGAGGCGATCGACCTGCACGTCGGCGCGCCGTTGCAGTTCGCCCGCCTGCTGGCGCCCGCGATGAAGGCCGCCGGCCACGGCTGCCTGCTGCACCTCGCCTCGACGGCCGGTCTGCGCGGCCACGCCTTCACCGCCGCCTACACGGCGGCCAAGCACGGCATGGTCGGGCTGGCCAGGGCCCTGCACGCCGAACTGCGGCCGGCGGGGCTCGACGTCTACGCGGTCTGCCCGGGCTTCGTCGACTCCGACATCACGCGCGCCGCAGCGGCGGCGATCGCCGCCCGCGGACGCACCACCGCCGAGCAGGCGATGGTCCGCATGGCGGCGCAGAACCGCATCGGCCGCATGCACCGGCCCGACGAGGTCGCGGCCGCGGTCGCCGGGCTGCTGCGCGACCGGCCGCCGGGCTGCGTCCTCGATCTCGACCGCGACGAACCGGCGTTCGTCGACTGAGCCACCGCCCTCCCGCCGACCCCCATGAGCGAATACGACTTCCGGTTCGAACGCGGCACCGACGGTGTCGCCGTGCTGACGTTCGACCGCCCCGACACGCTGAACTCGCTGACGTTCGACGTCTACGGCCAGCTCGAGCGCCTGTTCCACGACCTCGACGAGGACGAGACCGTCAAGGTCGTGGTGCTGACCGGGCACGGCCGCGGCTTCTGCAGCGGCGGCAGCGTCGAGGAGATCATCGGTCCGCTGCTCGAGGCCGAACTGGACGGCACGCTGACCTTCACCCGCATGACCGGCGCCGTGGTGCGCAACATGCTGCGCCTGTCGAAGCCGATCG
The DNA here is from genome assembly GCA_019636245.1 of Planctomycetota bacterium. GTDB lineage: Bacteria > Planctomycetota > UBA1135 > UBA1135 > UBA2386 > JAEUHS01. The sequence goes on along the minus strand of JAHBXX010000048.1, from coordinate 25,625 downwards.
TCGCCGCCGTCAACGGCGTCGCCGCCGGCGCCGGCGCCGTGCTGGCGCTGGCCAGCGACCTGCGCGTGCTCGCCGAGAGCGCGAAGTTCGCGTTCCTGTTCACCCGCGTCGGCCTGACCGGCGCCGACATGGGCGCGGCGTGGCTGCTGCCGAAGGTGATCGGCACCGGCCGGGCGATGGAGCTGCTGCTGCTCGGCGACAAGGTCACCGCCGCGGACTGCCTGCGCATCGGCCTCGCCAACCGCGTCGTGTCCGACGACCAGCTGCTGGCGGAGGCGCTGACGCTCGCCCGCCGGCTCGCCGCCGGCCCGGGTCTGGCGCTGGCGATGACCAAGAAGATGCTGTGGAACGAGTGGCCGATGGACCTCGACAGCGCGATCGAGCAGGAGGCGCAGGCGCAGGCGCTGCTGCTGCGGTCGCACGACCACCGCGAGTTCTACAACTCCTGGATGGAGCGCCGCGAGCCGCGCTTCCTGGGCCGTTGAGCCCGCCGAGGACCCGGCGATGAACCGCGACCTCTGGCTGCCCGACGGCGACCTCGACGGCGACCACCGCGAGTTCGCGCGCACGATCCGCGCCTTCGCCGAGGCGAAGCTGCTGCCGCACGCGCGCGCGATCGACGAAGCGCGGCAGTTCCGCCGCGAGATGGTGCACGACCTCGCGACGGCCGGCATCCTCGGCGGCCCGCTGCCGCCGGAGCACGGCGGGCGGGGCTGGTCGCCGCTGCAGCTGGCGCTGGCGCACGAGGAACTCGGCGCCGTCTGTGGCAACGCGCGCGGCTTCTGCGCCGTGCAGACCGGCCTGGTGGCCCAGTGCCTGGCGCGCTACGGCGACGACGCCCAGCGCCGGCGCTGGCTCGGGCCGCTGGTGCGCGGCGAGGCGATCGGCTGCTTCGCCCTGACCGAGCCCGAGGCCGGCAGCGACGTCGCCGGCCTCGGCACGGCGGCGACGCCACGCCCGGCCGGCGGCTGGCTCGCCTCCGGCCAGAAGTGGTGGATCACCAACGGCGGCATCGCCGACGTGATGATCCTGTTCGCGACCGTCGACCGCGCGCTCGGCAAGAACGGCATCACCGCCTTCCTGGTCGAGACGCGGCGCGAGGGCCTCGTCCGCGCGCCGATGCCCGGCGTCGAACTCGGCCACCGCGGCAGCGACCACGCGACGCTGACGTTCACCGGCTTCCCGATCGCCGCCGACGAGGTGCTCGGCGGCCTCGGCAAGGGCTTCGGCGTCGCCATGGGCGGCCTCGCCGCCGGCCGCCTGTCGGTCGCCGCCGGGGCCGTCGGCATCCACCGCGCCGCGCTGGCCGCCGCGGTCGAGTTCACCGCCGCGCGGCAGCAGTTCGGCCAGCCGCTGGCGCGCTTCCAGATGGTCCAGGAACGGCTCGCCGACCTGCTGGCGTCGCTGCACGCCAGCCGCGCCCTGGTGCACCGCTGCGCCCGCCGACGCGCCGCCGGCACCGAGACGCACGCCGACGTGGCGATGGCGAAGTTGTTCGCCACCGAGGCCGCGGCGCAGGCGGCCGACGCCGCGGTGATGCTGCACGGCGCGCGCGGCTACAGTTCCGCGTTCCCGGTCGAACGGCTGTGGCGCGACGTCCAGGCGCTGCGCATCTACGAGGGCACGTCGATGATCCAGAAGGCGATCCTCGGGCGCATGCTGGCCGACGGCTGAGGCGGGCCGCCGCGTCAGCGGTTGCCGGCGCGAGCGTTCGAGAACGCGATCACGACCCGCGCCTGCTGCTCCCAGTCCGCCACGTCGAGACCCGGCGTGTCACGCTGCACGCGCCACTCGCAGCCGACCATGTGCTGGCGGATCTCCGGCCCCTGCAGCGCGACGCGGCGCAGCGCCTTGAGCCGCTCGAGGCAGAGGTCCACCGAGGTGAGGGGCCGGCCGCGCGCATCGAGACCGATCGTCACGTCCGGGGTCTCGACCACGATCCGGATGTCCGACGTGAACGTCAGCGACGCCTGCAGCGTGCGCAGGAGCCAGCCCTGGACCTCGCGCCGGAGCGGGAACGGCTGGCCGGCGGCGAAGAAATCCGACAGCGGCGCCGTCATCGTCACCGTGTCGCTGGTCTGGTCGATCTGCAGCGATCGGCCGGCGATCTCCTCGTAGTCCGGCAGCGCGGTCTTCAGGAACTCGCGCATCTCGCCGTCCTGGGCCGTCACCAGCGGCGCCGCCTCGCTGACGTCGCCGCCGCCGGTCTGCTGGTCGAAGATGCCGGTGTCCTTGGTCTTCCCGTCGCCGGCGATGTGGAACGCCCAGCGCACCGAGTCCTTGAGCTGCTTCAGCTTGCTGAGGTCGGCCTGGCCGAGCGCGTAGAGCACCACGAACAGCGCGAACAGCAGCGTCATCATGTCCGCGAACGACACCAGCCAGCGTTCGTGGTTGACGTGCTCCTCGTGCTTGTGCCGCTTCGCCATGTCCCGATCGCGTCCGGATCAGTGCTTCTTGCCGTCGCCGCCGTGGCCGCCGAGGTAGACCTTGAGCTTGCTGCGCAGCGCCCCCGGCGCCACGCCCGACTGGATGCCGACGACGCCCTCGAGCACCATGCTCTTCAGCAGCTGGTCGTGTTCGATGTGGCGCTTGAGCTTGAACGACATCGGCAGGCAGACGATGTTGGCGAAGCCGACGCCGTAGACCGTGGCGACGAACGCGACGGCGATGCCGGGACCGATCTTCGACGGCTCGTCGAGCACGCTCATCACGTGCATCAGGCCGAGCACTGCGCCCAGCACGCCGATCGTCGGCGCCAGCGCACCCCACGTCTCCCAGAACTTCATGCCCGCCTTCTGGTCCTCTTCCTCGATGTGCATGTCGACCTCGACGGTCTCGCGGATCGCGTCCGCCGAACTGCCGTCGATCGCCAGCGTCAGGCACTTGACGAGGAACGGATCGCCCTTGCCGCTGGTGGCGTAGGTCTCGAGCGCCAGCAGGCCCTCGCGGCGGGCGAGGTTGGCCAGCTCGAGCAGCTTGTCCATCAGACCCTTGAAGTCGTGCTTGCCGGGCAGGAACACCTGCTTCAACGACCGCAGCGCGAACGGCACGTCCGACGGCACCGTCGCCACCAGGGTGGCCCCCAGCGAGCCGACGATGACGATCAGGAACGCGGTGATCTGCAGCAGCGCGGTCGGATGCCCCCCCTCGAGGACCATGCCACCGATGACGCCGGCGATGGCGAGCACCAGTCCGACGATGCTGAAGATGTCCATGCCCCGTGCCTGCTCCCCTTGCTGCGGATCGACGATGCGCCACCTGGATCATGGTCGATCGGCGCGCGCACTTGAGCGGGGCGACGGGAATCCCGGCAGCGGACGCCTGCTGTCGACGAATGCGACACCGTTGCCGATCAGCGCCGTGCGCTGGCCATGACGGCGGGGCGGCCGGTGCGCAGCCGCAGCAGCGCGAGCCGGGCGTACTCGAGCAGGAAACACCGCTGCGCCCACCAGAGCCGCCACCACCGCCCGGCCCGCAGCGGCCGCAGCCGGCGGCGCTCGGCGGCGATCGCCGGCAGTTCGCGCAGCGCCCGCAGGCGGCCGCGCACGAACGCCACCGCCACGGCGGGCCGGCCGCACAGCGGCATCAGCAGCACGATCGCCAGGTTGCCGAGCACGAACGAGGGCAGGTTCAGCAGCAGCACCGGCCACGGCAGGTTGACCAGCCAGGCCCACGTCGCGTTGCGCACCGACCGCACGTCGAACTCCAGGTCGCGCACGCGCCGGATCGTGGCGTTGAGGTGGTGGCGCACCTGCGCCCTCGGCGCGTAGCGCACCCGGTGGCCGGTGGTCACCGCGCGCAGCATCAGGTCCTCGTCCTCGAAGTTGGCGAAGAAGTCGGCGCGGAACAGGCCGATGCGGCGCAGCATGGCGCAGCGCAGCAGCAGGGCGCCGCCACAGGCCGACAGCACGTCGTCGGCGCGCTGCCAGCGGGCCACCGGCTGCAGCCGCCCGCGCGGTGTCGAGTCGCCGTTGCCGAGCAGCCAGACGCCGGCCCCGTCGAGCAGCTCCGGCTGGTCGAACAGCCGCATGCAGGAGGCGACCGCGCCGATCGCCGGATCCTCGGCCGCTGCGGCCAGCAGCTCCTCGAGCCAGCGCGGGTCGGCCTCGGCGTCGTTGTTCAGCAGCGCAGCGAACTCGCAGCGCGCCTCGTCGAGCACGGTGCGCAGCGCATGGTTGCAGCCGCCGGTGAAGCCGGTGTTGGCGGCCAGCGCGTGCACGCGGATGCGTTCGCCGTACTCGGCCCGCAGGACGCCCGCCTCGTCGTTGCGCGAGCCGTTGTCGACCACATGGATCTCGACGTGCGGCCAGGTCTGCACGAACAGCGATTGCAGGCAGGCGCGCGTCAGCGCGAGGCCGTCCCAGTTGAGCACCACGACCGCGACCCGCGGCGGCGCCGGCGCCTCGCTCAAGCCGAGGCCTCCGCGCCGGCAGCCGGTCGCCGCCGATGCGCGCCGCGCCGCAGCAGGCCGGGGAACACCCGACCGAGCAGGTTGCGGGCCACGGCGTTGGCCGCCAGCACGACGCGCTTGACCGGCTCCTCGGGGCGACCGGCGAAGGTGGTCACGTGGCGGTAGTCGCGGCCGCTGCCGGAGCGGGCGGCGAAGTAGTAGTTCGACACGCACAGGCGCCGCGCATCGGCCCGCACGCGGCTCACCGAGTGCCAGCTGCCGGGCCCGGTCTCCATGACGACCAGCCGACCGCCCACCGGCGCGATGGTCTGGGCGATGCGCCGCGGCCATTCCCACAGCTCGAGGTCGCCGCCGGCGCCGGTCGGCCAGTCCGGCGCCACGTAGAGCAGCAGGTTCAGCACGCGGTAGCGCTGCTGGTCGCCGTCGTGGCTGTTGTCGAGGTGCGGGTTCAGGAAGTCGCCGCGCCCCATGACCGAGATGCCCGAGGCGTACAGCGTCGGATCGGCGGCCAACCCCTCGATGCCGGTCAGGCGCGCGATGGCGGCGAGCACGCGGGGCTCCTGGAACGCGTAGAGCAGGTCGCCGACGATCGGCGCATAGCGCTCGACGGCGACGCCGACGCGCTTGCGTTCGCGCAGCGAGCGCTTGGGCAACAGCTGGTCGGGCGCCGGGAACGCCGCCGCCACGGCCTGCAGCCACGGCGCGGGCAGCAGATCGTCGACGACGAAGTGGCGCGTCGGCCGGGACCGCGCGAACTCGGCCGCCAGCCGCGCCGCCTCGTCGTCGAGCCGCCGTTCGATCGCGCTCGCGAATTGCGCCCTGGTCACCATCCCGGGGATGCTACGCGGCGCCGACGCCGAAACGCACCGCCGCGGCCCGGCCGGCGGCGAGCAGCCAGCGGCCCGGCGGCCCGAGCCGCCACAAGGCGCGGAAGCCGCGCACGAGGCCGTCGCGCCACAGTTCGGGCGCGCGTTCGCGCACGAACCCGAGCTTCGCCGCCACGCCGTCCCGGTCGCCGGCCTGCAGGTCGGCGAACGCCGCCTGCAGCAGGTTGTTGCGCAGCGCCGGACTGGGCCCCGGCTCGGGCGGCAGCAGCCCGGCCGCCACGCCCGACGGGCCGGCCGCCGCGAGCACCCGCAGTTCCTCGGCGAACCGCGACTGGTCCGCGGTCGCCGCCCGGCTCGCCGTCGCGTCGTGGCGGCGGTAGTGCAGCAGGGTCTCGTCGACGTCGGCGATGCCATGGCCGTGCCGCAGCAGGCGGAACCAGTACTCCCAGTCGAGCGCGAACCGCAGGTCGGTGCGGAACCCGCCGACCTCCCGCACCGCGTCCGTTCGGTAGCACACCGACGGGCAGCAGACGAAGTTGCCGCGCCAGAGCCGCGCGTAGTGCGCCGCGCGGTCGGCGCCCGGCGCCCGGCGCCAGAAGTGCTCCTTGAACCGCTCCGCCGGCGACGCCAATGGCCGGCCCGCTTCGTCGACGGACGTGGCGCGGCAATGGGCGATGCCGGCGTCCGGCCGCGCCGCCAAGGCCGCCAGCATGCGCTCGAGGTAGCGCGGTTCGTAGACGTCGTCCTGGTGCGCGAGGCAGAAGAACGGCGTCGCCACCAGCTCGACGCAGCGGTTCCAGTTGCCGCCGATGCCGAGCGGCGCGGCGTTGCGGTGCACGACCACGCGATCACCGGCGACCGCGCGCGCCAGGTCCACTGAGCCGTCGCGCGAGGCGTCGTCGACCAGCAGCAAGGCGAAGTCCTGCACCGTCTGCGCCAGCAGCGACTGCAGCAGCGGCCGCAGGTGCGGGCCGGCGTCGCGGCACGGGATCGCGAAGGTGGCGACGGGCACGGCCGCAGCAGACCTGTGGCCCGCGCCGCGGTCAAGCCAGCCGCCGCGGCCGGGACCCGGGCAGCGGGTCCTCGCATTCGCGGCGGCCGCCGCCCATCCTGTCCGCCATGCGCAAGATCGACTACCGCGAGGCTGGCGTCGACTACGGCAAGATCGACCCGCTGAAGGTCCTGGCGCAGCAGGCCGCCGCCCGCACCGCCGACAACCTGCGGCGGCACGGGCTCAGCGAGGTCGCTGCCTCGCGCGGCGAGTCGGCCCACGTCGTCGACTGCGGCGACTTCTACCTCGCCTCGACCACCGAGTGTCTGGGCACCAAGGCCCTGGTCGCCGACGCGATGCGGCAGGTCACCGGCCGCACCTACTACGACGCCATCGCCCAGGACACCGTGGCGATGGCAGTCAACGACCTGATCACCGTCGGTGCGACACCGGTGACGGTGCAGGCCTACTGGGCCACCGGCAGCAGCGAGTGGTTCGACGACGCGGTGCGGGCGAGGGACCTCGTCGAAGGCTGGCGCCGGGCCTGCGATGCCTGCGGTGCCGTCTGGGGCGGCGGCGAGACCCCGGCCCTCGCCGGCGTCGTGGCCGCCGACCGCATCGACCTCGCCGCCTCGTGCACGGGTCTGGTGCGGCCGAAGGCGCGGCTCACGCTCGGCGATCGGCTCGGCCCCGGCGACGCCATCGTGCTGCTCGCTTCCTCGGGCATCCACGCCAACGGCGTCTCGCTGGCGCGCAAGCTCGCCGAGCGGCTGCCCACCGGCTACGCGACCAGGCTGCCGAGCGGCGCCACGTTCGGCGACGCGCTGCTGGCGCCGACCGTGCTCTATGCGCCCGTGACCGAGGCGCTGGCAGCGGCCGGCATCGTGCCGCACTACCAGGCGAACATCACCGGCCACGGCTGGCGCAAGGTGATGCGCCATCCGGCCACGCTCACCTATCGCTTCCACACCCTGCCCGAAGTGCCCGAGGTGCTGCGGTTCCTGCAGCGCGAGACCGGCGGCGACGACCGCGCCGCCTACGGCAACCTGAACATGGGCGCGGGCTACGCGCTGTTCGTGGCCGCCGCCGACGCGGCGCGGGCCGCCGCGATCGCCGCCGCGGCCGGCGTGCCGGCCGTGGTCGCCGGCGCCGTCGAGGCGGGCCCACGCCAGGTCGTGCTCGAGCCGCTGGGCGTCACCTTCGCCGCCGGCGACCTGCACCTCCGGGCCTGAGCGGCCGCGGACGGACGCCGGAACCGCCCGCGCCACCGTTCCGAGCGGCGGCGGGAGCCTTGACGGCCCGGCCCTGGAGCGGGATCGTCCGCGCCGCGCCGCGCGGCCCTCGGCACACGAACCTCCCCCGCGCGCGCAGGACCCCGACTGACCCTCCCGCTCGCGACCCACCCCGGTTCCGCACCGGCACCGGCGGCCCCGCCGCCCGGCCGCGGTGCGGGCATCTCCGTGCCGGCGAGCCCGGCCGGGCGCTGGCTGCTCGACTCCGACCACAACCGCGCCGTCGTCGACGGGCTGCGCGCGATCGGCATCATGCTGGTCGTCGCCTTCCACGGCGCGTTCGTGTTCGCCAAGGTGCTGCCGCGCCCGCAGCTCGAGTCGTTCATCGACCGCATGCCCGGGGTGCTCAACATCGTCTGGCAGGCGCTCGGCTCGGAGATGGTGTTCTTCACCTCCGGCTTCCTGCTCGCCTACCTGCTGCTGCGCGAACACGCGCGCTACGGCTCGATCGACCTGCGCGACTTCTGGCTGCGCCGCGGGTCGCGCATCGTGCCCCTGTTCCTGCTGGCGCTGCTGGTCTTCATGATCGGTCGCCGGTTCCACTGGGACCGCATCGCCACCAACCTGCTGTTCTGCTCGCGCATCAGCGGTCACTTCGGCCTGACCGCGAACGGCGGCAAGAACTACATCCCGGTCGGCTGGTCGCTCGAGGTCATGGTGCACGCCTACCTCCTGCTGCCGTTCCTGGTCCTCGGCGTGCTGCGCACGCGCTGGCCGCTCGTGGCCGCCCTCGCGCTCACCGCCCTCAGCGTGCTGCCGCGCTACCTGGCCCTCGCCGCCGACCTCGACGTCTGCGCGCTGCCCGCGTACCAGATCCTCGACACCGAGCGGATTCCGCAGATCCACAAGGATCTCTACTACCTGACGTGGTTCCGGCTCACGCCGTTCGTGCTGGGCCTCGCCGCGGCGGTCGCCGCGACGCACCACCGGGCCTGGCTCGAACGGTGGTGCGCCTCGCCCTGGCGCAGCACGACGACGATGGCGCTCGGCCTCGCCCTGGTCGCCGCCAGCGGCTTCCAGCCGCTGCACCGCAGCGACGGCTGGATCTACGCCGCCTTCTCGGCGCGCGACTGGCTGTGGTTCTGGACCTGCCAGCGCGCGGTGCTCACCGCCGGCCTCGCCCTCGTCCTGCTGGTGGCGCTGTCGGTGCGGCAAGGCGCCCCGGCGCTGGTCGGCCGCGCGCTGGCGTGGCGGGGCTTCCGCCCCGTGTCGCACGGCATCTACTCGGTCTACCTGTTCCACTTCGTCGGCCTGATCCCCGCGGCGCTGCTGGTGTTCCTGCCGGCCGTCGTCCAGGGCATCGCCGACTCGCCGTCGTGGAACCGCAAGGTGCTGCTCGAGCACATGTCGGCCGCGATCGGTTCGGCTTCGGTCTGGCAGTACCTGCTGATGGTGGCGGCCGCCGTCTGGCTGGCCACCAAGCTGGCCACCTGGCTCACGCGCGTGGTCGAGGCACCGCTGCAACGGCGCCTGCGCGAGCGGCGGCGGACACGACCGCGCGCGCTGCTGCCGCACATCGCCGCCGAGGAACGGCAGCTGGCGGCGGCGCGCGAGGCGGCAACGGCCGCGGCCCACGGCGGACCTTCCTGAACTGCCGCGCCGCCGTCCGTCAGCCGTCCGCGCTGGCTCCGGTGCCGTCGGCATCGGCCGCGGGACCGATGCCCAGCGTCTGGCGCACGGCATCGACGACGCGGCCGAGGGCCTGCACGCACGGGTCGCAGTGGCTGCCGCAGCACCAGCGCCAGCCGGCGTCCGGGACCGTCAGGTGGCGGGCCACGAAGACCGCGTAGCTGGCGTCGACGCGCTCGGCGGCGAGCCGCGCGCGGATGCAGGCGGCCGCGGCCGCGTCCATCGTGGGCCCAGGCATGCGGCACCGGCATAGCGGCACCGGCCGGCCGCCGCCAGCCGGGCCGGGGGGCATCCGTCGCAACCCGCGATGGCACCGGACCCTGGCGCCGCCGGGCAGGGAACTCCGCGCCGCCGGTGTGACATCGCCCGACCGCGGGCACTGCAGGAACCGGGCCCGCCAAAGGCGTGCACCGACCACCGATGCCCGACGACCAGCCACCCGCCGACCGCCGACCGCGCCGCTCCCTCGCCCAGGCCGGGCAGGGCCTCGTGTTCGCCCTGGGCCTCGCCGCCTGCACCGCCGACCGGGCCCCGATCGAAGCGCCCGACCGGCTCGCCGACACCGGCCTCTACGCCGATCCGGCAAGGCGCACGCTCGCCGCCGACGTGCTGCCGTTCGAGCCGCAGTACCCGCTGTGGACGGACGGCGCGGCCAAGCGGCGCTGGATTGCGCTGCCGCCGGGCACGGCGATCGACGCCAGCGACGTCGACCACTGGCAGTTCCCGGTCGGCACCCGGCTGTGGAAGGAGTTCACGTTCGAAGCCGGGGTCGAGACGCGCTTCCTGCAGCGCCGCGCCGATGGCAGCTGGCTCTACGCCACCTACCTGCGCACCGGCGACGGCGCCGAAGACCGGCTGGCGCCCCAGGGCGGCGTGCGCCGGTTCTGCGCCACGGCCGACGGCAAGCACCACGACGTGCCGAGCCTAGCCGACTGCCGCACCTGCCACGAAGGCGGCCTCACCCCCGTGCTCGGTTTCTCGGCGCTGCAGCTGTCCGCCGACCGCGACCCGCTGGCGCCCAATGCCGTAGCTCCCACCGCGGCGGCGGTCGACCTCGGCGCGCTGGTCGCCCGCGGTCTCGTGCGCAATCTGCCGGCGGCCCACGTGGCCGTGCCGCCCCGCATCGCCGCCCGCACGCCGGCCGAACGCGCGGCGCTCGGCTACCTGCACGGCAACTGCGCCAGCTGCCACAACGCCGACGGTCCGCTGGCGCGGCTCGGCCTGCGGCTCGACTACCCGCTGGCCGTTCCGGGCCCGGCGCCGGCGCTGGCCACCACCGTGGCGGTGGCGAGCCACTTCCGGCGCGACGGCGCCGGGCAACGCATCGCCCCGGGCGCGCCCGAGGCCTCGACGCTGTTCCTGCGCCTTTGCGCCGACGACCCGCTGGCGCAGATGCCGCCGTTCGGCCGCCACCTCGTCGACCGCGCCGCGGCGCAGCTCGTCGAGCGTTGGATCCGCGCCGACCTGGGCGCGGCCGACGAGCCTTCCCCGAACCACCTTCTCACCAAGAAGTCCAACTGACATGAACGCCATCGCCAAGCTCTCCCTCGTCGCCACGGCGACCGCCCTGCTGGGCGCCACCACCACGCTGTCCCTGACCGGACGCGACCGCTCGCCTTCCCCCGTGGAACGCGGCCGCTACCTCGTGCACACGTCGGGTTGCCACGACTGCCACACGCCGTGGCACCTCGGCCCGAACGGCCCCGAGCCCGACCTGAAGCGGGCGCTGTCGGGCCATCCGGCGGGCTTCGAGCTGGCGCCGCCGCCGGCCGCGAACCCGGGCTGGCCGGTGCACGCGACGGCGACCAACACCGCGTGGTCGGGTCCCTGGGGCGTGAGCTTCACCGCCAACCTCACCCCCGACCGCGAGACCGGCCTCGGCAGCTGGACGGTCGACGAGTTCGTCGCCGCGATCCGCACCGGGCGCCACCAGGGCCGCGGCCGGCAGATCCTGCCGCCGATGCCGGCCCCGGTCTACGCGCAGATGACCGACGCCGACCTGCAGGCGATCTTCGCCTACCTGCAGTCGATCCCGCCGATCGCCAACAAGGTGCCCGAGCCGCTGCCGCCGCGGTAGCGCGCACACCGCCACCTCGGGCGGACGCCGCGCTCATGGTGCCGTCGCCAGGATCGCATTCGAGGCCCGGAACCACCCGGGCATCGTCGCATCGAGGAACCAACCCTGCAGCCACAGGCCCGTCCCGCTCGGCACCGCTGTGGGAATCGCCGGCAGCAGCAGCGCGCGGCCGAACGGATCGGTGACGACGCCCAGGAGGACGTCTGGGTTCGGCACCAGGACACCGCCGAACAGCGGTGCCGAAACCGCACTGCCGCCGCCGACCATCAGCCCGATCGTGGCCACCGGCGCCGTCAGCACCTGGAGGCACAGGGTCTGCCCCTGCTGGAAGACTCCTTCGCCCACCAGCCGTGGGGTGCCACCAACGGCTGGCAGCCCATTGCCGAGGTCCGTCCAGGCGCCCTCCTCCGCCATGCGCAAGCGTGCCGTCGTGCCGCCGACCACCCAGAGATCCCGCGAACTGCGGCCGAACGCGAAGGCCTGCGCGTAGCCGCCCGGCAACAGGCGGGTCCAGGCGCTGGTGCCATCCGCGCGCACCTTGCAGACCGCCATCTCGAACAGCGTGCCGGCCGCCACGTAGGCGTCGTTGGAGGCGTCGAGCCCGAACTGTGCGTGGAGCATCAGGTTGGCGGGCCCATCGGCATCGAGGTTGGCCCACGCCAATTGCCCGTTGGGCTGCAGGGCGAATGCCGCGGTGCCGCCACCGGACGAACTGGCCATGCCGCACACGACCAATCGGTCGTCGTTGCCGACCTCGGCGAAGAACCCGCGCGAAGGCTGCACGGCCTGCCAGATCGTGGCGCCGCCCGCATCGACCTTCGTGACGACCGTGCCGCCATTGGTGACGTACTCGCCGTTGACCACGTAGGCGTTGCCGGACACGTCGCCAGCGACGTCGCCGGCGGTGAGGCTCGGGATGCCGGGCAGACTCCAGGCCACCTGCCCATCGCGGCGGACCCGCGCGAAACCGTTGAAGCTGCCCACTGTGGACCGCCCGACGAGCAACAGGTCACCGTCCGGCGCGAAGCGGAACCGCAGTGGCGCGCCAATGCCTGTGGCGTCGTGGTAGGTCCACAGCACCGTCCCCGCGGGATCGAACTTCTTCACCTTGGTCGTGAAACCGTAGGGGCCGCTGCCGACGCCGAGCACGTAGACGTTGTCCGACTCGTCGACGAGGCAGCGGCGCGTGCTGGAGCCGTCGAAGTCGGACTCGTAGACCCGACGCCAGAGCAACTGGCCGGAGGGACTCCACTTCATGACGATGCTGGCGGCGTTCACCGGGTTCGAGTAGCCCGACTTCAACGTGCCCGTGACGATGGCGTTGCCCTGCGAGTCCGTCGCCACCCAGGTCGCCGCCTCCCACTTGGTCGGGTCCGTCTGGTCGTGACTCGCGACCCACGCCACGGCCCCCGCTGCGTCGCGTTTGGTGAGCACGATCTCGGCGCCGAGCTGCTGCTCGAAGTCCACGGTGAAGGCGTTGTCGGCCGCGTCGAGGGCGATGGCGACGCCGCGGGTGGGCGCCGTCCAGGCCACGGATGCCTGGGCAAGGAGCGATCCCGAGCACAGGAACAGCGGTGCGGCGACCAGCGCGATACCGCGGCAGGTGAGGGGCAGGGTCATGGGCTACCTACGGCTTGGAACTGCTTCGAGTCAGCCGCCACCGTAGGCACGGGCCGTGGCCCCGGCGTCAGCCGAGGAGGGCAGGCAACCCTGGTCTTGCTGCGGAGAGCCCAGGGGCAATAGTCGCCACCCTCGTGGGTCCCGGCTGTCGCATGGCCCCGCCGCCGCGACTACGCTGCGCGGCCACTCGTCCTGCCGGAGACTCGCCCGTGGCCGCCACCGAATCGCCGTACTGGAACCCCAAGACCGAGACGCTGCCGAAGGAGCAGCTGCGCGCGCTGCAGCTGCACAAGCTGCAGCGACTCGTCGAACGCGCCTGGCACCAGTCGCCGTTCCATCGCCGGCTCTACGAACGGGCCGGCGTGCGGCCGGAGCAGATCCGTTCGCTCGACGACATCCGGCGCCTGCCGTTCATGACCCGCGAGGACTGGATGGCGTGCCAGGCGGAGCAGCCGCTGTTCGGCGACCTGATCACGCGGCCGCCCGCCGACGCGATCCGCTACCACCTCACCTCGGGAACATCCGGCCGCCAGCCGCTGCGCGTGCTCGACTCGCGCAAGGACTGGTCGTGGATCGCCGACATGTGGTGCTACGGCTTCTGGGGCTTCGGCATCCGACCGCGCGACACGGTGTTCTTCGCCTTCTCGTACGGCTCGTTCATCGGCTTCTGGGGCGCCCACTACTGCTGCGAGAAGATCGGCTGCCTGACGCTCGCGTCGGGCAACATGACGACCGAGCAGCGCGTCAAGCAGATCGTCGAGCTCGGCGCCACCGTCGTCTGCGCGACGCCGACCTACGCGCTGCGCATGGGCCAGACCGCCGAGAAGATGGGCATCGACCTGCGGCGCGACGGCAAGGTGCGCCGCGTCGTGGTCAGCGGCGAGCCGGCCGGCTCGATCCCGGCGGTCAAGCAGATGATCGAGGCCATGTGGGGCGGCAAGTGCGGCGACACCGCCGGCATGACCGAGATCGGCACCATCATGATCTTCGAGTGCGACCACCAGCCGGGCGGACCGCACATCATCGAGGACCACTTCGTCGAGGAGGTGCTCGACCCGGACAGCGGCGAGCCGATGGACTACGGCGAACGCGGCGAGCGCGTGGTCACCTCGTTCGGCCGCGGCTTCATCCCGCTGATCCGCTACAAGACCAAGGACCTGGTGCAGAAGGTGCCGCACACGCGCTGCAGCTGCGGCCGCACCGGCGACGTCTACGAGGGCGGCATCCTCGGGCGCGTCGACGACATGAAGCTGATCCGCGGCACCAACGTCTACCCGCGCGCGGTCGAGGCGGTCGTGCGCGAACACGCCGAGGTCGAGGAGTTCCAGATCGTGATCGAGCGCAAGGACAACGTGCAGGACGAGATCACGGTGAAGGTCGAACTGAAGCCGGGCCTCGACGAGTGCTGGCCGCGCCTGCAGGCGCAGCTGGGCAAGGACCTCGCCGACGCGCACGAGGGGCTGCGCTTCAACGTGACGCTGTGCAAGCAGGGCGAACTGCCCCGCTTCGAGCTGAAGGCCAAGCGGCTGCAGGACCTGCGGCCCCAGTACTGAGGCTTCGACGATGACGCACCGCACCGATCTGCTGGGCAACCCGCTGTCGAAGGACGACCTCGAGCTGCTCGATCTCTACGCGCGGCTGAAGGCCCTCGCCGTCCGCACCGACCTGCCGCCGGTCGTGATCGCGAACTGCAAGCAGGCGATGGTGATGCTGTGGAACGCCTGCAACGACCTCGCCCTGCTGCACGAGGAACCGGGCTGCGACTGAGCGGCGCCCGGTTCACCGTTCGCCGTTCACGGGTCGCAGGCGGCGAGCGGCGGGCGGGCCGGGTTCGCCCGGCGCCGCCCCGGCCGGCTCACTGGCCGGCTCACTCGCCGTAGACGTGCACCCAGTACTGACGCCAGATGCCGAGCACGTTGAACAGCTCGATGTCGGCGTGGTGGATGCGCGTGATGCCGGCCTTCTTGGCCGCGCCGGCGATGTCGTTGCCGTCCCAGACGATGCGCGCGTAGACGAGGTTCAGATCCTTGACGTCGGACGCACCGGCCGTCGATCCGGACGGGGTTTCGCGCAGGTTGAGGTCGAGCGGCTCGATGGTGCTCTGGTAGATGGCACCGACGATGCAGCCCTGCAGGGGCAGGCACGCCAGCACCGAGCCGAGGAGGAAAGCGAGTCGCATGGGCTCACTTCCCGTAGACGATCGTCGTGCGCTTGGTGTAGACGCCCCAGAGGATCTGGTAGACGCGCTGGTCGGCGTGGGTCAGCGTCTTGATGCCGCCGGCGTCCGCCGCCGCCTTGGTGCCGCCGTCGCCCCAGGCGACGAGGCCGAGCACGGCGTGGTTCGACGATTCGCCGACCTTGTCGCCGAGCTCGGTGTTCTGGAGGTCGGTGTCGAGCGGCGTGGTGACGTAGGCGTAGAGGCAGCCCTGCAGGGTTGCGGTGGCGACGAGCAGGACGGACGCGCAGAACTTGCGAAGCATGCTGTTGGATCTCCTCGAGTGCTTGGGAGCTCGGAGGATAGCGGCGCTGCCCGGTGCGACGCGAGCCCGAAGTTGCACGGCGCGGCTACGCTTGGCGGCGGTCGCCGCCGCACCTCCACCCCCGCCGTGCCCCGCCCCACCGCCGCCCTGTTCACCGACGCCTGCTTCCACACCTCGGACGCCAAGACCGCGCACGGCCTCGTGCGCGGACCGAGCCGCTACCAGCTCACGGCGCTGCTCGACCGCCACAGCGCCGGTCGCGACGCCGGCGAAGTGCTCGACGGCCGGCGGCGCGGCATCCCGGTGTTCGCCGACCTCGAGGCGATGCTCGCCGCGCTGCCGCGGCCAGACTACCTGGTCCTCGGCGTCGCCACCCACGGTGGCGGGTTGCCGGCGCCCATGCGCGCCACCCTGCTCGCAGCGCTGCGGCACGGCATCTCGCTGGTCAGCGGCCTGCACACCTTCCTCGGCGACGACCCCGAACTCGCCGCCGCCGCACGGGCGTCCGGCGCGCAGCTGGTCGACGTGCGCCGGCCGCGGCCGGCGGCCGAACGCCACTTCTGGACGGGCGCGATCCGGACGGTGCGGGCGCCGCGGCTCGCCGTGCTCGGCACCGACTGCGCGCTCGGCAAGCGCACCACCTGCCACGTGGTGCAGGCCGCCTGCGCCGCCGAAGGACTGCGCGCGGCCATCGTGCACACCGGCCAGACCGGCTGGCTGCAGGGCATCCCGCACGGCTTCGTGCTCGACAGCACGCCGAACGACTTCGTCTGCGGCGAACTCGAGCACGCGATCGTGCGATGCGACCTCGACCTCGCGCCCGACCTGATCCTGCTCGAGGGCCAGTCGGCGCTGCGCAACCCATCGGGCCCGTGCGGCGCCGAGCTGATCCTCGGCGGCCTGGCGCGCGGGGTGCTGCTGCAGCACGCGCCGGCGCGCCGCGACTACGACGGCCATCCCGGCTTCCCGATCCCGCCGGTCGCCGACGAGATCGACCTGCTGCACCGCTACGGCACCCGCGTGCTGGGGCTGTGCCTGAACCACGAGGGTCTCGATGCGACCGGCCGCGCGGCGGCGCGCACGGCCCTCGAACGGGACACCGGCCTGCCGGCGGTCTACCCGCTGCTGGAGGGCGTCGACCGTCTGCTGCCGGCCCTGCGCCAGTTCGCCGCCACCGGCGGCCATGGAAGCGTGCCGGCGCCTGCCCCGCCGCCGCCGCAGTGACCACCGAAGCCCGTGCCGACGCTCCATCACCTCGAACTGCACACCGCCACCGTGCCGCTGGCGCAACCGTACGCGGTCGCGACCTACCACACGACGGCGGTCGAGCTGGTCTGGGTGCGCCTCGTCGCGACGAACGGCCACGTCGGCCTGGGCGCCGCGGGCCCCGAACCGCAGGTGAACGGCGAGACGGCCGCGGCCTGCGCGGCGGCGGTGGAACGAGCCTTCGAGGACCTGCGCGGTCACGCATTCGCCGTGCCCGGCGAACTGGCGCCGCGGCTCGCCGCCGCGACGCCGCACGCGCCCGGCGCGCGCGCCGCCCTCGACATGGCGCTGCACGACCTCTGGGGCCGGGAGCGCGGTCACCCGGTCGTCGACCTGCTCGGCCGCGCGCACAGGGCGTTGCCCACCTCGGTGACGATCGGCGTGCACGACGTGGCCGCCACCCTGGCGGCGGCCGAACGGCATCTCGCCGGCGGTTTCCGGCGGCTCAAGGTCAAGACCGGCACCGACGTCGACCTGGACGTCGAGCGCTGCGCGCGCCTGCGCGAGCGCTTCGGCCACGACCTGCCGCTGCTCGTCGACGCGAACACGGGCTACACCTTCGCCGGGCTGCAGCGGTTCCTGCACGGCACGCGGTCGCTCGCCCTCGAACTGGTCGAGCAGCCGCTGCCGCCGGCGGCCAGCGCGCCGCAGGCCGGCCTGGATCCCGCCGACGTCGCGCGCCTGGTCGCCGACGAGAGCCTGCACGACGCGGCCGACGCCGCACGGCTGGCGGCGGGTCCGCGCGCGTTCGGCGCCTGGAACGTCAAGCTGATGAAATGCGGCGGCATCACCCCGGCCCGCGCGATCGCCGCCATCGCCGGCCGGGCCGGCATCGGCCTGATGTGGGGCTGCATGGACGAGAGCGTGGTCGGCATCGCCGCCGCGCTGCACGCGGCGTTCGCCTGCCCGGCGACGCGCTGGCTCGACCTCGACGGCAGCTTCGACCTCGCGCACGACCTCGCCACCGGCGGCTTCGCGCTGCGCGACGGCCTGCTGCAGCCGCTCGACCGCCCCGGCCTGGGGGTCGAGCTGCGGCCGGCCTAGGGCCGCGGCCGGCCGCCCCGCCCCTTGGCGACGCGCGCCGTCGATCCCCTATGCTCGGGTCGATGGTGACGCCCACGGCCAGGTCCACGACCGCCCGCAACGTGCTGGGCGGCGAACTCAAGCTCTGCAGCGAGGCGCCGCGCACCGGCTTCTTCCGCGACGGCTGCTGCAACACCACCGCCGACGACCTCGGCGCCCACACCGTCTGCGCCGAGATGACGGCGGAGTTCCTGTTCTTCAGCAGGGAGACTGGCAACGACCTGTCGACGCCGCGGCCGGAGTACGACTTTCCCGGCCTGGAGCCGGGCGATCGCTGGTGCCTCTGCGCCGCGCGCTGGGTCGAGGCGCACGCAGCCGGCAAGGCGCCGCGCGTCGTGCTCGAGGCCACCCACGAGCGCACGCTCGACTACGTGCCGCTGGCGGTGCTGCAGCGCTACGCGATCCCGGGCTGACGGCTTGCACCGCCCCGGGCGGCGCCGTCGCATGCCGGCATGCCGGCCTCCTGTCCGTCGCTGCTCCGCCTGATCCTCTGGCCCTCGATCCTGACCCTGCTCGTCAGCGTCGCTCGTCTCGTCGCCGAACGGCAGGGCTGGGGCACCACGGCGTCCGGCGGCCGCGGCTTCTGGCTCGGCATCACCTGGCTGGCCTTCGTGTTCGGCGCCTGGTTCGGTTGGCGCCTCGGCCGCGGCGGCGCGACGCCGCGCGTCGCCCGCGCCTGGCTGTGGCCGCTGCTCGGTCTCGTCGCCATCGTCGGCGCCGTGATGGTGTCCTTCCGCGGCATCGATCCGAAGGACACGAGTCCGGCGGCGATGGACGCGCTGCGCCAGGCCGTGCTGGCGATCGCCGGCACGACCATCGTCGTCGCACTGCTGCAGTTCGCGGTGTGGCCGCGCCTCGCCCTCGCGCTGCTCGCCTACGCGATTCCGGCCCGCGCGACCGTGCTGGCCATCACCTGGCTCGCCAAGCAACAGGGCTGGGACACCCACTACACCAAGCTCGGCCCGGCCGGCATCGAGCAGGACCTCGCCGGCACGATGCTGGCGACGTCGGTGGCCCAGCTCGGGTTCTGGGTGCCGTTCACGGTGGTCGCCGGCATGCTGGCCGGATGCCTCGTCGGCGGCCGGCGGCGAGCCCCCGGTTCGGCGTAGGCTCAGCGGCCCGCGGGCGAAGGGCAGGCGGGCGCCGCGACCTGGGCGGCCGGCGCACCCGCCGCCGTCGACGCGGCCGGGCAGCGCAGCGTGAACAGCGGGATCTCCGGCGGCGCGTCGACGCGCAGCGGCAGGATCGTCACGCCGACCCCGCGGCCGACGTAGAGGCTGCAGCCGTTCTCGCGGAACCAGCCGCTCTCGTAGCCGAACCGGCTGTGGCGGATCGGCGCCCAGCCGGCGAGCCGGATCTGGCCGCCGTGCGTGTGGCCGGACAGCACGAGATCGACGTCGACGGCCGCCGCCTCGAAGAAGAAGTCCGGGTGGTGGCTGAGCAGCACCGCGGGCTCGCCGTCGCGGCGGCCGCGCAGCGCCGCGCGCAGGTCCGGAGTGCCCTCGGTGAGGTCGTCGACGCCGCACAGCCACAGCGACGAGCCGGAGCGCTCGACACGGCGGCCGCGGTTGGTCAGCACCTCGACGCCCTGCTCCTGCAGGAACGCCGTCCACAGGCCGATGTCGGACCCCCAGAAGTGGTCGTGGTTGCCGGGCACGGCGAACATGCCCAGCGGCGGTCGCAGCCGCTGCAGCGGGCGGCGGAACAGCAGCAGTTCGCGCTCGCGGGTGTTGATCAGGTCGCCGCCGAACAGCACCAGGTCGGGCGCCGCGGCCTGGATCCGGTCGAACAGGCCGACGAGGTCGTGTTCGTCGAGGAAGCTGCCCGCGTGCACGTCGGAGACGAAGCACAGTCGCAGGCCGTCGAGGCCGGGCGCCGGCTGGCGGAGGCGCAGGTCGAGCTGCGGCACCTCGAGGCGCCGGCGCACGCGCTGGTGCAGCCAGTGGCCGAACGGCAGCCGGTCGAGACCGCGGTTGACCGCGGCGACGGCCTGGGCGGCGAGCCGGCGCCAGCCGGTGCGCCGGCCGGTCAGCGGTCCGCGCGGCGTCGGCGCCCGGCGCGGCTGCGGGTGCTGTGGCCCGGGCGGCGGCATCGTCAGCCCGGCGCCCGTTCCTGCAGCCTGTTGAACAGCGTGCGCACGCCGATGCCGAGCATCTGCGCGGTCCGCGTCCGGTTGCCGCCGCAGTGGGCCAGCGTGCGCCTGACCAGTTCGCGCTCGACCTCGGCCAGCGGCCGGCCGAGCAGGTGCGCGTAGGGATCCGCCGGCGACGCCGGCACCAGCACCACCTGCCGTTCGGCTTCGGCCCCGGGCGCCAGCCACTGGCGCACCAGGTCGCCGGTGACGACGCCGCCCTCGCACAGGAGACCGATGCGCTGCACCACGTTCTGCAGTTCGCGCACGTTGCCCGGCCACGGCCAGGCCTGCAGCGCCGCCTCGGCCTCGGCGTCGAACCCGACGCCAGGCCGCAGGAAGTGCCGCGCCAGCGGCACGATCTCCTCGGGCCGCTCGCGCAGCGGCGGCAGCACGATCGGCACCACGTCGAGCCGGTAGAGCAGGTCGCCGCGGAAACGGCCGGCGGCGACGTCGGCGGCGAGGTTGCGGTTGGTGGCGGCGACGATGCGCACGTCGACCTGGACGGTGCGCGCGCCGCCGACGCGCTCGAACTCGCCCTCCTGCAGCACGCGCAGCAGCTTGGCCTGCATCGCCGGGGACATCTCGCCGACCTCGTCGAGGAACAGCGTGCCCTGGTCGGCCAGTTCGAAGCGCCCGAGGCGGCGCTTGCCGGCGCCGGTGAAGGCGCCTGCCTCGTGGCCGAACAGCTCGCTCTCCAGCAGCGGCTCCGGGATCGCCGCGCAGTTCAGCTTGACGAACGGCCGGTCGGCGCGATCGCTCAGGCGGTGCACCAGCGTCGCGATGCGTTCCTTGCCGGTGCCGCTCTCGCCGCGCACCAGCACCGTCGCCCGGCTCGGCGCCACCTTGCGCACCATCGCCACCACGGCCTCCATCGCCGGCGAGGCGGTGACCATCTCGCCGCCGACCGCCTCGGCGCGCAGGTAGCGGTTCTCGCGCAGCAGCCGGCGCCGCTCGAGCACACGCGCCAGCAGCAGCTCCAGTTCCTCGAGCACGATCGGCTTCTCGAGGATGTCGTCGGCGCCCTGGCGCATCGCCCGCACGGCGACGTCCATCGTGCCGTGCGCCGTGACCAGCACCACCGGCCGGTCGGCGTCGGCGCGCTTCGCCGCGGCCAGCACCTCGAGCCCGTCGGCGTGCGGCATCTTCAGGTCGGTGACGACCAGGTCGTGGTTGCGGCGCTGCAGCGCGGCGAGCGCCGCGCGGCCGTCGGCGACCGCCTCGACCTCGAAGCCGAACGCCTGCATCGCCTCCTGCAGGAACTCGCGCGACAACGGTTCGTCGTCGGCGAGCAGCACCACGTCGCGCGCCGTCACGTCGTCACCGCCTCCGACGCCGGCGCCGGCGCCGGGCTGCCGTGCAGCGGCAGCCGCACGCGGAAGCGTGCGCCCGGCTGGCCGGGGTTCAGGAGTTCGAGGTCGCCGCCGAGGAAGCTGAGCACACGGGCCGACAACGGCAGGCCGAGCCCCGTGCCCCGCTCCTTGGTCGACACGAACGGCTCGAACGCACGCGCCGCCAGGTCGCGGGCGAGCCCAGGGCCGTCGTCCTGCACGATGAGTTCGAGGCGGCCGTTGCCGACCGCGGCCTCGACCTGCACCGTGGCCGTCGGCGCGGCCTCGATCGCGTTGCGGAACAGGTTGGTCAGCACGCGCGCCAGCGCCCCGGCGTCGACCCGGGCCCCGGTCGCGCCGAGAAGGCGCAGGCGCGCCGCCGGCAGCCCGGCGGCGGCGGCGGCTTCGGCGACCACGGTGGCGACGCTGGCCGGCCGGCTGCGGCCGCGCTCCGGACAGGCGAAGCGCAGCAGCGACCGCACGATCTCGTCGACCTGCCGCACGCCCTGCACGACCTTGCCGGCGTGGCGGCGCATCGCCTCGGCATCGCCGCCGCGCTCGAGCAGCGCCGCGAACCCCATGACGCCGTTCAGCGGGTTCTTGATCTCGTGCGCGACGCCGAGCGCCAGCTCCGACAGGCCGGCGAGCCGGTCGAGCCGGTGCACCTCGCGCTCGAGTTCCTGCACGTGCGAACGGTCCTCCAGCAGCACCAGCTCGCCCTCGGGCAGTTCGACGCGGCGCAGGCGCACCAGCAGGTCGCCGAACGTGCACTCGCCGGGCAGGCGCTGCGCCAGGTCGATCCCCGCCGCCTCGGCGGCCGCCAGGAGCCGCTCGCCCTCGCGGTTGCAGCACGACACGCCGCCATCCGCCCGCACGGCGACCAGGCCGATCGGCAACGCGGCGAAGATCGTGTCGCGCTCGTGCAGCGCCTGCTGCAGCGCCCGGTTGGTCGCCTGCAGTTCGAGGTCGACCGCGGCGGTGCGCTGCTTGAGCGCGGCGTAGGACCGCTCCAGTTCCCGCGCGGCGGCGATGAACTGCTCGAAGCCCTGCTGCAGACGTTCCTGATCCCGGTTCACGGCCTGCGCTCGCCTGGCCAGGTCAGCGCCTCGATCGCCGCACGCGGGTCGTAGCCGGCGTGCAGGTTCATCCAGCGGAAGTGTTCCATCGCGCTCTGCGCCGCCTTGCCCCAGGGCCCCAGCACCTCGACCTCGCCGCGTGGCCCGGTGCGCTGCACGTCGCGCGCGGCGATGCGCAGGAACGGCTCGCGCACCTCCTGCTCGCGGCGCTGGTAGTCGCCGGCCGCGGCGGCCAGCGACATGCCGTCGAGCCGCTCGGCCAGACGGAACAGCAGCTCGCGGCAGCGACCGAGCTGGAACAACGCCGGCAGCGCGGGGTCCGGCGCCCGCAGCAGCGGCCCGAGTTCGTCGACGGCGCGCACCAGGCGTTCACGGGCTCGCTGGTCGAGTTCGCGCGCGAGGTCCGCCTGGCCCTGGTCGCGCAACGCCTGGGCGCGATCCATCAGCGCCTGACCGGCCTTGAACAGCGCCTGGGCGACGCGCTGGTGGTCGCCCGAGCCGTGGACCTGGCCGCGGATCGGGCCGAGGCCGAGGTCGAGCGCGGCGACCGTCGCGGACGCCCCCTCGGCGGGCACGCCGCCGATCCGGCCCTCGCCGGCGGGCGCCGCCGGCGCCGTGACGGCCCCGGCGGGCGGCAGGCCGCGACCGGACGCGCGCGGCTGCGCCGCGTTGGCGGGCGGCACGACCACGAACTGGCGCGCCGCCGCGTCGCCGCTGGTGCGCACCACCGCTTCGGCGTGCAGCTGGTCGGCCTGCGCCTTCAGCCGGTTGTAGCGCTCGAGCAGGCTCGCGGTCGCCGCGTCCTGCTCGCGCAGCTCCTGCCGCGCCCGGTCGAGGTCGGCGCTGCTCGCCGGCCCGGTGGCGCGGAACTCGCTGCCATCGGTCTCGAGCGGCAGGCCGAGATCGTGCCGCAGGCGCAGTTCGACCAGCCGGTCGACCTCGCTGCGGTTCTGTTGCAGCTGCCGCTGCGCGCGCAGCAGCTCCGGATCGGCCGGTCCGGACGTCTCCTGCGCCGCGACGGCCGCGGTCAGCAGGCCGGCGGCCAGGGCGCGCACGAACGCACGCCTCACCGCAGGATCCCCCGGTAGGCGTCGGCCGCGTGCTCGAGCTTGCCGAGCCGCGTGTAGGCATCGCCGATGCGCGTCGCCGTGCGTGCGCGCAGCTCGGGGTCCTGGATGCGGATCGCCAGCGCCGCGGCCTGCGGCGGGAAGTCGGCCAGGTTCTTGCTGGCGACCGCCTGCTCGTAGAGCGCGTCGACGACCTTGAACCGCGCCCGGTCGCCGAGCGCGCCGTCGAGGTCGGCGAGCGGCCGCGCGACGGCGATCGCCCGCTGCCACTGCCGGTCGGCCAGCAGTTCGTCGACGAGGAACAGCGCCAGCTCCGGCTCCTCGCCGCGCAGGACCATCTGCTCCAGCTCCAGGAACGCGCTCTCCTTCTCGCCGAGCGCCAGCGCGGTGCGGGCCCAGACGCGCAGCGTGCGCTGGCGCCAGTCGCTGGCCATCGGTCCCAGGTGGCGGGTGCGGGCCTCGACCGCGGCGGCGCGGGCCTGCACGTAGCGCTGCAGGGCCAGGTACGACTCGGCCAGCAGCACGTAGGCCTGGCCGCGGCGCGCATCGGCCTCGGCGTGGATCAGGAACCACTCCAGCGACCGCATCGCCAGGTCGTGCTTGCCGATGCCCTGGGCGCCGTAGCCGAGCAGGAAGTGGTAGTCGCGGAACTGCCGCGGCTGCATGTCGCCGAAGTACGGCGACTCGCGCAGCGTGAGCAGCGTGTCGAAGACGCGGCCCGGCTGCTCGAGGAAGCACTGCGCCTGCGCCGCCAGCAGCCAGACGTCCAGCATCTCGACCGAGTCGAGCAGCCTGATCACGCGGGCGGCCAGTTCGCGCTGGCAGCGGTCGGCAACCTCGCGCGCCAGTTCGGAACGCGGCTCGGCGTGCGCCTGGCCGAGCATCGCCCGCCCCAGCAGCACCGTCGCGCGCGTCACCTCCGGCGCGCTGGGCATGCGTTCGAACAGGCGGCGCACCCACTGTTCGGCCTCCGCGCCGTGGCGCTTCTGCAGCGCCCGATCGGCGGTGCCGGCGGCCAGGTCGAGGTGGCACTCGGCGATCCGCAGCACGGCCGCCGCCACCTGCTCGTGCGGACGCTTCTCGTAGGCCTCGGTGAAGAAGGCGATCGCCGACTCGAGGTCGCCGTTGTCGGCCAGCAGCTGGCCGAGGTTCATGCGCACCTGCACGCCCTCGCGCTCGATCAGCGGGTCGTACTGCAGCTCGTCGCGCAGGAAGGCCCGGTACCACTGTCCGGCCAGCGCGCGCAGGCGCTGGCGGCCGCTCTCGGTGGCGGCCGAGGGCGCGCGGACGACGTGCAGCTGCGGCCGCGCGCCCTCGACGGGCGCCGCCGGCTGCAGCAGACAGTCGGCGCCCGCGGCGACGGCGATCAGCTGCGCGACGACGCGCGCGTCCTGGTCGGCGAGGTTCAGATCGACGCTGGCGAAGCGCAGGTCGTTCTCGAGCGGCGTGCTCTCGACCAGCAGGTTCCAGCCGGCGGCGGCGGCGAGGTCCTGCAGGGCGCCCAGGCAGTCGACGCGCCGGCGGTCGGCGGCGACCACGAGGCGGGCCTCGGCGCCGTCGCCCGCGGTGCGCCGCACGGCGAACAGCGCCGGTTCCTGCGGCGCGCCGAGCAGACCCGCCACGGCGATGGCCGCCGCGAGGCTCACTTGCGCTCCTCGGCGCTGCCGGCGGCGCGCGCCTCGAGTTCGGCCGCGGCGCGCTCCAGTTCGGCGAGGCGCGCGGCCTCGGCGGCGGCGTTGGCCTGCAGCCGGTAGCTGTCGCCGAGCTGGAGATAGGCCTCGGCGACGTGCTTGTACAGCCAGCTCGGCACCTGCCGCTGCTGCAACAGGAAGCGCGCCCAGATGCGCCGCAGCGACTCCTGGTCGCCGCTCGCCGCCGCGGCCTTCGCCATCGCCACCAGGTCCTCGGGCAGCGAATGGCTGCGGTCGATGGCGTCGGCGCGGCGCTGGTACTCCTGCGCC
The DNA here is from genome assembly GCA_019636245.1 of Planctomycetota bacterium. Lineage (GTDB taxonomy): Bacteria > Planctomycetota > UBA1135 > UBA1135 > UBA2386 > JAEUHS01. The sequence continues at coordinate 383 of JAHBXX010000048.1, read as the reverse complement.
TTGGCGAAGTCGTTCTGGCGCGCGGCGTAGTGCGCCATCGCCATCAGCACGTTGAGCTGCTGGCTCGGCGCCATGCGCGGCGAGTCGGCCAGGTACTGCTCCAGGATGGCGATCGCGCGGGCGAAGTCCCGCTGCTCGGCGGCGGCGAGCGCGCGGTTCCAGGGTTCGTGGAAGCGCGACTCCGCCGTCGGGGCCGGGGCCACGGCGACCGGCGCGGCGTCGCCGGCGGACGGGCCCGGCGTCGTGCTGCCCGTCTGCGGCGTGGGCAGCATGACGACCGCGACCATCGCCAGCATGTTGAACACCAGCAACCCGCGCAGCACGAGTTCGCGGCGCCGCGCGGCGGCCGGCGGCGCCTTGGCCGGCTCGGGCCCGAGGTGGGC
>JAHBXX010000047.1 GCA_019636245.1 Planctomycetota bacterium | reverse complement strand
CCCGGAATCGCGATCTACCCACACGACTTCCCGAAGACCCTCCTTGGCAAAGCTGCGGACCGCGAGTCCCTGCGCCGGTGCCTCGATCTCGCTGCAGAGCGCAGCGGAGTGGGCGCGGACGGGGTCGTGCGCGTCATGACCCTGTTCCTCGAAGCCGTCGCCGACGAACTGACCAAGGGTCGGGCGGTTCGGATTCCTGGGTTCGGCATCTTCGTTCCGGCCCCGATCCCGGAGCGCCACCGCCGTGCCTCCCGGAACCCGACCCCTCGCTGCAAGCCCGTGTTTTCGCCGAGCCGGGGGCTGCGCGCGCAGGTCGCACTTGGGGTCGGTCCACGCCCCGAGAACATCCGGATCCTGAAGCGCCACCGCAGCAACCACGCGAACTCGACCGGCGCGAGGCGCGTCTTCTCGGCCATGCAGGCACTACGGCAGCAAGTTGCGTCCCAGCTCGGCCGAACGGGCGCGTAGGACCAGGACGACCCGCACCACGATGCAAAGTCCCGGCGTGACCGCACGGACGACCACGAGGGTCCGGCTTGGTGAGCCGAGCGACATCGTGACGTCCGTGCCCTATGGGGTGGACGGGACGCCGAGCCGCCGCTGGATCGACTTGCGCGAGAACCCGGACCAGATCGACCTGATCGACGAGCTGCGAGGCCGGCCCGCCCTTCGCGAACAGGTCGAGCTACTGAACGCACCGGAAAGCCCGTTCACGACGATCGCGTGCGATTGCTCGACCACGCGACTGTTCCTGCACGGCGGACCGCCGGCATGGAGGACCTCGTCGAGCGTGCAGTTCGTCTGCATCGACCCCGCACGCAGTGGCCCCGACTACTACGCCTCGTTGGCCCAGGCGCTGCTCGATGGGCTCGGTAGTGATCCTCATGCGACTCGCTGGAGCAGAGTGGTCGAACTGGAGCCTGTCATGGTCGTGTTCCACCCCGATGGTCGCCCGGCCTGGAGCTTGAGCATCCGGACCCACGGCTACGGGCTCGACTCCGGGACCGCCGTGCACGAGTGGAGTGGGTGCATTGGTCTGCAGACCATCGCGATGGCGTCATCGATCCGGCTCAATACGCCCCGGCGTAGCCATCCCGCTGACTCCGTGTCACCGAGGGTTCGCAGCCAAGTTCCGTCGCTTCGAATTGGCCTGCAGAATGCCAGCGCCACCGCCGCGGCGCACTCTATCCCCAGAGCGCGCGCCCCGTCTGCTGGGCGAGCTTCCAGTGGAGGTCCGCACTGATGCGGTGCCGCTTCCAGATCAGATCGACGAGGCGAATGCCCTGCATTCGCAGCCTCTGGCCCGCAACGTCGATCCTGATCGTCCTGACCTGACGCTCGGAGAGACGCGAGACGGCCGCAGCCCACAGGTCTGGCATCTCGGTGCCGAGCTTGGCTAAGACGTAGGCGCGAAACACGGCCTGCGTCGCACGCTTCCCGTCGAGATCCGGTAGCTGAGCACCAAGCGAGTCGACGTGGGTCGCGAGGACTCGGTGAAGCCGCTGATAGTCGATCCGGACGCGACGGACTTCGATCTTGCCATCGGGCGTGAACCTGATGCCCACGGGCAGGCCGTGCGGATCGGGTTCGAGATGCTGGACAAGCTCGGCCAAGGCGATCGGGTTCATGAACCTGAGTTCACAACGCAACCGCCAGGGACGCTTGCGCGCGAATTTCTGGTGGCGCATCCCAGCCTTGAGCTTGCCTCGCGGGGGGCGCTTGTCGGTCCGATACACAACGAATTCGAACTTGCTGCCGTAGTAAGCGACGCCGGAGTCATCGAACAGAGTTGCGCCACGCTGCACCTTGGGGAACCTGAGTAGGCGAACGGCTTCGAAGAGGCCTCCCTCGGGGCGCACGAAGTTGATGGCGAGGTCGATCCGGGTCACGAACCACTCCTGCCCCGCGGCCTTCCCCTCAGCCGTGGTCTTGGGCATTACCGACATCATGAGCTGGAGCGCCTCCATCAAGTCGACGACGCGCACGAGGTGCTGCATATCGCTTGGCAGCCCCAGGACGCGCGGGACACTCGCCTCGACCATGACTAGGTCCTGGTAGCAGATCACCTTCATCCCGTTCTCCCGGTTGACGAACACGGGTCCCTGAGCGCCAGCCTTGCGCTTCCATGTCGAGTTCGCGCTCAGCGCGTCGAGGTCGTCTTGATCCGCAACATGATCCAGCCTGATCTTCAGCGTGTCGAACAACCCGATGGGCGTTCTCTTGATGGCGACCAGCTTGGGAGTCATGGCTCACTCGGCGGAAGGAAACCGACAGAGAACAGGGCGTAGCAGGGGCCACGAGTGACTCAACGTCACGAGATGACGCTCGACGATCAAGAACGGTCCCCCTTGGCCGGATCGCCAGGACGAGCGGCCGTGCGCTCAGCACCGAGAAGCAGCCGGAGAAGGCGATGGGTCTCGCGTTGACCCTTTAGCAGATCCGACACCAGTGCGATGAGCTTTCGCGTTCGATCGGCGGATACCTGCGTTGACGACTGGTGGTCCCGGGACCGAAGTGGTGGAGGAGATCCTGTCATGGTTGGCCTCCCGCATGCCGTTCCGCGCTCGGCATAGGCATCCACATCCAAAGCGACCAACTGCTAGGTTGCATCAGCGGTCCCTCCTCCCGAGCTTGACCCAGAACTCCACCAACCATGCAGCGCAGGTGAGCCGCGTTCCGCCATCGGACGCGCAACGCAGGACGATCCCGCGTTGTCCTTTCGTGGCTTGCCGATGCAGCTTGCTGCGATGAGGGCGGGATCCCGTGAGTCGCTCTGCTAGCTTCGGGCCGTCCTTCAATAGGGGCACCAGGAGGTAGTGCTCATCCTCTGGGAGGCGAGACAACAAGTCCTGAACGTCTCCGTTCATCGCCCCCTCCTCTGCTCACCGCTCGTTCGCTTGATCCACGAATCGAGGTCGTCGACGTGGAACACGCGGCGAGCGCCGACGTGGTGGACGCGCGGGCCATCGCCCGAGCGAACTGCGCGCTCAAGCGTTGACCGAGAGACACGACAGTGCAGCGCAGCTTCTTCAACGCTGCGCCACGGAGAAGGAAGCACCGGATCGGGTGCTGAGCCCATGACACGACTCCCCCGAGCCAGCCGGCACGGGTGCGAGAAGGTGATGGGCTACTTGCTCCGCCCGCGTTCTCGGTCCGGGGAATGCCCGAACTGGCGCGGTTTTCGCCTCGGTGTTGGTATGACGCCGCGCGGTCTACAGGCGTCACGGTGAAGCATAACAGATCATGCTCAGGCTGTCACTACCGACGAGATGTTCACAGCGATGACGCCTTCAGGCAGGAGGACACCGTCGTCGATCAGCCTGCCAAGAAAGGCCCTGAGGTGCCTGAGCGTTCCGCGGCGCTTGGGGCGGTATCCCTTGTCAGCAAGCCACGCGCGAGCAGCCGACTCGTGGGCGATGTGGACCTCCGTAACGAAGGTCTTGACGTGCACGAAGGACGGAACCCAGGAGGGATCATCAACGCGATCCAGGGCTCTGCGCAGATCGTGGACCAAAGACGTTCGCTCATCTCCCCGCGCCTTCGCCAACCGTTGTCCTATTTCGTGGCAGCGCGCAAGGACCATGGGACCAGCTCTTGCTTCTAGTTCACGAAGCAGAGTCGACGCCTCAGGCCGCATGATGCGACGGCGCACAGACTCCAACCTGCCAAGATCGCGCAGATCTACGACCGGGACCGGCCGGTCCAGAGTCTCTGAGCGGGGCAGCTCGGCATCGATGCCTTGGATCTGACGAGCGGCTAGATCGGCGTTCTTGCGTTGCTGCGCCGCATGCAGAACCTCCAATAGCCGAATACGCCACTCGAATCGCTTGAGGCGCGGGCGCAGAGGAACAGCCGTGTCCTCTGCATCCCAGACGAAGAAGTCCAGGCACTGCTGCAGGTTCATCGCGCGACTTATCCTAGACGAGCCATGGCCTCTTGTGCCTTCCGCTGGTCGAACTCGGCATACTGCTCCGTCATTCGCGTGTCGGTGTGCCCGAGAACCGCTCTCGCAACCTCGATGCCAGCGGCACTTCGGATCCGGGTGCCTGCGCTGTGGCGAAGCTGGTAGGGCGTCCATCGCTTGATGGGCTTCTCGCATCGCAGCTTCCGGTCGTGGTTCAGCCGCTGTATCGCTCGCGTCACAGCCTGTCGCAGCGACACTGGCGAGTAGCTATCGCCTACGACCCGCGTCTCGCGTTCAGATCGCTCGCGGTCGTAGCGCGTCAGGTGTGAGGCCCATAGGGGTGTCTGACGAGCTGCCCTTCGCGCCGCGGCATCCTCAGCGATTGCCTCGCGGGGCGAGAACAGCGGTTCGTTGGGGCCGCGGAGAAGGAACTCTGCAAGGACGGCCTGCGCCTCGGGTCCGAAGAGGATGTCTCTGACCCGTCCGTAGCGAGAGGTCTTGTGCTTCTCGCGCCGATGCACCCAGGTGGTGCCCGAGCGGTCCAGATCAGACGGACGAAGGCTCAGGACCTCGGATGGTCGCGCGCCGGTCCACCACAAGACTCGCACCAGTGCTCGGACTTGGCGACTCAGATACGGCAGCACGGCCTCGAACGACTCTGACGGAACAAGGACTCGTGGCGTGCCCTCGCGGACGCCGAACTCTCCCTGGCGCAGGCCGGCGACGGCCTTGAGAGCGTGATGGATGCTGCCCGGCACCAACTCTTCCGCCACCGCCCACTGGAAGCACCGCTTGATCGCGTTCGTGCGCCAGTTGACCTCTGATCGGCACAGGGGCTTGCCCTTGCCCTCGACGCCGCACCCGCGCAGGATCATGAACTCTCTGACCGCTTGTATGCGCTTCGGGCCGAAGGCCGAAGCAGCCTCCGTTCCGCACAGGGTGCGCAGGGGCTGCAGCGCGATCCTGATGCGGTCGTAGTTGTTGGCCTTCCACTCGTCCGAGTGCTTGCGGCCGAGGTGTTCCAGGAAGCGGTCGGCCAGACGATCGATGGTCAGCTCGTCCGGCCTGCCGCGCCCGCGCAGGTCGCGGAGCATCGCGTCCGTGACCTTGCGTCCGTTGAGCAGCCACTGCGCCTTGAACTGGTCGAAGCGGCGGCGGGTTTCGGGCTCCTCGAACCTGCCGAAGCGGTAGGTCTTGCCGGAGAACTTGGCGATCGACAGACCGTCCTTGGTCTGCGTAAGGGATGGGCCAGCGTGGCTCATGGCGGTTTCCAGAGGGCAAAGGTTTCGGGGTGAAACCTTCGGGGTCGGGAAGCCGCACAAGCCCAAGGGGCAGGGTTCGCCACCAAGTGGCGATCGGCTAGGGATTTGGAGCAGATGCTAGCCGGCTGCGCCCAACTGTCGACTCCCTCCTTGTAAGGGAGGCGCTCTAACCAGCTGAGCTACGGGCGTGCAGCTGCCCTGCGAGCGTAGCTCCTGCCTCCGACTGCGCCAACCGGGAGGAACTGCACCGAACAATGCGGTTCTTCACCGCGAACGCGCAGCCGCCTGCCGGTGCTGCGCGAGCTTCTGCCGCAGCCGCTCATGGTCGCAGCACGCCACCGCCCGCTCCATCGCGGCGACCGCCTGCGGCCACTCGCCGCGTGCCGCGTGCACCTCGGCAAGGGTGTCCAGTGGCGACCAGTTGCCGCCGCCCGACAGGCGCACGGCCTCGTTCGCCGCGGTCAGCGCAAGAGCGATCTGCTCGCTGCCCACCACCGGCGATCCGACGAGGCGCCAGGCGAGGCAGTCGAACTGGAACCAGTCCTGCTCGTCGGCCGCCCGCGCGAACAGTTCCTCGGCGAGAACCGCCACCTGCGCGAGATCATGCTCGGCCAACGCCGCGCCGAGGCGGTGCAGCGTCGCGGGCGTCGCCGGTGGCACCGGCCGCGACGCCACGAGCGCACGTTCGGCGCGAGCGAGCAAGTGGGCGTCGTCGGTCAGCCAGGCCTGGATCGTGCCGTCGGTGCCGCCGGTGAGGAGGAAGCGGCCATCGCGCGGGAACAACAGCGCCGTCGTAAGGTTGTGGCCGCGCAGCACCGTGCGCACCTGCCCGCTCGAGGCATCCCAGATGCGAGCGGTGCCGTCGCTGGCCGCCGACGCGACGAGGCGCCCATCCGGTGACCAGGCGAGGACATCGACGCGGCCCTCGTGGCCGGCGAGCACGACGCACGGCGGCGGTTCTGCCGCTGGCGCTTGCTGCCAGTTGCGGAGATCCCACAGCTTGACCAGGCCATCGCGCGAGGACGAGGCGAGCCGGTCGCCGGTGCTGTCGAAGGCGAGCGCGTAGATCCAGTCGTCGTGGCCGCGCCACCAGCCGAGCTGGGTGCCGTCCGCGTCGTGGACGTGGATCCGGCGCGACCAACCGGCCAGTGCGACCCGGTTGCGGGGCGCCGAGAACGCGAGCTGGAAGCCGCGCAAGGCGATGGGTCTGCCCCACGGCCGCGTGCTGCCGTCGGGTTCCCGCACGGAGGGCTGGTTGTCGCCGGTACCGAGGCTGGAAACGGTCAGCAAGCGGTCACCGGGCAGCAGCAGGCCCGCCACGTCGATCCCGCCAACTGGATGGTGGGCGAGCACGGTGGCCGAAGCGGCGTCGAGGAGCCGCACCTCGGCTTCGCCGTGGTGACCGTCGTGCACGACCAGCAGGCGCCTGCCGTCGGCCGTCAGCGCCAGCGACCTCGGTGCCGGTCCGTTCGCCTGGCGGCGGATCGCGCCCGTTCGCAGGTCGCTCCTGCAGAACTGCTGATCCTCGCCGACGCTGGCGATGCTGCCATCCGGCAGCTCGACCATGGCCCGAACCGCGCTGGTGTGCGCCGGCAGGCGTGGCAGCTCAGGGTCGAACAGCGACCAGACGATGACCGTCTTGTCCCACGACGCCGACGCCAGCTGCCGGCCGTCGGGCGACAGGTGCGGCGCGCGGTAGATCGTGTCCGCGTGGCCGAGCAGGGTGTGTTCGGGGTGCAACATCGCGTCGAGCACCATGATCCCGGCGCCGGCCTGGTAGGCGACGACGATGCGGCCGTCGTCGAGGAAGCCGGCGCGCGGGTGTCCCTCGAACGACTGCTCGCGCACGACGCGGCCGTCGGGGTCCCACAGCCGCACGACGTGGTCCGAGCCGCTCGTCAGCACGTGCCGGCCGTCGGGCGCGAACACCGCCAGCCACACGTTCGCCGGGTGACGCAGCACCGCCGTCTCGGCGCCGCTGCGCACGTCGAACACCCGTGCCGTCCGGTCGCGGGAGCAGGCCAGCACCGTCGTGCCGTCGGGCGCGAAGTCGATGTCGTTCCACGACCGCGGCGAGGCGAACGCATGCCGGCGCTGCGCGCCCTTGGCGTCGACCCGCCATACCTGCAGGTCATAGGGACCGCGGTCGAGCGCCATGTCGTTGTCCGTCTCGGCGAACGCGACCAGGGTGCCGTCCGCGGACCAGGCCAGCGGCTCCACGTACTGGTCGGCGCCGGCCAGCGTGTGCAGCAGGCGGCCGGACGCGCATTCCCAGATGCGCGCCAGCCCGTCGCTGCAGGTGGTCGCCACACGATCCCCCGCCGGCGCGAACTGGGCCCGCACGACGATGCAGCCGGCACCGGTCTCCAGCAGAGCCTGGCCGGGATGACGCGCATGACCGTGTTCCAGGCGGTGCAGGAGGCGACCATCGCGATCGAACAACCGGGCGCAACCGTCGTCGCTGGCGGTGGCGATGCGTTGGCCGTCGCGGGAGAACTCGCACCACAGCACGTTGCCGTTGTGCAGCATCACCGCGAGCTGACGGCCCTGGCGGTCCCACAGCCGTGCGCACTGGTCCTCGGCGCAGGTCACGAGTCGATCGCCCTGCGGCGCGAACTGGGCGCGCCACGCTGCGCCATGATGCGGCAGCACCGCCGCGATGCGGTGCCGCTGGACCGCGTGGTGCAGGGCCGACACCGTGTCGATGTTGGCCTGTTGCCGCACCGCGGCGAGAGCGCGCTCCAGGCCTCTCGCCGGCGCGCGCGCCCCCTGTTCGTTGGCGCGCAGCGCCTGTTCGTTCGCTTGCGCCGTAGCCAGCCACCGCTGGTTGTCGGCCAGCAGCACCGCGAATGCGACCACCGCGGCCAGCAGGAAGGAGACGAAGCCGGCGGCCAACGGGTTGCGCTCGGCGAAGCGGCGCAAGCGCAGCAGTGGGCCGGCGCGCCGCGCGCGGATCGGCTGGTGCGCGAGCAGCCGGCGCAGGTCCTCGGCGAACAGCGCCGCCGTGCGGTAGCGCCGGTCGGGTTCCTTGGTCAGGGCGGTGCGCACCACGGTGACCGCGTCGCGACCGAGGGCACGGTTGTGGCGGCGCGGATCCTCCGGTTCCTCGCGCAGGATCTGGCGGTAGAGGCTCTCGCGGCGGACCGCGTCGAACGGCGGCCGCAGCGTCAGGCACTCGTAGAGCACGGCGCCGAGCGCGTAGACGTCGGCGCGGCGGTCGACCGGGCGACCGGCGATCTGCTCGGGCGCCATGTAGTGCGGCGTGCCGACCTGTTCGCCGCTCAGCGTCAGCCGTTCGGCCTGGTCGTCGGCGGCAGTCGCGAGGCCGAAGTCGACGAGCACCGGCTGGTCAAAGGCGCCGACGAGGATGTTGCCCGGCTTGACGTCGCGGTGCACGACCCCGGCTTCGTGGGCGGCGTGCAGGCCGTCGGCGACGGCCGCAACGAGGCGGAACGCGGTCTCGAAGCGCATGGGCTTGCCCTCGGCCGCCGCCCGCTCGATCCGCTGGCGCAGGGTGTCGCCGGCAACGAACCGCATCGCGATCCATGCCGTGCCTTCGGCTTCCCCGGTGGCGTAGATCGGGCAGATCGCCGGATGTTCGAGGCGCGCCGCCGCGAGCGCCTCGCGGCGGAAGCGCTCGCGAGCGCGGGGGGAGCTGGCCAGCCGGCTGTCGATGACCTTCAGAGCGACGCGGCGGCCGAGCCCGTCCTGCTCGGCGAGGTGGACGGTGCCCATGCCGCCGCGGCCGAGCACCGACAGCAGGCGGAACGGGCCGATGCGCGTCTGCACCGCCGCGGCGGCGTTCGGTTCGCCCAGCAGGCCGAATTCCTCCAACGTCGCCAGCATGCCCGCCACGGCGGCGGCCCGCTGGGGGTCCCGCACCTGCAGGGCCTGCAGGAGTTCCTGCCGTCGTTCCGGCTCGGCGTCGAGCAGTTCGCTGGCGAGCACCTGGTCCGGGTCGGGCGGAGGCAGTTCGTCGCAGCCAGCGTGCATGCCTGGAGAGAACACCAGCCCGCGGCCGGCCTCTCGCGGCAGGCGGAAAATCCGCGAGACGGGGCCGGCGGCGCGGGTGTTGGTCGGCGGAGTTCCGCTCACGACTCGCCATGCACCCCCTTCTCCCCGTCCTCCCGCTCCTCTCCTCGGTCCTTGGCCTCTGGTTCGCGGCGGCCCCGACGCTGCGGTCGCAGTGCACCAACCAGTGGCTCCCCGGCCCGCCGGTGCCGGGCATCGGCGGCCAGGTCCGCTGCTGTGCGAACTGGGACCCGGACGGTGCCGGGCCCGCACCCGCCCGGCTGGTGTTCGGCGGCCAGTTCGCGGCGGCGGGGAACGTGGTGGTGCGAAACCTGGCCACGTTCGAACCGGGGTCGGGAACCTGGGGCACCGTTGGCGGTGGCCTCGATGGCTACGTCGTGGAACTGCTGGCGCGCCCCAACGGCGAGCTCCTGGCGGCGGGTTCGTTCCTGCTGCCGGGCGCCTCGGCGACGGTCGGTGTCGTGCGTTGGTCAGGCGGTGCGTGGACGTCGGTCGGCAGCGGGCCTGACTGGGTGAACTGCCTGCAAGCGCTGCCCAACGGCGACCTGGTGGCTGGCAGCTCGACCGGCGTCCATCGGTGGAACGGTTCGACCTGGGTGCCGGTCGGCAGCGGGTTGACAGCCGTGGCGGCGATCGTGGCGCTGCCGAACGGCGATCTGGTCGCCGGCTGGACCGTCGGCCCCCAGATCGGGTTCCACCGATGGGATGGCATCCAGTGGTCGGCCCTCGGGGCATCGATCTTCACGGCGGGCTGGGCTGGCGTGACCGACCTTGCGGTCCTGCCGAACGGGGACCTGATCGCGAGCACGTCGGGCGCCCAGACCCAAGGCGGCGGTGGAGTGCTGCGCTGGAACGGGATGTCGTGGCAGCCCATGCACGGCACGGCGAACGTCGAGCTGGTGCAGGATCTGCTCGTGCTAGCCAACGGCACTCTGGTCGCCGCCGGTGAGTTCGTCATCGGCGGCACCGTCTACGCCCCGGTTGCGCAGTGGACGGGAACCGACTGGCAAGGACTGGGGAGCTTCGGCGGCTGGCCCGCCGCGTTGTGCGAGAATCCCGGCGGCGGCATCGCCGTGGGGGGGTACCTGTGGCATGCGCAGGGCGGCACGCCGGCCACTGGCGCCGCCTTCTGGAACGGCACGACCTGGTCGCCGCTCGCGCAAGGCCTGAGCTGGGCGGAAGCCGTGGTCGAGCTGCCAGGCGGCGACGTCGTCCTGGGCGGCTTCTTCACCAATGCCTGTGGCGTCGGCGCCAACCACATCGTGCGGTGGGACGGGAGTGGGTGGCACCCCCTGGGATCGGGCCTCGACGGCCGCGTCACGGGACTCGTGGTGCACCCGAATGGCGACCTGATCGTCGCCGGCAACTTCACGACCGCGGGTGGTGGATCGGCGATGCACGTCGCGCGCTGGGATGGCAGCACCTGGCACCCCCTGGCCGGAGGCCTGGGCGGATTCGTGACCAAGCTGGCGATTGGGCCGAACGGCGACCTGTTTGCCATCCTCGTGATTCCGGGTAGTGCGCAATGGGTCGAGCGCTGGGACGGAGCCGCCTGGCATGTGCTCGGGGGCATCACGGCTGTCAACGACCTCGCCGTGATGCCAGACGGCGAGGTCGTGGCCGTCGGCCAGTTCCCCGGTCTGGTCGTGCGGTGGAACGGGGCCGCGTGGATCCCACTCTCGACCGGGTCCTTCGATCCGATCGGCTCCCATCCGAGCCGGGTGACGGTCCTGCCGAACGGCGACCTCGTCGTCGCGGGCCTTCAGACCACGCCTGGCACCGGGCACTACCCCTGGCGATGGAATGGTACGAACTGGCTGCAGCTGCCAGCGCCGTTCGGCCTCTGGAACGCGGCTTTGGCGACCATGCTGGCGCTGCCGAACGGCGACCTGATCGCAGGATCGGAATACGGCCAGTTGCGCCGTTGGAACGGATCGATCTGGTCGCCGGTGGTCGAGGTCGACGGTGTGCTCGACCTTGCTCTCGCCCGCAACGGTGACGTGCTCGCCGCCGGCCAGTTCAGCAGCATCGGCGACCACGTCTCCTCGGGCTTGGCGCGTCTGACCACGACCTGCCCCGCCGCCGCGATTGCGTCGGGCATCGGCTGCACCGGGGCCACAGGCGGCACCCTCGGCGCGACCTCCCTGCCGTGGATCGGCAGCATCTACCGAGCGACCGCGACCGGACTGCCGGCGAACGCCCTGGCGCTGAACCTCTACGGCTTCACGCCGACCGCGGTTGCACTGCCGTCGCTGCTGCCCGAGGGCCTCGCCGGGTGCACGCTGCTGGTGGCCCCCGACCTGTTCGACCTGCACCTGACCGGCACGGGATCGGTCCACACGATGGTCGACTTGCCGAACGCGCCCGCGCTGGTGGCGACGACCTTCCACCAGCAGGTGCTGTCGATCACCCTGGATCCCCAGTTCGTCATCACGGCCGTGGCGGCGACGAATCGGCTCGTGCTGGTGACCGGCTCCTTCTGACCTGGCGCTCGCAGCGGGAGTGCCGGCATGATGCCAGGGTGAGTGAAGAGGTCCCCGGAAGCACCCACAGCGGGTCCCTGCTGCGCGCCTCGCGGATGGGCGACCGCGCCGCGCTCGAGGCGCTGCTGCAGCAGCAGCTGCCGGCGCTGCGCGCTTTCGTTCGCCTGCGCATGAGTCCGCTGCTGCGCGCACGGGAGGCCGAGGAAGACCTGGTGCAGTCGGCATGCTGCGACATCCTGCTGGCCCTCGACGACTTCGAGTACCGCGGCGAGGAAGCGTTCCGCGGCTGGCTGTTCACGGCGGTCTGGAACAAGCTCCTCAACCACGAACGCGCTGCGCGCAGCCAGAGGCGCGACGCGCGGCGCGAGATCGCCCTCGACGGCCAGCGCACGACCGGCGGCAGCGCCCGATCGCTCGGCGCGGTCTACGCGCGGGCGCTGACGCCGACGCAGGTCGCCATGGCCGGCGAGCGGATCGAGCGGCTCGAGGCTGCGTTCGATCGCCTGCCCGACCACTACCGCGAGGTCGTGACTCTGTCGCGCATCGCGCAACTGCCGCGGGCCGAGGTCGCCGCGCGCATGGGGCGCAGCGAGGACTCGGTGCGCAACCTGCTGCACCGCGCGCTCGTCGAACTGGCGCTCCTGCTCCAGGGCGCGACCGGGCGACCGCGCCAGCCCTGACGCGCGGCCAGCACCCACCCCCACCCCAAACGCTGCCGGTCCGGCGCAAGCCGCAACCCGAGCGCCCCCCCCCATCGCCGCAGGGTTTTTCCCGCCCGCCGCTCCCGCCGAACTCGCACCCACGCGACGATGCTCGCCCCACACCGCCATGCAACACCGCAAGATCAGCACGTTCGTCGACGAAGTCTGGGAGAAGGACATCGTCCCGCAGCTCGTCGACTACATCCGCATCCCCAACAAGTCGCCCGCGTTCGACAAGGACTGGCAGGCGGCGGGGCACATGCAGAAGGCCGTCGACCTGATCGCCGGCTGGTGCAAGGCGCAGAAGATCGAAGGCCTCACCGTCGAGGTCGTGCAGCTCGCCGGCCGCACGCCGCTGATCTACATGGAGATCCCCGGCGAGGGCGACGACTGCGTGCTGCTCTACGGGCACCTCGACAAGCAGCCGGAGATGACCGGCTGGTTCGAGGGGCTGGGGCCGTGGTCGCCGGTGCGCAAGGGCGACAAGCTCTACGGCCGCGGCGGCGCCGACGACGGCTACGCGGCGTTCGCGTCGCTGACGGCGATCCGGGCGCTGCGCGAGGCCGGCGGCAGGCACGCGCGCTGCGTGGTGATCATCGAGGCCTGCGAGGAGAGCGGCAGCTACGACCTGCCGGCCTACATCGACGCGCTGAAGGACCGCATCGGCACGCCGAGCCTCGTGGTCTGCCTCGACAGCGGCTGCGGCAACTACGACCAGCTCTGGTGCACGACGTCGCTGCGCGGCGTCGTCGCCGCCGACGTGCGCGTCGAGGTGCTGACCGAAGGCGTGCACAGCGGCGACGCCAGCGGCATCGTGCCGAGCAGCTTCCGCGTGCTGCGGCAGCTGATCGAGCGCATCGAGGACAGCGAGACCGGCGAGATCCTCGGCAAGAAGTTCCACGTCGACATCCCCAAGCAGCGGCAGAAGCAGGCCAAGGCCGCGGGCCGGGTGCTCGGCGACAAGCTGTGGCAGCGCTTCCCGTGGACGAAGGGCACGCGGCCGATGGCCAAGGACCTGACCGAGCTGATCCTGAACCGCACCTGGCGGCCGTTCGTCGAGCTGATCGGCATCGACGGCGTGCCGGGCATCGACAAGGCCGGCAACGTGCTGCGCCCGCACACCACCGGCAAGCTGTCGCTGCGCATCCCGCCGACGGCGAACCCCGACAAGTGCGCAGCCCAGCTGGTCAAGGTGCTCGGCGAGAAGCCGCCGTACGGCGCCAAGGTCACGGTGACGACCGACAAGGCGAGCCGCGGCTGGGACGCGCCGCCGCTGGCCGACTGGCTCGAGCGGGCGTGCGCCAACGCGTCGCAGACCTTCTTCCACAAGGACTGCGTCTACATGGGCGAGGGCGGCACGATCCCGTTCATGGGCATGCTCGGCGAGAAGTTCCCCGAGGCGCAGTTCATGATCACCGGCGTGCTCGGGCCGCAGAGCAATGCGCACGGGCCGAACGAGTTCCTGCACCTCGCGATGGGCAAGCGGCTGACTGCCTGCGTGGCGACGGTGCTGCAGGAGCACCTCGACCGGCCGCGCGGCGGCAAGGCGGGCAAGGCCGGCAAGAAGGACAAGAAGGCCGCGGCCACGGCGGCGGCCGCCGCCGAGGCGAAGGCGAAGAAGAAGGACAAGAAGAAGGGAGGCAAGCCGAAGGCCGCGAAGGCGGCGACGGTCGTCGAGCCGGAGCCGGCTCCGGCCTGACGCACGCCGCCGCGGCACGGATCCGCGGCGGTCGTTGGTCCGCAGCGCCCGTCCTGGTAGACAGGCGCCGATGGCCAACCCACGCGTCTTCTTCGACATCCACATCGGCGGCAAGGCCGCCGGCCGCGTCGTCTTCGAGCTGTTCGCCGACACGGTGCCCAAGACCGCCGAGAACTTCCGCGCGCTCTGCACCGGCGAGAAGGGCGCCGGCAAGTCCGGCAAGGCGCTGCACTACAAGGGCTCGCGCTTCCACCGCATCATCCAGCAGTTCATGTGCCAGGGCGGCGACTTCACGCGCGGCAACGGCACCGGCGGCGAGTCGATCTACGGCGAGAAGTTCAAGGACGAGAACTTCCAGCACAAGCACACGACCCCCGGGCTGCTGTCGATGGCGAACGCCGGCCCGAACACCAACGGTTCGCAGTTCTTCATCACCACGGTCGCGACGCCGTGGCTCGACGGCAAGCATGTCGTGTTCGGCAAGGTCGCCGAGGGCATGCAGGTCGTGGCGGCGATGGAGGCCGTGGGCTCGCGTTCGGGCTCGACCTCGCAGGACGTCGAGATCGCCGACTGCGGCGAACTGAAGTAGCGCTGGGGGAGCCCGGGCGAGGCGCGCCATGCACGGCCGGATGATGGAGCAGCCGCTGACGCTCGACGCGATCCTGCGGCGGGCGCGCACGGTCTTCGGCGATCGAGAGGTCGTGAGCCGCCGCGCGGACGGCGCGCTGCACCGCACGACCTACGGCCAGCTCGCCGCCCGCGTCGACCGGCTGATGGGGGCGTTGCAGGCGCTCGGCGTGCGGCCGGGCGACCGCGTCGCGACGTTCGCCTGGAACGGCCACCGCCACCTCGAGCTCTACTTCGCCGTGCCGTGCCTGGGCGCCGTGCTGCACACGGTGAACGTGCGGCTCGCGCCCGAGCAGATCGCCTACATCGTGCAGCATGCCGGCGACGCCGTGCTGTGCGTCGACCGCGCGCTGGTGCCGGCCCTGCTGGCGGCCGCGCCGCGGCTGCCGGCCGGGCTGCGCTACGTCGTGCTCGACGACGACGGCCGGGGCGCCGACGCCGGGCTGCCGGGCGCGCTCGACTACGAGGCGTGGCTGGCGCAGGCGCCGCCGCCCGCCGCCGCGGTGCCGCTCGACGAACACCAGGCTGCCGGGCTCTGCTACACGTCGGGCACCACCGGCGAACCGAAGGGCGTGCTCTACTCGCACCGCAGCACGGTGCTGCACGCGTTCGGCTGCGGCATGGTCGATTCGCTCGGCGTCGCGCAGCGGGACACGGTGCTGCCGGTGGTGCCGATGTTCCACGTCAACGCCTGGGGCCTGCCCTACGCCGCTGCGCTGGTCGGCGCGCGGCTGGTGCTGCCGGGCGCCCACCTCGGCGGCGACGCGCTGGCGGGACTGATCGAGGCCGAGCGGGTCACCTTCGCGGCCGGCGTGCCGACGGTCTGGAACCTGGTGCTGCAGAGCCTGCGCCGCCACCCGCGCGACGTGTCCAGCCTGCGCCGCCTCGTGTTCGGCGGCGCGCCGACGCCGCGCGCGCTGGTCGAGCAGTGGCAGCACGAGTTCGGCGTGCCGGTCACGCACGCCTGGGGCATGACCGAGACCTCGCCGGTCGGCGCCTGCACGCACGCCGGCAGCACCGGGCTCGCGCCCGACGATCCGGCCGACATCACGCTGCGCGGCAGGCCCGGCCGGCCGGTGCCAGGGCTCGAGGCCCGCATCGTCGGCGACGACGGCCGTGAACTGCCGTGGGACGGCCAGACCGCCGGCGAACTGTGCGTGCGCGGGCCTTGGGTGGCGAGCGGCTACTTCGGCCACGCGACGCACGAGGCGTTCCCGGCCGACGGCTGGTTCCGCACCGGCGACGTCGCCACCATCGACCCCGGCGGCGCGATCGCGATCACCGACCGCAAGAAGGACCTGATCAAGAGCCGCGGCGAGTGGATCTCCAGCACCGCGCTCGAGAACGCGGCGCTGCTGCATCCCGGCGTGCTGGAGGCCGCGGTCGTGGCGCGACCGGACCCGCTGCGCGACGAAGCGCCGGTGCTGTTCGTGGTGCCGCGTGATGCCGCCGCGCCGCCGCCGCCCGCCGACCTGGTCGCCCATCTCGCGGCGTCGTTCCCCCGCTGGCAGCTGCCGCGGCGCGAGGACGTGCGGCTCGTCGACGCGATCCCGAAGACCAGCGTCGGCAAGATCGACAAGAAACTGCTGCGGCGGCGGCTGCGCGACGGCTGAGGCCGGCGCAGCGCGGGTCTCAGCGTGGCCGGGCCCAGAGCTGCACCGACGCGGCGGCGGGATCCGCCTGCAGGTGCGGGGGCAGCGCCAGGGCGTCGTAGCCGAGGGCGCGGAGCCGGGGCACGACCTCGTCGGTGCGGCCGGTGCGCAGGGCGACGAAGCGGCAGCCCGGCGCCGCGGCCCACGCCTGCAGGTCGGCGGCCAGGATCGGCCGGGGCGGCGGCGGCGCACGGCCGGCGAAGTAGACGACGCGCGGCATGTCGGTGGCCAGCGTCTCGCCCTGGGCGAGCTGGCCCGCCAGCCAGCGGCCGAGCTCGCGCTCGAGGCCGCGGTCGGTGGGCGTGGCCAGCCACAGCTTCGCCTCGCTGGCGACCAGCAGCAGCGGCAGCACGATGCGCCAGCCCGGCCGCGCCGCCAGCGCGGCGGCGGCGTGGCCGGCGAACGGCAGCAGCAGCACGCCGTAACCGGAGACGAAGCGGTGGTGGCTGAACAGCAGCGGCAGCACCGCGCACTGCACCAGGAACGGCACCAGCAGCAGCCGTTCGCGGTCGTCGAGGCCGCGGCGCCAGCGGCCGGCGACGCCGGCCACCGCGAGCGGGAACACCAGGTAGCCGAGCCCCTCCCACGCGTTGCCCGGCAGGCGCAGCCACTGCTCCGCGTAGTGGGCGAGCGCCGAACCGGCGCCGCCGGCGCCGACCGACCAGTTGAACGCTGCCTTCGGCGTCAGCACGAAGCCGTGGCCGCTGGCCAGCGCGCCGAGCGGCAGCAGGCTGGCGACCGCGGCCGCGGCGCCGGCATGGACGAGCGCGGCGCGCATGCCGAGCCGCCGGCCGAAGAACCAGGCGCCGACCACCGCGGCGGCGGCGCCTTCGGGCCTGACCAGGAACGCGAGCCCGGCGGCGATGCCGCCGAGGCCCGGGCGCGCCCGTTCGTGCACCGCGGCCAGCGCCCACGTCGCCACCAGCAGGTGGAAGCAGCCCTCCGACATGCACTCGGCCGGGTGGCGCACGAACCAGGCGCCGAGCGCGAACATCGCCGCGGCCCAGGTCGCGGCCGTGGCGCCGTGCAGCCGCCGCGCGACCGCGAACAGCGGCACCACCGTGAGCGCCGAACTGCCGGCGGCGACCAGCTGCCCGGCGACTTCCGGCGCGAGCCCCGGCGCGGCCGCGAGCAGCAGCCCGACGAGCAGCGGGTAGAGCGGGTGGAACACCGTGTCGAACAGCCCGCCGAGGTCGCCGTGCGCGGTGCGCTCGGCGAGCCAGAGGTAGGCGACCCCGTCGCGGGCCGGCATCGGCCGCAGGGCGCAGCCGACGGCGCGCACCAGCACCGCCAGCGCCAACAGCCAGCCGAGTCTGCGCGCCATGCGGCGCCACGGTAGCCCGGCGGGGCCGGACCGGAAGCGCGCTCGCCGGACCGGGGTGATCGGCGGCAACGGCCGCCGCGGCGCGCGCTATCGTCTCGCCGCCCGCCGGGCGTTCGCCCGCGTGCACCCGAGACCCCGCATGCCCATGGCTCCGCCCGCCGTTCCGTTCCGGCTGCTCGCCACCCTCTGGCTCGCCGCCGGCCTCGCCGCCCAGGAGGCCGTCCAGGAGGCCACCCGCGCCGTGCCGGTCTTCGCCGACGGCGAGGCCCAGGTCGTCGACGCGTTCAGCAAGCCGTCCGAGTGGATCCGCGAGGCGCTGTGGGTCGAGACGACGTTCGACTCCGACGGCGACGGTCGGCCCGACCGCATGCACGTCGACGTGACGCGGCCGAGGCAGACCGAGACCGAGGGCCTGAAGGTGCCGGTGGTCTACGAGACGAGCCCCTACTTCACCGGCATCGGCAGCACCGATTCGCGCTACTTCTGGGATCCCAAGCACGAGCTCGGCGCCGAGCCGCCGCCGCGCACGCCGATGCCGGCCGTGCGTTCGACCGCGCGGCCCGACCGGATCGCCACCAGCGAGGTGCGCCGCTGGCTGCCGCGCGGCTACGCGGTCGTGCACTCGTGCTCGCCGGGCACCGGGCTGTCGCAGGGCTGCGTCACGATCGGCGGCGAGAACGAGTCCCTGGCGCCGAAGGCGGTGATCGACTGGCTGTGCGGCCGCGCCAAGGGCTACACGACCATCGACGGCGGCGAGCCGGTGACCGCGCACTGGTGTTCGGGCAAGGTCGGCATGATCGGCACCTCCTACAACGGCACGTTGCCGATCGCCGCGGCGACCACCGGCGTCGAGGGTCTGGCGGCGATCATCCCGATCGCGCCGAACACCTCGTACTACCTCTACTACCGCTCGCACGGCCTGGTGCGGCACCCGGGCGGCTACATGGGCGAGGACGTCGACGTGCTCTACGACTTCGTCAACAGCGGCAACCCGGCACGGCGCGGCTGGTGCAACGAGAACGTGCGCGACGGCCTGCTGAAGAAGCAGCAGGACCGGCTCACCGGCGACTTCAACGACTTCTGGTTCACGCGCGACTACCTGCGGCACATCGACCGCGTGCGCGCGGCGACGCTGGTGGTGCACGGCTGGAACGACTGGAACGTGATGCCCGAGCACAGCGTGCGCATCCACGTGGCGCTGCGGCAGCGCGACGTGCCGTGCATGGCCTTCTTCCACCAGGGCGGGCACGAGGGCGCGCCGCCGTTCTCGCTGTGCAATCGCTGGTTCACGCGCTTCCTGCACGGCGTCGACAACGGCATCGAGGCGGGACCGCGCAGCTGGATCGTGCGCGAGGGCGAGACCGAGGCCACGCCCTACGCCGACTACCCGCATCCCGACGCGGTGCGCGTGGCGCTGCACCCGCGCGCCGGCGGCGGCGCCATCGGCGGGCTCGAACGCGCGCCGGCGCCCGGCCAGGGCCGCGAGACCCTGGTCGACGATGTCGCCGTGCCCGGGGCGAAGCTGGCCCAGGCGGCCGAATCGCCGCAGCGCCTGCTCTACGCCACGCCGCCGCTGGCGCAGCCGCTGCACCTGTCGGGCACCGCGCGCGTGCAGCTGCGGCTCGCGTGCAGCAAGCCGGCGACGAACCTGTCGGTGTGGCTGGTGACGCTGCCTTGGCAGGGCGCCGAGACGAAGAACGTGATCACGCGCGGCTGGGCCGACCCGCAGAACCGGAACTCGCTGAGCCGCAGCGAGCCGCTGGTGCCCGGCGAGTTCGTCGACGTGGCGTTCGACCTGCAGCCCGACGACCAGATCCTCGCCGCCGGCCTGCCGCTGGCGCTGATGGTGTTCGCCAGCGACCGCGACTTCACGCTGTGGCCCAAGCCGGGCACCGAGCTGACGCTCGACCTCGACGCTTCGGTGTTGACGCTGCCGGTGGTCGGCGGCGAGGCGGCGCTGGCCGCGGCCCTCGGCGCGTCCGACGAAGGCGGCCGCTGACATGACCCCGGCCCGGTTCCGGCGCCTGGCGCTGGCGCTGCCCGAGGCGGTCGAGGGCAGCCACCACGGCCATCCGGACTTCCGCGCCGGCGGGAGGGTGTTCGCCTCGCTGCACGCAGACGGGGCGACCGGCATGGTGCGGGTGTCGCCCAGCGAGCAGGCGCGGCTGTGCGCCGACCATCCCGACGCGTTCGTGCCGGCGAACGGCGCCTGGGGCCGGGCGGGGTGCACGCTGGTGCGGCTCGAGGCGGTCGCACCGCCGGTGGCCGAGGAGGCGCTGCTGCTGGCGTGGCAGGCGGCGATCGCCGCGCCAGCGGCGCGCCGACGGCGGCCGCGGCCAACCTGACCGCGGCGGCCTCGGGATCGTTGCCGGTCGGCGTCGGGGGCCTGGCCGGTGTGCTACGCTCCGCCGGCCGCGCGTCGGCATGTCGCCGTGAACACCGAGTCCGCTCCTCGTGCCAGGTCCGGGACGGCCGGCGCCGTCGTGCCGCGCCGCCGCCGGCTCGGCGCCCGGCTGCTGCTGCTGGCCGCCGCGGCCCTGCTGCCCTTCGGCTGCTGCGAAGCGTTCCTGCGCCTGGCGGACCCCGCCGATTTCGGCGAACTCGAGGACCGCGAACGCTTCTCGGCCACGGTGCTCGAGCACGTCGAGGTCGACGGTCGGCGCGTGCTGCGCCTCGTCCCCGGCGCCGTTGGCCACTACCTCGGCCACGAGGTGCGCATCAGCCGGCAGCGGCTGCGCAACCCCGAGGTCGAGGTGCCGAAGCCGGCCGCCGTGTTCCGGCTCGTCGTGCTCGGCGACTCGGTGCCGTTCGGCTGGGGCGTCGGCGAGGCCGATCCGTTCCCGCGGCGGCTCGAGGCGCTGCTGCAGCAGCGGCCGCGCCGCGACGGCCGGCGCTACGAGGTGGTCAACGCCGGCAGTCCGGGCTGGGGGCTGGCCGAGGAGTTCCACTGGCTGCGCGACGAGGGCATGGCGTTCGCGCCGGACCTGGTGCTGCACTGCATCATCAACAACGACGTCGAACCGCACCCGAAGGCGCCGCCGCTGTTCCTCGGCGAGACGCTGCGCCGGGTGCGCACGCTGCGGCTCGTCGAGCGGCTCGCCGACGTGCTGACCAAGGACCGCGGCTGTGAGCCGAACACCGGACTCACGCCCGAGATGCTGGTGTTCGCGCTCGACCAGTTCCACGGCCTGCTGGCGCCGGCGAAGGTGCCGTACGTGGTGTTCGACACCGTCGGGCTGCCGCCGCTCGCGGTCGAGCACGCGGCGCGCCTCGGCGTGCACCGCTTCGACACGGTGCTGAGCCTGGAGTGGCAGCACCGCCACCAGGTGACGCGGTCGGACTTCCACCCGGGCCCCGAGGGGCATCGCATCCTCGCCGAGCGCGCGCTGGCGGCGATCCTGCCGCTGCTCGAACCCTGAACGCGGGGCCTACGGGAACGTCTGGTTGACGTTCGGCGCGCCCTTGGTGTTCGCCAGCACGGTCGGCTGCCAGGTGAACTGCGCGTAGCGGTTGCCGACTTCCCGCACGGGGTCTGCCGGCGTCGTGCCGCGGGTAGGGGGTGGGGGCACCTGGGGCCGGATGGGAGCGCGTCCGGGCTGTAGCGGCCGCCGGCATGCGGATTTTTGCGATTCCTGCAAAGAACGGTCAGGCCATGAGTTCAGGCGGCGGCGCAACCGCCGGGGAGGGCAATCCTATTAAGGGGCGAGCGTACTAGGGAATTGGGGCATCACCCGACAGAAGTTCCGTGTCGTCCCCGGTGCTCAGGCTCCCGTTCCCCGTGACGTCGAGAATGGCTGCGCAGCGTCACCCGCAAAGCCAGCGTGCCGCATCCAAGCCAGCCGCATCCTCGTCAACCCTCATCCTTCCACCAAGCGACACCGACCCACCATGAAGAACGTGCTGCCGGTGGCCGGTCTCATCCTCCTGGCGGTCGCCATGCTGTTGCTCGATGCACGGGAGCCAGCGCCCGCTGCAGTCAGGGTCCCCTCGGTGCAGGAGAGCGGGAGACCCCTGGCGACGACCTTCGCGCCTGGGCATGGGTCGGACCTGCGGGTGCAGGCGGCAGGGATGGAGCGGATGCCGGATACGCCGGTCGGCGGGCGGCCTGCCCAGGCGACGCTTGCCGTGGAGTGTCGCTCGATCGGCGGGATGCGGCTTGCCGGCATTCGCGTCAGCGTGCTCGGCGACTCGGGCCAGGGTGATGCGAAGACGGTGGTGTCCGGAGCCGATGGAATGGTCCGATTCGAAGGCTTGACCGAAGGCCTTCATGTCTTGTGCTGTGCCGATCCGGGTCGGCGGTGGTGTCTTGCCACGGCATCCACAGGGCTCTTTCCCCAGATGCCGGTCACCGTGGTTGGGGATACCAAGGTCACGTGCGAGTTCGTGGGGCTGCTGGTCGGCCGAGTCCGTTTCGTCGGGGATGACCTGCTCATGGTGGCGACAGGCGCTCACTCGCCTGGAATCGACTTGGCCGTGGAGACGTCGGCGTCGCTACCTCCCGCTTCTGCCTGGGGGAGCGATGGACGCCGGGTGCCCAACTGTGATCGGCCCGTTCCATCCGAACACGAGTACTTCTTTCGTCCGCAGCCAGGAGCCGCGTCGCCGCATGTCTGGGTACGTGCCTTGACGTGCAACCACGGCTTGGTGGCGGTCCAGCTGCCGATACACCCGGTCGAGTTCGATTCGCCGCCGACCATCGTCGATGTCCGGGCGTATCCGGAGCAGGCTGCCGCGCAGGTCCTTTTCGACATCCGGGACGCGTCCAGCCGGGAAGTGGATGTCGGGTTGGTCACCTTGACCGCGCGCGAGCATCCCTGGCTGCGCCTGCAGTGTCGGCCCAACAAGCTGCGTAGTGTTCCGTCGGCCCTCACCTATTCGGCGACGATTGGGGATTTCCCTCTGATCCACTCGGTGGATATCCACCGCGATCTGGCCGACCTGCGGCCCGGCGACATCCGGGTCGTTGCGGTCACGATCGGCGTCGAGACGCGTCACCAGCGGCCGATCTTGACGCGTGGCGGCAAGGAACTGCCCGTCGAGGAACTGCTCTGGTGCGACATCCTGGGCGACTTCGGCTCGTCGTGCAGAGGAGGGACCAACTTCTTGGTCTGTGGGGGAAGGCTCCCATCGGGGGCCTATCCGAAGTTCCCCTTCACGCTGGTTCTGCGATCTGCCTCGTCAAGCCATCGTGTTCGTTGGCCGGTCGGCATGGCCCCTGAGGACATCGATGACGTGAGGATCGACATCCCGTGACGCGATCGCTCCCTGTGTCTCTACCCCTGTCAATGACATGAACATGAAGCCGAAGGGGTCGATTGCCACGTTCAGGATCAGAAGCCACATGCCCACCTACAGGTGATCCAATGTCGTCAGAGCCCAACGCGCACGTCTGGTTTCGCCACAACCTCGGGTTCGCAGTGCTGCTGACCGTCGCCGTCAGCGGAGCGACGTACGCTGTCCTGCAAGCGCTCGTCATCAGTCGATTGGAGAGGGAAAGAAGTGATGCTCATGCGAAGGCCGAGCGAATCGAGGCCGAGAAGTCGGCGTTGGCCACGGAGCTGGGCAAGATGGAGGGGCGGCATGATCAAGCGGTGGCGCGGATCGGGGCCCTCGAAAAGCAATCGTCGGACCTCAACCGGCAGTCTGGAGAGGGAGAGTCGTCCAGTCTTGCCCTGCTGAAGGCGATTCAGGAGCTTGGGGAACTGCAGAACGATGCCTGGAAGGCAATCGCGGACATGCAGAAGAGACTCGAGATCACGAATGCCAGCGCACCACCCAGGCGCGAGGTCGTGCGAATGCAGGTGGACTCGACATTGGACCGCTGCTCCGATTCCGTCGTTACGGTAGAGGGTCGCGAGGGGAACATCGTGGTGCGCAAAGGTGAATCCAAGGAGATCCCATTGTCCCCTTCGGGCGAAGTGTTCTGGTCGTGCGGGGGCACGAGGGAACGAACGGCGACGGCATCCGGTGCCGACATTGCAGTTCTGTCGCGTGACGCGCAGGGTCGCGCCATGACCTGGTTGTTCTACAAGACGGTGTCGCGCTAGCGCCCCGACGACATCTACGGGAACATCTGGTTGACGTTCGGCGCGCCCTTGGTGTTCGCCAGCACGGTCGGCTGCCAGGTGAACTGCGTGTAGCGGTTGCCGGCGCCGCCGAGCTGCAGCGACAGTCCGACCGCGGTCGAGCCGCTCTGGCTCACGCCGATGTCGACCGACTGCCGGCCGTGCGCGGCGCCGCCCGAGGCCGTGAACGCACCCTCGTAGCTGACGAACTGCACCACCGCGCCCGAGCCGTCGATCAGCGCGATGCCGTCGGGCGCGCCGTTCTGCAGGTTGGGGAAGTCGAACGCGAGCACGCCGAACCCGTTCTGCTGGTCGGGGATCGTGCCGCCGAGCCGAACCCAGCCGTAGCAGAGGCCGGTGGCGCCGTCGTAGCCGAGCAGCATCCAGTCGCGCAGGCTGGTGCCGGCGCGACCCGCCACCTCGACGAACTCGTCGACGTCGGCGCCGGCGTTGTCGTAGTGCAGTTCGTTGACCCAGACCTCGGGCACGCGCTGCCGCACGCAGTTGCCGAGGTAGAGGCACTCGACCCACTGCGGGTGGTCGATGAACGGATTGCGGTTGCCCTGGAACGAGTAGACGACGTCGTTGCGGGCGATCTCGCGCGCATCGACCGGATCGTCCTGGTGCCACTGCAGCAGCGTGCTCAGCAGGCCCATGTAGGCCACCGAGGCGTTGCCGCCGGTGGTCTGGATCAGGCTCACCGTGTCGGTCAGGCGCAGGTCCGGTTCGGCGGCGCCGGTGACGCCGTGCACGCCGCCCTCGTAGCGCACGTCCAGGTAGAACATCGCCCGCGCCACGTCGCCCTTGCGGCCGTTCCAGGTCTGCCAGCCGGAGGCGGCGAACCAGTTCGAGTTGCCCGGGAACACGCCGCTGCCGCCG
The DNA here is from genome assembly GCA_019636245.1 of Planctomycetota bacterium. Taxonomy (GTDB): domain Bacteria; phylum Planctomycetota; class UBA1135; order UBA1135; family UBA2386; genus JAEUHS01. The sequence continues at coordinate 12,443 of JAHBXX010000047.1, read as the reverse complement.
CCCTGGCCGGCGTTGGCCAGCGTCGTGCGCTCCGTCCAGGCCGCGGTGCCGTTGGCGAAGCGCAGGTTGCCGCGGTCGTTGTTGTAGGCGATGTCGCAGAGGAACAGGTGGTGGCAGTCCGAGTACGGGTAGTTGCCCGGTCCGTCGGTGGGGAACCCGAACGAGTTCGGCCACACGTGCTCCCGGTTGTAGAACGAGTTGCCTCCGCCCTGTTTGGGGTGCGCGGCGTTCTTGTAGAGGTCGAGGATCTGGCTCGGCACCGTCGGGTGCTGGTCGGCCAGCTCGAGCACCGTCCAGGTGTCGGTGCCGGATGCCGTGTAGGGCACCTTGGCGTGGTCGTCGATCACCGCGTGCAGCGTGCTGCGCAGCGTCGTCGGCGTGCTCGCGTCGACGCTGGCGTAGTAGCCGGGCGGCGGCTGGGCGGCGGCGGTGGCGGCGGTCGCCGCGACGACGAGGAACGCAAGGTGCATGCGGGCCGCCAGGATAGGCGACCCGGCGCCGGCCGGCGACCGTCCTCCGGTCGGCCGTGGGCCGGCGATGCCATCGGCCGCAACGCGGCGGTCAGCGAGGCGTGACCTCGACCGCGAGCGGCCCAGCCCAGCGCTTCTGCCCTGGCGTGTAGTAGAGGTAGGCGCGCGACGCCGGTCCCGTGCTGCGGCCCGGGATGCGGGCCACCAGGTCGAGCGTGAGCGGCATGCGGGCGCCGGGCGCCAGGTCGCGCCAGTAGAGCGCCAGCTCGCGGCCGTTCAGCTCCCAGAACGCGAACCGCTCGGCGCGCTGGAGGTCCTCCAGCACGCGCGTCGGCAGCTCGAGGCCCGCCGGCAGGCCGACGATCGCCAGCGTCATCGGCAGCGGCTCGTCGGTGCGGTTCTCGACCTCGACGTCGAGCGCCACGGCGTCGCCCTCGCGCACCGTCGCGGCGCGCAGCCCGGTGCGCAGCGCCACCTTCGCCTCGGCGTCGTCGGCCGGCTGCTCGCTGTGGTAGGCGACGTCGCAGGCCCACGGCAGCGGCGCCTCGCCGCCGCCGTCGAGCTCGAGCCGCAGCGCGTGGTCGCCGGGCGTGAGCCGCGGCCACAGTTCGAACGCGATCGCCTCGGCTTCCGCCGCGGTGAAGCCGCGTTCGCCGAGCAGCACGTCGCCGGCGAACACCCGCAGCCGACCGGGGGTGCGCGTGGCCCGGTGGGCGGCGGCATAGGCGGTCAGCGCGCGCAGCGCCGTGACCGTCGCCTGGGTGGCGCCGAAGGTGCCGCGGGCGTCGCGCGCGCCGTGCAGGAACTCGACCGCGCGCCGCACCGACGCCGCGAACCGTGGATCCGGCAGCCACGCCAGCACCGCGAAGCCGGTGGTCTCGACGACCAGGTCCTTGCCGCCGCTCATGGTGATGCTGGTCGTCGTGCCGTGCAGCGAACCGTCCGGCAGCTGCAGCGCCATGAGTCGTTGGCGGGCCGCCGGCGCTTCGGGCCGGCCGGCGAGGTGCAGCGCGTTGGCGATCAGGGCCAGTTCGTACGGATCCCCGGTGCCCACGCGCTCGACCAGCGCCGCCAGCTCGGTGGCCAGTTCGCCGGCCGGCGTGCCGGCCTGCAGGAGCGCATAGGTCACGTAGGCGTTGGTCAGTCGCGCCGAGCGGCCGCCGAAGCTGTGGTGGTCAGGACCCTGGTGCGGGTAGTTGCCCTTGCCGTCGCGGCGCGCGAGCAGCCACTGCTGCGTGCGCTCGACCATCGCCGCGTCGACGTCGTGGACCTGCCGCATGTCGTGGAACTGCAGCAGGCCGTAGGCGGTCAGCGCCTCGTGGCCGGGGTCCTTGCCGAACCACTCGTAGCCGCGGCGCGCGCACTCGTAGCCGGTGATCTTCGCGTAGCCCTTGGGCAGCAGCGCCCGGGCCTGCGCGGCGACCGTGGGCACGTCGTCGCCGCTCGCCTCGAGCAGCGTCAGCACCAGCGTGTTGGGGTAGTTCGCCGAGCTGGCCTGCTCGAAGCAGCCGTGGGGTTCGCGCAGGATGCCCTGCAGCCCCTCGGTCAGCGCCGCGACCGGCGAGGGGAACAGCTTCAGCCGCACCGAGCCGGAACCGGCCACGGCGTCGGGCGGCAGCGTCAGCGCCAGGTCGGCGGGCGTGTCGGCTGCCACCGTGCCGCCGAACGAGCGGCGGTGCGGGAAGCCGCGCGGGGCGATGCGCAGCCGGTGCTGCACCCCGTCCTCGAAGCGGCCTGTGCGGCCGCGGACCGCCAGCGTGCCTTCGCCGTCGCCGGGCGCGACCTCGAGCGGCAGCAGGGTCCGGCCGCGGGCCTGACCCTGGGCGGCATCGAGCGGGATGCGGTCGGGAGCGCCGCTGCCGAGCCGCAGGCCGCCGCCGGCCCGCAGCTGCAGCGCGACCTCGGCGAGCGCCTGGCCGGTCGCGGTGGCGGCGACCGGCAGCCAGAGCTCGTCGCCGGCCGACACCTCGTCGGGCAGCTTGACGTCGAGGTGGAAGGGCAGCGTGGTCGCGAACGTGCCGCGGCCCTGGCCGACCCGGCCGGCGGTGCGGGCCAGGGAGTGCGCATCGACCTGCACCAGCCAGGTCGTCACCGCATCGCTGGTCGCGAACGACACGGTCGCCTCGCCGCGGTCGTCGGTCGGCACCATCGTGTGCCAGAAGATCGTCGGCGCGAAGTCCTCGCGGCTGGCGGCCGCGGCGTGCTGGTGCGCGTAGTGCCTGACCGGGCGCCCCGGGTCGGGCAGGAAGGAATTCGGCGCCATGTCGTCGTCGCCGGCGAAGCGGCGCACCGACCACACCTCGTCGTCGCCGCGCACACGCCGAGCCGGTCGATCGCCGCCGCCGCCGCCGAGGCCGATGGCGCGGTTCCAGGCGTTGGAATCGAACGCGTAGACACCGACCTTCGATTCCGTCAGTTCCAGCTCGACGGCGGGAATCGGAGCCGCGAACGTGCGCACCGCGCTCGCGCCGTCGGCGCCCGCAAAATCGAACGCGAGCGCGCCCGGCGCCATGGCTGCACCGCCGAGCAGGCTCGGGACCAGGAAGAACACGGTCAGCAGCAGGCCGCCGGCCATCGACACGCCGAAGAACGCCTGCAGCGCCGGCGGCGCCGCCGTCGCCCGCCGCAGCAGCCAGGCCACCAGTTCCGCCAGGGCCGCGACCAGCAGCGCCAGCACGGCGATCGCGGCCGCGGCCACGAGGCGCCGCTCGGCGGCATAGGCAGCGAAGGCGAGGTCGCCGCCGGCCGTGCGGGCCGGCTCCAGGTCGTTGCTGTGCACCTGCGGCGTCTGCGAGAAGCCCTCCCGCGCCAGCACGCCTTCGCCGGCCGGGCCGCGGGCGGCGATGGCGGCTTGCGCCGCGGCGTCGTTGCGCCAGACGAAGCGCCGCCAGCCGCGCGTGCCGAGCAGCAGGTCCGCGTTGCGGGCCGAGCCCTCGTGCGCGAGCAGGAAGTCGCCGAGCTGCTCGACGCGCTCGACGTCGGCGAACAGCATGGCGTGGTCGGCGAGGCCGATCCGCGGCTCGCTGCCGAGCGACGCGACCGCCTGGTCGGTGACCGCCACGCCGAGCATGGCGCGCACGGGCGCACCGGTCTCGTCGGTGGCCCGCAGCGTGAGCTGCTGGGTCTCGCCGGGCACGAGCCGGGCCTGCGCCGGCAGCACGGCCACGTCGAGCCGGTGCCTGGCCGCGCGCCGCAGCAGGCGTTCGGCGACCGGTTGCAGGGTGCGGTCGAACACCGTCGCGCGCAGCACGCCGGAGGCATGGTCGGGCAGCGGCACCTCGGCGGTCGCGCGCAGTTCGCCGTCCTCGCCGGGGCGCAGCGTGGTCTGGCCGACCAGCACGCCGCGGCAGAACACGCCGAGCAGCCAGGGACCGTCGCCGCGGCCGGCGACCTCGAGCCGCAGCGGTTCGCCGGGCGGGCTCGCCTCGGCGGTGGCTCGCAGCGCCAGGCCGCGCGGCTGCACCGGCGGCAGCGCGAACGGTTCGGCGTGGCCGGGCAGGCGCACTTCGTAGCGCCGGCCGTCGCGCGGCAGGAACTCGAGGCGCGCCCGCCCCTGGTGGGCGGTCGTGAACGGCGCCACGCGTTCGCCGCGGTCGTCGACCAGCTCGCCGGCGGTGTCGACCGCGCGGCCGAGCGGATCGGTGCACTCGAGGTAGACCCTGTTCGGCACGCCGGCGACCAGCTCGCCGCCCTCGGGGAAACAGGCCACCCGGACCTCGCCGGTCGGCACGACGAACGGCCGCACTTCGCTCTCGACGTCGCCGCCGTCCTCGACCACGGCGACGAAGCGCGCCGCGCCGCGGGCGACCGCGGTCGGCACCGTGAAGCGGAACGTCGCCTCGCCGCGGGCGTCGAGCGCCTTCTTCTCGCTCGTCACCGAGGCGCCGTCGACGACCAGCGTGCCGGTGACCAGGGCGCCGGCGGCGACCTCGCCGCCGCCGGCGAGCCGCGCCACGCGCACCGCCGCGGCGCCGCGGGCGCCGGGGGCGTAGCTCCCGCGGTCGAGCACGATCTGCGTGTGCAGCTTCGGCGTCTGGAAGGGCCGCACGACCACGTCGATCGACTCGGGCGCGAACGCGCCGATCGGCGAACTCACCTGCACCCGGTGGGTGCCGCCGGCGCTGTTCGCCGGCACCTGCAGCACGAACGCGCCGATGCCGAGGCCCGAGTCGCCGTCGTGGGTCGTCGCCACGATCGCATCCTTGGCATCGGTGAGCTGCGCCAGCAGCGTCTGCTCCACAGGCCGTGGCTGCAGCGTCACGCGGTCGAGCACGACGGCGCGCACGAACACCGGTTCGCCGGGCCGGTAGATCGGGCGGTCGGTGGTGACGTGCACCAGCGGGCCGGCGGCAGCCTGCGACAGCGGCAGCACGTGGCGCACCGCGTCGGTGGCGTTGCTGGTGACGACTTCGACCCGCGCCGGAGCGCGCAGGTCGCCCGGCAGCGCGATCACCGCGCTGCCCTGGGCGGCGTCGGTCTCGCCGGCGCCGAGCGGCGCGTCGTCGGCGGCGAACGCCTGCCAGCGCACGCGGCATGCCGCGGGTTCCCCGCGCAGGTCGGCCGCCTGCACGGTGACGCTCCATGGAGCGCCGGCCGGCACCGCCCGCGGCGCGCTGACGGTGACGTGCAGGTGCGCGCGGTCGTGGGCGTCGCGGCGGGCGGCGGCGAGCCGTTCGGCGGCGAAGAAGCCCAGCACGGTGCCGGCCGCCAGGCCGGCGGCGACCAGGAGGCGCGGCAGCGGCCGGCGCCAGAAGCCGCGCCATGCGCGTGGCCCCGGCGGCGTCAGGGGAAGCGGCGCCTGCTCCGGGCGCACGGCCTGCTCGAGCAGCGCCGCCTTCGCCAGCGCCTGCTGCTGCAGCAGCCGCAACGCCGGTTCGGCCGCGAGCCGCGCCAGCAGCCGGTCGGGATCGTCGTGGCAACCGAAGTGCAGCTCGAGCAGCTCCTGTTCGAGGCGGTCGCGCTCGTCGGCGGAGAACGGTTCGCGCAGGTTCATCGCAGGCTCCTGGTGGTCGCCTGGGCGGCGCCCAGGGTCTGGCGCAGCTTCTGCAGCGCGCTGCGCATGCGCGTCTTCGCCGTGCCGACGGGGATCGCCAGCTGCTCGGCGATGGCGTCGAACGGCAGTTCGCCGGCGGTGCGCAGCAGGAACACCTGCTGCTCGGGGTCGCTGAGGCGGTGGATGGCGGCTTGCGCCCGGGCCAGGGCCTCGCGCTGCTCGAGCGCGTGCGATGGCGATGGGGGGAGGGTGGGGGCCACGTTCGAGTCCTCGTGCAGGGTCTCGTGGCGCGGTCGCCGCTGCTGCGCCCGACGGGCGTCCCTGGCGACGTTCCAGGCCACGACGAACATCCATGCCACCGGGTCGCGCGGCCGCGTGCCGTTCTGCCAGCTGCGCCAACACTTCAGGAAGGCGTCCTGCAGCAGCTCGGTCACGTCGGCCGAACCTCCCAGCACGCTGCGGACCGCGCCCGCCAGGCCCTTCCGGTGGGCCTGGAACAGGTCGCTCAGGCTCGGTTCCGCATCGGCCATGGATCGATCGTGCCGCTGAAGACGCCGGCCGGCGATCCCGGATTGGGGGGCCCGGAGATTTCCGGAGGCGTGCGCCCGGCCACGCCCGGCCGGGGTGTGCGCTGGGGCGCCCCATGCTTCGCTGCCGGACCCTGGTCCTGGCCTGCGCCGGGAGTCTCCCCCTCCTTGCCACGGGCGGTTGCACGCTGGTCAAGCCGGCGATCGGCGCCGTGGTCGGGCCGATCCTCATCCTCAGCGAACCCGCCGGTGGCTTCGGCGGCGGCTGCGGCTGCGACGGCCGGGGCGTCGCCGCCGCGTTCGCGGCCCTGATGGCCCTGGGCGCGGCGATCGGGCTGGTGACCGGCGTCGTCAGCGACGTGCAGGCCCTGAGCGGCGCCGCGGCCGATCCGACCGCGAACTGGTGGCACCCGATGAAGACCAACACCAGCGACTGAAGCGCTGGCCGCTGCGTCAGCCGTGCCAGCGGAAGGTGATGCGCGCGTCGATGTCCGGGTGCAGGCTGCGGTGCACCGGGCAGCCGTGGGCGGCGTTCTCGAGCAGCTTCTTCTGCTCGGCGGTGAACGCGCCGGGGATGCTGAGCTCGACCGGCAGCCGGGCGATGCGGCGGGGACCGTTCTGCATGTGCTTCTCGACCCGCACGGTGGCGCCGGCCAGGTCGATCTGGTGGCGCCGGGCGACGATGCCCATGGTGGTCAGGATGCAGGTGCCGAGCGCCGTGGCGACGAGGTCGGTCGGCGAGAAGTAGCGGCCGAGGCCCTCGTTGTCCTTCGGCGCGTCGGTGTGCAGCGAGGCCGTCGAGGGGCCGTGCACGGCGGTGCAGCAGAGATCGCCTTCGTAGCGGGCGGTGATCGTGACCATGGCTTGGTGGCAGGCGTCAGTGGGCCAGCGTCTCGTAGGCGCGCTGGATCTCCTGGAAGCGTTCGGTCGCCTCGCGCTGGGCGATCGGACCGAGGTTGGGCTGGGCGTCGGGATGGAATCGTCGCACGAGTTCGCGGTGGCGGCGACGGATCGCCTCGGGCGTCGCGTCGCCCGGCAGGCCGAGCACCGACAGCGCCTGGGCCCGCTCCGTCGGGGCGCCGGACGGCGGCCGGGTGCGGTCGGCGCCCGGCCCGGAGCGGCCGCGCAGGTGCTGCGCCTTCGCCAGGTGGAACAGCATGCGCGCGCGCGCCGCGGGCAGGCCGAGTCCGCGCGCCACCTCCTGCAGCGCCCGGTGCTCGGGCTCGCGGTAGTTGTGGTCGGCGAACGCGACCATGCAGCACCAGCAGAACAGCGAGTCGAGTTCGCTGTCGTCGAGGGCGCCGGCGATGCGTGCCGCCAGTCCGGTGCGGTCGTCGAAGTGCAGCGGCTGCGCCTCCCAGAGGCGCAGCTCGTCGGTCGACTCGGTGCCGAGGAAGCGCTCGCGCACGAACGCCTGCACGGTCTCGCGTTCGGCCGGGCTCATCGGGCCGTCGACCTCGGCCACGGCGGCCAGCAGGTAGTAGATGCGGCGCGGCAGCGAGGCGCGGGCGAAGGCGTCCCGGGCCACCTCGGTCCAGACCCGGTGCGTGCGGCTGCGCAGCGCCAGCGCGCGGACCAGCGGCGTGATCGACGACAGCGACAGGTAGAAGCCGAAGAAGCCGGGCAGGATCGTCGCCGCGCCGAGCGGATCGCTGGGCAGCAGGCGGGTGAACAGCCGCAGCCCGGCGGCGAGCAGCAGCACGATGCCGCCGAAGAAGCGCAGCAACCAGTAGCTCGGCGATGCGCGGTCGGGCATGGCGCAGCGTGCGAACGTAGCGCCCGGCGGCGGCGATGCGAACCGCTGGCGCGGTCGGTGGCGCCGCGCGACGATCGGGCCATGCGTGGAATCGGCACCGTGGGCCTGGCGATCGCGATCGCGGCCGCCTTGGCCGGCTGGACTCTCGGTCGCGGAGCGTTCGTGCCGGAGCCGTTGCCTGCCGTCGCCGACCCCGCGCCGACGGCCTCGACGCCGGTCGTCGCATCCGCGGATGCGCCCTGGCTGCGCCTGGCGATGGCCGTCGACCAACTGGCTGCGCGCGTCGATGCGCTCGAAGGTCGGTCGGCCACCGCGGCGCCGCCCACGCGGGTCGAGGCGCCGACCGCCGCCGCTGCGATCGACCTGCCCCAGCTGCGGCTGGCGCTCGAGGCGATCGAGGCCGAGCGGCTGCGCGAGCGGTTCGCCGCCCTCGCCGACGACGAACTGCTGGCCGAGGTGCAGCGGCTCGCGCAGGAGAACAAGGACCCGGCGGCGGCCGACGAGGCGTTGCGGCACCTGCTGGCGCGGCCGCTCGACGCCGAGCGGCGGCTCCGGGCCACGACCCAGCTCGGTCTGCTGCAACGGCAACGTGGCGACACGCTCGGCGCCGAGCGCACGCTGCGCGCCGTCGTCGACGAGGCCGGCATGGCGGCCAAGACCGGCGCCTGGGCGGCCTACCAGCTGGCATGGACGCTGGCCGAGCGGGATCCCGGGGCGGCGCTCGGCGTCGCCGACGCCCTGGCACGCGAGGCGCCGGACGACGGCACGCGTACGCGGGCCCGGTGGACGACGGCGCGGCTGCTCGAGCAGACGGGCGACCTCGTGCGCGCGCGGGCTGCCTACGAACAGCTCGTCGCGCAGTGCGGCGACCGCAAGGAGCTGTGGGATGTGGCCAAGGACGCGCGCCACCGGCTCGAGCAGATCGACCGCCGTTAGGCGGGTCTGACGCCGCTCAGCGCAGCGGGCGCAGGCCGAGGGCTGCGGCGAAACCCTGGTGGCGCCCGTCCGCGGCCGGGGTGCCGTGGTCGGTCGCCAGCTCGAGCAACGCCGCGCCGTCGGGTGCGAGCCGCCGCACCGCTTCGGCGGCGGCCCGGCCGAGCATCGTCGGGTCGGCGCCGATGCAGCAGGTCGCCTGGCGGCACTCGGCGTCGGGGTCGAGCACGATCAGCGCGGCGCGGAACTCGTCGGCCATGGCGGCCACCGCCGCCAGGGCGTCGCCGCCGTCGCCGGCGACCAGCAGCGCGCGGCAGCCGGCGTCGAGCCGCTCGCGGGCCATGGTCGCCAGGCGGGCGGTGTCGCCGAGGGCCTGGCGCCGTTCGCACACCAGGTGCGGGTAGCGGGCGACCGCCGCTTCGACGTCGTCGCCGAGCCGGCGTTGCCGGTCGTCGTCGCGCACCAGCAGGAGGCCGATGCGGAACACGACGTCCGTCCGGGGGCGGTCGGTCAGCAGCTCGGCGTGCTGGCGCCGCAGCAGTTCGACGACGAAGTCGCCGGGCGCGGGCTGTCGCTGCGTGGCGCCGCCGGGCAGCACGATCCGGCTGCCGAGCATGAGGCGCGGCGGCGGCGTCACGCCGTGGCACCACAGCAATGCCATGTCGACGGCCACCGCGCTGCCGCGGTCGGGGACCACCGTGGCCACCGGCACGTCGCCGGGCGAGGTCGCGGCGGGCTCGTCGTCGATGGCGACCAGGCGGCCGTCGCGCACGCCCTGGGCGGGGCGCAGCAGGGACAAGGCGCGGACCGCTGACGGCGGATCGTGCGCGAACACCACCGGGCCGTGCTGACCGCGCAGCAGCCGCAGCACGTGTTCGTCCTGCTGGTCGCCCGCTCGCGCCAGCAGGCGGTAGCGTCCGCTCTCGTCCTGCAGCAGCGCCCGATCGCCGCAGCCGGCGAGCCACGGCAGGCAGCCAAGGACGAGGGCGTGGACCCGCATGCGGCGCGCATGATGCGGTCGATCCCCGGCCGGCGCCAGGGCGTCAGTGGGCGGCCGCGCGCGAGAAGGCGCTGACGCAGGCCGCGACGACGCGTTCGACGGGCAGCCGGCTCGGCCGCAGGTCGCGGCTGACCTGGCCGTACTCCTGCGCCGACGGCACGCCGAAGTAGAGCTCGGGGATCGGTTCGGTCGGCGGATCGGCGTTCCACGACGCGCCGTCGTGCGGCGGTTCGAGTTCGCCGAGGTGCGCCGCCAGCGGTCGCAGGTCGCCGCGCGGCAGGGCATGGAAGGTCAGCAGGTCGAACCAGCTCTCGGTGCGGTCGTGGTGGCGGTAGCGCAAGCCGTCGGGGCGGCGATCGACGTGCAGCACGCGGTGGGCGCCGGCCAGCGTGTTCAGCGTCATGCGGTGGCGCGGCCCGGCGCCGGACAGGACGGCGAAGTCGAGCTGTGGCCAGCCGCGGCGCTCGAGCGCGCCGCGCAGCCCCTGGTCGATCTCCTGCTGCACGGCAGCCATCTCGTCGGCATGGAGCGCCGCGAACGCCGTCGGCTCCCGCAGCACGGACTCGGCGTGTTCGAGCAGCCAGGCGTAGCGCCGCAGCGACAGCGCCGCCGAATCGTCGACGCCACGGAACGCCGCCGCGACCGGCGACGCCGACGCAGCCAGCCGGGCGACGATGCGGTCGATCGCGAAGCTGCGCTCCGTGTGCCAGGTGCCGAAGTCGCCGGTCGCGGCGGCAGCCAGCAGCAGTTCCTCGTGGGCCGCCGCGACCTCGGGCCGCAGCACGGCCAGCAGGGCGCCGAACCCGTCGGTGTCGTAGTGGTCGTTCAGCACCAGTTCGGTGTCGCCGAGGAAGGCGGCCTGTTCGGCCGGTGCGGCCCGCGCGAACCGCAAGGCGATGCCCGTGCTCAGGTCGGCCTTCCAGGCGGCCGGCGTGCGGTTCCCCGGCCAGTGCGACAGGTTGGGGCCGGCCGGCGTCATGCCGTCGACCGACAGGTGCGGGACGGCCAGGCTGTCCCGGTCGGCGAAGGCGAGCCGCAGGCGGGCGAGGGGCGCGGGGACGGGCATCGGTGGGGCTTGGGCCCGGGAACGGGCTGTCCTAGAGATCGTGGCAAGCGAGACGGTTGCTCGCTGGTCGGCCCGCAAGGTCCGGCCGACGGGCAGCCGATTCGACACGAGAGAGCGAAGAGTGGCTTCGGCCGCTGGGTGCGAGCCCGGCGGCCGATTTTATTCCGGCCCCGGCCACCGCGCGCGGGAGGTGTGGCTTGCAAAGCCCCGCCGCGCCGCTAGCATCCTCGGCCCCTCACGGCGTGGGGGCGTAGCTCAATTGGTTAGAGTACCGGACTGTCGATCCGGTGGTTGCGGGTTCGATTCCCGTCGCCCTCGCCATCTCAACACCCGGCGGCAACGAGAGTTGTCGGCGGGTGTTGTCGTTTCGGGGGCGGCGGTGCTGCCGTCGAGGTGCGGGTCCGCGCGCAGCGCCGCTGCGGCATGAGGCACCCGCGCAACCGCGGCCGACGAGAGATTCGGCGGGCAGGGAACACAGGGCGGTTGCTCGCTGGGGAGGGGCGCCAAACGAGCAGGGTGCGGACGGGCTGGCGCCGATCGTGTCGGCAGGTCGTCACCCGGTCGGGCGAGGTTGGCCGGCACCCGGCCACGGACCTGGGCGTCAGAACACGAAGCTGTTGGGGCCTGGCAGGCTCGCTGGCGTCCCATCTTGCGCGCAACCCGGGCAGTTCGGGTTCCAGGCGATGTTCTCGAACCAGGTGCACAGCCCCACGCACACCTCCATCTCGCCGATCTTCTTGCTGTTGGTGGCTGGTGCGCCGCAGATCGTGTACTGCCGCGCCCATACCTCGTAGGTGACGTAGAGCAGCCCCATGCAGCACAGTGCGTCCGTGCATGCCGCGTTCGTTTCGTTGGACGCAGCTTGCCCGCTGGTGATCGCAATCGACCGCTCGTAGAGCGTGGTCCTGGTGGTCGTGTTCTCGAAGCTGCCCTGGATCTTGAAGCTGCTCTTGGCGGCGATCTTGGCGAAACCAGCAGAACCCTCGAACCCAGCTTCCTTCGCGGCTTCTGCGCTCAGGGAATGGCTGGTCTCCCGGGTTTCACCGTTGGCCACCTTGGTTTCCTGGTTGGCCGTGTGCCTGCCGCAGCTCAAGAAGGTGCAGCCCATGACCTCCTTCCGCGTGGTCTTGTGGACATATTCGATCTGCCAGGGAAAGGCAACGCAGCCTCCTGTCGCCAGCGTATAGGTGGAGGTCAGGCAGTTGTGTCCTACCGCCAGTGCGTAGACCGCCATGTCTCTGGCGACGTCTGCGGGATGGGCGATATCCTGGCCAAACGTCTCTCCCAAGTGGTGTACGCGCCACTCCACCGGCGAGGATCCCTCGGGAATCGCGGGCATGAATGCGACCTTGCGCACCAGCGTCACGCCTCCCGATGCCAGCAGGGTGGATCCTGGCAATGGTTGCCCGGCTGGATCGACGATGTGGAGCCACAGATGGTCGCAGAGGATGTTCTCGCCATGGATGCCCTCGAGCAGCCCGTGGGCCCACGACTCCATGGGCATGGGGATCAAGCGCAGAACGCAGTCTTGCGCCAGAACGTTCGGGGACACATGGATTCTCCCAAGGCCTTCGAGGTCGAAGGTTCCGCCCGAGGCTGCCCTGACGATCGGAGTGGAGTAGTTTGCGGACAGCGGCACGATCGGGCAGTAGATCCGTGGCGAAGACTCGCTGAGGGTTGCCACCGTCTTGGACGGAA
>JAHBXX010000046.1 GCA_019636245.1 Planctomycetota bacterium | reverse complement strand
GTCGTGCAGCAGCGCGACGGTGGCCGGCAGGGCCAGCACCGGGCCGACGTGGCGCCGGCGGGCGCTGGCCGGCAGCGCCGCGACGTGGCCGCGCCGCCAGACCGCCAGCAGCGCGGCCGCGAACGCGGCCCGGTCGCGGTCGAAGGCGAACGCCACCTGCGAGCCCGGCGTCGGCAAAGGCAGTGCCTCGGCGATGCGTTCCACCGCGGCCCCCAGCGCGGCGCCGCCGAGCGCGCCGACGGCGGCCGCGTCGGCCACGAGCCGCGGTGCGTCAGCCACGATGGAACCGGCGGCGCCGCACGGTCCACTCGAGCGCGAACAGGATCCCCATCAGCACGTAGGCGACGAGGCCGTTCCAGGTCGCCCACCAGGCGAGCGGCGCGGCCAGCGCCAGCACCAGCGCGGTGGTCGCATTGGCGACGAAGAAGGCGCTCCAGATCACGGTCCACAGGCGGCACCAGGCCTGCTGCTCCGGCGTCAGTTCGGGCTCCTGCAGCCGCGCGAACCGTTCGACCATCGGCGTCTCGCCGCGCCGCAGCGACAGACCGAACACGCCGAGGAAGATCGTGTTGACCAGCACCGGCACCGCGAGCAGCAGGCCGGCGGCATCCAGCGCGGCCGACAGGGAGAGCGCCAGCACGGTGACGACCGGCACGATCGCCAGTCCGCGGAGGGCGGTGCGCCGGCTGTGCCGCAGCCGGTAGGCCGCGAGCGGCGCCATCACGCCGAGCAGCACCACGGCGATCAGGCGCGGGCTCTGCTCCCGCAGGCCCAGCCAGACGACGACCGGGTAGGCGACGAACGCGGCGCCGAGCAGCAGCTTCGCCGCGGCCCCGCCGATCGACTGCAGCGACCCGCGCGCCACCGCGGTCAGGCGCCGGCGGCTTGCGCGGCGGCGTTCTCGGCCTGCTTCTGGCGCACGAACTCGGCGAGCGAGCGGATCGAGTGGTAGTACTCGCGGTTCTTCTCGTCGTTGGCGACCGTCTTGACGCCGAACTTCGCGTGCACGGCCAACGCGATCTCGAGCGCGTCGATCGAGTCGAGGCCCAGGCCCTCGCCGAACAGCGGCGCGTCCGTCTCGATGCTCTCCGGCGTCACGTCCTCGAGCGCGAGGGTGTCGACGATCAGGCGCTTGAGCTGGTCTTCGAGGGTGTCGGCCATGGTGAGACAGCGACTCTAGGGAGGCCCCGCGGCGCTGGCAAGGAAGCGCAGGGCGGGTGGCCGGGACGGATGACGGCGAGGGGTGGACGCGGCCGCGGCCAGCCGCGAGACTCCGCCCCCGGCGCCGGCCCCCGGCGCCGAGGTCCCCGATGCACGACTCCACCCACGGCCCGGTCCCCGGCGGCGACGGCGCCGATCCCCTCGACGTGCTCGTCTGCGGCGGTGGCCTCGCCGGGCTGCTGCTGGCGCGCCAGCTGCGCCGCGAACTGCCGCAGCTGTCGGTCGCGATCGTCGAGAAGAGCCGCCGGCCGCTGCCGGACGCCTGCTTCAAGGTCGGCGAGTCGTCGGTCGAACTCGGCGCCCACTACCTGAACCGCCTCGGCCTCGCCGACTACATGCGCGAGCGGCAGCTGCTGAAGTGGGGCATCCGCTTCTTCCCCGGCGGCGGCGACCTGCCGCTGCACCTGCGCACCGAGATCGGCCCGTGCGCCGAGCCGCCGCTGAAGAGCTACCAGATGGACCGCGGCCGCATGGAGACCGACCTGCGGGCGATGAACGAGATGGACGGGGTCCGCCTGCTCGAGGGCGCGAAGGTGACCGCGATCGAGCTGGCGAAGGGCGGCGTGCCGCACACCGTGCGCTTCGAGCAGGACGGCACCGCCGGCGAACTGCGCGCGCGCTGGGTCGTCGACGCGACCGGGCGCCAGGCGCTGCTGCGGCGGCAGCAGAAGCTCACCCGCGGCAGCAACCACACCGCCAGCTCCGGCTGGTTCCGCATCGAGGGCGACTTCGACATCAACAGCATGGTGCCGAAGACCGAGGTCGAGTGGCACCAGCGGCCGTGCACCGAGCAGCGCCGGCTGTCGACGAACCACTTCATGGGCGATGGCTACTGGGTCTGGGTGATCCCGTTGCCGACCGGCCACACCAGCATCGGGCTGGTGATCCACGAGGACGTGCACGACCGCCGGCACATCGCCGGGCTCGATGCCGTGCTCGCGTTCCTGCGCCAGCACGAGCCGCACCTGCTGGCGGCGATCGAGCCCTACCCGATCCAGGACTTCCTCTGCCTCGGCAACTACAGCTACGCGGTGGCGCGCGCGTGGTCGGAGGACCGCTGGGCGATGGTCGGCGAGGCGAGCGCGTTCGCCGATCCGCTGTTCAGCCCCGGCACCGACTTCATCGCCTTCGCCAACTGCTTCACCGTCGAGATGCTGCGCACCGACCTGGCCGGCGGCGACCTGAAGGACAAGGCGATGCTGCTCAACGTGCAGTACCGCTCGATCCAGAACGCGTCGATGCGCCTGTTCCGCACCGCGTCGCCGATCTACGGCCATCCCTCGGCGATGAGCTACAAGGTGTTCTGGAACAACTTCGCCTACTGGTCCTTCACCTGCCAGTACTTCCAGCAGGACCTCTGCCGGCTCGACGCCGCCGGCCAGGAGCAGGTGGCGATGTACGGCCGCCGCTTCCTCGAGCTGATGGAGTACTCGGAGCGGCTGCTGACGGCGTGGGCGCGCATGAGCCCCGAACGGCCGCAGGCGGTGTTCAAGCCGGCGCCGGCGTTCCCGTCGATCCTGATCGACGCGCACGTCGCGACGTCGCAGAAGATGACCGTCGACGAGACGCTGGCCTACCTGAAGCTCCGGCTCGAGCAGGGCCACGAGATCGTCGGCGAGCTGGTGCTGCGCATCGTGCAGGAGCTCGGCCCCGAACGCGGCCAGCAGCTGCTCGACGAGGTGCAGTTCGCGCAGTGGGGCGTGCACGTGTCGCCACGCCGCCTCGAACTCGAGGCGCTGAAGGGCCTCGACCGCCGCCATTCGCTGCCGGACATCGCCCGCGACGTCGAGCGCGGCCTCGGGCCGGTGCGACGGCACGAACGCGCCGCCGAGGCGCGCGAACTGCTGGCGCAGCCCGCGTTGCCATGACGCCCGAGTCGCTGCCGCCGGCCGACTACCTGCTCTACGTGCTCGGCGGCAAGGGGCGCGCGATGGCGGTCTCGACCGCGGCGGCGTGGCGGCTCGTCGAGCGGCTCGCCGACGGGCCGCGCAGCGCCGCGGCGCTGGCCGAGGAGGTCGGCTGTCCGGTCGCGGCGATGGAGTCGGTGCTGCGCGTGTGCGCCGGTCTCGGCTTCTTCGACTGCCCGCGGCCCGGCGAGTTCACGCCGACCGAGCGGGGGCGCGCGCTGGGCGCGGAGGCGCTCGGGCCGATGGCGGCGTTCGTCGGCCAGGCCGAACAGTGGGACCCGTGGGCCAGGCTGCGCGATGCCCGCGGCGACGCGCCGCCGTTCGCCCTGGCGCACGGCAAGGGCCTCTACGAGTGGATGGCCGCGCACCCCGCGGCGGCGGCGCGCTACGACGCCGCGATCGACGCGTTCACGCGGCACGAGGCGGCGGCCCTGACCGGCGCGTTCGACTTCGGCGGCGTGCGCCAGGTCGTCGACGTCGGCGGCGGCCGCGGCACCCTGCTGGCCGCGGTGCTGGCCGCGAACGCGCACCTGAGTGGGCTGCTGTTCGACCTGCCGCACGTCGCCGATGCGGCGCGGGCGCCGCTGGTCGCGCGCTTCGGCGCGCGCGTCGAGGTCCACGGCGGCGACTTCTTCGCCGCCGTCCCGCCAGGCGCCGATGCCTACCTGCTGAAGCACGTGCTGCACAACTGGAACGACGCGCGCGCCGTCGAACTGCTGCGCGGCGCGGCCGCGGCGATGGCCCCCGGTGGGCGCGTGCTGGTGATCGAGAACGTGCTGTCGCCGGACGCGCGCGCCGACATGGCGGCGATGCTCGACCTGGAGATGCAGGTGCTGCTCGGCGGGCGGGTGCGGCGCAAGCCGGAGCTGCGGCGGCTGGTCGCCGACGCGGGGCTGGCCGTCGACCGGTTCGTGCCGCTGACGGCCGGCAGCTGGCTGCTGGTCGCTGCCGGCGCCTGAGACGGAGCCATGGCGCGGCCGGGTCCCGGCGCCGCCTCACCCTGGACGAACTGCCGCAGCGATCGCAAGCTGTGCGTTCCGGCCGTGCAGCCGGGGCGGCGCGGCGCCGTCCCCTGACGGCCTCCAACCCCATCCGAGGAATCCCCCCATGGCCAAGGGACAGCAAGGCAAGAAGGAGACCAAGAAGAAGCCCGAGAAGACGCTGAAGGAGAAGCGCGCCGAGAAGGCCGCCAAGAAGGCGATGAAGGGCTGATCGCGCGACGTCCGTCGACCGACCCGGCAGGTGCGGCCTGCGAGCACCTGCCGGGCCGTCGGCCGGCGATGGCGGGGCGTAACCGCCGCCGCCGCGATCACGCCGAGGTGCGCTTCGCGTGCTCGCCGTAGAACTGCTCGGCCTCGGTCGACCCGGCCAGCGCCGTCGTCGACGCCTTGCCCTGGCTGACCGCCTGCGTCACCGCGTCGAAGTAGCCGGTGCCGACCTCGCGCTGGTGCCTGGTCGCGGTGTAGCCGCGCTGCTCGGCGTCGAACTCGGCCTGCTGCAGCTTCACGTAGGCCGCCATGCCGTGGTCCTTGTAGTCGAACGCCAGCTCGAACATGGCGTGGTTCAGCGCGTGGAAGCCGGCCAGCGTCACGAACTGGAACTTGTAGCCCATCGCGTTCAGCTCGCGATGGAACCGGGCGATGGTGGCGTCGTCGAGGTTCTTCTTCCAGTGGAAGGACGGCGAGCAGTTGTAGGCCAGCCGCTTGCCGGGGAAGCGCGCGTGGATCGCCTCGGCGAACGCCTTCGCCTCGCCCAGGTCCGGGTGGCTGGTCTCGCACCAGACCACGTCGGCGTACGGCGCGTAGGCGAGGCCGCGCGCGATCGCCTGCGGCAGGCCGGCCTTGGTGACGAAGAAGCCCTCGTTGGTGCGTTCCCCGGTCAGGAACGGCCGGTCGCGCTCGTCGACGTCGCTGGTCAGCAGGCCGGCGGCGTCGGCGTCGGTGCGCGCGACGATCACGCTCGGCACGCCGGACACGTCGGCGGCGAGGCGCGCGGCGTTCAGCGTGCGCACGAACGTCTGCGTCGGCACCAGCACCTTGCCGCCGAGGTGGCCGCACTTCTTCTCGCTGGCGAGCTGGTCCTCGAAGTGCACGCCGGCGGCGCCGGCCTCGATCATCTGCTTCATCAGCTCGAAGGCGTTCAACGGGCCGCCGAAGCCGGCCTCGGCGTCGGCGACGATCGGCGCGAACCAGTGCGTCGCATCGCCCTTGCCTTCCATGTGCGCGATCTGGTCGGCGCGCTGCAGGGCGGCGTTGATGCGCTTCACCACCATCGGCACCGAGTTGCTCGGGTAGAGGCTCTGGTCGGGGTACATGTGGCCGGCGAGGTTCGCGTCGGCGGCGACCTGCCAGCCCGACAGGTAGATCGCCTGCAGGCCGGCCTTCACCATCTGCACGGCCTGGTTGCCGGTCAGCGCGCCGAGCGCCGGCGTGTGCGCGTCGCGATGCAGCAGTTCCCACAGGCGGCGACTGCCCAGCTCGGCGAGGGTGTGCCTGACCAGCACGCTGCCGCGCAGGCGGGCGACGTCGGCCGGCGTGTAGTCGCGCACGATGCCCGCGAACCGGCCGGGCGGCAGGTCGCGCAGGTGGGGGAGGTACGGATCGGGGAAGGGAGTGCTCCGGGTGCAGGTCATGGGTTCGGGAAAGAGCGGGACGAGGGAGAGGGACGAGGGAGAGGGACGAGGGAGAGGGACGAGGGAGAGGACGTTCGGCTCAGAGGTGCGCGTAGGCGGGCACCGTCAGCCACTCGGGCAGTGTGTCGGCGAGCAGCAGCGACTCGAACAGCCGCGCGGCCGCGGCGAAGCGCCCCTGCGCGAAGCGCTCGGCGCCGAGTTCGGCGCGGATGCGCGCGAGTTCGTCCGCCAGCGTGAGCCGCACCAGCGTCGCGTCGACGACGCGGCCGTCGTCGAGCCGGGCGCCGTGCCGCAGCCACTGCCAGACCTGCGCGCGCGAGATCTCGGCGGTCGCCGCGTCCTCCATCAGGTGGAAGATCGGCACGCAGCCGCTGCCGCGCAGCCAGGCCTCGAGGTAGCGCACGCCGACGGTCAGGTTCTGGCGCAGGCCGGCCTCGGTGATCGGTCCCGTCGGCACGCGCAGCAGGTCGTCGCGCGTGATCTGCAGCCGCGGGTGGCGGACGTGCAGCTGGTTCGGCCGTTCGCCGAGCACGGGGTCGAACTGCTCACGCGCGACGGCCACCAGGCCCGGGTGGGCGACCCAGGTGCCGTCGTGACCGTCGTAGGCTTCGCGGCGCTTGTCGGCGCGCACCTTGGCCAGCGCGCGCTCGTTCGCCGCCGCGTCGTGCTTGATCGGGATCTGCGCCGCCATGCCGCCCATCGCGTGCGCGCCGCGCCGGTGGCAGGTCTCGATCAGGAGCCGGCTGTAGCTGCGCAGGAAGTGCTGCTCCATCGTCACGGTGCCGCGATCGGGCAGCACGCAGGCCGGGTCGTGGGCGAGCTTCTTGATGAACGAGAAGATGTAGTCCCAGCGGCCGCAGTTCAGTCCGGCCGAGTGCTCGCGCAGCTCGTGGAGGATCTCGTCCATCTCGAACGCGGCGAGGATCGTCTCGATCAGCACCGTCGCCTTGATGGTGCCGCGGGCGATGCCGAGCGCCTGCTGGGCGTGCAGGAACACGTCGTTCCACAGCCGTGCCTCGAGGTGGCTCTCCAGCTTCGGCAGGTAGAAGTAGGGCGCGGTGCCGCGCGCGAGCTGCTCGCGGGCGTTGTGGAACAGGAACAGACCGAAGTCGAACAGCGACGCCGAGCACGGCTCGCCGTCGATGCGCACGTGCTTCTCGTCGAGGTGCCAGCCGCGCGGCCGCACGAACAGCACGGCGGGGCGCTCGGCGAGCGCGTAGTGTCTGCCGCCGTCGGCGAAGGTGATCGTGCGCCGCACGGCGTCGGCGAGGTTCTGCTGGCCCTCGAGCACGTTCCGCCAGGTCGGCGCGCAGCTGTCCTCGAAGTCGGCCATGAACACGCTGGCGCCGCTGTTCAGGGCGTTGATGATCATCTTGCGGTCGACGGGGCCGGTGATCTCGACGCGCCTGTCCTGCAGTTCGGCCGGCACCGGCGCGATGCGCCAGTCGCCGGCGCGAACGGCCGCGGTCGCCGGCAGGAAGTCCGGCCGCGCGCCGGCCGCGAGCTGGCGCAGCACGTCCTGGCGGCGCGCCAGCAGTTCCTGGCGGCGGGCGCCGAAGCGTCGCTGCAGGTCGGCGACGAAGGCCAGCGCGGCCGGGGAGAGCACGGCGTCGAGGCCGGCCGGCACCGGGGCCAGGATCTCGATGCCGGCCAGCTGGCCGGGCAGGGGCGGGGCGTTCGGAGGCGTGCTCATGCGGGGTCTGCGGTGGGCGACAGGGCAGGGTAACACGCTCCGCCGGATGCCCCGTCGCCGCGGCTCCGGCCGGCCGCTGGCAACGGTCTCGCTGCGGGACGCGACCCGGCGTGGTCGCGCGGCGACAGGGGCGTGGGCGAAGCGGCCACCTTGCGCCCGCCCGATTGTGAAAGTAAAAGCTTACAAAAATGAGGTCCGCATGACGACGACACGTTGTTCCTGGTGGTGGTCGATGGTCGGTCTGCCGCTGGCCGTCCTGGTGGGCGGTTGCTCGGCGGCGCAGGAGCCCGAGGGACCGCAGGATCCCGCCGTGGCGGCCCGCTGCGGGCGCCTGCGCGCGGCGGGCCTGCCGGCGCCGCTGACGATCCATCCGGTCCAGGTGCTCGGGCGACCGAGCCCGCGCGTGGCCCAGGCGGTCGGGCTCGTGCTCGAGAAGCAGGGCATGCCCGACCTCGACGTCGCGGCGACGTCGTTCGAGGTCGCCGCCGACGGTCGCTGGGAGGACGTGCCGGCGCAGTTCGGCGCGCATGTGCGCGCCTTGGTCGCGGCCGGCGCCGCCGCCCGCCACCACCTCTATGCCCAGTACCTCGGCACGCCGCAGACCGGTCCGCAGGAGGTGCGCTTCTGCGTCGTCGACGGCGCCGGTGACGTCGTGCTGGTCGACCGGCAGACGCCCGCCGACGCCGCGTTCCGCCGCACGGCCGGCCGCGACCCGGATCCGATGGGCTGTTCGCTGCTGGTCGCCGAACGGCTGTTCGCGCGGGTCGGCTGGCGGGCCCAGGCGGGGGCGGTGCAGGACGGCCGCTTCGCCCGGCTGTGGCGCGAACTGTCGGGCGCCCCCGAGGCGCGCGAGTTCGAGGCGATGGCGCCGCGCCTGGCGGCCCTGCGCCGGAACATCGCCAACGCGCGCTTCGCCGTGCTGCCGAGCGTCGTGCACCCCGGGCACGACGCCGCCAGCAGCGAACGCCTGGCGGCGCTGCTGGCGCAGCGGTTCGGTTGCCGTGCCCAGGCCGTCGCCGGCGGCGCGGCGATCGCGGTCGCCGCCGACAGCAACGAACAGAAGCGTCTGTGGGACCTCGCCCGCGGGCTGCGGGCCGCGGCGCCGGCCGCGGCCGAGGCCGCCGGCGCCGACCACGTGCTCGTGGTCGACGTCGGCATCGGCGACCGCGGGATAGGCTACGTGCACGTCGCGGTCTGCACGGCGGCGGGCGACTACGTCGTCGTCGACTGGCAGAACGACCAGCACCCGATGCTGCAGAAGGCGGCGCCGAAGGTGCTCGACGACGCCGAGCGCTTCGCCGTGGACAGGCTCGCGGCGCTGCTGCGCTGACCCCCGCCGCTCATTGCGGCGGGCGTTCGGTGTGCACCAGGGTCATCGTCGCGGTGGCGACCACTTCGCCCTGGGCATCGCGCACCTCGCCTTCGAAGTGGCTGATGTCGTCGGTGCCGCGCAGGCGGCGCACGCGCACGTCGCAGCGTTCGCCGACGGCGAGCCAGGGTCGGAGGAGCGTGAGCTGGCGGCACGCGACCACCATGCCGACGCGCACCGAGATGCCGCCGAGGAACGCCGCGTGGCCCAGGCAGGCCGCGACGGTCTGCGCCATCCACTCCAGCGCGACGACGGTGTCGACCCGACCGTGCTCGACCAGGAGCCCCCCGTCGCGCACCACGAGCCGGGTGTGGGCGTGGTCGTCGCCGGCGTCGACCAGGGCCTCGACGGCGAGCGCCGGCGGCGCGTGCGGCACCAGGTCCTCGATCGGCGGGTAGCGCGTCATGCCGCCGGTCCCGGGGCGACGACCGCGCGGTGGCCGCGGCCCTTGCCGTTGTCCAACGGCACGACGCCGGCGGTCCGGCGCAGCACGGCGTCCACCAGGGCGGCGAGGCCGATCTGCGGGTTCTCGATCGCCAGCGGCGGGAAGCGGTCGAAGCCGAGGGTCGCCGTGCCGGTCGTCGCGACGGCGACCCGGGCGAGGTGCGGCGTCGCCGTCAGCGGCGCCAGCACGACGGCCGCCGTCAGCATCGACCACGGCGGCGCGTGCTGCACCAGCATCGCCGGCGCCGGTTCGTCGCCGCAGGCGACCACCACCGGCACGCCGCGCGTCTGCACCAGACCGATGCCCTCGAGCAGGGCCGCCGCCGGCGTGTCGTGGTCGGCCGCCAGCGACGTGGTCGTGCCGCGGTTCCTGGTCGAGATCGAGATCAGGCCCGAGGCGGCGTTGTGCACGCTCATCGTGAAGTCGGCCGGCGACATCGGATTGCCGTGCCGCCACAGCTCGTCGAGCAGCCCGATCATGGTCGCCGCTTCGCCGATCGACGAGCCGATCACGACGGGCACGGTGGCCGCGTCGACGCCGGCCTGCGCGACCGCCGCCGCCACCGTGTCGGCCAAGGCGCGGTCGAGCGGGCTCGCGCGCCGCCGGTTGACGCGGTCGAGCGCCGCGCCGACCGGCTTCTCGACGGCGGCGTCGGCCGCGCCCGCGGCCCAGGCGGCGGCGGTCGGGAAGCCGGGCAGCCAGAGCCCGACGCCGAGGATCGCGACCTCCGGCGACCCGTTCATGGCGCCGCCACCAGCAGGCTGACGTTGTTGCCACCGAACGCGAACGAGTTGCTGAGCGCGCGCCGCACCGGCGTGCGCAGCACCGCCGTCGGCACGTGCAGCTGGATCTCCGGGTCCAGCGGCGCCGCGCCCAGCGACGGCGGGATCCAGCCCTCCTCGATCGCGCAGGCCGCGAACACGAACTCGATCGCGCCGGCGGCGCCGAGCGTGTGGCCGGTGTAGCCCTTGGTCGACACCACCGGCACCGGGTCCTCGAACACCGCCCGGATCGCCTTCGCCTCGGCGCTGTCGTTGAGCCGCGTGCCGGTGCCGTGCGCGTTCACGTGGTCGACGTCCGCCGGCCGCCGGCCGGCCTGCTGCAGCGCCTCGCGCATCGCCGCCAGGGCGCCGTGGCCCTCCGGGTGCGGCGCGCTGACGTGGTAGGCGTCCGAGGTCTCGCCGACGCCCTCGACGAGCACGCGCGCGTCGCCCTGCCGTTCGACCAGCGCCAGCGCGCCGCCCTCGCCGATGCTGATGCCGAGCCGGTCCCTGGCGAACGGCCGGCAGGCGCCGCGGTCGAGCGCCTGCAGCGCCTCGAAGCCGTGCAGCGTCATCTGGCACAGCGTGTCGACGCCGCCGACGATCGCCGCGTCGATCGCGCCGGCCTGCATCAGCCGCTGCGCCGACGCGAACGGCTTGGCGCTCGACGTGCAGGCCGTCGACACCATCCAGGCCGGACCGGCGGCGCCGGTCAGGGCCTGCACCACGTGCAGCACCGCGCCGAACGTGTGCTGGCGCAGGAAGTCGTAGCGGTCGGGAAACGCGCCGGTCTGCACGAACGTGCGGTAGGCGCGCTCGGTCGAATCGGCGCCGGCGGTGCTGGTGCCGAGCAGCACGGCGATGCGCTCGGGCCGCCAGCGCTGCCGCGCGCGCCGCAGCGGCGCGTCGAGCTGCGCCAGCAGCTGCGCCGTCATGCGCGCGAGCCGCGTCGACCACGGCGCCAGCGCGGCGGGCAGTTCCGGCAGCGCGGCCGTGACGGCGCCGACGGCGGTCGTGAACGGCAGCTCGAACGGCGCGGGCCCGAGGCCGCTGCGGCCGGCGCCGAGCGCCTCGAGGTGCTGCGCACGATCGGCGCCGAGCGCGCTCAGCACCGCGTAGTCGGTGACCCGCAGCGGGTCAGTTCGCATCGTGCTGCCGCCTCGGGGTCGCGCCCGCACGCAGATGGTGTTCGTTGCGCCGCGCGGCCAGCAACATGTCCTGGAACGGGTTGCCCGTGCGCCAGACGTCGCCGGCGAGCACGCTCATCACGCCGCGCCGCATCGGCTGGTCGCTGGTGTCGCCGAGGAACATGCGTTCGGCGAAGTTGCTGTGGTAGAAGCGGTCGATCAGCGCCGCGAAGGTGCGGTAGGCGCGTTCCATGCCGGCGTCGTGCTGCTGCAGCAGGTCGGGCGCCGCCTCGGTGCCGTCCGCCAGCGCCGGGACGAGCCGGTCGGCGACCGCCTCGGCGCCGCGCAGCGCCAGCGTCACCCCGGAGGAGAACACCGGGTCGAGGAAGCACGCGGCGTCGCCGATCGCGGTGAAGCGCGGCCCCGACGGCGCGGTGTTCTTGTAGCTGAAGTTGCCGACCACGCGCGTCTCCAGCCGGCGGGCGCCCTGGGTCAGGCGCTGCACCATCGGCCCGGCCAGCAGGCCCTGCTCGAGCTGCTCGGCGGTCATCTTGCCGCCGCTGACCATGCCGACGCTCAGGCGCCGGCCCGGCAGCGGGATGATCCAGCCCCAGCCCTCGGGGCGCAGCATGATGCGGATGTTGTTGTGCTGCGGATCGAGTTCGGCGACGGCCGCGTCGCCGAGGCCCTCGTAGTGCGTGAACACCGACGAGTTGCCGAACCGGTGGTAGGGTTCGGCCGTGCCGTGCCGCCGCGCCAGCAGCCGCGACTGGCCCGACGCGTCGATCAGGTAGCGGCCGGTGAACGTGCCGTGGCGCGTCTTCAGCCACGCCTGTTCGGCCGACGCGCCGGCGTCGACGACCGTCTCGCCGTGCCGGATCTCGGCGCCGAGCGCCAGCGCCCGGTCGCGCAGCGTCCGATCGAAGCGCGAGCGCTCGACGTGCCAGGCATGGCGCGCGCAGCCCGGCAGCGACTCGCGGAACACGAACACGCCGCGGCGCCCGCTCGCCTCGCACACGAACTCGGCGCCGCTCTTGTAGACGAACGTGTCGGCCGGCGTCGGCACGCCGAGGCGCTCGAGCACCGGCAGTCCGGCCGGCAGCAGCGACTCGCCGATGTGGAAGCGCGGGAACTCGTCCTTCTCGAGCACCAGCACGCGGCGCCCCGCCATCGCCAGCAGCGCGGCCGCCGTCGCGCCGGCCGGACCGGCGCCGACGACCAGAACGTCCCATTGCGTCGCCGTGCCGCCGCTCACTGGAAGCCTCCGTTGACGCCGATCACCTGGCCGGTGATGTAGCTGGCGGCGTCCGAGCACAGGAACGCCACCAGCGCCGCGACCTCGTCGGGCGTGCCGGCGCGCTGCATCGGGATCTGCTCGAACACGAACTCGGGCACGCCGGCGATCATCTCGGTCTCGATCAGGCCCGGGGCGACGGCGTTCACGGTGATCTTGCGCTTGGCGAGTTCGATCGCCAGCGTCCTGGTGGCGCCGAGGATGCCGGCCTTCGCGGCCGCGTAGTTGGCCTGGCCGCGGTTGCCGCGCAGCGCCGAGATCGACGACAGGTTGACGATGCGGCCCCACTTGCGCTGCACCATCGGCATCACCAGCGGACGGGTGACGTGGAAGAAGCCGTCGAGCGTGGTGCGCAAGACCGCGTGCCATTGGTCCGCGGTCATCGCCGGGAACGCCGCGTCGCGGGCGATGCCGGCGTTGTTGACCACGATCGCGATCGGCCGCGGGTCCTGCAGCAGGCCGTCGATCGCGGCCGCCGTGGCGGCGCCGTCGGCGACGTCGAACGGTGCCGCCACCGCCTCGCCGCCCGCGGCCTCGATGCCGGCGACGACGCGCGCGGCGGCCTCGGCGTCGCTGCGGTAGTTGACGATCACGGCGTGCCCCGCCGCGGCCAGGTGGCGGGCGATCGCGGCGCCGATGCCGCGGCTGGCGCCGGTGACCAGCGCGCGACGGCCGGTGCGGGGCGCGGCGTCCATGGCCCGGGCGAGTATCGCGGTCGCCGCGGGGTCGTCAAGTTCGCCGATCGCCGGCTCCGGCTTGCATGGCGGCGCGTGGCCGCGAAACTCGGCTGGATGCCACCACGCCCGCCGGTTCGTCTCGCGCTGTCGTGCCTCGCCCTCCTGCTGCCGGCGGCGGGGTGCAAGGGCCCGCCGCAGGGGCCGCCGGTCGAGACCGCCGGCCTCACCATCACGGTGCTGAAGGTCAAGAACGAGCGCAAGGGGCTGGACACGACGGTCCGCATCTACAACGGCCACGACATGCGGGTCTCGTTCGACGTCGGCGGCGTGCGCCTGATCTGTCCCGACGGCACCGAGATCTCGCCGAACGCGTGGCGCACCGTCGCCGACGTGCAGGCGAAGAACAGCCGCGACTTCCGCTGGGTGTTCAGCTACCAGAACCACCCGAGGCTGCAGCCCGGCACCTACGACGTCGAGATCAAGGGCCTGAAGGCCGGCGACATCGACCTCGACCTGCGCGCGCAGTTCCAGTTCGTCGTCGGTTCGTGACCGGGTCTGCCGCCGGTGCCCCCGGTCGGCGATGATGCGCGCATGCTCCCGATCCGCGGTCCCCGGCTCGATCGCCGCGCGTTCCTGCGCGGCAGCGGCGCCATGCTCGCCTTGCCCTGGCTCGAGGCGATGCAGCCGGTGTTCGGGCCGCCGCCGGCGCGCACGCCGCGCTGCGTGTTCGTCTTCGCGCCGAACGGCATGCACATGCGCGAGTGGCGGCCCGAGGGCGACGGCCGCGCCTGCCGCCTGCGCGGCACGCTGGAGCCGCTGCAGCCGCTGCGCGACCGCGTCACCGTGTTCACCGGCCTGGCGATCGACGGCGGCCGCCCGCACGGCGACGGCCCCGGCGACCACGCCCGTTCGGCGGCGACGTTCCTGACCTGCGGCCACCCGAAGAAGACCGGTGGCGCCGACATCGAGGTCGGCACCAGCGTCGACCAGGCGATCGCCGCGCAGATGGGCAAGGCGACGCCGTTCGGCTCGCTGGAGCTCGGGCTCGAGCGCGGCGCCGCCGCCGGCGTCTGTGACTCGGGCTACTCGTGCGCCTACACCAACTGCATCAGCTGGCGCACGCCGACCACGCCGGTGGCGAAGGAGACCGACCCGAAGGCGGTGTTCGCGCGACTGTTCGGCGACCCGGGCGCGGCCGGCGACCAGGCGGCGCGGCGGCGCCAGCGCGAGCGCGACCGGTCGGTGCTCGACGTGGTGCTGGCCGACGCGAAGGCGCTGGGCGGCCGCCTGGGCGCCGCCGACCGACGCAAGCTCGACCAGTACCTCGCCGCGGTGCGCGAACTGGAGCAGCGGCTGGCGCGGCTCGACGACGCGGCGCCGGGCGCGCCGGTGCCGGCGGGACTGCTGGCCGGCGGCCAGGGCTACCCGGAGAAGCTGGCGCTGATGTACGAGCTGACCGCCCTGGCGCTGGCGACCGACCAGACGCGCGTCGTCACGCTGATGCTGGGCAACGGCGGCAGCAACCGCAGCTACCGCTTCCTCGGCGTGCCCGAGGGGCACCACGACCTCAGCCACCACGGCAAGAAGCCCGAGAAGCTCGAGGCGATCGCGCAGATCAACCGCTTCCAGGTCGAGCAGCTGGCGGCGTTCCTGCGGCGGCTGGCCGCGGAACGCGAGGCCGACGGCGACCTGCTGGCGCAGACGCTGGTGCTGTTCGGCTCCGGTCTCGGCGACGGCGACCGCCACAACCACGACGACCTGCCGGTGCTGCTCGCCGGCGAGGGCGCGGGCGCGGCGAAGGGGCGCGGCCACGTGAAGTTCGCCAAGGAGACGCCGATGGCGAACCTGCACCTGGCGGTGATGCGGGCGATGGGCCTCGGCGATCCGGCCTTCGCGGACAGCACCGGCCCCCTCGACCTGGCGTAGAGGCCGGGCGGCGGGGCGCGCGGCAGGTCGCCGCCGTGAGGCGAGAGAGGACTCGCCGCGCGCCGGTCGCGCGCTGGTACGCCCGGCAGGACTCGCCGTGCGCCGGTCGCAAAGCGAGCGGCGCATCTCCGGGTCGTGCCGGGCTCGCCAGCTGCGCGCTGGGCGCGCAGCTGGTACGCCCGGCAGGACTCGAACCTGCGACCCTCGGTTCCGAAGACCGATGTTCTTCCAGCTGAACTACGGGCGCGCGCAGGGGGGCACGGTAACCGCCTTCTGTGGTCCGCTCCAGCCGCAGGACGGCGCCGCACGGGCTCACACCCGGTGGGCGCCCAGGCGGGCGCCGCGCACCTGTGGCGTCGGCGCCGGTCAACGGTCACGATCGAACCATGGACCACGCGA
Organism: Planctomycetota bacterium; assembly: GCA_019636245.1. GTDB lineage: Bacteria > Planctomycetota > UBA1135 > UBA1135 > UBA2386 > JAEUHS01. Next base: position 21,953 of record JAHBXX010000046.1, on the reverse strand, counting down.
CCGTCGACCGCACGCTGCGCACCTTCGTCGAACGCATGTTCGAGCGCGACCAGGCGGGTGCTGCCCGCCTGCTCGAGACGATGGACGAAGGGCAGGTCGTCGACGTGCTGCGCCTGCTGCCGCCCGCCGTCGCCGGCCGCGTCGTGCGGCAGCTGCAGGTGACCTATGCGGCGGCCTTGCTGCGCGAGGCCGAGGCCGAGCTGTTCGTCGAGATCGCCCGCGAACTCGAGCCCCAGCATGCGGCGGCGATCTTCATGCACCTGCCGAAGGAGGCGCGAGAGCGCTTCCTGCAGCATCTGCCCGAGCGGCTGAAGCGCGACGTGCAGCAGCAGCTGACGTTCCCCGAGGACAGCGTCGGCCGCATGATGAGCACGCAGTTCCTGGCGCTGCGGCAGGACATGACCGTGCGCGAGGCCGTCGAGCGCATTCGCGCCACGGCGCAGAAGCGCTTTCCGGCGTCCTATGTCTACGTCGTCGACGACGAGGACCACCTGGTCGGCGTGATGAACATGCGCGATCTCATGCTCGCCGCGCCAGAACAGCGACTGGCGACGGTGATGCGCGCCGAGGTGTTCTCCCTGCCTTGCTTCACCGAGTGCAAGCAGGCGGCGGCCGAGCTGTCGAAGCGCCGCTACTTCGCCGCGCCGGTCGTCGACGCCGAGCAGCACATGCTCGGCATCATCAAGGCCGAGCAGCTGCTGCACGGCATGCAGGAGGATCTGACCGGCGACATCCAGACGATGTTCGGCGCCGGCGCCGACGAGCGCGTCACGTCGCCGATCGCCTATTCGTTGAGCCGGCGGCTGCCGTGGTTGCACGTCAACCTGCTGACCGCGTTCCTCGCCGCCGGCGTCGTCGCGCTGTTCGAGGGGGCGATCGCGCGCATGACCGTGCTGGCGGTGTTCCTGCCGGTGGTCGCCGGCCAGGGCGGCAACGCCGGCGCGCAATCGCTCGCGATCGTCATGCGCGGGCTGGTGATGCGCGAGGTGCCGCGCGGCGGCGTGCGACGGCTGATCGCGAAGGAAGCGCTGCTCGGGTGCATATCCGGCACGGTGACCGGCGCGGTGACCGCGGTCGTCGCCTGGCTGTGGTACGGCAACCCGTGGCTGGGCGTCGTGATCGGCCTGGCGATGGTGATCAACCTGTTCGCCGCCGGCGCCGCCGGCGCCGCGATCCCGTTGTTGATGCGCGCCCTGCGGCTCGACCCGGCCCAGAGTTCCAGCATCGTGCTGACGACGGTCACCGACGTGGTCGGGTTCTTCGCCTTCCTCGGGCTCGCGCTGGTGTTCGAGGCCCGGCTGATCGGCGGCATGTGACCGGGCGGGGCGGCGCGGCGAGCGCGTCCGGGGCCGGGGGCACGATCCTCCCCCGGGCTCAGCGGTCGTCGTCGGCGTCGCCGCGCGGCGCGGGCGCTGCGCCGCCGCTGCCGGCCGGCGCCGTGAAGGCGGCGGCGGCGCCGTGCCGGTAGACCAGCTCGCCGCCCTTCTGGCCGACCTGGTAGCCGAGCCCGAGCACCGCCAGGGTGCCGGCGAAGGTCGCGGCGCCGGCGGCGAGGCGAGCCCGCGGGCTGCGCAGCAGCAGCGGCAGCAGGGACAGCACGAGGAGCGTGCCGCCGGCCCAGACGAAGCGTTCGCCGGCTTCCTCGTGCGCCTCGAGCGCGGCCTCGGGCACCAGGCGTTCGACGCGGTCCTCGTCGGACTCGCCGCTGCGCAGCGCCAGCACGCCGCTGCCGACGAGCAGCAACTGGCCGACGACGACCAGCGCCCAGGCGCGCTGCGGCAGCCAGTTGCGCCACACGGCGAGCAGCAGCCCGCTGCTGAGCAGCGGCAGCAGCACGGCGAGCGCGATCGGCAGGTGGACGATCTTCGGATGCAGGGGGAGGTCCATGGGCGGAGTACTCGGGTTCGGGTTCTGGGTCGGTGCGTGCGCACGGAGGGTGTGCGTCGGCGCTGCGACAAAGGTGGTCGACGATCCCCGGGTCGTCGATCCGCCAAGTGTGATAGCGTCGGCCATGCATGGACTTGCGGCCGCGTTTCCTGCCCGATGGCGGATCCGAACGTCGGGTGCTCCGGGTGGCGATCGTGCTGTTCGTGGCCGTCGCCGCGCTGGCGGCAGCGGATCTCGCCGCCGACCTTGGCGATGGCACGACGGTCGGCCACGCCGTGTTCGAGGGTGGCGTCGTGTCGGCCGGCATCGCTGGCCTGGTCGTCGGGTTGCGCCGCATGCAGGCCTTGCGCCGGCGCGAACACGAAGCGCGGGCCGAGGCGGCCGAACTCGGCCAACGCCTGAGCGCGGTGCGCGCCGAGGCCGAGCGCTGGCGCACCGAGGCGAAGGACCTGCTCGACGGGCTCGGCGCCGCGATCGAGCGCCAGTTCGTGCAGTGGCAGCTCAGCGAGGCCGAACGCGACGTCGCGCGGCTCCTGCTGAAGGGCTTGAGCCACAAGCAGGTCGGCGAGCTGCGCGGCGTCGGCGAAGCCACCGTGCGGCAGCAGGCGCGCGCCGTCTACCGCAAGGCGGGGGTCGAGGGGCGACACGATCTCGCCGCGTTCTTCCTGGAGGGGCTGCTGGCCACGCCGCCCGAGCGCGCCGATCGAGCGGTCGACGCCTGATGGCGCCAACGCCGCCGCCTTCCCATCCGTAGCATCCGCCCATGCCCATCCACTCCCGCCGTTCGTTCCTCGGTTCGCTGGCCGCCGCCGGTGCGGCCCTGCCGCTCGCGGCCCGCGGGGAACGCCGTCCAGGCCCCGCGGCGACCCCGCAGAAGATCCTGGTCCTCGGCGGCACCGGGTTCCTCGGTCCGCACTTCGTGCGCGCCGCCCTGGCGCACGGCCACACCGTGACCCTGTTCAACCGCGGCAAGAGCAACCCGGGCCTGTTCGCCGATCTCGAGCAGCTGCGCGGCGACCGCGACAAAGGCGACCTCGCCGCCCTGCAGGGGCGCACCTTCGATGCCGTCGTCGACACCTCCGGCTACGTGCCGGCGCACGTCGAGGCGACCGCGAAGCTGTTCGCCGACACCGCGCAGCACTACCAGTTCATCAGCTCGATCTCGGTCTACGACGGCTTCGGCGAGCGCGCGGGCACCTTCGACGAATCGTCGCCGGCGGGCGAGGTGTCGGACGAGGACGTCGCCAAGGTGTCGACGATCCGCCAGTCGTACCCGTTCTACGGGCCGTTGAAGGCGCGCTGCGAGGCGGCGGCGGAGGCGGCGATGCCGGGACGCACGGCCAACCTCCGCCCGGGCCTGATCGTCGGCCCCGGCGACACTTCCGATCGGTTCACGTGGTGGCCGGTGCGCGTCGACAAGGGCGGCGAGGTGATGGCGCCCGGCGATCCGGACGGGCTGGTGCAGTGCATCGACGTGCGCGACCTCGCCGACTGGATGCTGCACTGCATCGAGCAGCGGGTGGTCGGCGTCTTCAACGCCGACGGCTTCGCCGGGCCGGTGACGATGGGCGACCTGCTGGGCGGCTGCAAGTGCGCCACGGCCAACGCCGTGACGCTGACGTGGGTCAGCGAGCCGTTCCTCGCCGAGAACGAGGTCGGTCCGTGGATGCAGATGCCGCTGTGGCTGCCGCGGGCGGCCAACAGCCTGGCCGGCAACGCACGCGCGATCGCCGCCGGCCTGCGCTTCCGGCCGCTGGCCGACACGATCCGCGACACGCTGCAGTGGGCGAAGGCCGAGCGCGGCGACCGGCCGTTCGCGCGCACCGGCGTGCCGGCCGAGCGCGAGGCCGAGCTGCTGGCGAAGTGGCACGCGGCGGCGAAGGCGCGTGCGGAGGCCCCGGCGGGCCGGTAAGCAGGGCCGCATGCATCCGTTCCTGCGCTGCGCCGCGCTCGGCGCCGTGTCCTGGCTGACCGCCCTGGCGCCGGCCCAGGACGAACTCGGCCTCGGCAAGATGTGGACGTTCGAACGGCCGCCGCTCGCCTACCTGCAGCGCGAGTATGGCTTCGTGGCCGACGAGCGGTGGTGGAACACGCTGCGCCTCGCGTCGCTGCGCTTCGGCCGTGGCTGCTCGGCCGCGTTCGTGTCGCCGCAGGGGTTGATCCTGACCAACCACCACTGCGTGCGCGACGCGATCGCCCAGGTCCAGGGCGAGCACGACTGGGTCCGGGACGGCTTCGTCGCGCGCGACCTCGCCGACGAAGTGCGGGTGCCGGGCCTGACCGTGCAGCAGCTGGTCGACATGCGCGACGTCACCGCCGCCGTCGACGAAGGCGTCACCGACGCGATGACGGCGGAGCAGGCGGAGGCCCGGCGCGAACGGAACCGTGCCAGTCTGCTCGCCGCGGCGCGCGCCGAGGAGCCGGAGCTGCAGCCGCAGCTCGTGAAGCTGTTCCAGGGCGCGATCTGGCAGCTGTACCGATACCGCGTGTTCGACGACGTGCGGCTGGTGATGGCGCCGCACCTGCAGGCCGCGCACTTCGGCGGCGACCCCGACAACTTCGTCTACCCACGCTACGCGCTCGACTTCGCGTTCTGCCGCGCCTACGTGGCGGGCGTCCCGGCCGACACCCGCGACTTCCACTTCCCGTGGGGCGACGGGCCGCAGGAAGGCGATCTCGTGTTCCTGACCGGCAATCCGGGCGGCACGCAGCGCCTTCTGACCATGGCGCAGCTCGAGTACCGGCGCGACGCGCGCTACCCGCGCCTGCGCGAGATGATCGACCACCGGATCGCGATCCTGCGGGGCTTCGCCGCCCAGGGCGCTGCGGCCGAGAAGCAGTGGCGGACGTCGCTCCTCGGGCTCGAGAACGCGCAGAAGCTCTACCGCGGCGAGCACGGGGCCCTGCTCAGCGAGTCGTTCATGGCGCGCAAGCGCGAGGCCGAACGCGCGTTCCGGCAACGCGCGCACGACCTCGGTCATGCCTGGGCCGGGGAGGTCTGGGTCGGCATCGAGGCGCTGATGCGGCGCAAGATCGGGCTGGAGATGCCGCTGCACTTCCACACCGCGGGCGGCCTGCCGTTGCTGCTGCGGGCGCTGGCGCTCTGCGAGTACGCCGCCGCTGGCGACGAGGCGATGCTGCGCCGCGCGCGCGCCGTCGAGGTCCGTCGCGACCCGGTGCAGGAGGCCCTGTTCGCCGATCACCTGGCGCGCGCCGCCGCGCGGCTGCCGGACGGCGACCCCTACCTGCAGGCGATGCTCGGCGACCTGGCGCCGGCCGCCGCGGTGGCCAGGCTCTGCGACGGCACCCGGCTCCACGACGGCGCCTTCGTCGACGAACTGGTGCGCGGCGGCGCCGGCGCGATCGCGGCCAGCGCCGATCCGGCGCTGGTCGCTGCGCGAGCGATCGCGCCGCTCGAGCGCGCGCACAAGGCGGCGCAGGCGTCGATCGACGCCGAGGAGGCGGCGTTCGGCGCCAGGCTGGCGCGGCTGCTGTTCCTGGTCTACGGGGGCGACGTGTCCCCGGACGCGACGTTCACGCTGCGCTGGAGCGACGGCCGCGTGGGCGGCTATCCGTGCAACGGCACGCTGGCGCCCTGGCGCACGGTCTTCCACGGCCTGTTCGCCCGTTCCGCCGAGTTCGACGGCCGCCACCCGTTCGACCTGCCGCGCGAGTTCCTGCTCGCCAAGGATCGCATCGACATGCAGGCGCCGGTGGACTTCGTCTGCACCGTCGACTCGACCGGCGGCAACTCGGGCAGTCCGGTCGTCGCCGCCAACGGCGAGCTGGCCGGGCTCCTGTTCGACGGCAACATCGAGTCGCTGGCCAACGAGTTCCTCTACGGCGAGCGCGTCGAGCGCAGCGTCTGCGTGCACCCGCAGGGGATCGTCGAGGCGCTGCGCAAGGTCTACGACGCGACGCGCCTGCTGCGCGAACTGCGGCGCTGACGTAGGCTTCGCGCCCATGCTGCCACGCCCGTTGCCGTTCGCCTTCGCCCTCGCCGTGACGCTCGCCGCGGCCGCGGCGCAGGAGGTGCGTGCGTTCGTCGGCGCGCGCATCCTGCCGATCGACGGGCCGGCGGTCGACGACGGCGTGCTGGTGGTGCGCGGCGCCGTGATCGAGGCGATCGGCGCCCGCGCGGCCGTCGTGATCCCGGCCGGGGCCGAGGTGGTCGACGTCGCCGGCCGCACGCTGATGCCGGGGCTGGTGTGCAGCCACTCGCACATCGGCGCGGTCGCCGGCGCCGACGGCAGCGGCCCGATCCAGCCCGAGGTGCGCGCGCTCGACTCGATCAACCCGCGCGACCCCGGCATCCAGAAGGCCCAGGCCGGCGGCATCACCACCGTGAACGTCATGCCGGGCAGCGGCCATCTGCTGTCGGGCCAGACGGTCTACCTGAAGCTGCGCGACGGCCGCACCGTCGACGACCTGCTGATCCGCAACGCCGACGGCAGTCCCGCCGGCGGCATCAAGCTGGCGAACGGCACCAATCCGCAGCGCGACGCGCCGTTCCCCGGCACGCGCGGCAAGGCGGCGGCGCTGATCCGGGCGCAGTTCCATCGCGCCCGCGAGCACCAGCGCAAGATCGCCGCCGCGGCCGGCGACCCGGCGAAGCTGCCCGAGCGCAACCTCGGTCTCGAGGCGCTGGTCGAGGCGCTGGAGGGCCGGCGCATGGTGCACCACCACACGCACCGGGCGGACGACATCCTGACCGTGCTGCGGCTGCGCGAGGAGTTCGGCTTCCGCTGCGTGCTGCACCACGTCAGCGAGGGCGGTCTCGTCGCCGCCGAGATCGCCGCCGCCGGCGTGCCGTGCTCGGTGATCGTCATCGACGCGCCGGGCGGCAAGCTCGAGGCGCGCAACCTGTCGCTCGACACCGGTGCCGTGCTCGATCGCGCCGGCGTGCCGGTCGGCTTCCACACCGACGACGGCATCACCGACAGCCGGCTGTTCCTTCGTTCCGGCGCGCTGGCGGTGCGCGCCGGCATGGACCGCGACCGGGCGCTGGCGGCCCTGACGATCGCCAATGCCCGCATGCTCGACCTCGAGCAGCGCATCGGCACGCTGACGCCGGGCAAGGACGCGGATTTCGTCGTGCTCGGCGGCGACCCGTTCTCGGTCTACACGCAGGTGCTGCAGACCTGGGTCGAGGGCGTGAAGGTGTTCGACCTCGCCGACCCGAAGGACCGCCGGTTCGCGATGGGCGGCTACGGCGCCAGCGACGACCAGGCGCTGTCGCTGTGCTGCTACGGCCAGGGAGGGCAGTGACGATGCTGGCGCTCTCGCTCGGCGTCCTGTTCGCGGCGCTGCCGCAGGAGGCGCCGCCGGCGACCGCGTTCGCGGTCCGCGGCGCGAAGGTCTACCCGGTCGCCGGGGCCCCGATCGACGACGGCGTGGTGCTCGTCCGCGACGGCCGGATCGTGCAGGTCGGTCCCGCCGCCACGGTCGCGGTGCCCGCCGGCATGGCGGAGCGCCGGGCGGCGGTCGTCACGCCGGGGTTGATCGATGCGCACGCGACGGTCGGCCTGACCGGCATCCTCAACGTGCCGCACGACCAGGACCAGCTCGACCGTTCGGCGGCGGTGCAGCCCGAGCTGCGCGCCATCGACGCCTACCATGCGCGGGACCCACTGGTCGGCTGGCTGCGCGGGCTCGGGGTCACCACGGTGCACACCGGCCACGCGCCGGGGGCGCTGGTCGCGGGCCAGACGATGGTCGTCAAGCTGCGCGGCCGCTCGGCCGACCAGGACGTGCTGGTGCCGCTGGCCATGGTCGCGGTGACGCTCGGCGACGGCGGCCGCGGCCCCGGCGGCAAGTCGCCGGGCACGCGCGCGAAGGCGGTGGCGATGCTGCGCGAGCAGCTGCTGAAGGCGCGCGAGTACGCGGCGAAGCGGCAGCGTGAACCCGACGCCGCCGTCGATCTCGGCCTCGACGTCCTGGCGCGCGTGCTGGCGCGGGAGGTCCCGTTGCTGGTGACCGCCCACCGCGCGCACGACCTGCAGGCGGCGCTGCGCGTCGCCGACGAGTTCCAGCTGCGGGTGGTGCTCGACGGCGCCGCCGAGGCCTACACGATGTTGCCCGAGATCCAGCGCGCCGGCGTCTGGGTGCTGCCGCATCCGGCGATGGCGCGCACCACCGGCGAACTGGCGAACGGCACCATGGAGCTGCCGAAGCTGCTGCTCGACGCGCGGGTGCCGTTCGCGTTGCAGAGCGGCTTCGAGGGCTACGTGCCGAAGACGCGCGTGGTGACCTTCGAAGCCGGCGTCGCCGTGGGCCGCGGCCTGCCGGCGGCGGCGGCGCTGCGCGCGCTGACGCTCGACGCGGCGCGGCTGCTCGGCGTGGACGGTCGGGTGGGCTCGCTCGAGCCCGGCAAGGACGCCGACCTCGCGCTGTGGGACGGCGATCCGTTCGAGTACACGACGCACTGCCTCGGCACCGTGATCGACGGCGTCGGCTACGCCGAGGGGCCGCGGTGAGGCGCGCCAGGGGGCTCCTGCTCGCGGCCGTGCTCGCAGCGGCGTGCACGACCGTGGGGCGCGACGCGGTCGAGGCTCGGCTCGTCGGCCGCTACGAGTGGTGGTTCATCGACAGCGGCAGGTACCTCGAACTGGCCGCCGACGGCACCTGGCGCGAGGGGGACGTCGGCATGGGCGCGATCTTCCTGACCTGGTGCGGGCGCTGGCGCGTGGCCGAAGGCCGCGTCGAACTGCAGTTCACGCACGTGGGCGGCCGGGACGAACCAGAGCTGCGGCTTCCTCTCGCGGCGGCGCTCGCCGAGGACTACCCGCAGCGCCTCACCGTCGTCGGCGACGGACAGGCCATGGGGCTGCGTCCGGATGGCCACGAAGGCGTGCCCTGGCAGAGAGTGGCGGCCGTGCACTCGATGCCGCGCTGATCGCGGTCAGCTCCACTGCGAGGCGGCGGCGCCGGCCGACCGCCTAGTAGTAGCGCAGCAGCACGTAGACGTGCGCGATCGCCAACGTCAGCAGCATCGTCGGCACACCGAACTTCATGAACTGGCCGAAGGTGATCTTGCGGCCGGCGCGGCTGGCGAGGCCGACGACGACGACGTTCGCCGAGGCCCCGATCGCGGTGGCGTTGCCGCCGAGGCAGCTGCCGAGCGCGAACGACCACCACACCGGCTGCAGCACGTCGGCGTGCAACGTCGACAGCGGCAGGTTGTTCGGGTCGGCGGTGCCCTGGTGCAGCACGCTGTTGGCCATGTCGAGCACCAGCGGGTTCATCGTGGCCACGTAGGGGATGTTGTCGACCACCGCCGACAGCACGGCGGAGAACCACAGCAGCGAGAACGCGGTGGTCTTCATGCTCTCGGCCGTCGGCCCCGTCGCCTCGATCACCATGGCCGAGATCTCGCGCACGATGCCGACCTTGACGATGCCGCCGATGACGAGGAACAGACCCATGAAGAAGAAGATCGTCGGCCACTCGACCTCGGCCAGCACCTTGTGCGGGTCGCCGCGGGCGATCAGCAGCAAGAATGCGGCGCCGGTCAGCGCGACGGTGGCCGGCTCGAGGTGCAGCACCGAGTGCAGCGTGAAGCCGATCAGCGTCGCCGCGAGCACCAGCAGCGACTTCACCGCCAGCGCCGGATCCTTGATCATCTTGCGCTCGTCCATCGCCAGCACGCGCTGGCGCTTGTGCTCGTCGACCTTGAGCCGCTTGCGGAAGAAGACCTGCAGCACGCCGAGGAACGCCACCATCATCACCAGCACGGCCGGCGCCAGGTGGACCAGGAAGTCGACGAACGCGAACTTCGCCCGCGCCGCGATCAGGATGTTCGGCGGGTCGCCGATCAGGGTGGCGGTGCCGCCGATGTTCGAGGCCATCGCCTCGGCGAGCAGGAACGGGATCGGGTCGACGTCGAGTTCGTCGGCGATCAGCAGGGTCACCGGCGCCACCAGCAGCACGGTGGTGACGTTGTCGAGCAGCGCCGAGGCCACCGCGGTGAGGATGCAGAACAGCAGCATGATGGGCAGCGGCCGGCCGCGGCCGAGCTTCGCCACCTTGATCGCCGCCCAGCCGAAGATGCCGGTGCGGCCGATCACGTTGACGAGCACCATCATCGAGATCAGCAGGAACACGACGCCGTGGTCGATGCCGAAGTGCGGCGAGTGGAAGGCCTCCTCCTGCGACAGCACGCCGAGCGCGATCGTCACCGCGCCGCCGAACAGGGCAGCCTTGGTCTTGTGCACCTTCTCGCTGACGATGGCGGCGAAGGTGGCGACGAACAGGGTCGCGGCGAGCCAGTAGGTGGGGCCGTGCGACGCGGTGGCGTCGGTGGCGATCGATGCGGTCATGGGGGTCGTTCCGGCGGGTGTCTGGGGAGGTCGGCGCGGCAGGGGGCGTGCTGCGCCTCGGGCGCCGCGCCCCGGTCGCCGCGGCGGCGCCAGGGCCGCCGCAGGCCGGGAGCGGCGATCAGGAGTTGCAGCTGCCGCGCACCAGGGTCAGCACGCTGCGGCGGGTCACGGCGCCGAGGAACTGGCCGCGGTCGACGACAGGCACCGTCTTGCGTTGGTGACGGACGAACATCAGCACCGCCTCCATCACCGAGGCGGTGGGGGGCAGGGTGTCGACCTGGCGCACCATTGCGTGGCGGACCAGCACGTTGCGCAGCTTGACGAGTTCCTCCTCGAAGAACGACTCGTGCAGCACGCTGGCCAGGTTCTCATCCATCGCCAGGTAGGACGGCACCAGCTTCTTGAGGATGTCGGTCGCCGACACGATGCCGACCAGCAGGCTGCCCTCGACCACCGAGGCGGTGGTCTGGTTGCCGCCGAGGATGCGGTCGATCAGGTCGAACAGGGTCGTGTCGGGCGAGACGACGAACGGAGAACGGACCAGGGCGTCGCGAACGAGCATGGGCGGATCGGCGTGGGGACCGACAGCATGCCGGCAACGCCGACCGGAGCGACGCAGATTCCGCGGCCAGTGGTCCGGAATCGACCGCGCGCGCCGGTCTACGCCCTCCGGCGGTGGCGCCGCAGCGACAGCAGCACCAGCGCCGCTCCCAGCAGCAGGACGGGCGTGTCGCCGAGGCGCGCGTAGAGGGTGGGCGCGCCGTCCCCGAGCGGCAGGTCGGCGAACAGCAGCGCTGCGCCGGTCAGCCGCGGCGACCGCACGATGCCGGGCGGATCCACCTGGGCCGCGCCGTCCGTCGGCTGTGGCTCGGCGGTGTGGTCGAAGCGGCGCACGACCTCGCCGCGCGGCGACACCAGCGCCGAGATGCCGCCCGAGGCCGCGCGCACGACCGCGTAGCCGTTCTCGATCGCGCGGAACACCGCGTTCTCGAGGTGGAACTCGCGGATCGCCGGCCAGTCGTTGGTCGGCACGGCGACGATCGGCACGCCGGCGCGGCCGTGGCCGCGGGCGATGTCGGTGAAGTTGTCGTCCTGGCAGATCATGCCGCCGAGGGCGAGGCCGGCGAACGGCACCTGGACGGGCGCGCCGTCGCCCCGCGTGTAGTGCTCGAGCCACGGCACCAGGTGGGCCTTGCTGTACTCGGCGCGCAGCTCGCCGCCGCGGTCGACGAACCAGATCCGGTTGTCGTTGGTCGGCTGGTGCCACACGCCGAGGGCGAGCGTCAGCCCGTGCCGCTGCGCGACGGCGGCGAAGTGCGCGAGCGCCCGGTCGCGGTTGCCGACCCAGGCGCCGGTCTCCGGCGTCACCAACAGGGCCGCCCCGGCCTCGCCGGCGAGCGCGGCGCCGACTTCGACGAACGAGGCCCCGTCGGGGCTCTGCGGCGTTCCGGTGTCCCAGCCCAGCGCGGCGACGCGCTGCGGCGGCCCGAGCGGGCGCCGCCAGCGCACGGCGTCGAGGGCGCCGAGGCCCACGACGAGCGCGAGCAGCGCGGCCAGCGGGGCGCCGCGGCGCGGCCCGCGCAGCGCCGACACGGCCAGGGCCGGCAGCGCCGCGACCGCGAACACGACCCCGCCGACGCCGGTGTAGGCGGCGAACGCGACCAGCCACGGCGCCGCGCTCAGCGGCCGCACGAACGCCTGCGCCGTGCCGAACATCGGCACCAGGTGCCAGGTCGCCAGTTCGACCAGCGTCAACGTCGCTGCGGCCGCCAGCGGGCCGCGCACGGCGCCGCGGTCGAGGCAGCGGGCGGCCAGCGGCGCGGCCAGGGTCCACTGCACGACGGTGGCGGCGGCGGCGACGAGGATCGGCAGCGCGAGCCCGGCGGCGAGCAGCATCAGCGCGGCGTAGGCCAGGGCGAACGCCGCGCCGAGCCGCCACGTCGCCCGGCCGGCGGCGCGCCGCCGCCAGAGTCCCCACCAGAACGCCACGAAGGCCAGGAACTGCAGCGGCCACAGGTGCAACGGGTGGTCCGAGACCGCCAGCAGCAGTCCGGCGAGCAGCACGGCGGCGAGGTTCATGCTTCGCCGTCCCGCGTTGGTGGTCCGAGCATGGCCGCGAGAGTCGGGCCGGCGCGGGCCGGAATCAACGTCGGCGCCTGCGGGCGCTCCGCCGGGGTGCAAGGGGCGCCGGCCGATTGCGGTCGCGGGCTCCCTCGGCGGAACGACCTGCCGCCGGGCGCCGCATGGGCGACCCGCGCGCCGATCAGGCGCCCGCGCCGATCTCCTCGTAGACCGTCGTGCGCTGCACCGGTTCGTAGCCGGCTTCGCGGATCAGGTGGGCGATGCGCGCCTCGTCGAGCGCCTGCGGCTCGGTGGTGCCGGCGTCGTGCGTGATCTTCTCCTCGGTCACCGTGCCGTCGATGTCGTTGGCGCCGAAGCTCAGCGCCGTCTGCGCCGACTCCTGCGTCAGCATGATCCAGTAGGCCTTCACGTGCGGGAAGTTGTCGAGCATCAGGCGACCGACCGCGATCGAGCGCTGGTCGAGGCAGCCGGTGGTCACGTGGCCGAAGTTCTCGAGGTCGGTGTGGTAGGGCCAGAACGCCAGCGGGATGTAGGCCATGAAGCCGCCGCACTCGTCCTGCAGTTCGCGCAGCCTGATCAGGTGCTGCACGCGCTCGTCGGTGCGCTCGATGTGGCCGTAGAGCATCGTCGCGTTCATCTTGAAGCCGGCCTTCTGCACCTTGCGCGCCGTGTCGAGCCAGCCCTGCGGCCCCTGCTTCTCGCGGAACACGGCCTTGTGCACGCGGTCGGTCAGGACCTCGGCGCCGCCGCCGGGGCAGCTGCCGAGCCCGGCCTCGCGCAGGTCGGCGAACACCTCGTCCTCCGGCTTGCCGGAGATCTTCAGCATGTGGTCGATCTCGACCATCGTGAACGCCTTGACGTGGATGTCGGGGCGGGCGCGCTTCGCGGCGCGCACGACGTCGAGGTAGTACTCGTACGGCATCGTCGGGTGGATGCCGGCGACCATGTGCACCTCGGTGACCGGTCGGTGCAGCTGCTCGCGCACCTTCTGCTCGACGATCTGCGGCGTCATCAGGTAGGCGCGCTCCTCGCCCTCCTTGGCTGCGAACGCGCAGAACTTGCACGAGTAGATGCAGACGTTGGTGTAGTTGACGTGCTGGTTGATGTTCCAGTAGGTCTTGCGGCCGTGCAGGCGGGTGCGCACGCGGTGTGCCATCAGGCCCACGGCGGCCAGGTGCGGGGTCTCGTACAAGCGCACGCCGTCGTCGAACGACAGCCGTTCGCCGTTCCGTACCCTGGCGTCGATGTCGCCGAGGCCAGCCCTGGCGATCAGCTGCGTGGCGAGCGATTCGTCGAGGTGCGTGTAAGCGGAGGACTGCATGCGGGGTGGGGGTGTGCGGGGGCGGCAGAGTAGGGGAACACGGCGGCGGCGGGAAGCGCGTGCCCTGGCTGGGCGACGACAACGCTGGCGGTTGGCCGTCATTTCCCTGCGCGGCCTTGGCGACCCCCCGCTGTCCGGCATGATCGCACGCATGCCACCACGCACACTCGCCATGCGGACGCGGCTGCTCGGGATCCTCTTGCTCCTGCCGCTCGCCTGCCAGGGGCCCGGCGCCGGCGCCGCCGCCGCCGAAGCGCAGGACGGTCTCGACCGCACCGTGCTGCCGATCCAGGGTCCTCCTCCTCCCCGCATCACCACCCTCGACGCCCGCAACGCCACGCCGCCGCCGCGCTTCTCGGTCAACGCACCTGCCCAGGCGCCGAACGTCGTCGTCGTGCTGATCGACGACATCGGCTTCGGCCATGCCAGCGCGTTCGGCGGACCGTGCCGCATGCCCACGCTGGGCCGACTGGCCGCAGGCGGTCTGCGCTACAACCGCTTCCACACCACGGCGCTGTGCAGCCCGACGCGCATGGCGCTGCTGACGGGGCGCAACCACCATGCGAACAACGCCGGCGCGATCATGGAGCTGGCGACGGCGTTCCCGGGCAACACGGGCATTCGCCCGGATTCCATCGCGACGCTGGCCGAGATCCTGCGGCAGAACGGCTTCAGCACCGCGGCGTTCGGCAAGTACCACGAGACGCCGCCATGGGAAGTCTCGGTCTCGGGACCGTACGACCGCTGGCCGACGGGCTCGGGCTTCGACAGGTTCTACGGCTTCATCGGCGGCGAGACCAACCAGTGGGCGCCCGCGATCTACGACGGCGTCACGCGCGTCGAGCACCGGCGGTCGCCCGACTACCACTTCACCACCGACATGACCGACCAGGCGATCGCCTGGGTCAGCGCGCAGCAGTCGCTGACGCCCGACAAGCCGTTCTACCTCTACTTCGCGCCGGGCGCGACGCACGCCCCGCACCACGTGCCCAGGCAGTGGATCGAGAAGTACCGCGGCCAGTTCGCGATGGGCTGGGACCGCCTGCGCGAGCAGACGTTCGCGCGCCAGAAGGAGCTCGGTGTCGTGCCCGCCGACGCGAAGCTGACGCCGCGGCCGAAGGAGATCCCGGCCTGGGACGACATGACCGCCGACCAGAAGCGGCTGTTCGAACGCCAGATGGAGACCTTCGCCGGCTTCGCCGAGCACACCGACCACGAGGTCGGCCGGCTCGTCGCGCAGCTCGAGGCGCTCGGCGAACTCGAGAACACGCTGTTCCTCTACGTCGTCGGCGACAACGGCGCGAGCGCGGAAGGCGGGCCGGAGGGCACCTTCAACGAGAACATGGCCCTGAACGGCATCATCGGCCGCGCCGAGCAGATGATGGCCCACATCGACGACTGGGGGGCGCCGTCGACCTACCCGCACTTCGCGGTCGGCTGGGCGTGGGCCGGCAACACGCCGTTCCAGTGGACCAAGCAGGTCGCCAGCCATTTCGGCGGCACGCGCAACGGCCTCGTCGTGCACTGGCCGCGCGGCATCCGCGCCAAGGGCGAGATCCGCAGCCAGTTCCACCACGTGATCGACGTGGCGCCGACCGTGCTCGACGTCGCGAAGCTGCCCGAACCGAAGATCGTCAACGGCGTCGTGCAGCGGCCGATGGACGGCGTCTCGATGGCCTACACGTTCGAGGACGGTCGGGCGAAGGATCGCCGCACCACGCAGTACTTCGAGATGTTCGGCAACCGGGGCATCTACCACGACGGCTGGGTCGCGTGCACGCGCCACTCGGTGCCGTGGGACATGACGGCGAAGATCCCGCCGCTGACAGACGACGTCTGGGAGCTCTACGACGTCGAGGCCGATTTCAGCCAGGCGAACGACCTCGCGCGCGCGAACCCCGGCAAGCTCGCCGAACTGCAGGCCCGGTTCCTCGACGAAGCGATCCGGAACCACGTGCTGCCGCTCGACGACCGCCGGTCGGAGCGCTTCAACCCGGCCGTCGCCGGCCGCCCGGACCTGCTCGGCGGTCGCAAGTCCCTCACCGTCTACCCGGGCATGACCGGCATCATGGAGAACGCCTTCATCAACGTGAAGGGCGTGCACCACACGGTCACCGCCGAGGTCGAACTCGGCGCCGCGCCAGCCCAGGGCGTGATCATCGCGCAGGCCGGGACCTTCGGCGGCTGGGCGCTCTACATGCAGGACGGCCGCGTGCGGCACGAGTACAACTTCTTCGGCCTCGAGCGCACGCGCGTCGGCGGCAGCGAGCCGCTGGGTCCCGGCAAGCACACCATCGTCTACGAGTTCGTGCCGGACGCGGCAACGCCCGGGGCGGGGGGCAGGTCGATCCTCCGCATCGACGGCCGGGACGTCGGCGAGGAGCGGATCCCGAGGACGCAGCCGTTCGCGTTCTCGGGCGACGAAGGCGTCGACGTCGGCAGGGACGGCGAGACGCCGGTCTCGTCCGAGTACGCGGCGATCGACAACGCGTTCACGGGGCGCATCGTGAAGGTCGTCGTCGAGCAGAAATGAGCCGCGAAGCTCCGGCGACGACGCTGGCGCCGGATCCCGGTCCGGCCTAGAGTGACGGCGCGACCGGCAGCAGCCACCCGCCTCCAGGGCTGCTGCCGGGAAGTTCCTCCGCGCCGCGGGAAGAGCCCGGAGGGTGTTGCGCGTGCGCCCTCGATCCAGGTGCCGCGGGTCGGCCCGACGCGTGTCGGGCCGGCGATGTTGGTCGACCTGGCGCGCCACGCGCCGCCCCCCTGCCGGAGTTGGAACCGTGAACAAGAAACTGCACGTTGGCAATCTCGCCTCGAACACGACTGCCGCCGCCCTGACCGAGCGATTCGCGCGCGATGGCCGGAAGGTCGCCAAGGTCAGCCTGGTGATGAGCCGCGATCCCGGCCGCTCGCGCGGCTTCGCCTTCGTCGAGATGGAGACCGACGCCGACGCGAGCGCGGCCCTGGCCGCCCTCGACGGCGCCGAGATCGACGGCCGGGCGATGAAGGTCAGCACGGCCCATCCGCCGCGGTCGCGCTTCGGCGGTCGCGTCGCCGCGCACGGCTGAACGCCGGCCGGCCGCTACGCGCCGCGGTCCCGCCGGCCTGCGCCCAGCGCGCGCCAGACCCCATGGCCGCCGAGCAGCAGCAGGAGCGGGCCCACCACCCATCCCATTGCCCACAGCATCGCCGGAATGCCGTTCCGCATCGCCATGCAGGCGTAGGCGGTGACGAGGAAGCCGGTGAACAGGAACAGGGCGCCGATCCACCCGTCCTGGCGCGTCCACGGCTCGTCGTCGGGATGTTGGCGATCGGCTCCGTCGGCCATGTCGCGAGTGTAGCACTCCACGGCCGACGTCGCGGCGCCGCGCGCGGCGTGTCGGGCTTCAGTCGGTCGGCAAGCAGAGGCTGACGCGGGCGCCCGGGTGATGTTCCGCGGCGACCCAGAGATCGCCGCCCATCGCCTGCATCGCCTGCCGGGCGATCCACAGGCCCATGCCCGACTTCGGTTCGCCGGCCGTCGGCGACGCGCTGCCGGTGACCCCGGGCAGGAACACGGACTCGCGTTCGTCGGCGCCGAAGCCGGGTCCCTCGTCGTCGACGTGCAGCAGGAAGCCGCGTGGTCCCCGTTCGCAGCGCACGCGCACGGTCGAGCCCGGCGGCGCGAACTTCAGTGCGTTGCCGACCAGGTTGTCGAGCACGCGCTCGAACCAGAGCGCATCCAGCCGCACCGGCGGCATCGCCGTTGCGTGCAGCTCGAGCGTGATCTGCTTGGCGCGCGCCTTGGCGGCCATCGACTGCACGCAGCGCTGCGCGATCGCCACCGGGTCGTGCGGCGCCAGCTGCAGCGTCTGCGCGCGCTGCTGCCGCAGCACCAGGTGGTCGATCGCGGCGACGATGCGCTCGGTGGCGGCGAGGATCGTCGAGGCGGTGGTCTGCACCTGCGCGTCGCCGGTCCCGAGCTGGTGCGCCAGTTCGTGGCTGCTGAGTTGCAGCGCGGTCAGCGGGCTGCGGATGTCGTGGGCGTCGGCCTCGAGGGTGGCGTGGCGGTGCGCGAGATCCCGTTCCAGTCGGCGCAGCAGGGTCAGCCGACGCAGGCCCGCGCGCACCGGTTCGGTCAGGGTCCGCAGTTCGGCCACGAGTTCGGGCGCGGGCACGACGGCGTCGCCGAGCTGGAGTTCGAACTGCAGCTCCGTGCTGTCGCCCAGACCGAGGTACAGGTCGCAGCGATCACCCCGATCGACGCACCAGATGCCTTCGCCGAGCGCGCGCGCGCCCGGCGGCGGGCTCGGCGCCGGCGCCCGCGACACGGGGTCGGCGGGGCCGAACTCGGCGATGCGGATGGCGTCCTGGCCGCGCGCGCGCAGGCTGACGCTGCCGTGCCTGGCCGCGGTGCGACCCAGGCAACGCTCCGCGACCGTGGTGGTGAGGGAGGCGAGGTCGAGCAGTTCGTCGGGGTTGCGCCCGGCCAGCTCGAGCACCCGCTCGATCTGCAGGCGAGCGGCCGGCGCCGGGCGGCTGCGCCGTTGGTGGCCGACCCAGGCGCCGAGCCCCAGCAGGGCCACCGTGCCGGCGACCCACCAAGGCCAGACCGGCGGCGCCGGGTGCACCGACAGCGTGCCGAGCCGCACCCGGTCGGCGGTGCCGGTGGCATGCTCCACGACCGCCAGCACCTCGTAGCGGCCGGTCGGCAGCAGACCGAGGTTGCCGTCGGCGACCGGCTGCTCGTTGCCGTGCGTCAGATCGCAGAGGACGAACGCAGGCAAGGGCGGGTGGTCGACGCTGCGCTCGATCAGCTCGGCGTGCAGCTGCACCGGTCCGGCGTCGGTCCGCAGCTCGAGGTCACCGGCCGGCTCGGGCAGCGTGTGCACGGTGCCGGCCACGCTGACCTCGAAGCGGGCCAGGCGCCCAGGCGGACCCGCCGGGTTCGCGCCGGGGTGGATGCGGGTGTAGCCCCGACCGGCCCCGAACCACACCTCGCCGTTCTGGCGCCGCAGGGCGACGCGGAACGGGTACCCGAGCGGGTGGGCGCCGTGCCGCGGCGACAGTTCGCGGCTGGTGCGCGTGTGCGGATCGACGCGGATCAGGTGGTGGGTGGTCGCCACCCACAAGGTGCCGTCCGCGGCCCGCGCGAGGCTGCGGATCATGCCGGTGCGCGCGGTCTGCCGCTGCAGGGTTCGTGTGCCGGCATCGAGGTGCGCCAGCCACAAGCCGTCCATCGTCGCCACCCAGAGTTCGGCCGGGCCCGGTCCTTCGGCGAGGCCCAGCACGGAGTCGCCGGCCCACGGCGGTGGTTGCCAGCAGAAGCTGGCGATGGCGGGGTCGTAGGCGGCGAGGCCGCCGCGGAACGCGCCGAGCCACAGGCGCTCGCTGCCGTCGCCGAGCAGGCTGCTGACGACGAGGCGCTGCGCTTCGTCGGCGTCGAGCGGCACGGACTGCACCGCGCCGCCCGGCTCGAGCCGCCAGACGGCGGTTCGGTCGGCGATCCACAGGCTGCCATCGGGCGTCACGGTCAGGGTGACCGCGCTGGTGATGCCGGCCTCGGTGCCGAGCGGCTGCCATTGCGCGGCGGCGAACCGCCAGAGGCCGCGGTTGGTGGCGACGACGAGGTCGCTGCCGAGGCTGGCCAGGGCCTCGATGCGTCGCAGCGGCCGCGTCGAGGCATCGTTCGCCCAGGGGGTGGGCAGGCTGGCCCAGCCGTCGGCGCCTTGGCGCCACAGGTGGCCCCGGGAAGTGCCCAGCACCGGGCCGCCGTCGGTCGGCTCGGCCAGCGCCGTCGTCTGTTCGCCCGACGCCATCTCCGGCAGCACGAAGTTGTCGATGCCGGGGGCCACGGTGCAGCGCAGCACGCCGCGGTCGGTGCCGAGCCACAGCAGGCCCTGCGCGTCGGTGGCGATCGCATAGAGGGTCAGGTCGCGCGGCTCGTCGCCGCGCACGTGCACGGCGGCGCGGGAGATGCGGCCGCTGCCCCGGTCGAGCGCCAGCAGCGTGGAGGCGCTGGCGAGCCAGTGGGTCGCGGCCGTCGATGCCGTGTGCGCGACGATCCGGAAGTCGCCGGCGGCGAGATGGGTCTGCTCGAGGCCGGTCTCGTCGAGCCGCCACAGTCCTTCCTCGGCGGCGCACAGCAGGGCGCCGTCGACGGCGGCCGCGGTGCGGATGCCCTTGGGCGCACCGGGTGCCGGCGTCCACAAGCGCTCGACGGCGCCGTGCGGGGTCGACCAGAGGCCTTCGCTCGTCCAGGTCCACAGGCTCGAGGCGGTGGCGGCGAGACCGTTGACGGCGCCCATGCGGCCGGGAACCGGCACCGGCTCGAGGTCGCCTTCGGGATGGCGCACGGCGAGGGCACGGGCGGCGCGGATCCAGACGTCGGTACCGACGCACAGCAGCTGCCAGACGCTGAGGTGGCTGGTCTCGGGACACGGGACCGCGCGGGGCGCTTGGGCCGGCAGCGTCCAGACGCCGCGCTCGGTGCCGAGCCAGACGGTGCCATCGGCAGCGACCGCGAGGCTGCGGATCGCCGCCGGGCGGAGGCCGCCGGCGTCGGGTGCGAGTTCGATCGTGCGGACGGCGCGGCCGTCGTGGACCTGGAGCAGGTCGTGGAAGGCCACCCAGAGGCGACCGTCGTCGGCCTCGACGATCGCCGAGGGGCGTTTGGCCTCGGCGAACCCTGGGAACGGGTTGGCGTCGAGGGCGAGGTCCTGGCCGCGGGTCGGGGCGAGGCTGCCGAGGACCATCGCGAGCGCGAGCACGAGGCGGCGGGGATGCGGCGGCAGGGCGGACCTCGAGGGGCGTTGCAAGGCAGGGTGCCCGCCGGCCGGCGGGCAGCGTGGGCTTCGTAGGGGGCGGGCGGGGTTGTGCCGGTGCAGCGGCGGTGCGGAGGCCTTCGCTCGTCGTCGGCGACGTGCACGATGATACCGGCGGGGGGGCGTCGCGTTGCACCGCCGTGCGCCGGCGCTCGTCGTCGGCACTGCGTCCGCGGAGTCGGGAGGCGCCGATCAGCCGTAGCGGCGCTGCACGTCCGCCACGGAATTGGCGACGAGCCGTTCGAGGACCGCCAGGTCGAGGTCGGCCAGGCGCTTGAAGTACAGGCAGACCTTGCCCGTCCGGTGCTTGCCGAGCCTGGCCAGCAGGGACTGCTGTTCCTTGGTCTCGGTCGCGACGTAGAGCACGAGCTCGCGCCCGCGGATGGCGAAGCCGGTGAGGCAGGCCTCGCCGGTCCGGCCGCTGTCGTAGCGGTACCGGTAGGAGCCATGGCCGACGATGCTGGGACCCCACATCCTCGGCGGCTTGCCGGTGACCTTGCGCAGCAGGCGGATCAACGTGCGGCAGTCGGCGAGCTGCTCGGCGTTGGCTCGGGCGGCGAGGTGGTTCGCGACGCTGGCGCGGGTGGGCTTGGTCTTGTTCTCGGCCATGGGGTGGATCCGTGCAGGGCGATGGTGGGCGACGGTCGGCGCAGCTCTGCCTGCATCGACATGTCAGGCGCCGTCCGTCCGTTCGCAGAACGTCATGGCCGTACCGTCTCCGAAGACCAGGACGTCGTCATCGAGGCCCAGCCGAAAGGTGTATCCGCTGCCATGATCGCCGCCCACGACAGCCTCTTCTCCCCTTCTCCGGCGAACTGGACCCTCCAGTGTGGAGCGACCCACGAGAGTCGGCCAGATCCTGGTTCTCCGACAGGCACTGCTCGAGCTGGGTCGCCGAGACGAATCTCGCACTCCAGACCTCTGTGATCGGGCGCCCGCTCCTGCGACTCGCCAACTGCAGAGCGTCGACGGGCGGCATCGGCGGTGTTGCATCAGTCCACTGCCATTCGCCGGGGTCGCTCATCCATACGTCTGACCCCCTTGGCCATCCGCCGCCGGCCGCTTGGGGCCGGTCGGCTGCCGGGCTTTGTTGGGCGACAGCCGACTCCGGCGGATGACGACGAGCAGCCCCAGAAGCAGCACCATGACGGCGCCGATCTGCACCGGCCATCCGGCGCCGCGACTCAAGAGCAGGCCCAGCACGGCGGCGATAGCCAGCCCCGTCAGTGCGAAGTACCACCAGGGAACCCGGGTGCGGTTTGCTTCCATGGTTCGCTCCATCGGCCTAACGGTCAGCCCAACGTCTTTGTCGATCAGGCGCGAGGCGCGTGCGAGGGGCGTGATCTCGCGGTTGGCTGGTCGCGGCTCGTCGGCTCCTGCGTCGAGTTGGCCAGACTAGCCGAGAATCGTCGCAGGGTCTTCAGGGAATCGTGTGGGGTCCCCAGGGCAGCGTGACCGCTCACCCGACGCCCTCTCGGCGAAGCCGCTCTCGGGGGAACCCCACCTTCGGGTTCCCCCTGCCGCGGGGCACCCCCTTCCTCT
>JAHBXX010000045.1 GCA_019636245.1 Planctomycetota bacterium | reverse complement strand
GGCCGAGCCGGCGCCAACCGCCGCCGCCGAGGCGGCGCCGAACCCGGCGCCGCCGCCGAAGCCGCTGGTGATCGTGCGGCCCAAGCCGGCCCGGCCGAAGCCGAAGAAGCGCGCGCAGAGCACGCTGCCGTTCGACGACGCCTATCCGTTCCCGCCGGTCGAGCTGTTCCAGGAGGCGACCGTGGCCGACGTCGGCGAGGCCTCCGAGGTGCTGGCGCGCGGCGGCCAGGCGATCGTCGGCAAGCTGGCCAACTTCGGCATCGCCAGCGAGGTCGTCGCGGCGTCGATCGGGCCGGCGGTGACGCAGTACGAACTGCGCCTCGCCGAGGGCATCCGCGTCAACAAGGTGACGAGCTTCGAGTCCGACCTGGCGGCGGCGCTGAAGGCGTTCTCGGTGCGCGTCGTGGCGCCGATCCCGGGCAAGGACACGATCGGCATCGAGGTGCCGAACGCGGAGCGGCAGAAGGTCTTCATGCGCGACCTGCTGGACCAGTTCGGTCGCTCCGAGTCGCTGGCGATCCCGCTCTACCTCGGCAAGGACGTGGCCGGCAACCCGATCGTCGAGGACCTGGCGCGCATGCCGCACCTGTTGATCGCCGGCACCACGGGCTCGGGCAAGTCGGTCTGCATCAACACCATCCTGCTGTCGGTGCTGATGACCCGCACGCCGCGGCAGGTCAAGCTGATCCTGGTCGACCCGAAGATGGTCGAGCTGCAGGCCTACAAGCGCGTGCCGCACCTGTGCTGCGACGTCGTCACCAACATGAAGAAGGCGCCGACGGTGCTGCAGTGGGCCGTCGACGAGATGGAGAACCGCTACGCGCTGCTGTCGGCCGCCGGCGTCAACCACATCCGCAACTACAACCGGCTCGGCCAGCAGGAACTCGCCAAGCGGTTGCAGCGCGAGCCCGACCCGGAGCGCGTGCACCTGCCGTACATCGTGATCGTCATCGACGAGTTCGCCGACCTGATGAACGTCGCGCAGAACGAGGTCGAGGAGCTGATCCAGCGGCTGGCGCAGAAGTCGCGCGCCGTCGGCATGCACGTCATCCTGGCCACGCAGCGGCCCAGCAGCGAGGTCATCACCGGCATCATCAAGGCGAACCTGCCCTGCCAGATCGCCTTCAAGGTCAACCGCCGCATCGACTCGCGCGTGATCCTCGACGCCAACGGCGCCGAGAAGCTGCTCGGCTTCGGCGACATGCTCTACATGCCGCCGAGCGGCGGGGCGCTGCTGCGCGCCCAGGGCACCTTCGTCGCCGAGGAGGAGATGCTCGCGGTGGTGCGCTACCTCGAGGAGCACGGCCAGGAACCCGAGTTCAACCCCGCCCTGGTGCAGCGCCAGACCAGTTCGCGGCCGTCGATCGCCGACAGCGACGAGCGCTACCGCGAGGCCGTCGAGATCGTGCTCGGCCAGCAGCGCGGTTCGGCGACGCTGCTGCAGCGGGCGCTGGCGGTCGGCTACACGCGGGCGACCCGCCTGCTCGAGCTGATGGAGGAGGACGGGCTGGTCGGTCCGTTCGTCGGCTCCAAGTCACGCGACGTGCTGCTCACGCTCGACGAGTGGCGGCAGCGCGAAGAGCAGATGGCCGAGGTCCTCGACGACGGCGGCCTCGAGGCCGGCGCCGAAGGTGCGGCGGACGATGGCGATGCGGCCGCGGCCGAGGACGCCGTGGGGGATGGGCCGCCGGCCGCTCCGGGCGACGCCGACGCCGAGGCCGACGCCGACCCCGACGCCGACGACGGCGACCCGGCGGACGAGCGCGCCGCCGAGGCGAACGGCTGACCCGCGCGGCGACGATCGCGCCCCATTCCTTGTGGCCCGGTCGCGGCCGCGGTAGATTCCCTCGGTGTCGTCCGGTGGCGTCGGACGAACACCATCCATGGCCCGGGAGGGGCGCAGAACGTGAGAAGTCTCGACATCTCCCTCGAGGAGCGTGCGTCGCGTACAGCCGCCGAGTGGTTGTGGCCCCTGGTGCCGATCGGGGTCTCGGTGTTCTGCCTGTCGGCGTTGATCTACTACCACCTGCGCCTGGGGCTGGTCGAAGTGCGGTCGGCGCTGCAGGTGCTGATCGCCGGCCTCTACGAGAGCATCGGCCTGGCGCCGGCGGTGATGTTCTTCCTGCTGGCGCTGACCTGGAGCTCGATCTGGTTCGTGACCGGGCGCATCGAGCGGCCCTGGCGGCGGCTCGGCCGGCTGGTGGCGATGGCCGTGATGCTCGGTGTGTTCCTGAACCTCGGCGACGGCGGCGTCGCGGCGGCGCCGCACAAGGGTTCGCTCGGGGCGTGGCTGGCGGGCTGCCTGGTCGCCGCCTTCGGCTACCTGCCGAGCATGGTGCTGGTGTGGGCGGTGACGTTCGCCTCGCTGCTGCTCGCCACCGACTTCTTCTTCAGCGACAGCTTCGAGCGGCTGCGCCCGCGGCCGGCGGCGGAAGCCGGCGTCGAGACCGCGGTCACCGACCACCTGCGGGGGCTGGCGACGGCGGGCGGTGCTGTGGCGGAGGCGCCGGCGCCGGCGAGGGAAGCGACCGCGGAGCCGACGCCGTCGGCGCCGCTCGCCGCCGTGGAGGCGCTGCCGGCGGCCGCCCCCGACCTCGCCGGGGACGACGCGTTCGGCACGGGCGGCGACGACGAGCCCGACGAGGCGCTGCGGCCGCCGGGCGGCCGGCGATCCTACTTCGAGCGGCGGCGCCACGCCGCGGCCGAGATCCCGCCGGCTGCCCGCGAAGACCTCGACATCGCCCATCTGGCCGAGTGGGGGCCGTCCGCCGACGCCGAACCCGCCTTCACGGCCCCGGTCGCGGCGCCGATGGCCGCCGACGCCGGCCTTGAGCTGGCCGAGGACCTCGCCGCCGCCGGGCCCGCCGCCGCCGCTGCCGACGGCGAGGCCATGGCCGTCGAGGAGCCGGCGGCGCCGCCGGCGGAGGCGGAGCTGCCGGAGCCGGAGTTCCTGATCCTGGAGCCCGCGATCGCGGCCGTCGAGGCCTCGGAGCTGCCGCCTGCAAGCCTCGCCGAGGACCCGCCGGCCGCGCCGGAGCGCGCCGCGGCGGCTGCCGCCGAGGTCGCGCCGATCCTCGTCGACGTCGGCGCCGGACTCGAGGCGCTGCCGGGCGGCGAGGAGCCGCCGCCGGTGCCGACCGCCGACGAAGTCGTGGTGCCGATCCCGCGGCCCGAGCCGGCGCCGGCGCCGGCGGTCGTGGCCGAACCGGCCCCGCCGACGCCGCGGCGCGACGAGGCGGAAGTGCGCCAGCGCGAGCTGTTCGCGCCAGCCCTCGACGACGAACTGGTCGCCGAAGCGATCGAGCTGGCCGGCCAGCACAGCCGGGTCACCGCCGGCCTGTTGCAGCGGCGCCTGCGCATCGACTACTCGCGGGCGGTGGAGCTGTTGGCCCTGCTCGGTGCGCGCGGCGTGCTCGAACCCGAGGCCGACCGGACGCAGGGTCGCGGGATCGCCTGACCGCCGCGGCTGCGGTGGTGTGGGCCGCCGCGGGCCGGCGTCCCCAGGTCGTCCACGACTTCCCACACCGACTCCACAGGGCGGCGTCTTGCACGCGACGACCCGGCCGCTAAGGGGACAGGTCCGGCGAACCGCGGTGGGGTCGCCGGACACGGCGGCTCCCGGTGCCGTCGCCGCGTGCGGTCCAGGCAACTTCGGTCAGGGCGGACATCGATGGTCGACTTCAAGCAATCGTTCGACGGGCGCGGGGTGCCGCAGAGCCTCGAGGCCGAACGCTCGGTGCTCGGCGCCCTGCTGCTGCACCCCGATGCCGTCGCCGACGTGACGTTCCTGCGCGCGGACGACTTCTACCTGCCGCGCCACCAGCTGATCTTCGAGTCGATCCTGTCCGCCTTCAACGGCCGCCACGCCACCGACCCGATCGTCGTCGGCGAGGAGCTGTCGCGCTGCGGCCGGCTGCAGGAGGTGGGCGGCCACACGCAGCTGCTCGACCTGATGGAGAGCGTGGTGACCGCCGCCGGCGTCGTGCACCACGCCGAGATCGTGCGCGAGAAGGCGATCCAGCGCCGCCTGCTCGAGACCTGCCTCGAGGTCGCGCGGCGGGCCTACGACAACGAGATGGAGGCCAAGGACCTGCTCGACGAGGCCGAGCGGCAGATCTTCGAGATCTCCCGGCTCGACAAGTCCGGCGAGGCGGTCAGCATCAGCACCGTGCTGCAGGCGACCTTCGACCGCATCGACCGGCTGCGCGAACGCGAGGGGCGGCTCACCGGACTCGGCACCGACTACTACGACCTCGACGACATGACCGGCGGCCTGCAGCCCGGCGAGCTGATCATCGTCGCGGCGCGGCCGTCGATGGGCAAGACCAGCTTCGCGCTCAACCTGACCGAGCGCGTCGCCAGCCACAAGGCGCCGGTCGCGTTCTTCTCGCTCGAGATGTCGAACCAGCAGGTGATCCAGAACATGCTGTGCTGCCGCGCGCAGATCGACGGTCAGGCGATGCGCAAGGGCCGCATCACCGACCAGCAGTACAAGCGCCTGCAGGACGAGGCGACGCGGCTCTACGAGGCGCCGATCTACGTCGACGACACGCCGGGCATCACCATCACGCAGCTGCGCGCGAAGTGCCGCCGCCTGAAGCAGAAGCACGGCATCCAGATGGTGGTGGTCGACTACCTGCAGCTGATGTCGGCCGGCGGCCGCGTCGAGAGCCGCCAGCAGGAGATCTCGACCATCTCGCGCGGGCTCAAGGGCATCGCCCGCGAACTCGCGGTGCCGGTGATCGCGCTGTCGCAGTTGAATCGCGACGTCGAGAACCGCGATGATCACCGCCCCCGCATGAGCGACCTGCGCGAGTCGGGCGCCATCGAGCAGGACGCCGACGTCATCGTCCTGCTGCACCGCGACGAGTACTACAAGCCCACGGAACAGAACGCCGGCCTGGCCCAGATCATCATCGCCAAACAGCGCAACGGCCCGACGGGTGAGGTGGTCCTGCGTTTCTTCCGCGAGTACATGCGTTTTGAGAACTTCACGCGCAGGGCTGAACCGATGCAGTGAGCGGCCCCGCGGCGGCCGGCTCGGCGGCGCGCGGCCCGACCGGCTGGCCCTGTGCACCTGGCTGGTGCTGCTGTCCGGGGTCGCGGCCCAGGATCCGACCGCGCCCGACCCGGCGACGCAGGAGCCGGCGCCGCGGCCGCAGGAGCCGGCGCCGCTGCAGCCGCCGCCGGTGCGCGTCGACTCGCCGCAGGGCGCCGACGTGTTCGTCGACGAGAACGTGCGCCGCATGCAGGGGCGGCCGGTGCGCACCATCCAGGTGCTGCGCCGCAGCGCCGGCGGCCAGACGCAGGCGGTCGACGGCGCCTCGGCCGAGTCCTTCGCGCGCAACCTGCTCACGCGCGTCGGCCAGCCGTTCGAGGCCCGCAAGGTCTCGACCGACTGCGCCAATCTCTGGAGCGAGCGCCGCATCGTCGCCGCGGCCTTCGCCGAGGAGGCCGACGGCGAGGTGATCGTGCGCTTCGTGATCGAGCGCGAGGTCGAGGTCTACGAGGGGGTCGAGTTCGTGGGCATGCAGAGCCTGGACCGAGCCACCGTCGACAGCCTGCTCGGCATCACGCCCGATCGCCAGGTCACGCGCACCGAGGCCGAGGCGATGCGCAAGGTGCTGCTGGCCCGCTACCGGCGCGACGGCTTCGCGTTCTGCAGCATCGAGGTCGAGGAGAAGCCGGTGCTCGACGCCGAGCCCGCCGGCGAACGGCCGACCACGCGACTGCGCAACCTGGCGCGGTTCCGCATCGACGAAGGGCCCAAGGTGACCGTCGCCGCGATCCGCTTCGTCGGCAACCTGTCGTTCGCGGCCGAGCCGCACTTCGGCCTGCTGGGCTCGGACAGCTACCTGCTGCGCGACTCCCACATCCTCAGCGACCCGGCGGGCTTCCTCAGCGGCGGCCAGGCCTTCAGCCGCGAGCTGATCGAGGAAGACGTCGATCGGTTGCGCCTGTTCTACCGCAGCCGCGGCTTCCTCGACGCGACGGTCGACGTGGCCGACGTGCGGTTCACGCCCGGCCGCGAGTCGGTGGAGATCACCATCGTCGTCGTCGAGGGCCCGCGCTACACGATCGAGGAGATCCGCGTCGAGCACATCGACGCCGGCGGCAGGCCGCTGGCGACGCCGCCGCGCTACTCGCCGGAGGAGATCCTGCGCGAGTGCAAGGTGGCCCCCGGCGACTTCTACGACCACGAGCGGCTGCAGCGCGACTGGCTGGCGATCCAGGACTTCTACGGGCGCCGCGGCCACCCGCCGCGCAGCTTCCGCGGCATGACCGACGTCGCCGACGCCTGCCGCGTGCTGCCGCCGCGCGAGGTCTACGGGCTCGAGCCGAAGGTGCGCATCGTGTTCCAGGTGTTCGAGGGCGAGCCGAAGAAGCTGCGCGACGTGGTGATCCGCGGCAACCGGTTCACGCGCGACAAGGTCATCCGGCGCCGCGTGCGCATCCTGCCCGGCGAGCAGATCGACATGCAGCTGGTCAACCGCGCCCTGCGCAACATCGAGCAGACGCGCTACTTCCAGAATCCGACCACGTTGAAGGTCCCCGAACTGCGGCTCGAGCCGGTGCCGGGCTCCGCCGACCAGGTCGACATCGGCATCGACGTCGAGGACGGCGCCACCGGGGAACTGCGCTGGGGCGTCAGCATCGCGCCCGGCACCGGCACGACCGCGTACATCAGCTACAACAAGCGCAACTTCGACCTCTGGAACCCCCCGAGCAGCGCCAACCCGATCACCGCCATCGAGGAGATCCTCGACAACCGCGCGCTGCACGGCGGCGGCCAGAACCTCGGCCTCCTGCTGGCGCCGGGCAGCCGCCAGAGCCAGTTCCAGCTGACGTTCGTCGAACCCGACCTGTTCGGCACCCACTTCGACACCTACGAGCTGCGCTGGTCCGGGCAGCGGCGCATCCGCCGCCTGCCGGACGGCTACACCTCCGACACGCTCGGCACCGAGATCGGCATCTCGCGCAACTTCACCGACTACTTCAACGCCGGCGTGTTCGCCCGCATCGACTCGGTCGAGATCGGCGACCTCGCGGCCGACGCGACGGTGCTGGCCTACGATGCCGAGGGCCAGACCGAGCTGCGGGCGATGCGCCTGTCGGCGCGCTACCGCGACTACGACGACCCCCTGCTGCCGACCGCGGGCGTCGAGCTGACGCTGTCGGGCGAACTGGTCGGCGGCTTCCTCGGCGGCGAGGAGAGCCTGGTCAAGCTGCAGCACACGGCGCACGTCTACGTGCCGCTGCGGACCAACGAGATGGGCCATCGCACGGTGCTGCACCTCGAGCACGTCTTCGGCTGGGCGCAGGAGTTCGGCGACAGCGACGACGTGTTCCTGACCGAGCGCTTCTACATGGGCGGCTTCAACCTGCGCGGCTTCGACTACCGCCGCGCGGGTCCGAGCCAGTTCGGCCGGCCGCTCGGCGGCGAGGTGATGTACACCGCCAGCGTGGAGCTGTTCTTCCCGCTGGTGGCGACGCGCCGCGAGGGCGAACTGCGCGACCGCGAACTGCTGCGCGGCGTGCTGTTCACCGACTTCGGCCTGCTCGGTCTGTCGCCGTCGGACCCGACCTTCGACGAACTGCGCGCGAGCTCGGGCTTCGGCCTGCGCATCCAGCTGCCGATGCCCGGCCTGGAGCTGCCGATCGCGCTCGACTTCGGCTGGCCCTGGCAGTTCGAGGAGAGCGACACCCGCCGCTACTTCTACTGGACCTTCGGCCGATGAGCGCCCGCGAGCCGTTCACCCGCCTGTCGCGCGAGGTCCTGGTCGACAATCCGTGGCATCGCTACTGCCGCGACCGCTACGTGCAGGCCGACGGCAGCGACGGCGTCTACTACTACGTCGACATGGCGGGCAGCTGCGCCGCCATCCCCGTGTTCCCCGACGGCAGCACGGTGCTGCTGCGCGTGCACCGCTACCTGCTCGGCATCGACCTGTGGGAGTTCCCGATCGGCGGCATGCGCCCGGGCGACGAGCCGCTCGCGGTGGCCAGGCGCGAACTGCACGAGGAGGCGGGCCTGCTGGCCGAGGACTGGACGCCGCTCGGCCGCTTCGCGCCCTACAAGGGCGCCTCGAACGAGGTCTGCCACTTCTGGCTGGCGCGCGGACTGCGCTGGGACCGGCAGGAACTCGAGCCCAGCGAACGCATCACCGTGCACCGGCTGCCGCTGGCCGAGGCGCGGGCGCGCCTGCTCGACCAGCCGTGCGGCGACGGCCAGTCGATGGCGGGGCTGCTGCTGCTCGACCGCTGGCTGGCCCGCGGGAACGCGCTGTGAGCGCCGCGCGGTCGTTCCGGGTCACCGTCTACGCCTCGTCGAGCGAGCGCATCGACCCGGCGTTCAGCGCGGTCGCCGAGGACCTCGGCCGCCGCATCGCCGGGCAGGGCTGGGACCTCGTCTGGGGCGGCGGTCGCTTCGGCCTGATGGGGGCCGTGTCGCGCGGCGCACGCGCCGCCGGCGGCCGCACCATCGGCGTGATCCTGCAGGGCTTCGTCGACAAGAACGTGCACTGCGACCGTGCGCACGAACTCTCGACCGTGGCCGACATGCGCGCCCGCAAGCGCGGGCTCGACGAGTCCGGCGATGCCTTCGTCGCCCTGCCCGGCGGCCTCGGCACGATGGAGGAGCTGCTCGAGGTGCTGTCGTTCCGCCAGCTCGGTCTGCACCAGAAGCCGATCGTCGTGCTCGACGCGCTCGGCTACTGGCAGCCGCTGCTGCGCATGCTGGAGCAAGGCTTCGCCGGCGGCTTCATCCAGCCGCACTTCCGCGGCATCTACTCGGTGGCGGCCGATCCGGCGGCGGCGATCGCGCAGATCCTGGCCGCGAAGCCGGCCCGGCCGCTGCCGCGCGACGAGCGCGGGGGCGGCACGGCATGAGCCTGGCCGACGATCTCGGGCGCGCCCGCGCGGGATTGGCGCAGGCGATGGCGGTCCTGCGCGCGCACGCCCAGGGCGTGGTGCCGTACGAACTCAAGGCGGGCGGCGGCCCGGTGACCGCCGCCGACCTCGAGGTCGACGCCGTGCTGCGCGCGCTGCTGCCCGGTCCGGGGGACGGCTGGCTGTCCGAGGAGAGCGACGACGATCCCGCGCGCCTGGGGTGCCGCCGGGTCTGGGTCGTCGATCCGCTCGACGGCACGCGGTCGTTCGTCGCCGGCCGGCCGGAGTATGCGACCGCGATCGCGCTGGTCGAGGACGGCGAGCCGGTGCTCGGCGCGATCGGCAACCCGGCCACCGGCTTCGTCGTCAGCGGCGCCCGGGGCCTCGGCGTGCGGGTGGAGGGCGATCCGCAGCTGCGCTGGCCGGGCGCCGCCGGCCCGGCGCCGTTGCGCCTGCTGGTGAGCCGCAGCGAGTGGCGGCGCGGCGAGTGGGCCGGCGTGGACGCCGCCACCACGCTGCTGCCGCTCGGATCGGTGGCGCTGAAGCTGGGATTGGTCGCGGCCGGCGCCGCCGACGCGACGCTGACGCTGCATCCCAAGCACGAATGGGACGTGGCGGCCGGAGCGGCGCTGGTGCGCGCGGCCGGCGGCGAGGTCTGGCTGCCGCGCGGCGGCGCGCTGCGCTGGAACCGGGTCGAGCCGCGCTTCCCCGGCTTCGCCGCCGCGGGCGCCGGCCAGCGCGCCCGGGTGGCTCCGCCCTGAGCCGGGCCGCGTCGGATCCGTCGATGCCACCGGCCGGCCGCCGGGCGCTCATTCCCGGCCGCGCCGGCGTCGATGAGCCCTGGCGATGACCAGCGCGACGTCGGACCTGTCGCGGCAGCTCGGGGCCGCGATCGCCCAGCAGCAGCTCGAACTGCCGGCGATGCCGGCGACCGCCGCCCAGGTGATGTCGCTCTGCCAGATCGAGACGACCGATGCGGCGCGGCTGTCCGCGGTGGCGCACCGGGATCCGGCGATCGCCGCCCAGGTGCTGCGGGTCGCCAACTCCGCGGCGCTCGGCGGCCATGTGCCGTGCACCTCGCTGCAGCAGGCCTGCAGCCGGCTCGGCATGCGGTCGGTCGGCGAGATCGCCATGGCCGTGGCGCTGCGCGGGCGGCTGTTCCACGGTCCCCGGGCCGGCGCGCTGCTGGCGCCCCTCTGGCGCCACTCGGTGCTGACCGCGTTCTTCGCCAAGGAGATCGCCCGCGTCCGCCGCCGCAGCGTCGACATCGCGTTCCTCGGCGGGCTGCTGCACGACGTCGGCAAGGCGGTGCTGCTCGCCCACGTCGATCGCGCCGAGGCGCAGGGACGGGCGCCGGTCGACGAGGGCGAGCTGGTCGCCGGGCTGCACGAGCACCACGTCGCCGCCGGCGGCGCCGTCGCCGCCGCCTGGCAGCTGCCCGAGCAGATCGCCGAGGCCATGCTCTGCCACCACGAGCCGTCCGCCGCCACGCGCTTCCAGGACCTCGCGGCGACGGTCGCGTTCGCCGACGCGCTGGCGCACCACGCGGCGCCGAGCGTGCTCGCCGAGGCGCCCTCGGCGGCGGCGCTGCGCGGCCATGCGTTGCTGCTGTCCTTGAACCTCTACCCCGACCAGGTCGAGCAGCTGCTGGCCCTGCAGGAACGCGCGCTGGCCGTCGCC
The DNA here is from genome assembly GCA_019636245.1 of Planctomycetota bacterium. Lineage (GTDB taxonomy): Bacteria > Planctomycetota > UBA1135 > UBA1135 > UBA2386 > JAEUHS01. The sequence continues at coordinate 27,543 of JAHBXX010000045.1, read as the reverse complement.
GAGGAACTGCGATGACGCCGCCGGTCGAGACCTGGGACGTGGTCGTCGTCGGCAGCGGCCCGGCCGGCCAGAAGGCCGCCGTGCAGGCGGCGAAGGCCGGCCGGCGCGTGGTCGTGGTCGAGCAGGACGGCGGCGTCGGCGGCGCCTGCGTGCACCGCGGCACGATCCCGAGCAAGACGCTGCGCGAGACCGCCGTGCACCTGCGGGCCTTCCGCGCCCGCATGGGGCGGCACATGCAGGTCGAGATCCCGCCCGACGTGCAGCTCGCGAGCCTGATGGACCGCATGGAGTCGGTGGTCGCCGCGCACGTGGCCTACCAGCGGGCCCAGCTGGAACGCAACGGCATCGAGGCGGTGCACGGGCGCGCTCGCTTCCGGGATGCCCACACGCTGGCGGTCGAGTCGGTGCACGGCGCGGTGCGCCTGCTGCGCGGCGAGACGATCGTGCTCGCCACCGGGTCCCGGCCGCGCACGCCGACCGAGGTGCCCGTCGACCACGAACACGTGTTCGACAGCGACTCGATCCTCGGCATGGCCTACCTGCCGAAGTCGCTGGTCGTGCTCGGCGGCGGCGTCATCGCCTGCGAGTACGCGACCATCTTCGCCGCGCTCGGCGTGCAGGTGACCATCGTCGATCGCGCGGCCCGGCCGCTCGCCTTCCTCGACGGGGAGATCCTCGATCGGTTCGTCGCCGCGTTCGAGGCCAACCCGGGCTGCACGTTCGTCGGCAACGCGAAGGTCCAGAGCGCCGCCTGGAACGGCATCGATGGCGTGGTGACGAGGCTCGACAACGGCTGGGAGCTGCGCTCCGAGAAGGTCCTGTGCGCGCTCGGGCGGGTCGCCAACGTCGAGGCCCTGGCCCTCGATCGGGCCGGGCTGCAGACCAACGCGCGCGGCCACCTGCAGGTGGACGCGGACTGCCGCACGTCCGTGCCGCACGTGTTCGCGGTCGGCGACGTGATCGGGCCGCCGTCCCTGGCTTCGGCGTCGATGGAGCAGGGCCGGCGGGCGATGCGCGCGGCGCTGCGGCTGCCGACGCCGCCGGGGGCCGACCTGATCCCGAGCGGCATCTACACGATCCCGGAGATCGCGAGCATCGGCCTCGCCGAGGCGGAGGCGCGGGCGCGCCATGGCGACGTGCTCGTCGGCCGGGCCCGGTTCGCCGAGCTGGCGCGCGGGCAGATCGCCGGCGCCGCCGAGGGCCTGCTGAAGCTGGTCGTCGACGGCGCGACCCTGCGCGTGCTCGGCTGCCAGGTCCTCGGCGAAGGCGCGACCGAACTCGTGCACCTGGCGCAGATGGCGATGCTGACCGCCGCCGACGCGACGCTGTTCGTCGACCGCATCTTCAACTTCCCGACCATGGCCGAGGCCTACCGCGTGGCGGCGCTCGACGTGCTCGGCCAGGCGGCGCGCCGGTCGCCGGCGCCGGCGTCGTCCTGACCGGGGCTGGCGAGCAGCTCGCCGAACCACCACAGGCCGCCGTCGCTCTGCCACAGCGAGCCGCGTTCGGCCGCGGCCGGGCGGTTCCTCTGCAGGGCCGGCGTCGGCTCGGCGCCGAGCACGAAGCCGCCGCGGCCGGTGCGCGCGACGAGGTCGCCGCTGCCGACGAGGTGCGCCTGGCCGACGTGCACGACCAGCAGCCGGTCCGGCCAGCGGTCGAGCAGCGTGCGCACCGCGTCGGCGATCACCTCGTCGCGTTCGGCCAGCGGCAGCCGCGGGGTGGGTTCGACGGCGTGCACGGGCAGCCGGTGGCGCTGGGCGAACGACAGCAGGCTGCGGTAGTGCCAGCGATCGAGCTCGAGGTCGTCGAGCCACGAGCCGCGCCAGCGGCGGCGCATCGCCGCGCGCAGCTCGTCGAGCGAGGTCTCGCCGCGCAGGAAGAGTTCGACCTGCGGTTCGTCCTGCGTGCCGATGGCCTCGAGCGCGAACGCCAACCGGATGCCCGCGGCGTGCAGCTGCGCCAGCAGCTCGTTCTGCAGCCCGTGCAGCCGGGCGCTGTGGTGGTTGTCGCCGAGCCACAGCAGGCGTTCGCGGCGCAGCCGCCCGAGCACCTCGGCGCGCGGCAGCGAGCCGGTGAAGCGTTCGCCGGCGGCGGCCTGGAACGAAGCGCGGTAGCCGGGCAGGGCCTCGGGCTCCCGGCCGGGCCACACGAACTCGCCCGGCGCGCAGGCGCCCGCGGCGAGCAGCATGGCAGTGGCGATGGCGGCGCCGCGGGGCATCATCCACAGGCTACCAAGCGCCCCCGACCGCCCATGCCGACCTTTCCGCCCGCGTCCCCGCCGATCCGTCCGCTGCCCGGCGCCGCCGCCGGCCGGAGGCGGCGATGAGCCGCGTGCTGCGCGGCAAGCGCTGCCTCGTCACCGGCGGCGGCACCGGCATCGGCGCCGGCATCGCCCGCTGCCTCGCGCGTGCCGGCGCCGCGTCGGTGGCCGTGCTCGGACGCCGCCGTGCGCCGCTGCTGCGCACGGTCGCGGCGCTGCGCGCGCTGCGCACCGAGGCGCTGGCCGTCACCGCCGACGTCGCCGCTGCCCGGTCGGTCGCGGCGGCCGTGCGCCGGGCAGCGAAGGCGATGGGCGGCATCGACGTGCTGGTCAACAACGCCGGCGTCGGCGGACCGAACGGCTGCGCGCAGCCCGGCCCCGATCGCTGGGACGAGATCGTGCGCACGAACCTCGATGGGACCTTCTTCACCACGCGCGCCGCGCTGCCGCACCTCGCCCTCGGCGGCCGGGTCGTCAACATCAGCTCGGTGCTGGGCCGCTTCGGCGTGCCGGGCTACACGGCCTACTGCGCCAGCAAGCACGGCGTGATCGGCTTCACCAAGGCGCTGGCGCTCGAACTGGCGCCGCGCGGCGTCACCGTCAACGCGATCTGTCCGGGCTGGGTCGACACCGAGATGGCGGCGGCCGGCATGCAGCGCATGGCCGAGGCGACGCAGGTGCCCTTCGACGAGGCGAAGCGGCAGGCGCTGGCGGCGGTGCCGCTGGGCCGGCTGCTCGAACCCGAGGAGATCGGCGAACTGGTGGTCTGGCTCTGCTCGCCGGCGGCGCGCGGCATGACCGGCCAGGCGATCAGCCACTGCGGCGGCCAGGTCATGTGGTGAGGTTCCCGCCGCGGGACGCGCCCAGGCGCCGATGGCATCGGCGCGGGGCGGCGTCCACCCCGAGGGCGGCCGTTCGCGCCGGCGATCCGGGCTACGCTGGTGGGCCGGAACGAGAGTCCGGCGCACCGAACCGCGAAGGCTGGCATGCGAACTCCCACGACCCTGGCGCTGCTCCTGCTGACGGCCTGCGCGGCGCCGCCGCCCGGCGTCGACCCGGAGTGGAACGCGATCCAGCAGCAGCGGCTGGAGCGGCTGCGCCAGCCCCGGCGACCGCTCGAGTCGGTGGTCGCGCTGCTGGGGCGCCCGCCGCGCGACCTGTGGCAGGACCCGCAGCCGGCAGCGGTGGACCGCGGCCCGGCGACCGCGGCGCCGGCGACGGTGTCCACGGGCCCGCGGCCGTTCCGGTCGCCTCAGCAGCCGGTGGTCGTGCGCGCCGCCGTGGGCCTCGGCGACGTCGCCGCGAAGAGCCGCGACACCCGGCTCGACGACCGCGCCCGCGCGGCGTTCGTGCGCGCCAGCGTCGAGACCGGCACCGGCGCGGCCCTGCAGGCCGAGCTGTGGTCGAGCGAGGACGACCTCTTCCAGGGCACGCGCATCAACGACGGCGTGGCGCCGGCCGACGCGCGGGCGACGCTGCGCGGCGTCGACCTGTTCCCGCACGTGCGGTTCGACCTGACCGGCGCCGGCACGTTCTCGCTGCCGCTGCGCGCCGGCGTGTTCGCCGAGTGGCAGACGATCGACCACGAGGCGGCCGGTGTCGAACGCCGGTGGCTGTCGCTGGGGCCGCGCGTCGTGTTCGAGCCGACGCTGCGCCTGTTCGGCGACGGCGCCGACGGGGTCGACCTGGTCGGCCGCCTCGGCGGCGACTTCGGCCCGGCGTGGTTCGACGAGACCTTCCGCGGCGGCGCCGACGGTGACAGCACCCTCCGCTGGTCGGGGGAGATCGGCGCCGGTCTGCGCGGCCAGTGGGGGGCGCTGCAGGCCGAACTCGGCTACGGCCTGCGCCACGCCCTGTTCGGCTCGATCGACAGCGACCTGCTGGGCAGCCCCGGCCGCACCGACCTGCAGCGCCAGCAGGTGTTCCTCGGCGGCGGCTTTCGCTTCTGACGCCGGCCGCCCGGTGGCCCCGCGGTCGGGCGGCGCGTCGCCGCCCGCCGCGGGGCCGGCGGCTCACGGCGTCTGGGTGAAGAAGTTCACGAACGGGTTCGACACCACCCACTGGGTCAGCGTGCCGTCGACCGTCAGCACCTGGGTGTAGGTCAGCGTGCCCACCGCCGACGGCACCGACGGCGCCAGGTAGAAGATCTGCGACCAGCCGCTGCCGTCGGTGGCGCCGCCGATCAGGCCGATGTTGCCGCCGATCGCGAAGGTCGGGAAGTCGGGCACGACCAGGGGGCCCGGCGTGTCGCCGATGCCGAGCAGCCACGGCAGGCCAGGGGCCTGCGTCTGGATGCGCATCAGCACGCCGCCGCCCTGCACCACCTGCTCGGGCAGCATCTCGAGGCGCGCGTCGAGCGGGGCGGCCTGGCGCGTGCCGAGCTCGACGTCGTCGATCGTCCAGCCGCCGAGGTGCACGCCGCCGTCGGCCTTCAGCCGCCACTCGATCTGCACGGCGGGGTTGTTGTCGGCGATCGGGATCGCGTACTCGACGGTCTGCCACGAGGTGTCGCGCGTGTGGCTGCCGGCCGGGTTCTGCCACACCAGGACGCCGTTGACGAACAGGCGCGCCTGGTCGTAGGTGCCGTCCTCGACGGTCAGCCAGCGCTTGAAGCGCAGCCGTATGCCGGTGCGGCCGGTGCAGTCGATGACCGGGGAGCGCAGGAAGTTCTCGGCGTTGGCGGCATAGGCGCCGTTCCAGGTCGTGCCGCCGATCGTGTTGCCGAGGTCGTTGCCGTAGCAATTGTTGCCGCTGGCGGCGGACGCCGGGTCGGCCCACGCCACGCCGCCGCTGGTGCCCGACTTGCCGGCCGGGCTGCCGAGCTGCCAGTCGTTCTGCGTCGCCACCTGGGCGCTCGTCCAGCCCGGGGCGCCGGTCTCGAAGCCCTCGGCGTAGAAGACGACGAACGGCGAGCCCTGCGCCGGGTCGACGTTGTAGGCGAACGACCCGCTGGCCGGATGGCGCACGATCTCGCCGCTGCTGTGCACGGCCTCGAGGTAGTAGCTGACGGAGCCGTTGTCGCGGCCGGGCAGCAGGCAGCGCCAGGTGTTCGGCAGGCCGGCGGGGTGCAGGTTGCGCACCGTGTTGCCGCCGCCGAGGTTGTAGACCACGCGCACCTGGTTGATGGTGCCGCCGACGGGCGTCACGGCGGCCAGCAGCTGGCGCGGGGTGACGGGCTGGTTGGTGTCGGCCAGCGGCGTGTGCACGAAGGTGGCGAGCACCTGCTGCGGGTAGGGCAGGTTCTTCGCGATCGCCGCGCCGCTGAGCTGCGCGTAGTGCGGCGTGCCGTTCAGCAGGTTGCCGTCGTCGTCGTCGGCGACGAACACCTCGCGCACGGCGTCGACCTGGTTCTCGGCGTCGGCGACGATCGAGCCGATCACGATGTCGTTGGAGATCGCGATCGCCTGCGGCGTGCCGAAGGCGGTGCGCAGGCGCGTGCGCAGATCCCAGGCGAAGCCCATCCAGACCTGGCCGGCCGTGTGCACGCTCTGGCCGGTCTGCGGGTAGGTGCGCGAGTTGACGCCGTTGCGCAGCGGCGAGCCCGGCGACTGGAAGCCGCTGCCGAGCAGGTTGCTGTCGACCAGGTACATGCCGATGATGTCGCCCCAGCCCTCGCTGAGCCCGTCGCCGGTGACGTTGGTGATGCCGCCGTAGCGGTCGTCGAGGCCGTGGCCCCATTCGTGGGCGATCACCGTCGAGAACGCGGTGTTCGAGCAGCCGCCGCCGGCCAGGTAGAAGCGCATCGCGTTGCCGCCGTAGGTGGCGTTGCAGGTGCTGTTCCAGTTGACCGTCGGCGTGATGTTGCTGGCGGTGTTCAGCTGCGACGTGTTGCCGAGGATCGAGCGCGCCCAGACGTTGACCCTGTCCACCCAGTAGGCGGTGGTCGTGTGCGCGGCTTCGTTGGTGGTCGCGCCGGCGCTGAGCAGCTGCAGCGTCGCGTCGACGCCCGGCTGCACGGTGACGCTCGCCGACGGCGCGTCGCTGCCGGCGATCGGCGCGAAGTGGGTGCCGTTCAGCTGCGTGAGGCTGATGGTCACCGGCGCGGCGATGTCGATCGAGAACTGGCCGTTCTGGTCGGTGGTGCGGTTGCCGAGGCCGGGCACGCTGACGATCAGGCCGCGCAGCGGCGTGTTGACCAGCGCGCTGAACGCGTCGTTGCCGGTGCGCGTCCAGGCCAGGACGGTCACCGTCGTCGGCACCGGCAGCGGCAGGGCCTCGCCGGCCGCGGTCGGCGCGGCGGTGATCGCCTCGAGCGCCGGCGCCGCGGCTGCAGCGCGGCGCGCGTGCGTGCCGACCGTGCAGCCGACGAAGCCGCACTCGTGGCGGTCGTTCTCGTAGCGGAGCACGGCGCCGGTGCGGGCGTCGATGTAGCAGCGGCCGTAGGCGCCGTCGCCGTTCGGCCCCATCGCGTCGATCGGCACCTCCCAGGCGAGGAACACCGGCGCCAGCTGCGGCGCCTGGACGTCGCCCCAGATGCACAGCCGCGGCGCGGCGGCGCCGCCGCCCGCCGGGGTCGTGCGCAGGTGGTCCCAGGCGATCGCCGTCGCCACCTCGCCGCCGAGCGTCGGGGTGACGTCGAAGTCGGCCGGGATCGGCCAGGCGCGGCTGCCGAACATCGCCAGCACGCCGCGCATGTTGATGCGCAGGTCGGCGCGGCCGCCGACCACCGGCAGGCCGCGGAAGTGCTGCGCGAACGTCAGCGACCAGGTGCGGCCCATGCGGGCGCCGATCTCCTCACGCCACTGCGAGGTGCCCAGGCCGAGCAGGTCCTTGTGCTCGGCGAGCAGGCGCTGGGCCTGGCGGCGGGCCTCGTCGAGGCTGTTCTCGCGCCAGTCGTCGAGCGGCAGGCCGGGCCCGTAGATCGCGCTCGGCGTGCCGGTGGCCGGGTGCCACTGCACCAGCCATTGGCCGTCGGCGGCCGCCTGCAGGGCGGCGAAGGCCTCCTTGGGCGAGCGGTCCGCGCCCGCACCGGGCTCCTGGGCGGCAAGGGACAGCGAAAGCGTGAGCGCGAGGCCCGCGGCGAGATGGGCAATGAGCATGGAATCCTGTTCCGGGCGGGTAGGGCTCCGCCAGGGGCGCGCGGAGCGGCAGGGACGGTTGGGGTTCGGCGGGGCGGCTCGAACGTGGGCGGGAGCAGGCCGAGGCAGTATCCCCGGGCGTTTCGCCCCGTCAACCGCCGCGGCCGGCGGCCCCCGGGCCCGGATTTCCTGCACCCCCCGGCCGCGATCGGGGATTCTGGCGTCCGTGCAGGCGACCCCGATCCGCAGCGAAGCCGACGTCGCGCGCGTCGTACAGGCCCATCAGGCCGAGGTCTGGCGCTACCTGCGCTACCTCGGCGCGCCGGCCGAACTGGCGGACGACCTCGTGCAGGAGGCGTTCCTGCGGTTGCTGCGGGCGCCGTTCGAGGAACGCTCGCCCGCGGCGACCGCCGCCTGGCTGCGCACGGTCGCCCGCAATCTGTTCGTCAAGTCGTTCCGGGCGCCGCCGTTCGCGCTGGCCGGACTCGACGAACTCGAGGCGGTCTGGGACCGGTTCGCCGGCGACGACGGCGGCGAGCAGTCGCTGGCACGGCTGCGCGACTGCCTCGATCGGCTCGACGGCCGCGCCCGCGACGCGGTGCGGCTGTGCTACGAGGAGCGGCGGTCGCGGCGCGAGATCGGCGAACGGCTCGGCCTCGGCGAGGACGGCGTCAAGTCGCTGCTGCGGCGGACGCGCACGCTGCTGCGCGCCTGCGTCGAGCGCGCGGAGGCCTCGGCGTGAAGGACTGGGCGGACCGCTGGGTGGATGCCGGTCTGCAGGAACTGCACGGCAGCCGGCCGCCGGACCTGTCGGCGCGCGTGCTGCTGGCGCTGCGGGACGCGCCGTCCGGCGCCCTGCCGGCGCTGCCGCCGCTGCGGCGCACGGTCGGCGTCCGCTGGGCGCTGGCGTCGGCGGCGCTGGTGCTGCTCGGGGTGACGGCGGGGGCCCTGCTGTCGACGCGCCCGGCGCGCGACGCCGAGGCCGTCGTGCAGATCGAGCTGGCGCTGCACGAAGGGGCGCTCGCGTGCGTCGAGGTCGGGCCGGACGCCGTGCGGCGTTCGCAGCACGCGGCCGGCGCGCGCGTGCCGTTCGCGGCCCGGGCAGGCAACCGCCTGCTGGCAACGGCGCCGAGTCGATTCCAGGTCGGTCCCTACGGCGAACTCGCCACCGGACCGGCCACCGAACTGGAGGTGAGGCAGATGGTCGTGCGTTGGCAACAGGGAGTCGTGGCCGCATCGTCGCTGACGATCGCGGTGGTGGCAGGGGTGGTGACGTGGCACTCGCTGGAACGCTCTGGCACCGCGAGCGCCGGCGAGGTCCTGCAGCTGGACGCCGCGGCGCGCGGCGAGGGGCCGGTCGCGAATGCGGCCGAGCTCGAGCAGTTGCGGCAGCGCGTGCGCCAGCTCGAGCAGCAGAACGAGAACCTGCAGCTGCAGCTGTCGCGCACCCAGGCCGAACCGGTGCCGCTCGCGGCGGCGCCCGACGCCGAGCCCGACGCCGCGCCGGCGCCGGTCGCGGCCGGCGCCGTGTTCGCCGACGAACGCTACGCCGACCTGCTGGCGAAGCTCGACTGGCGCACGATGGGCGAGGTCACGCACGAGATGGGGCCGATGCTGGTCGAGCTGATCGAGCGCATGCGCGAGACCGGCGAGATCCCGCTCGACCTCGCCACCAAGGTCGGCGCCTTGAACCTGAAGCTGGTGCAGCAGGTGCCGGCGCTGCTGGAGTCGGGGCTGCCCGGCAGCGGCGCCAACGGCGCCTACACGCACCCGCTGGTGGCGGCGAACGTGCTGGCCTCCACGCTCGCGGCCGCCGGCCTCGGCATCGACCAGGGCCAGCGCGACCGCATCGCCGGCCTGGTGCGGCAGTTCTCGGCCGAGACGCAGGCGGCGGTCGACTCGGTGCAGGAGTTCGACGTGCAGCGCCTCGCGCTCGAGGCCGAGACCAAGGACCGCTTCTACCGCGAGGTCGCCTCGCTGCTGACGCCCGAGCAGCAGCGGGTGATGTTCCCGGCCGGCGCCGACCGCTACGAGGGCGGCAGCCTGTTCCACTCGAGCCTGTTCCTGCGCCAGTACACCGAGCCGGTGCCGGCGGCGAACGCGGCCGAGTTCGCGCGGTCGGTGGCGAACTCGGTCGGTCAGCAGCTCGACCTCGACGACCAGGCCAGCGCGCAGGTGCGGGCGATCGTCGAGCGCTTCGCGGCGGCGCCGGAGCTGTGGCAGGACCGCGCCGACGCGGTCGAGCGCGGCCAGTTGCAGATGCTGCGGCGCGGCCGCACCGAGGCGGCGATGCGCCACCAGGCGGCGATGCTGCGCGAGATCCTGCGGCAGGTGCCGCTGAGCGAGGCGCAGCGCAAGCAGCTGCGGCAGGCCAAGCACGTGTTCGTGCCGCTACCCAAGTAGCGCCGTGGCGGTGAAGTCCGGCGGCGGCGCGGCCTCGAGCACCAGCTCGGCGCCGGTGCGCGGGTGGCGCAGCGAGAGGCGCTGCGCGTGCAGCAGGTGGCGGCCGGCCGGGCGTTGCCCTGGCCAGCGCGGATCCCCGCCGGCCTTGAGGTGGGCGGTGAAGGCGCGGTAGCGGTCCGCCGGCTCGCCGTAGAGCACGTCGCCCTCGATCGGGTGGCCGAGGTGCGCGAGGTGCACGCGCAGCTGGTGCGTGCGGCCGGTGTGGGGCGTCAGTTCGACCAGCGTGTGGGCGGCGAAGCGCTCGAGCACGCGCCCGTCGGTGCGCGCCGGCCGGGCATGGCGCGCCGCGGCCGGCAGCACCGCGCGCTGGTGGGCGATCGCGCCGCCGGCGGGGCCGATCGGCGCGTCGATGACGAACGCATCGTCGCGCACGCGACCGCGGACGAGCGCGACGTAGCGCTTGCCGACCTGGCCCGAGGCGAACTGCTGCTGCACGGCGCGCACCGCCGCGGCGTGGCGCGCCAGCAGCAGCACGCCGCTGGTCTCGCGGTCGAGCCGGTGCACGAGCTGCAGCGCGCTCGCGGCCCCGAGGCGGCGCTCGAGTTCGGGCAGCAGGACGTTCCGCCCGAAGGCGCCATCGCGGTGCGCGGCCAGGTGCGGTGGCTTGTCGACGGCGACGAGGTCGGCATCGTCGTGCAGGATCGGCAGCCGCAGGTCGGGCTGGGGCGGCGGCGGCGCCGGCGTGTAGGCGATGCGGTCGCCGGCCTGCAGGCGGTCGTCGGCCGCGGCCACGGCGCCGTTGCGTCGCACGCGGCCGGCCAGCAGCTCGGCGCCCCATGCCGTCGCGTCGTGGTAGGTGAAGCGCGACGCGAGCCAGTCGAGCAGCGTCCGGCCGGCGGCGTGCGGCGGCACCGGCGAGGCGAGCGACGTGGTCACGGCCGGGCGAGCATAGCCGCCGCTCGCCGGTCCCCGGCGCCGGCCGTAGAGTCCGCGCGCCATGCACGTCCCCGCCGCGCCGTTCCTGCCGCTCGTGCTCGCCGCCGCCGTCCTCGCGCAGGTGCCCGACGCCGGCGCCGCGCCGTCGCCGCGGCCGTTCGCGCCCGACGTGGTCTACGACCCGGCGATCCCGACGCTCGAGCAGGTCACCGGCCACGCGCCCGGCGCCGAACTGTCCACCCATGCCGACGTCGAGCGCTACCTGCGCGCGCTCGCCGCCGCCTCGCCGCGCCTGCAGATCGTCGAGTACGGCCGCAGCTGGGCGGGGCGCACGCTGTGGTACGCGATCGTCGCCAACGCCGGCAACATGGCCCGGCTCGGCGCGATCCGCGAGGGCATGCGCAAGCTCGCCGACCCGCGGCTGCTCGACGGCGTCGACGAAGCCCAGCTGCTGCGCGGGCTGCCCGCCGTCGGCTGGCTCGCCAACTGCGTGCACGGCGACGAACCGTCGGGCACCGACGCGGCGCTCTTGGTGCTCTACCACCTGCTGGCGGCGCGCAACGACCCGGTCGCCGACAAGGTGCTCGCCGAGTGCGTCGTCCTGGTCGATCCGCTGCAGAACCCCGACGGCCGCGACCGCTTCGTGCACGGCACGCGCGCGGCACGCGGCCGCTTCCCCGACGCGACGCCGCTCGGCGCCGAGCACAGCCAGCCGTGGCCGGGCGGCCGCACCAACCACGCGCTGTTCGACATGAACCGCGACTGGTTCGCGCTGTCGCAGCCGGAGACCCAGGCGCGCGTGCGCGCCTTCCTCGACTGGTGGCCGCTCTGCTACGTCGACCTGCACGAGATGAGCGGCAACGCGACCTACTACTTCCCGCCGCCGGCGGCGCCCGTGCACGGCGAGATCACGGCCACGCAGCGCGCCTGGCTGGCCCGCTACGGCCGCAACAACGCGCGCTGGTTCGACCGCTTCGGCTTCGACTACTTCACCCGCGAGGCCTACGACTCCTTCTACCCGGGCTATGGCGAAGGCTGGCCGACCTTCCACGGCAGCGTCGGCATGACCTTCGAGATGGCGAGCGCGCGCGGCCTCGTCTACCGCCGCCGCGACGACGGCCTGCTGTGGTACCGCGACGGCGTGCACCGGCACTTCGTCGCCTCGATGGCGACGCTCGAGACGCTGGCGAACGGCCGCGAGGAGGCCCTGCGGGCGTTCGTCGCCCATCGCCGCGCCGGCATCGCGCGCGGCGAACAGGGCCCGATCCGGGAGTACGTGTTCCCCGACCGCGGCGACCGCACGCGGCTCGCGCGGCTGGCCAACCTGCTGCTGGCGCAGGGCATCGAGGTGCAGCGCGCGACCGGCGAGCTGCGCGCCGTGGCGATGCCGCTCGGCCGCCCGGCGGCGGAGGCGACCGAGCAGGCGTTCCCGGCCGGCGCCTACGTGGTGTCGCTGGCGCAGCCGGCCAGCACGCTCGCGCACGTGCTGCTCGAGCCGCACTTCGACATGGACCCGGCGTTCCTCGACGAGCAGAAGCGGCGCGAGGCGCGGCGGCTCGGCACCGAGTTCTACGACCTCACGGCCTGGGCGCTGCCGCTCCTGTTCGGCGTCGAGTGCTGGGCCACGACCGCGCGGGCCGAGGGCGACCGCCGGCTGCTGCGCGCCGGCGAGGCGGGCACCGGCGCGCCGCCGCTGCGGCCCGAGCCGCCGCAGGTGGCCTACGTCGTCGCCTGGGGCCAGAACGGCGCCGCGGCCCTGCTCGCCGAGCTGCTGCGCCTGGGCGTCAAGGTGCGCTGCCTGGACAGGCGCTTCCGCCTCGACGGCAACGACTTCCCGGCCGGGTCCTACGTGGTTCGCGTGCACGACCAGCCGGCCGACCTGCACGCGCGCCTGGGGGCGCTGGCGGTGGCGCACGGCGTCACGCCGTACTGCGCCGACAGTTCGTGGATCGAGGACGGCGTCAGCCTCGGCAGCAACCACGCCCTGGCGCTGAAGGTGCCGCGGGTGCTGATGGCGTGGGACCGGCCGGTCGATGCGAACTCCGCCGGCTGGGCGCGCTACCTGCTCGAGCAGCGCTACGGCGTGCCGGTGACTCCGGTGCGCACGCACCAGCTCGCCGACGTCGAACTCGACCGCTTCACGGTGCTGATCCTGCCGGAGAGCAACGGCTACGGCACGGTGCTCGGCAAGCGCGGCGCCGAGGCGATCAAGGGCTTCGTGGCCCGCGGCGGCGTGCTGGTGACGCTCGGCTCGGCGACCCGCTGGCTGTGCGACCAGGAGGTCGGCCTGCTGGCGACCGAGCCGGAGCCCCGGCGCAAGGAGGGCGAGGGCGAACGCCCGACCGACGGCGACAAGAAGCCGGACGCGCCCGCGGCGGACAAGGCCCGGCCCAAGGCCGACGAGCCCTTCGACTACCAGAAGGCGGTCCGGCCCGACCGCGAGCCGCCGCCGGCGGTGCCGGGGGCGATCCTCGCGGTGACCACCGATCCGGACCACTGGCTCGCCTTCGGCTACGCCGGCGCCGCCAACGTCGTGCACGACAGCACGCACGTGTTCACGCCGCTGAAGCTCGATCGGGGCACCAACGTCGCCATCTACGCGCCCGCCGAGCAGCTGGTGCGCGCCGGGTTCGTCTGGGACGAGAGCCGGCGGCAGCTGCCGCAGAAGGCGTTCCTGGTCCACCAGCCGCACGGCCGCGGCCACGTGGTGGCGTTCGCCGAGGACCCGAACGTGCGCGCGTTCGCCGATGGCATGAACCTGTTCCTGCTGAACGCGGTGCTGCTGACGGCCGGGCGCTGACGTCCGCGTGCAAGCGGCCGGCGCGGCGGCGATGATGCGGGAGCCGTGACCGCCGTGCCGAAGCCCGAACCGCGCGCCCACACCGCGATCGCCGCCGCCGCGGTCGTCGTCGCGGTCGTGCTGCTCGGCGTCAAGTTCTGGGCCTACGCGCTGACCGGCTCGCAGGCGATCTTCAGCGACGCGCTCGAGTCGATCGTCAACGTCGTCGCCGGCGCGTTCGCGTTCGGCGTCGTCGCCTACGCCGGCCGCCCGGCCGATCGCGACCACCCGTTCGGCCACGGCAAGATCGAGTTCTTCTCGGCGGCGTTCGAGGGCGGGCTGATCTTCTGCGCCGCGGTGGTGATCCTGTGGCAGGCCGGCGAGGCGCTGGTCGCCGGCGCCGTGCCGCGGCAGCTGGACGTTGGCCTCCTGCTGACCGCGTTCGCCGGCGCCGCCAACGGCCTGCTCGGGGCCTTCCTGGTCCGCTACGGCCGCCGCCACCGGTCGGCGGCGCTCGAGGCCGACGGGCACCATCTGCTGTCGGACTTCTGGACGAGCATCGGTGTCGTCGGCGGCCTGCTGGCCGTGCGCCTCACCGGCCTCGGCTGGCTCGACCCGCTGGCCGCCGCCGTGGTCGCGCTGCTGCTGCTCGGCACCGGCTGGCGGCTCGTGCGCCGCGCCATCGGCGGGCTGCTCGACGAGGAGGACCCGGTCTTGCTGCGCGAGCTCGTCGCCGTGCTGGGGCCGCGCGTGCGCGACGGCGTGATCCGGCTGCACCACCTGCGCGCGATCCGCTCCGGCCACGTGCGCCACATCAGCGCCCACCTCGTGGTGCCGGAGTTCTGGACGGTGCAGCAGGCGCACGATGCGGCCGAGGCGCTGGCGGCGAGCGTGCTCGCCGAACTGCCCGGCGAGGCCCACATCGACTTCCACACCGACCCGTGCGAACGCGCCTACTGCGCCATGTGCGACCTCGAGGCCTGTTCGGTGCGCCAGCAACCGTTCACCGGCGTGCGGCCGCTCACCGTCGACGAGGTCGTGCTGCCCGATCCGGCCGCGCATCGCGGCTGAGCGCGCCGCCGTTCACCGGCTCTGGCGCGGCAGGAAGGTCGTGCTCGACAACCGGTAGTTGCCGAAGCGCGACAGCAGCGCGTCGAGCACGCCCTCGTCGAAGTTGATGGTGGCGAAGTCGCTGGCGCCCTGCACCGTCATGTTGCCGCCGCAGATCACCGAGCCGTTGATCTCCGAGGGTGCGCGTACCGTCAGGTTGCCTTCGACGTAGAGGAGGCCCGAGAACAGCGAGTTGTTGCCCGCGTTCATCACCAGGTTGCCGCGCACGATGACGATGCCGGTGCCGTTCAGCGGCCGGCTCGCGTTGATCTGCAGCGTCGGCATGTCGACGATCACGATCGAGCTGTCCGGGATCGGGTTCGGGAAGTCGTCGGCGCTGGTGACGACGCGATTGGCCATCGCCGACAGCTCGGCGAACGACAGGCCGAACACCGCCTGGTAGCTGTCGTCGTAGGTCACGGACGGCGCCAGCGACGGCGTGCCGGTGACGCGGGTGGCGCTCGCCGGCCCGACGGTCGGCGAGCCGGTGCCCTGCGGGTAGAAGATGCCGGCGCCGGTGCCGCCGACGATGCGGCCGTTGGTGTTGATGTGGCAGGAGTTGCCGTCGCGCACGTTCACCGCCGCCTGGCCCGGCAGGGTGATCGTCAGGCGGCGCACCTCGACCTCGGCGATCTGCGAGGCCAGCACCGTGTTGGGTGGGCTGTCGAACGGGACGGCGGTCGAACTGCGGCGGTAGACGTAGCCCACGGAGCGCAGCTTCCACACGCTGCCCGGGCTCGCGCCCGCCCGCGGCCGCGACACGTCGTCGACCTGCCAGAGCTGGCGCCTTGCCAGCCGGGCTGCGTCCGGGTCGCCAGGCCATGGCCGCCAGACCTCGTAGCGGGCCCAGGTCGTGCCGGTGATGCGGAACTCGCGCACCAGGCCGATCTCCGGGTCGATCGTGTCCAGCTGCGGCGGCGATGCCGACGCATCGAGCTGCGGGGTGAACGTCGTCACCGGCTGCGAGGTCTGCCGCCGCAGCCAGCTCAGCGCCTCGGCGAGGCCCGAACGCGCGGCGCTGACCGCCTGGGTGCGCGCCGCGAAGTTCGTGCGGGTCTTGGCCACCGTGGCGCGCAGCATCAGCACGCCGGTGGTGGTGATGCCGACGGCCAGCACGGTCATCAGCAGGGCGAGCACGATGGCGAGGCCGCGTTCGCCTTCGTCCCCGCGATCGGCGGCTGGGCCGCCCGCCCCGCGGGCGCCGAGGTCGACAGCTTGCATGCACCCCTTATCGGCACCCGGGCCGCGCGAATGCTGGCCAGGAGGGATGCAAGGCGCCCCGGGTCCGGCGTCGTGGGATGGCGCCGGTGCCGATGGGGAAATACAACCCCGCCCGGACCGTCTCTACGCGCCCCGCATGCCGCCTTCGCCTGCCACCGCCATCGCCGCCTTCTCCCGCCGGGCGGCGGCCGGCGCGTTCGCGGCGGCGGTCGCGCGCGCGGTGGGGGTCGCGGCGGTCGGCGTCGCGGCGCTGGCGATCGCGGCGCGCCTGTCCGGCGCGCCGCTCGAGCCGGCGGCGTGGTGGGCGGCCCTGCTGCTGCCCGTGCTCGCCTGCGGGGTCGCCAGGGCACGGCGCGAACGGCCCGACCGCACGACCGCCGCCGCGCACCTCGACCGCCGGCTCGGGCTCGCCGGCCTGCTGCTGTGCGCGCACGAGGGTGCCGGTCTCGACGAGGCGCAGCGCACCCGCCTCGCCGAGGGCCTCGCGGCGCTGCCGACGGCGCTGCCGCGCCTGCGCTGGCGCACCCTGCTGCCGTGGCCGTCGGCGGCGCTGCTGTTGGCCGCGGTGACCGTCCTGCTGCCGGCGCCGGCCCCGGCGCCCGCGCTGCCGTTCGCCGCCGCCGCGGCCGAACTGGAGCGGCTGGCGGAGCGTCTGCACGAGCTGGTGGCGCGCGGCCCGGTGCCGGCGGACGCGGCGCAGGAACTCGAACGGCAGCTGGCGGAGCTGCAGCAGCGGCTCGCGGCCGGCGACCGGCCGGAATGGCGCGACCTCGACGCCCTCGACCGCCGGCTCGAGCGCGAGCAGTTGCTGCAGGCCGCGGCGGCGGCGGCACGGCCGGGCACCCCGGCCGCCAGCGCCACCGCGGTCCGCCGCCGACCTGGAGCCGGCGCAGCTGGCCGCGGCGGCTGAGGCCCTGGCCGCCACCGCCAGCCGGCTCGACAGGCTGCCGCCCGGCGTGCAGGCGATGCTGGCGGCCGCGCGGCGACGACGGCGGCATCGCGCCAGGGCACTGCCGACGGACCGGCGGCGCTACGCGCGCTCGGCGAGGCGCTTGGCGGCGGCCTGCAGCCAGGAGCAACGGCGGACGTCGCCGCCTCGGCCGGCGGCGAACTCGCCGACCTGCGGGCGGTGCTCGACCGCTTCGGCGCGGAGCGCGGGCGCGGGCGCGGGCGGCCTCGGCGGCGATGGCACCGGAGCGGACGGCGGCGACGGCGATGGCGCCGGCCTCGGCGGCACCGGCCGCGGTCCCGGCCATGCGGCGCTGGCGATGACCGAAGCGGCGGCCGGGGACGCGGGCGGCGTGCTGCCGTTGCCGCCTGGCCAGCCGTTGCCCGGCGAATGGGTGCCCGTCGGCAGCCGCCGCAGCGAGGCCGAGGCCGGGCCGGCGCCGAACCTCGGCGCCGGCGGTGAAGGTGCGGCCGGGGCCGGCGGCGTCACCTGGCGGCTCGGGCTCGCGCCGCGCCACCGGGCGGTGGTGCGGCGCTACTTCGCCGGCGGGGCTGCGCCGGCCGACGGCAAGGAGGGGCGATGACGACGATGATGACCGCCGCCGAGGTCGCGCGCGGCCGGGAGTTGCTGGCCCGCGTGCGGGACGGCGGCAACGCGGTGCTGCTCGGCCAGCAGGAGCTCGTCGACCTCTGCGTGATCGCCCTGTGCGCGCGCGGCCACCTGCTGCTCGAGGGCCTGCCCGGGCTCGGCAAGACCGAGCTCGTCAAGGCGCTCGGTCGCCTGCTCGGGCTCACGTTCCGCCGCGTGCAGTTCACGCCCGACCTGCTGCCCGGCGACGTCACCGGCGGGCCGATCCTGCAGGAGCGCGACGGCGAGAAGCGGTTCGTGTTCCAGCCCGGGCCGCTGTTCGCCAACCTGGTGCTCGCCGACGAGATCAACCGCGCGTCGCCGAAGACGCAGTCGGCGCTGCTCGAGGCGATGCAGGAGCGCGCGGTCACCGTGCTCGGCGAGACGCACGCGCTGCCGGCGCCGTTCTTCGTGCTGGCGACGCAGAACCCGATCGAGCTCGAGGGCACCTACCCGCTGCCCGAGGCCCAGCTCGACCGCTTCCTGTTCAAGGTCGAGGTGCCGGCGGTCGGCGCCGACGTGCTGACCAGGATCCTGACCGGCCGCCGGCGCGGCGAGCCGCCGCCGGTCGCGACGGCGCTGACGGCGGCGGAGCTCGACGAGCTGTTCCGGCTGGTCGACGCCGTCTACCTGCCCGAGGCGGTGGCGAACTACGCCGCGCGCCTGGTCGCCGCGACGCACGCCGCCGCCCCGGGCGGCCTCGCCGAGGTCGCGGCCGCGGTGCGCTACGGCGCCTCGCCGCGGGCGGCGATCGCGATCGCCGAGGCGGCCCGCGCCGCGGCGCTGCTGGCGGGCCGGCCGAACGTCGACTTCGCCGACGTGCAGCGCGTCGCGGTGCCGGCCCTGGCGCACCGGCTGGTGCTCCACCACGCCGCGACCGTCGCCGGGACCACGGCGGCGGCGGTGGTGCGCACGCTGCTCGAGCGCGTGCCGGTCGTCGCCCGGCCGCTGCCGGAGGCGGTGCGGTGAGCCGCGGCGTCGCCAAGGCGCTGGTCGCGTGGCTGGCCGCCGCGATCCCGGCCCAGGAACGCTCGGTCGTGCACCAGATCGACGGCCGCGAGGTGGTGGTGGTGCGGGCGGTGCCCTACGCCGGCGCCGGGGTCGCCGGGGGCTTCGGCTTCGTCGCCGTCGAGGCCGAGAACCGCGATGCCAGCGCCCACGACCTCGTCGTCGAGGTGCAGAGCCTCCCCGGGGCGTCCGGCCGCATCGCCGTGCGCCGCGAACTGCGGCTCGACGCCCATGAACTCGGCCGCTGGTTCCTGCCGCTGCCGACGCCGGGCGTCTCCTCGCTGCGCTTCGATGTCGTCGTCGACGGCGTGCGCACGCCCGGCTCGATCGCCGGCGGCCGCGGCGACGGCCTCGTCGGGCTCACCGTCGTCGCGCGCAGCGACAGCGAGCCGTGGGGGCTGACGGTGCTGCAGGCGATGCGCCGCCAGGAGAAGGAGGCGGCGCGCGTGGTGGCGGCGCCGCCCGGCGATCTGCCCGCCGACTGGCGGCTCTACACCGGCTTCCACGCGGTCGTCGTCGATGGCCGCGCGGCGCTCGCCGCCGACGTGCAGGCGGCGCTGGTGCAGTTCGCGGCCGCGGGCGGCACGGTCGTCGTCGGCGACGCCGAGCGGCTGCCGCCGGGCGTCCTGCGCGACCGCGCCGGCGCGGCGGCCGGCGGCGGCATGCGCCTGGGACTCGGCCATCTCGTGCCGGCCGCCGTGGGCGGCGACAGCACGGCGCTGCGCGCGCGCCTCGCCGACCTGCCGCCGCCGTCGATCGCCGGCTGGCCGCTGCCGGCGGACCTGCTGGCGCCGCAGGCCGTGCCCGGCCTCGGCGAACCGCCGGTGCTGGCGTTCCTGGTCGTCGTGCTGCTGTTCGCGGTCGTCGTCGGCCCGGTGAACTTCCTGCTGCTGCGCCGCCTCCGGCGGCCGTTGCTGCTGCTGCTGACGGTGCCGGTGTGCGGCCTCGGCACGACGCTCGGCATGCTCGGCTACGGGTTGTGGCACGACGGCCTCGGCGTGCGCGGCGTCGTGCGCAGCTGGACGCTGCTCGACCAGGCGCGGCACGAGGCGACCAGCCTGGCGCAGCGCACGCTGTTCGCCGGCCTGTCGCCAGACGCCCTGACCGTCGCCGCCGACGGCCTGCTGGTCGCGCCGTGGGCCTGCAGCCGCGCCCATGCCGGGCCCGACCGCTGGCAGTTCGATCCGGCTTCGCAGGCGCTCGATGGCGGCGTGCTGCCGTCGCGGCAGGCGACGCCGTTGGTGTCGGCCCGCCACGGCACCGCGCGCCAGCGCCTGCGGGCGCGCCTCGCCGGCGAACGGCTCGACCTGCTGCTCGACGGCGGCGTCGAACCGGACGGCGAGGTGCTGCTGCGCGACCACGACGGCCGCTATTGGCTCGGCACCGGGGTGCTGGCGCCGGTGGACGCCGCGGCGGCGGCCGCGGCGCTCGATCGCTGGCAGCGGGCGGCGGCGCGGCTCACGCCGGTGCTGGGGGCCGAGGGCGGGGCCACGGTGGCGCACCATGTCGTGCATCGCCTGCTCGGCGGCCGTGAGCTTCCGCCCGGCGCCTACGTCGCCCGGACCGCGCGGGCGCCGTGGCTCGACGAGCACGGGCTGCGTCCCGCCTACGACCGCGCCGAGCACTTCGTCGTCGGTCGGCTGGCCGTCGAGGACCTCGGTCGATGACCGGGCCGCTGCTCGAGGTGCAGTCGCTGTCGCGCCGCTACGGGCGCGTGCAGGCCGTCGACGACCTGTCGTTCGCGATGGCGCGCGGCGCGATCACCGGCTTCGTCGGTCCGAACGGCGCCGGCAAGACGACGACGATGCGCATCGCCGCGACGCTCGACGTGCCCGACCGCGGCGACGTGTTCGTCGACGGCGTCTCGGTGCTGGTCGAGCCGCGCGAGGCGCGGCAGCGCATCGGCTACATGGCCGACCAGTTCCGGCCCTACCCGAACCTCGACGTGCCCGAGTACCTGGACTTCTTCGCCCGCGCCTACGGCCTGCGCGGCCGGCGGCGGCTGCAGACGGTGCGCTCGGTGGCGGCGTTCTGCGGCCTCGACGGCTTCGCCGACCGGCCGGCGACCGGGCTGTCGAAGGGCATGGGCCAGCGGCTGCACCTGGCGAAGACGCTGCTGCACGATCCGGCGCTGCTGATCCTCGACGAGCCGGCGTCGGGCCTCGACCCGCGGGCGCGCATCGAGTTCCGGGCGCTGCTGAAGGAGCTGGCCGCGGCCGGCAAGGGCATCCTGATCAGCTCCCACATCCTGCCCGAGCTCGGCGAGCTCTGCGACTCGGTGGTCGTGATCGAGAAGGGGCGCCGCGTCGTCGCCGGCACGATCGCCGAGATCCAGCGCAGCGTCGCCGCCGAGCAGGCGGTGCGGCTGCGCGTGCTCGGCGACGCCGAGGCCGCGCACCGGTTCCTGCTCACGCAGCCGGGCGTCGGCGCGGTCGCCGTCGACGGCGACCGGCTGCGCTTCGCGCTCGCCGGCGGCGACGCGGCGGCGGCCGCCCTGCTGCAGCGCGCCGTCGCCGCGGGCCTCTCCGTGGTCGAGTTCGTGCGCGTCGAGGCCGACCTCGAGGACATCTTCCTGCAGACGACACGGGGGAACGTGCAGTGACGGCCGCTCGCGCGGAGCCGCCGATCGGCCGCTGGTCGCGCTGGTCGGACCGCCTGAACCCGATCCTGGTGCGCGAGGTGCAGCAGGCGGTCAAGGGCCGCGCGTTCGCGCTCACCGTGCTGGTGGCGCTCGTCGTCACCGTCGTGATCGCCACCGCCGCGGTCGCCCGCGGCGCCGCGCCCGATGCCGGCCGCGGGGTGTTCGACGCCGGGCTGACGACGCTGGTGCCGCTGGTGCTGTTCGTGGTGCCGATGCAGGCCTACCACTCGATGCGCCTGGAGCTGCGCGCCGGCATCGTCGAACAGCTGCTGCTGTCGCGCCTGCGTCCGCGCGCGATCGTCGCCGGCAAGCTGGCGGCGGCGCTGGTGCAGTTCGGGCTCTACGTGTCGATCCTGGCGCCGCTGCTGGCGACCAGCTACCTGCTGCGCGGCGTCGACGTGGCGACGATCGCCACCAGCCTCGGCCTCGCGCTGGTGTTCTGCCTCGGCGCCACCGCCGCCGCGATCTCGGCCGCGGCCCAGGGCGCGACCGCCGCGCTGCAGCCGATCGGTCAGGTCGTGGCAGCGTTCGGTTTCGGCATGCTGTCGTTCGCGATGATGACGTTCGTCGGCACCGGCGAGTACGCGCGCGACCTCGGCTGGCTGCTGCGCCGCGCCGAGTTCCCGGCCGTGCTGTCGGCGATCGTGCTCGGCGCCGCGGCGGCGACCACGCTGTCGGCGCTGACGGCGCAGACGTTCCTGCTGCACGCGTTCGAGAACCGTTCGACCGGCTTCCGCGTCTACCTGTTCGGGCTGCCGCTGCTGGCGCTCGCCTGGATCGGCTGCTTCGTCGAGCCGGCGCTGTGGGCCGAACGGACGGCGGCGGTGGTGTTCGCGGCGACCCTGCTCGGCATCGTGTTCGGCGTGTTCTTCTGCACCGAGCAGCGCGAGCTGTCGCCGCGCGTGCGCGCGCACGTGCCGCGGCGGGCGTGGGCGGCGGCGCTGGCGGCGCCGTGGTTGCCCGGCCGGGAACGCGGCATGCTCTGCCTGCTGCTCTACCTGGCCGCCGTCGGCGCGCTCGGGTGGCTGGTCTGGCCGGACCCGACGGCGGCCACCCTGGTGTTCGCGCCCGGCGTGCGCGTCACGGCCTTCACGACCGGCCTGCTGCGACTGGCAGCGTTCACCGCTGCCTACGGCCTGATCTACCTGACGCTCGGCAAGGGCCTGCGCCGCTGGCTGCCGCCGACGTTCGCCGGCAACCAGCTGGCGCGGTTCGCCGTGCCCGGGCTCTGCGTCCTGTTCTGCCTCGTGCCGGTGCTGATCGACGTGTTCCTGCGCGACGGCGTCGACCAGTGGCACGGCCTGCACGTGCTGAACCCGTTCTGGACCTGCGAGCGGTTCGCCTTCCGGCCGGAACGCGGGTCGGTGCTGACCGGTCTGCTGGCGGCGGCGGCCGGCTGCGTGCTGCTGCAGCTGCGTGGCCTCGCGCACGGCATCGGCGAGGTGCGCGCGGCGGCGGCGCTGCGGCGGCGGGCGGAGGCGGTGGCGTGGCTGAGGCGGCGAACGGCCTCGCCGGCGAGGTCGCGGCGGTGGCGCCGCGCTACCGGCTGGCGTTCGGCCGCACGCGGGCCCGCGGCCGGGCGGGGGCGCAGCGCGGGCTCGGCGCCGGCAGCTCGCTCGAGCTGCTCGATTTCCGCGCCTATGCGCCCGGCGACGACCTGCGCCACGTCGACTGGCGCGGCTACGCGCGCAGCGAGCAGCTGCGGGTGCGGTTGCACCAGGAGGAAGTGGCGCCGCACCTCGACGTGGTGCTCGACGCCTCGGCGTCGATGGCCAGCACCGCCGGCAAGGAGCGCGCGGCGCGGCTGCTGGCGGCGGCGTTCGTGCAGTGGGGCCGGCGCGAGGGCGCCGCGGTGCGGCTGCTGACCCTCGACGGCGCGCCGGTCGAGGCGGCCACGGTGGCCTTCGCCGGCGCCGACGGGCCGCCGCCGTCGGCGCTGCCGCTGCGACCGCGCGGCCTGCGCGTCCTGCTCACCGACGGGCTCTGGGCGGGCGAACCGTCGCTGCGGCTGCGGCCGCTGCAGGCGGCGGCGGCGCGCTGCCTGTGCGTGCAGCTGCTCGATCCGTGGGAACTGGCGCCCGCCGCCGCCGGGGCCTGCACCCTGGTCGACGCCGAGACCGGCGCGCGTCGCGAACTGCAGCTCGACGCGGCCACGGTCGCGGCCTACGGCCGGCGCCTGCAGCGGCTCGTCGACGGCCTGCGCGCCGCGGTCGTCGGGCCGGGCGGCGCGTTCGTGCAGGTCGTCGCGGCCTCGCTCGCGGCGATGGCCGACGGGGCGCTGGTGCCGGCCGGCGTGCTGGAGTCGGCATGAGCTTCGCGACCCCGCTGGGGCTGTGGGCGCTGCTCGCGCTGCCGGCGGTCGTCGCGCTGCACCTGTTCCGCCGCCGGCTGCCGGAACGGCGCGTCGCCGCCCTGTTCCTGTTCGCCGGCGAGCAGCTCGCAGCCGACGCCGGCCGCACGCGCACGCGGCTGCTGCGCACGCCGTCGCTGTGGCTCGAAGGCCTCGCCGCCCTGCTGCTGGCGCTCTGGCTCGCGGCGCCGACGTTCGGCGAAGGCGCGCCACGCCACCTGGTCGTCGTGCTCGACGACTCGGCGTCGATGCAGGCCGGCGGGCGCGACCGCGCCGCCGCCGAGGTGCTGCGCCAGGCGGGAGCGCTCGCCGGTCGCGACCGCGTGACGCTGTTGCGCACCGGCGCGCGGCCGCAGGTGCTGGACGGCCCGGTGGCGGCCGCCGCGGTGGCCGGGGCGCTGGCGCGCTGGCGCCCGGTGCAGCCGCGCCACGACCCGCTGCCGGCGCTCGATCTCGCCCTCGAGCTGGCCGGCCCCGGCGGCGAGGTCGTGTTCTGCACCGACGCGGCGCCGCCGACGCCGCTGCCGGACGTCGCGGTGCACGCGTTCGGGGTGCCGGCGGCGAACTGCAGCCTCGGCACCGTGCAGCGCGTGCCGCGACCGGAGGGCGGCGAGGACCTGCGTGTCGGCGTGGTCGGCCATGGCGCCGTGGCGGCGACCTCGGTGACCGTGCGGGTCGACGGCGTCGTCTGGCGGCAGCAGGACGTGCCGCTGCGGGAGGGCGCCGCGACGGTGCAGCTGCCGCTGCCCCCGGGCGCCCGCGAGGTGCACGTCGCCCTCGGCGCCGACGCGCTGCCGCTCGACGGCGAGGCCTGGCTGCTGCCGCCGCCCGATCGCACGGTCGCCGTCTGCGACCTGCTGCCGGCGCCGCTGCGCGCCCGGCTCGACCTGGCGCGTGTGCTGGCGGCCATCGGCGGCGTGCGGGCCGAGGCGGATCCGCGCCGCGCCGAACTGCTGGTCGCGGCGGCGCCCGGGGTGCTGCGGCCCGGCCAGACCGAGGTCGTGGTCGCGCCCGGCGCCGGCGAGCGGCGTGCGTTCGCCGGGCCGTTCACGATCGACCGCGGGCATCCGTGGCTCGTCGGCGTCGAACTGCAGGGCATCGCCTGGCTCGCCGGCCCGGCGGCGCTTCCCGGCCAGGTCCTGGTCGCCGCCGGCGCGGTCGCGCTGGTCAGCGAGGAACTGCCCGAGGCCGGCCGCCGGTTGTGGCTGAACTTCGACCCCGCCGCCGGCAACCTGGTGCGCGCGCCCGACTGGCCGGTGCTGTGGGCCAACGTCGTCGAACGCGCGCGGCTCGAGGTGCCGGGGCCCGAGCGCAGCGAAGTCCGGCTCGGCGACGAGGTGCGGCACCGGCGGGCGTGGCTCGCCGAGGCGACCGACGTGGTGGCGGTCGAGGCGCCCGATGGCACCCGGCGACCGCTCGCCGGCGGTCGGCTCACGGCCTTCGTGCCCGAGCAGCCGGGCGTGCACCGGCTGCTCGACGCCGCCGGCGGCGAGCGGGCGCGCGTCGCCGCGCGCTGCCTCGATCCGGCCGAGAGCGACCTGCGCGGCCTCGCCACCGGCACCTGGCCGCGGCAGGTGGCCGGCGGCGCGCCGCGCTCCGCCGGCGGCGGGCGTGACGACGCGGGCCTGCGCCAGGTGCTGCTGCTGCTCCTGGTCGCCGTGCTGGCCGCCGACTGGTGGTGGCTGCAGCGGAGGCCGGCGTGATCGCCTTCGACCACGCGGAGGCCTTCCTGCTGCTGCCGCTGGCGGTGGTGCTGCTGCGGCGGCGGCTGTGGCCGCGTCCGCTGGTCGGCGTGCTGCGCGCGCTGCTGCTGCTCCTGGTCGCGGCGACGCTGGCGGCGCCGTCGTGGCCGGGGGAACGCGACGGCCGCGACATCGTGCTGCTGGTCGACCGGTCGCGGTCGATGCCGCCCGGGCAGGGCGAGGTGCACGAACTGGCGGCGCAGGTCGCCGCGCGGCTCTCCCCCGGCGACCGGCTCGGCATCGTCGCCTTCGGCCGGGAACCGGTCGTCGTGCAGCCGCCGCGCGCCGGCGCCGTCTGGCCCGACGGCGAGCGCGAGGTCGCTGCCGACGGCACCGATCTGGCGGCGGCGGTGCTGGCCGGCATCGCCCTGGTG
The DNA here is from genome assembly GCA_019636245.1 of Planctomycetota bacterium. GTDB lineage: Bacteria > Planctomycetota > UBA1135 > UBA1135 > UBA2386 > JAEUHS01. The sequence continues at coordinate 2,125 of JAHBXX010000045.1, read as the reverse complement.
CCGCCCGGGCGGCACGGCTCGCTGCTGGTCTGGAGCGATGGCGAACACCATGGCGGCGACCTCGAGGGCGCGGCCCGCGCGGCGGCGCGCAGCGGCCTGCGCATCGACACGCACCACGTCGCCCGCGCGCCCGGCGCCGACACCGCGGTCGTCGACCTGCTGGCGCCGACCGAGGTCGGCACCGGGGAGCCGTTCGTGCTGACGGTGCACGTCGCCAGCGAACGCGGCGGCCCGGCGCGCTGGCGGCTGTCCGCCGACGGCGAGCCGGTCGGCGCGGGTGCGACCGAACTGCGCCCTGGCCGCAACGTGCTGCAGTTCCGCCAGACGCTGGCGCGCGCCGGCCTCTGCACCTTCGCCGTCGAGGTGCGGGGCGAGGGCGACCTGGTGCCGCAGAACGACCGCGGGCTCGCCGTGGTGCGCGGCACGGCGCCGCGCCGGGTGCTGTGCGTGACGCCGCGCGGCCGCGAAGACCGGCTGTCGCGGTCGCTGCGCCTCGCCGGTCTCGAGGTCGAGGTGGCGGCGCCGGGCGCGGCGCCGCTGTCGCTCGAGGGCCTCGACGGCATCGCCTGCGTCGTGCTCGAGGACGTGCCGGCGGGCGACCTGCCGCCGGGCGCGATGCCGGCCCTCGCCCGCTGGGTGCGCGAACTCGGCGGCGGTCTGCTGATGACCGGCGGCCGCGCCAGCTTCGGCCCCGGCGGCTACCACCGTTCGGTCGTCGAACAGGTGCTGCCGGTGACGATGGAGCTGCGCGAGGAACAGCGGCGCTTCGGCCTCGCCCTGGCGATCGCGCTGGACCGCTCGGGCTCGATGCAGGCCATGGCCGGCGGCGTCAGCAAGATGCAGCTGGCCGACCGCGGCGCCGCCGCGGCGATCGAGCTGCTGTCACCGATCGACGCCGTCGCGGTGCTCGCCGTCGACACCGCGCCGCACGTCGTCGTGCCGATGCAGCCGGTCGTCGACCGGGCCGGGCTGGCCGACCGCGTGCGGCAGATCGAATCGAGCGGCGGCGGCATCTTCGTCGGCGCGGCGCTGCAGGCGGCGGCGCAGCAGCTCGCGGCCGCGGCGCAGCAGAACCGCCACATCGTGCTGTTCGCCGACGCCGCCGATGCCGAGGAGCCGGGCGACCACCGGACCTTCGTGCCCGAACTCGTGCGCGCCGGCGTGACCGTCTCGGTGATCGGCCTCGGCACGCCGGCCGACGGCGACGCCGCGCTGCTCGAGGAGATCGCCCGGCTCGGCAACGGCCGCTGCCAGTTCGTCGCCGACGCGACCGAGCTGCCGCGCGTGTTCGCGCAGGAGACGATCCAGGTGGCGCGTTCGGCGCTGGTCGAAGAGCCGACCGAGGTCGTGCCGGCGCCCGGCCTGCGCACGCTGGGCGAGCTGCCGGCGGCGTTCCCCAGGGTCGGCGGCTACTCGCTGGCGTGGCTGCGCCCGACCGCCGAGCTGGCGCTGCGGACGGCCGACGACCAGGCGGCGCCGCTGCTGTCGCACTGGCAATGCGGCCTCGGCCGCGCGGCGGCGTTCCTCGGCGAGGCCGATGGCCCGCTCTCGGGCGGGCTCGCGGACTGGACGGACTACGGCGCCTTCTTCGCCACGCTGGTGCGCTGGTGCGCCGGCGGCGAGGCCGCCGGGGTGTACGTCGCGGCGCGGCGCGAGGGCGCGACCGGCCTGGTCGCCGTCGAGGTCGAACTGGCGGCGGCCGCCCTGCTCGACGCGGCGCGCGGGGTCGTGGTCGCGCCCGATGGCCGCGCCGTCGACCTCGATTTCGAGCGCCCGGAAGCGGGGCGGCTCCTGGCCCGCGTGCCGCTGCTGCGGGAAGGCGTGCACCATGCGGCGGTGCAGGTCGGCGGCGCCACGCTGCGGTTGCCGCCGCTGTGTCTGCCCTATTCGCCGGAGTGGTCGTTGCCGACGGACCCGCGCGCCGGCGAACGGCTGCTGCGGCGGTTGGCGTTGGCGACCGGCGGCCGCGTGCAGCCGACCGCCGAGGCGATCGTCGAGGGTCCGCGCGCGAGCCGCGGCCGGCGGGACCTGGGTGCCGTCGGCGCGCTCGCGGCGCTGGCGGTGCTGCTGGCGGAGATCGCAGTGCGGCGGCTGCAACTGGCGTGGCCGCGCGCGGGGCGGCGGC
>JAHBXX010000044.1 GCA_019636245.1 Planctomycetota bacterium | reverse complement strand
CCCGCGCCCGCGGTCGGCGGCGGCCCCGGCGGCACGTCGTCGCCGCGGCCGAACCACCAGAACAGGCCCGCGAGCAGGGCGAACAGCAGGACGATGGCGGCGGTGGCGCGATGCGGCATGGGCGGGCGGCGGCGGAGCGGGCGGAGCGGGCGGAGTTGGCGGCAGGTGGACGGCCGGGGACGTCCCCTGTCGGCGTTCGCCCCCCATCGTCGCCGGGATGCGGTCCGCTGTCAGCCTGCGCCGAGCGGCAGTTCGATCGCGAACACCGTCGCGCCCGGCGCCGAAGCCGCCAGCCGGATGGTGCCGCCGTGCGCCTCGACCAGGCGCCGGCAGATCGCCAGCCCGAGGCCGGTGCCCGACGACTTGGTGGTGAAGTAGGGCTCGAACAGCCGCGCCCGCACCGACTCCGGCACGCCCGGTCCGTCGTCGGCGACCTCGATGCGCGCCCGGTCGCCTGCCACCGCCGACCGCAGCACGACGTCGACGCCGGCGGGCGCGGCCTCGAGCGCGTTCTGCAGCAGGTTGACGAACACACGGTCGAACGCGCGCGCGTCCACCCGCACCTGCGCGCCGCCGGCCCCCGGCTCCAGCCGCAGCCGCAGCGGCTTGCCGGCGAACAGGCCGGCGCATTGTTCCTGCACCTCGCGCAGCCAGTCGTCGAGACCGACCGGCAGGCGCTGCGCCGGGGCGATGCCGGCGAAGGCGCGGAAGTCGCCGGCGATGCGGTCGAGGGCCTGGGTCTGCTCGAGCACCGTGCGGGCGAGGCGGTCGGCGACGGCCGCGGCGCGGGGATCGCCGTCGGCGCGCGCGCGCTGCAGCAGCTCCGCCGCCATGCGCATCGGCTGCAGCGGGTTCTTCACCTCGTGCGCGACCTGGCGCGCCATCTCCGCCCATGCCTCCTCGCGCTTGAGCGCGACCAGGCGTTCGCGGCCCTGGGCCAGTTCGCTGGCCATCTGGTTGAACGCGCCGGCGAGTTCGCCGAGTTCGGGGCCGCCGCGCGCCGGCACCGCCACCGCGAGGTCGCCGGTGGCGACCCGCCGCGTCGCCGCGACCAGGGCGCGCACCGGTGCGACGATCGCGCGCGAGGCGACCAGCGACCACACGACGAGCACCATCAGCGTGACCAGGATCGCCAGCAGCAGCACCTGCTCGAAGGCGTCGCTGGCGGCGAACAGCTCCGCCTCGGGCACGACGACGGCGACGACGAAGTCGCGGGCGCCGCGCAGTCCGCACGGCGCGAAGCCGACGCGCCACGGCGCGCCGCCGCCGGCGTGGAAGGCGCCGCGCCCCATCGCCGGCGCCGACGCCACCAGCCCGGCGAGGTCGGGCGGGTCCAGCGGCAGCCCGTAGTGCGAGCGGTCGGTGTGCGCGAGCACGGTGCCGGCGCGGCTGGCCAGCAGCACCTGCGCGGACGGCAGGTGGGCGCGCGCCGCCAGCACTTCGCGCGCCTGGTCGAGCACCAGCTGCACCTCGCTCCAGCGCAGCAGGGCGAACAGCACGCCCGGCGGCCCCTCGGGCCGCGGCACATCGACCGCGAGGCCGAGGTGGTGGCTGCCCGGATCCATCGACCGGTGGTCGAGGCCGCGGTGCAGGTAGGGCGAACGCCCCCACGGCAGGAAGTGCACGCCGCGCTCGCGCTGCACGGCCTGGAACCAGTCGGTGTCGGCGACCGAAGCCGGGATCAGGGCCTCCCGGCGGCCGTGCGCATTCGGATCCAGGCGCTGGCCGTCCTGCCAGTAGGCGACCTCGCCCATGGGGTCGGCGAGCAGCAGCAGGTCGAGGTAGTTGTCGAGCAGGTCGGGCACGAGTTCGACCTGCTCCTCGAACGCGGCCATCTCCGCCGCACTGTCGAGCGCGCGCCGGGCGATCTCGCGCACGATCGCGCAGGCCTGGTCGACGCGCTGCAGCTGGGCGTCGATCTTCTGGGCGTGGTCGGCGGCGAGCTGGGGCAGGAACACGCGCACGACCTGCTCGTCGATCTGCTCGCGCATGCTGCGCAGCGAGAACCAGCCGTAGAGCAACAGCGGCAGCACCGCGGTGACCACCAGGGTGATCACGAACCGGCTGGCCAGCGAGATCCTGCGCACGCGGCGATTATGCCGGCGCGGGCCCGGCCGTCGCGCGGTCGCGCCCTACCGCCATCCCGCGTCGCCGTCGCCGCCGGCCTGGATCGCCGCCTTCAGCCGCTCGATGCGCGCCGCGCCGTCGCGCCAGCCGGCGTAGAACTGCATCGCCGCCTCGTAGTGCAGCAGCGCCGCCGCGGCGTCGCCGGCCTGCTCCGCGGCCTCGGCCGCCGCCCATTCCCGGGCCGCGCTCTCGACGTCGAGCCGCAGCCCGTCGACGCGCGCCTTCTCGTCGCCGACGCCTTCGGGCCACTCCTTGACCAGCGCCTCGAACGCCGCCAGCGCCTCGCTCTTGCGGCCGAGGATCTCCAGGTCGCGCGCCGCCTGGTAGCGCGCCTCGCCCTCGCGCCGCCGTGTCTGCAGCATCAGCTCGCTGATCTCGCCGCGCGACATCGTCGACTCCTCGAACGCCTTGCCCAGGTGCTCGCGCGCGAGGTCGAACCGGCCGCTGCGCATCGCCACCTGGGCCTTCTCCATGCGCACTCCGGCGTCGAGTTCGCGCTCGACCTGCGCGATCTGCTCGTCGATGCCGGGCAGCGACGGATCGAGCTTCCGGGCGTTGCGGAACTCGACCAGCGCCGCGCCGAAGTGGTCCTTCGCCAGGCACTCGCGCCCGCGCTGCAGCGCCTTGGCCGCGATCTCGATCCGGGCCCGCTGCCGCAGCTTCTCGGCGTCGGCGCGGTCGGGCTCGTTGGCCAGCGCGATCTCCGAGTGCCAGCGCACCTCGACGAACCGGAACTCCGGCAGCTTGCGCACCGCCTCGAGGAACTGGCTCTGGGCGCGGGCCGTGAGCCCGGCCAGCGACACCCGCACCCGCTCGGAGCCGTCGACCGCCGGCTCGAAACCTGGCAGCAGCGCCTCGGCGCGCAGGTAGGCGGCCAGCGCCCCCTGCAGGTCCTTGCGCAGCAGGAACTCGTCGCCCTCCTGCACCGCCTTGACCGCCTTCTTGTAGATCGCGCGGTCGCGCAGCTGCGCCGCCTCGGCGTGCTCGGGCTCCAGTTCGAGCAGCGCGGCGAGGTCGGCCAGGGCCGCGTCCTCGCGATCGCTGAAGATGCGCCAGCGGGCGCGTTCGAGCAGGTGCCGCTTCTGCGCCGCCTGGAAGGCGGCCTCGAACTCCGCCGGCGGCGTGTCGCCGGCGAGCAGCATCTCGGCCCGCGCCGCGTCGAGCACCTCGAAGGCCCGACGGTATTCGCCGAGGCTGGTGTAGCGCTGGCTCTGCTGGACCGCCGAGTGCACGCCGCAGGCCGGAAGCGACAACAGGGCGCAGAGGAGCAGGCGGGAGGTGGACATCGGGAGTCGGGCGGCGGCCAGGGCGGGCGACGGCCACCACGGCCGGCGCCTTCGGACGACCGAAGGCCGGGCATCTTCCCCACCCCGACGCGGTTGTCCACAGCGTCGCCAGGCCCGGCGGGGCGGCGGCGGACTCAACTGGCGCCGGCCGAACTGCCGATGCCAGCGGCGATGGCACCCCCTGGCGACATCACCGACGAGTTCGACGACGACGCGCTGCGCGAGTCGATCGAGCGGGCGGGGCAGGATGGCCCCTGGCGCGAAGGCGACGCGGGGTTCGTCGACCCCAAGCTGGAGGCGATCCGGCAGCAGCTCGCCACGGCGGCGCCGAGCCGCGCCAGCTACGCCGAGCGCCGGCTGCAGGAGCTGCAGCAGCGCGCCGCCACCGCCAGGCCGGCGGACAAGGAGTCCCCGGCCGGGGCCAGGCTCGACTGGCAGCAGGCCGTGGTCCCGCCCCAGCCCGCCGAACCGGCACCGGCTCCGCCGCAGTTCGTCGTCGCCGCGCCGGCGGCGAGTGCGCTGGCCAGCATCGGCGGGCCGCTGCTGGCCGGGCTCGCCGTGTTCGTGCCGGTCGCGGCGGTGCACATCGCCCTGCTCGGCTGGCAGCCGGCCACGCCGTGGCGCGTCGCGCTGGCGACGCTCCTGGCAGGCCTCGGCTGGCAGCGGTTCGGCCCGGAACGCGTGCACCCGGCCGTGCTCGGCACGGCCGTGCACCTGGTGGCGTTCTTCCTGTCGGCGTCGGCGTGGAGCGGCCGCGACCTGGTCGCCAACGGCATCGGCCTCGCGATCGCGCTGGCCGGATCGACGCTCGCCGCCGGCCGCCTCGGCGGCCGAGACCTGCCTGCCGGTCGCGTCTGAACGCCGCGGCTTCCGGCTCAGGCCTTGCTGATGAACGCCTCGAGGTCGGCCTTCAGCTCGGGCAGGCCGTAGTCCGCCACGGTGATGCAGCGGTAGACGATGCGCTCGAGTTCCTCGGGCGTCTTCGGGTTCAGCACGTGCGGCGGGCTGTAGCTGAAGAAGTAGCTCAGCGACAGCCGCTGCGTCTCGCCGCCGACCTGGCGGCCGGCGAACTCCCACGGCACCTCGTCGAACGGCAGCGTGCCGGTCAGGATCTCGTAGATCATGATGCCGATCGCCATCACGTCGGCCTTGCTGTCGCACAGGAGCAGCGGGTTGTAGTGCGGCGTCGTGGTGACGACGCCGCCGCCGGACCGCCGCATCGCCGGATCGAGCACGACCACCTTGCCGCTGGGCTTGACGATCAGGTTCTCCGGCTTCAGGTCGCCGTGGTAGTCGAGCGTGCCGGCCGCCTTCGTCGCCAGCAGGGCGCGCACCACGGCGAGGAACCAGTTCAGGTGGATGCCCTCGAGGCTGCGGATCTTCTCGCGCAGCGTCTTGCCGCGCACGTATTCGAGCACCAGCACCGGGTTGCCGTCGACGACCAGCCGGTCGTGCACGGCGACCACGTTCTCGTGCTGGCAGCCGGCCAGCAGGTCGCCCTCGGCGCGCAGCATCGCCTGCACCTCGCGCTCGTCGAACAGGTCGATGCGCACGCCGCGCGGCTCGAAGAACACGGCCTCGGCCGGCAGTTCGTCGGGGCTGATGCCTTCGGGCGTGCGGCGCGCGGTGACCTCCAGCAGCCGCGTCACCTGGCGGCCGCCGCCGGCCGCGGCGCCGACCTTCAGCGCCACCTTGTTGCCCGTTTCCTCGTGCTGGGCGAGGAACACGGAGGCGAAGCCCCCGCGCCCCAGGAACCGAGTGATCCGGTAGCCCTGCACCAACTCCCCGACGGCGAGTTTCATCATCCGCTGTGTATCCCGGTTGCGTGGCGGGGAGAGGCGTGCTCCCCGCGCAGGCCTTTTCGGTATCCCCTTTTTGCAAGTTGAGTTAGGACAACTCGCGGGCGGCTCGGGGCGGTGCCAACGGCCGTTCCCCGTCAGCGGATCGTGAAGCTCTCCAGGCCGCTGCGCACGACGGCGCCGGCCGCGGCCGACTCGACGTACCAGTGGAACGTGCCGGCCGCCGCGAGGTGGGCCGCAAACGCAGCCGGCACAGCCAGCGTGCCGACCTCGGTGGCATCGCCGCGCGCGAGCGGCACGTAGTCGGCCGCGCACAGCACGACGGTACAGGGCGCCACCGCGCCATCGTGCTGCCAGCGGAACTCCGCCGGCGGCGCCGTGAGCAGGCCGGCCGGGGCCACCGTCTGCAGGCGCGGCAGGGCAGCCCCTGGCCGAGCCGCCGCGCAGGCTGCAACATGCCGTGGCACCGGACCGACAGGATGCAGCGCCGCCCACCCCGCCACCCCGAGCAGCAACGCGCCCACGAGGCGCGGCCCGAGCGGTTGTCGGCGCGTGGCGCGCGCCGCGACGGCCCGCGCGGCGACCTCGGGCGCAGTCGTGCGCCACGGCCGCTGCAACGCCCGCCCGTCCGGCCCGAACTGGCGCGGCGCGCCGACGCCGCCCTGCACGTAGCGGTGCGCCGCGAACAGTGCCCACCTCGCCATGCCCCCATGATCGGATCCGCCCGCCCTTCGCATCAGCAGTTTCCCGCCGCCGCCGCATTCGCCCTGCTGCTGGCCGTGGCCGCTGGCTGCGGCAGCAGCGGCGGCGCCGCGCCCAACCTGCCGCCGGTGATCGTCACAGCCGCCTTCGTCGGCGCCGGCGCCACCCCCGCCGCCGGCGAGACGCTGCAGCTGTTCTTCTCCGAAGACGTCGAGCTGGTGGCGGGCGCCCTGCTCACCGACACGGACGTGCTGCTGTCGGGCAACGCGACACTCGGCGACGTCACGGCGCCGCCGTCCCGGATCGGGCCACGCGCGGTGGCGGTGACGCTGGGAGCCGGGGTCGCCTTCACGCCCGGCACGACGACGATCGCCTTCGGGCCCGGCAACGACGTCGTCCGCGACCTCGGCGGCGCCTTCGGCATCGACGGCGCGCCGGTCACGATCGGCACCAGCGACGGCGCGGCGCCGACGCTCGGCAACGTCACCATCGCCGCGATCGACGGCGCCCTGAACGGCACCGGCCCCGCCGGCGGCACGCTGCAGGTGCCGGCGAACGGCTGGACGCTCGACCTCGCCTTCAGCGACAGCGGCACAATCGACCACACGCGGACGCAGATCACGGCCACGGTCGCGGTCGGCACGCCCGCCGGCTCGCAGCTGCCGGGCGCCAACCTGCGGCCGTTCCTGGTCGCCGTGGCGACCAGCAACTCCGCGGCGAGCTACCGGGTGCCGGAGGACGTGCAGTTCCCGAACGCGCCGTTCACCCTCACCTGCGTCGTCGTCGACGCCTCGGGCCTCGCCTCGGCGCCCCGGACCTTCGCCGCCACGGCGCGCGCCTTCACGCCGGCGCTGCAGCCGTTCGAGACCACGGTGAACGCGCAGCAGGTGTGGGTGCTCGACTTCAGCCGCGACGTCGAGTCCTTCACCACCAGCGCGATCGCCGGCGGCGTGTCGGTCGGCGTGGTCGCCGGCGCCAACGGGCGCAGCGACTACGAGGACGTGCTGCGCGTGCTCGGCCTGCAGAACGGCAGCCCGATCCCCAACGTCGATGGCGACCTCGACAGCAACGCCGTGGTGGCGGCGCGGCTCCGCAGCGAACTGCTCGCCGACCTGGCCGCGCTCTACAGCGGCACCAAGGTGGTGTTCACGACGACGGCGCCGTCGGGCAGCTTCGGCAACAACGTCAGCCTGCCCTACAACCAGATCGGCTTCTCGCGGATCAGCATCGCCGGCTCGTCGACGACCGCCGGCGTACTCGGCATCGCCCTGTTCGATCCGTCGAACGCCACGCAGAACGACAACACCAGCACCAGCTTCCAGGGCCAGCGCCTCGGCGTCTTCCTGCACACGCTGGCCGCGAACGGCATGGGGCCGCCGGCGTCGACCGCGTTCCGGCTCACCTTCGACCCGCTGGCGCCGTCGCTCGGCGGCGTGCCGGTCGGCGGCGATGCCAGCGACGGCGCCCGTCTCACGGGTGGCCTCACCGACGCCCGCTCCGGCCTGATCGACACCGCGATCGCCGGCCTGGCTCGCTTCACCGCGGTGGTCGTGGCGCACGAGTGCGGGCACTCGATGGGCCTGGTGCGCAACGGCGCGATGCCGGTCGGGCTCTATGGCAACGACCCGGTCAACTTCCCCGGCTCGACCGACGGCCACATCCGCACGCCGTCGCTGTTCCCGAGCGGCGCCACCAACGTGATGAGTCCCTCGCTGTCCTACAGCCTGGCGATCCACCCCGCGACCGCGTTCAACCGGCTCAACCTCGCCTACCTGCGCGAGCAGGTCTTCTACGGCAACTGACATGCGCAAGGCCCTGACGACGTCCCTGCTCCTCTGCCTGTGCGCCGCTGCGGCGGCGCAGGACCTCCGCCGCGGACTCGTCGACGCCGACGCCGTCGTCGTCGCGCGCGGCGTCGCCCGCACCGAACACGAAGGCGTGGTGCTGCACCGGCTGCAGGTGCTGCGCGCCGTGCGCGGCGCCGCGGGGCAGACGGCGCTCACCGTGCTCGACTGGCCGCAGCTCGGCCTGCACCAGCGCCCGACGCCGCGCCAGTCCAGGCTCTACTGCCTGCAGGACGCCAGCGAACAGGCGGCCCGGCTCGAACTGCCCGCCAGCGAGGGGCCGTTCTACAAGATGGTCGGCTGGGCCGGCAGCAACCCGCTCGTCGGCGCCGACCTCGACGCCGACCCGGCCGTGCGCTTCGCCGCGCTGCTCGCCGCCAGCGACGCCGGCGCGCCGCCGGCCGAGACGGCCGCCGCGCTGTGCACGACCGCGTTGCAGGGCGCGCCGGAACTGCGCACCGAGGCGGCGCGCTTCCTCGCCGAGCGCCCCGACCTGCAAAGGCGCCTCACCGGCGTGCAGTGGAGCCAGCTCGTCGCCCGCGCCAGCGGCGAGGTCGACGACGTGCCGCACAAGATCGCCCTGGCCGAGCTGTGCGCCGAGCAGCGCCTCGACGGGCTGCTCGAGGCGCTCGCGGTCTCGCTGGGCCAGGTCCAGGATCCCGACTACGCACGCGCCGTCGGCCGCATCGGCAAGCTGCTGCACGGCGAGGGCGCCACCGCGCGGCTCGAACAGCGGCTGCGCAGCGCCGGCCAGGCGCAGGATCGGGCGGCGCTGCTGCTGGCGATCGGCGCCACCAACACCGACAGCGCCCTCGATGCGCTGCTGCGCATGCACGAGGCCGGCCAGGATCCGGCGGTGGAAGCGGCGCTGCGCGAGCATCGTTCGCCGCGGGCGAAGGAAGCCGTCGGCCGCCGCCGCAACTGAGCCGGCTCCCGGCGGCGACCCCGGCCGGCGGGGAGAAAGCGCGCGGTCGGCAGGCCCGACGAGGTGGGCATGGGACGCTGGAGGAGATTCGAGACGAAACAGCCTGTCTCGACCGCGCCGCGCTTGGACGCCGGCGGCCAGGCGCAGGTTCCGTCGCACCTCAGGTCCGAGCGCAAGGCGCGATCCCCGACGTCACCCGCCGCACTCCGCGTCGGCGTTCACGCGGTCGGGGGGCGGTGAGCACTGGCGTCACCTGCACGCGCTCGTCGACCAGGGACGCATCGCCGGCCCTCAGGTCCACGATGCACGCGTGGCGGCGATCTGCCTGCAGCACGGCGTGCGCGAGTTGCGGACCGCGGACCGTGACTTCTCGCGATTCGCCTCGATCCGCACCCGCAACCCCCTGGTGTAGGCACGGGCCATCGGCGAACGGCCGGCCGTTGGCTAGCGGCGCAGGCGCCCGATCACGCCCATCGCGTAGGCGCGCTCGAACAGCAGCTCGCGCGCCTGCAGGTCGGCGGCGACGCGCGGCAGGCGCGTGCCGTTGCCGTGCCAGCGCTTCTCCACCGCCTCCTCCAGCGGATTGCCGAGGTAGACCGCCGGACTGCCGAGCAGCGTCCACTCGACCATCGGCCGCGGGCCATCGCCGGCGAACAGCGACAGCCGCGGAGCCAGCGGTCCGTCGAGCTGCAGCTGCAGTTCGTAGCCGCCGCGCAGGAGCCAGCGCAGCTCGTGCCGCTCGGCGCGCGCCAGGGCCGCGCCGGCGGGGAAGATCGTGTCGCCCCGGCCGGCGACCGCGGCCACGGTCGCCACCGCGCGCCGCACGGCCGCATCCGGCTGCCGGTGCTGGCGCGCCAGTTCGCCCATCGACTGCAGCAACGGCGCCGTCAGCACGACCAGTCGTTCGCGCGGCGCGCGATCGGCGCGATCGGCGGCGACCAGCGTGCGGTCGAGCACGACGAGCGGGCCGAACGCGACCGCCCGATAGAGATCGCCGCCGTCGCCGCAGCAGCAGAAGCGCAGCCCGGCCCACGCCGACGGCCGGTCGATCCAGGTCGCTGGCTCGCCGCGGCGCCACGGCTGCAGCACGCGTTCGCCGTCGACGACCTGCACGTCGCGCAGCCGCTGGCGCGCGCTCGCCGACAGGGCGATGCGCACCAGCGTGCCGCAGCCGAGCCGCAACTCGAGCCCGGTCGCGAACGGCCCGGCGAACTCGCCCGTCCGCAGATGGACCAGACCGTCGGCCGCCACCAGCAGTTCGCGTCCCGACGGGAAGGTCAGCTTGACGCCGGCCGACCGGCACTCGATGCGCACCCCGCCGGCCGTGGTGCAGCCGCCGGCGCTCCAGCGCAGCGTCGCCCGTTCGCCGGCGCCGAGGCCGCCGTCGCCGAGGCCGAACTCGGCCAGCGGCACCGGATCGGTCGCCGCCGCGAGCACCACCTCGGGATGCAGCACCGGCACCGGCGGCGGATCCTGGGGCAGCAGCAGCGGCAGGAGGCAGGCGGGGAGCAGGATCGCCATGGCATCGACCCTATCGGCCCGCATGGCCGCGGGCCGTGAGCCGAACGGCCGCGGTCAGCCGCGTTCGACCGCGACGCCGAGCTGCTGCACCAGCACGCCGAGGAAGGCGCCGACGTCGGTGACGATGCCGTGGCTCTGCGCCGAGCCGCGGTCGCTGAGCTTGGCGACCACCGCCGGGTGGATGTCGACGCACACCGTGCGCACCTCGGCCGGGATCATGTTGCCGGCGCCGATGCCGTGCAGCATCGAGCTGAGGATCACGACCAGGCCGGCGCTCTCGAGGATCCGCGCGTAGGCCTCCTGCGCGCGCACCAGGTCCATCTCGGTGTCCGGCAGCGGGCCGTCGTCGCGGATCGAACCGGCGAGGCAGAACGGCACCCTGGCCTGCACGCAGGCGTGCATCACGCCGGACTTCAGGATGCCCTTGGCGACCGCCGCCTCGATGCCGCCGGCGCGGCGGATCGTGTTGATCGCCCGCATGTGGTGCATGTGGCCGTGCACGGCCGCGCGGCCGGTGGCGACCTCGACGCCGAGGCTGGTGCCGTAGAGCACCGCCTCGATGTCGTGCACCGCCAGCGCGTTGCCGGTCAGCAGTCCGTCGACCAGGCCGGCACGCAGGATCGCCGCCAGCAGCGGCGCCGCGCCGACGTGCACGACGACGGGCCCGGCCACGAGCACGACCTTGCGGCCCTCCTCGCGCACGCGGCGCCATTCGCGCACCACCTCGGCGACCTGCGCCGCGAGCTGGCGCTCGGAACTGGCCGCGCCCTGCATGAAGCCGAAGCGGCCGCCCTCCTGCTGCAGCTTGCGCGACGTGTGCGGCGTCACCCGGATGCCGGTGTAGCCCAGGACCACGCGCTGGCCGCGCTTCAGGTCGCGCAGCTTCACGCAGCGGCAGGCACCGTCCTCGACGACCACCGTCGCGTCCATGCGCTGGCCGGCCACCGGCAGCCATTCCCCGTCGATGCGGACCTCGGTGGCGAGGTTGGTCGACGAGTAGAAGCCATCCGGGGCGGTGCCGTCGATGTCGACGACCGCCAGCACGGCGTCCTGGGTCTCGGTCTCGCTGAGGCCGAGCGACATCAGGTCGGCGCGCACGCGGTCGAACGCGGCGGCGTCGGGCGCGGTGACCTCGAGTTCGAGCTGGCTCTCGTCGAGCCGGTGGGTGCCGATGTCGAGCCGGACGACCCGGTAGGTGGCGCCGGCCGCCTGCACCGCCTCGAGCGCATCCGACATCAGGCCGGAGTCGATCAGGTGGCCCTTGGCCTGGAACGTCGCCACGACCGGCTGCTTCGACTTCCTCGGCTTCGACGGCTTGCTCACCCCCGCGAGGGTAGCCGCGGATGCGGGCCGGCGGTAAGGCGGAACCGCCCTGGCCCCTGGCGCGGAAATCCGCCGCCGCCGGCTTCCGCCGCCACCGGCCCCGCCCCTGCCAGGGGCATGAACTCGCAACACGCATTCGGTGGTCTTCTCCTCTCCTCTCTGTTCGCCGCGGGCCTCGCCGCCCAGGAAATGACGCTGGACCTGGCCGTCCGCGACGGCCAGCTGGTGGCCGAGGTCGGCCGCGCCCGCCCCGGCGACCTCGCGATCGTCGTGCTGGGCTTCGAGCTCGGCCAGGTCGAACTGCCCGGCGGCCAGCTGCTCGGCGTCGATCCGGCCCTGGTCACGGGGTTCGTGGTCGCCGACGGCCCCAACCTCGGCTTCAGGGTGCCGCTGCCCGGGTTCTCGCGCGGAGGCACCTGCTACGGCCAGGCCGTCGCCGTGAGCCCCCGGCTGCCGCTCGACGATCCGGCGGCGATCCGCCTGTCGGGGATCGACGGGATCACCCTGCCGACGACCGACACCGGCGGGCGCCGCTGACTTCCCGCAGCCGCCGGCGCCGCAACCGATCGCGCCTGGGAGGACACGGTGCCGTCGGTCGGCCGGGGGTCCGGGAGAGCACCCACGGTCGGCTTCCTGGCGCCGGCGGCCGCACGCGGCGCAGCGGGTTCCGTCCCGCTGCGCCGCGTCTTCTTCCCGGCGTCGCGCCCGCGGCCGGCGCCGCAGCGAACCACACCGGGCCGGGCGACGTTGCCGACCAGCCGCCGCCGCACCCGACTCTGGTTAGCATGCGCACCGCCCCCCGGCTTCCCCGGATGTCTCCCCTCGCGCAGCAGCTCGTTGCCACCATCGCCGAGACCCTCCGCGGCAAGGAGGAGGCGATCGAACTCGCGGTCACGGCGCTGCTTGCCGGCGGCCACCTGCTGATCGAGGACCACCCCGGCGTCGGCAAGACGCTGCTGGCGAAGAGCCTGGCGAAGGCGCTCGACCTGCCGTTCCAGCGCGTGCAGTGCACCGCCGACCTGCTGCCGAGCGACATCGTCGGCGCCCAGGTCTACCACCCGCGCACCGGCGAACTGACGTTCCGCCCGGGCCCCGTGTTCACGTCGGTGCTGCTGGCGGACGAACTGAACCGCACGCCGCCGCGCACGCAGTCGGCGCTGCTCGAGTGCATGGCCGAGCGCCGGGTCACGATCGACCGCGAGAGCCACGTGCTGCCGGATCCGTTCTTCGTCATCGCGACGCAGAACCCGATGACCGCGGCCGGCACCTACCCGCTGCCCGAGAACCAGCTCGATCGCTTCCTGCTGAGCCTGCGCCTCGGCTATCCGACGCCCGAGGACGAGGTCGACGTCGTCGCCAGCGAGGACGGCCACCGGCTCGTCGACGAACAGCGGCCGGTCGCCGGCCGCGACGACCTGCGCGCCGCCCGCGCCGCGATCGAGCAGGTGCGCTGCGACCGGGAGCTGACGACGTTCATGGTGACCCTGGCGAACCGCACCCGCACCAGCGGCGACGCCGTGCTCGGCGTCAGCACCCGCGGCGCCCAGGCGCTGCACCGCGCCTGCCGTGCCCGGGCGTTCGTGCACGGCCGCGACTTCGTGGTGCCCGACGACGTGCGGGCCCTGCTGGTACCGGCGTGGGCCCACCGCATGACCGGGCGCGGCGGCGGCAGCAGCGAGGCGCTGCTGCACGAGATCCTCGCCCAGACGCCCCTGCCGGACTGAGCCGACCCGATGGCGACGGCGAGCCGTTCGATCGAATGGACGCTGCGCGGCAAGGTCGTCGCGTGGCTGACGGCGCTCGCCGCCGGCGCCGCGTGGCTCGGCGACGACACCACCGCGCGCCTCGCCGCGGCGATGCTGGCGGCGCCGCTGGTGGTCGACTTCGTCGCCAAGCAACGCCGCCTGCACCACACCGAGGTGCAGGTGTCCCCGCGCCGCACCGTGGCCGGCGCGCTGTTCGTCGACCAGGTGACGGTGGTGCACCACGGCCGGCGGCCGGCGCGCGAGTGCCTGTTCTGCGAACCGCGCACGATGCGGCACGAGCCGCCGCTGCTGCTGCCGACGCTGCCGCCCGGCCGACCGGTGCCGGTCGCCCTGCGCGGGCGCAGCCTGCAGCGCAGCCACGTGGTCGAGCGCGTGTTCGTGCTGGCCTCGTCGTGGCCGCTGGCCCTGTTCCGGTCGCGGGCCGTGATCCCCGTCGCCACCGATTTCGTCACCGAACCGGCGCGCGTGCCGCTGTCCGCCGAGGTCGTGCAGGCGCTCGCCGCGCAGCAGGCGGCGCCGCTCGACCGCGCCGTCGAGACCGGGCTCGAGTTCCACTCGCTGCGCGAGCACCTGCCGCACGAGGATGCCCGCAGCGTGCACGCGCTGCGCAGCGCCGCGCTCGGCACGCTGGTGCGGCGCGTGACGCGCGGCCGTCTGCCGCAGACCGTGGGCGTGGTGCTCGACCTGCGCCGCCCCCCCGGCCGGCCGCTGCGCCGCGGCACCCGCCGCTTCGAGTGGAGCCTCGGCGCCTGCGCCGCGCTGGTGGCGCACCTGCGGCGGCAGGCGGCCCAGGTGCTCGTGCTGGTGCTCGGCGAAGCGCCGGCGCGCTTCCTGGTGCAGGGACCGGTGCAGGAACACGAACTGCTGACGCTGCTGGCGGCGGCCGAGCCCTCGCCGCACCGACCGCTGGGCCCGGAGTGGTTCGACGAGCTGCGCCGGCTCGAGCACTGCTTCTGGATCCCGGCCGGCGCCTACGCCGCCTCGCCGGAGATCGCGGCGATGCCGCGCACCGTGACACTCGTCGGCGGGGAGATGGAATGACCGCCGCCGTCCCGTCAGGCACCGCCCGGCTCGCCGGCCTGTCGCTGCTGGCCGGCGCCGGCCTGGCGCTCGCCAACCTGCCGGCCGGCGACTTCCCGATCGGCTGGCTGGCGGCGCTGGTGGCGCCCGGGGCGTTGCTCGGTCGGCTGCCGCGCACCGAGGCGCCGTGGCAGCGCGCCCTGCTGGCGATGGCGCTGCAGGCCCTGGCGCTGTGGCTGGCGGTCGAACACGCCGGCAGCCTGTCGCGGCCGGCCGCGCTGGCCGGCACCATCCTGCCGCCGATGGCGTTCGCCGTCGCGCGGCAGCAGGAGTCCGACCGACCGCTCGGCTTGTTCCTGAGCTTCTGCGTGCTGCTCGTCGGCACGATCCTCGACGGCGTGCGCGCACCGCTGGTGGTGGCCTTCGGCCTCGCCGCCTGCACCCACCTGCGCGCGACCGCGCACCTCGCCGCCTGCCGGACGGGCCACGCCGCACCACGCGCCGCGGCCACGGCGACGGCGGGCCCGCTGCTGGCCTCGGCCCTCGGCCTGGCGCTGCCGTGCCTCGTCGCCGCGCTGGCCGTCGACCGCACGCTCGGCCTGCTGCCCTCGCCGGGCCGCGCCCGCGCGCCGGCGGCGGCCCCCGTCGAGCGGGCGCCGCACCGCATCGGCCTCGACGACACCTTCGTGCTCGACGGCGGCGGCCTGCTCGCCGACCTGCACGCCGAACAGCTCGTGCGCGTGCACGCGATCGACGGCCGGACGGTGCCCGCGGATCTGTACCTGCGCTCCGGCTTCTTCGCCGCGCCGGGGCTGGACCGCTGGCGCGTCGGCGGCCTCGATCCGGTCGCCCTCGGCACCGTGGCGACCCATCGGCTGCGCCGTCCGCTGCCGCAGGTGCGCGTCGAACAGCTGGCCATCGAGCGCTTCGCCGGCGCGCGGCAGTTCGTGTTCGCGCCGCCGGGCACGGTCGCGATCGAGGGTCTCGACGGACTCGTGGCCGACGATGCCCGCGAATGGCTGCGGCAGCTGCCGACCAGCCGCCTCGACGTCTACGAGCTCGCCTACCAGCGGCTGCCGCCGCCGCCCGCGGACCTGCCGGTGGATCGACGCGCACGCCGACTCGGCCTGCTGACGCTGCCCGAGGATCTCGACCACGACCGGTTCCGCCGGCTGCTCGAGGCCTGGGGCGTCGGCCCCGAGCCGTCGCCGGCGATGGCGGCGATCGCCGCCGGGCTCGCCGCGCACTGCCGCTACGACCGCATCGAGCCCGCGGGCCCGTTCGCGCACACGATCGAGAACTTCCTGTTCGCCGCCGACGAGCGCCGCGGCTACTGCATGCACTTCGCCTCGGCGGCGGCGCTGCTGCTGCGGCTGCGCGGCATCCCGTGCCGCATCGGCGTCGGCCTCTACGGCGGCGAACCGGACCGCGGCGACGCCACGGCGCGGCTCTACGGCTCCCAGCACGCGCACGCCTGGGTCGAGATCCCCTACACCGGCCGTGGCTACGTGGTGTTCGACCCGACGCCGCCCGCGGAGCGCGGCCAGCCGTCGCCGCGTCCGGGCGACGCCGCGCGGCCCGGCGCCGCGCCGGCGGCCGAGGGCGTCGGACCCGACCGCGACTGGCACCGAGCCCTCGTGTTCCTGCAGCAACCGTGGCTGGCGGCCGCGCTGCTGCTGCTGGTCCTGGCCTCGACCCTGTGGCGGGCCCGGACGCCGCCGCGCACGGCCGCCCCGCTGCCGCCCGTCGCCCGCAGCGCGCGGCGGCTGTTGGCGCGGCTGCTGCGGGCGCTCGCGGTCGCCGGCCGGCCGCGGCAGCCCGGCGAGACGCTGGAGCGCCTGACCGCTCGCCTCGACGCGCAGGGGCAACTGCCCGCCGAGGTGCGGACGGCGCTCGCCGCCTACCAGGAGGTGCGCTTCGGCGGCCGTGGCCTCGATGCCGGGCGCGAACTGGCGCTGCAACGCGGCATCGCCGCCGCCGAACGCCTCGTGAGCGCGGCTCAGGCGCGCCCGGCGACCGGCCAGAGGTAGTCGACCTGACAGCCAGTCGGCGTCGCCGCCACGACGAGGTCGCCCCCGGCGCGGCGCAGCACCAGCGCGGCGAGGTCGCGCCAGCCGTCGAGACCCGGCGTCGCGGTCGCCGGGGCCACCGCCTCGGCGGCGATCCGCACGCGCACGCAGGGCCGCGCACGGCCGCCGCCGGCCGCGGCGACGCACGCCGCAACCTCGACGGCCAGCCGGCGCGCGCCCTGGGCGAGCAGTCCCAGCAGGCCCTGCACGAGCGCCTGCGAGGCTTCGTCGACGAGGCAGCGCACCGGCGGCAGGTCCGCGGCGACGGCGACCCGCAGTTCGACGCCCTTCTGGGCGGCGGCGCGGGCGCAGAGCGCCACCGCTCCCTCGACCAGCTCGGCGGCCGCGATGTCGCGGCGCTGGCGGGGCGTGGCGACCAGCAGCCGGACCAGCGTGCGGGCGACGACGGCGCCGCGCGCGGCGCCGCGCTGCAGTTCGCCGGCGAGCCGACGGTCCGCGGCGTCGGCGGCGTTCGCTTCCAGCATCGCGGCCGTGCCCATCGCCGCGCCGAACAGGTTGTTGAGTTCGTGCGCCAGCGAACCGGCGAGCTCGCCGAGCGCACGCACTCGCGCCGCCGCGAGCGCCGCCGGAACCGTGTCGCTGTCGGGCGCCTGCGCCACCACCCAGGTCGTCCCGTGCGCCGCAGCGCATCGCACGACGCAGGTCCGATCCTCCGCGTGCACCGTCACCGGCGCGCCGCCGGCGAGCCGCGCCCTCTCGTCGGGGCTGGGCGACCAGACCGCCAGCAGCGCGCGCATCGCGGCGTTGCACGGCTGCAGCGTGCCGTCGGCGCCGAGCGTGGCGATGCCCTCGGCCAGCGCTTCGAACGGGAACGTCGCCGACGCAGGTCCGGGCATGGCGGACGTTCTATCCGGCCGCTGCCGCGCCGTCGCCGCCCGGCGCCGCGGCGTCAGCCCGTCGGCGGGCCGACCGGGATCGCCGCCGGGGCGCTCGCTTCGGTGGCGCGCACCCGCAGGATCGTGTGGCCAGAACGCCACAGGCCGTCGACGAACGCGCTGCTGCGCGGGCCGACCAGATGGACGACGCCGAAGCGGCGGCCGTCGTGGTCGAACATCGACGCGCTGACGAGCTGCAGGCCGTGCTGCACGGCGAGTTCGTGCAGGCGGCCGAGCACGTCGTCGGTCGCCGTGAGCACGCAGGTGACCTCGTAGCCGGGCTGGTCGGCGCCCGTCATGCGCACGAACGCCCGCAGCAGATCGTGTTCGGTCAGCACGCCTACCAGTTCGCCGTGGTCGACGACCGGCAGGCAACCGTACTTCTTCGCGTGCAGGATCCGGGCCGCGTCGGCGATCGACGTCGACGACGGGATCGACAGCGGGTGCGGCGTCATCACGGCGCCGACCGGGCACCGTTCGTCCTCGACGGCCAGCGGCGAGAACGGGTTCACGCCGGACTCGGCGGCCAGGTAGAGGTCGTGGCTCGAGACGATGCCGACGAGGTGCGTCGAACCGGGCGGATCGACGACCAGCACGTGCCGCACCCGGCGCTGCGCCATGCGGCGCGCGGCGGCGACCAGCGGGGTCGCCGGATCGACCGTCAGCAGGTCGCGCGACATCCACAGGCTCGTGTCCATGCCGCTTCCATCGGCAGCCGGCGGGTCGCGGGAGGAGGCGGGGCAGCCGACGGCCGCCGGGATCAGCGCTCGGCCTGGATGCGGGCCCGGCCGCGATCGAGGGTCAGCCGGCAGCGGCTCAGCAGGTCGATGCCCAGCACGCCGTGCACCGGGAACAGCGCCGGCGCGCCGCGCGGCACCACCGGCAACGTCACGCCCTGGAAGCGCACCTCCGAGCAGCGCAGCACCAGGTCGCGCACTTCGCGCACGGCGACGATGCCGCCGCCGACGGTGCGCACGCGACGGAACGACGGCACCGCCCGGCCGGCGCCTCCCGGCAGCGCGTCGACGCCCGCCGCCGTCAGGCTCGAATGGCTGGCGCCCGTGTCGAGCACGAACCACAGCCGCTGGCCCTCGACGAACACCGGCACGAGGCACCGGCCCTCGGCGCGAACGCACTGCACCGAGTCGACCGCCGGCAGCCCACGCGGCAGTTCGAGCTGCACGCTGCCGCGTTCGGGGTCGACGGTGAACCGGAACGACACCAGCAGGTCCAGCCCGAGCACGCCGCGCGGCACCCGCTCGGGCCCGCCGAACAGATCGCGCAGCCGCAGGGCCTCGTCGTCGACCACCAGCACGGGCGTCGCACCCAGCTCCACGTCGCCCACGGCGAACTGCGACAGCACGCCGACCTCGACGGCGAGCGCGCGCCCGGCGGCGTCGAGCGCCTGCCCGGCCGGCCACGTCACCACGAGCCCGAGTTCCGCGGCGAAGCTGCGGCCGACCGTCGTCATCGACGTGCCGGTGTCGATCGCGAACGGCCGCACGCGGTCGCCCGCGCCGCACAGGAACTCCGGCGTGTCGCCGGGCAGCAGCGGTTGCTCGGTCAGCAGCGGTCCCGATGGCTTGCGCACGAACGGCAGGCCGTAGGCGGCGCTGGCGAAGCCGCGCCGGCGCTCGGCGTCGGCGCCGTGGGCGCCGGCCAGCAGCGGTCCCGGACACTCGCCCCAGCGCCCGGCCTGGAACAGCAGGTCGCCGAGCCGCCCGCGCAGCGCCTGCACGTCGGGCGCTTCCAGGCCGGCCGCGCGCGCGTTGCGGATCGCCGCCGACTGCTCGCGGACGGCGTCGTCGTCGCGCCACAGCAGTTCGTAGAGCACCGCCGACCACTGGGCGGCGGCGGTGTGCTCCGGGTGGCGCTGCCGCACGGCCAGCACGAGGTCCTGCGCCTGTTCGATGCGCCCCTGGCGCAGCGCCGTGACCGCGAGGTCGAGCTGCGCCGCCGGCGCGCTCTCCGCCGGCCGCGCGGCGCAGGCGGCGAGCCACAGCCCGGCGAAGGCGGCGCGGCCGGCGGCCATCAGTTCGTGGTGATCGCCAGCGTGCGCCGCGTGACCTGCCGCACGCCGCGCTCGGCGGCGCCGATCGACCGCGCGAACGCCGACAGATCGCGGTAGGGATCCTCGGAGCCCGCCAGCACGCTGGGGCCGAAGCAGGCCGAAACGGTGAGTTCGTAGTTCCGGCCGGCGATCAGCGGCGTCGGCACGTCGGTGGGCATCGCCACGAAGGCGAATCCGGTCGCCGCCGGCCGCACCAACGCCTGCCACAGCCGCGTGTCGCCGCCGTCGTCGCTGCGCAGTTCGATCGTGCCGTAGAGCGCGCCGGCCGGCAGCGCGAACTCGACCGTGAAGCCGGCCGCCGGCACGGTGGCCCCGGGTGCTGGCGCCGTCACCACCGGGAACGGCGGCAGGACCTGCGGCGGCGCGGCCGGCAGCACCTGCAGCGACTGCAGGCGCAGCGTCGCGCCGCCGCTGGCGAAGCTGCCCTGCAGCAGCGCCAGCCAGCGATGGTCGGCGAGCGGCCCGTCGAGCGCCGGCAACGTGAACTCCAGGTCGTCGCCGGCGGCGGCGTGGTTGCCGCGCAGACCGCGCACGACGTCGACCGGGCGACCCGACGGCTGCAGCAGCCCCAGGTCGAGCGTGAGCTGCGACACGTCCACCAGCGGGTCGGCGCCGACGAGCACCCCGCCGGCCAGGAACGTCGTCGTCGCCGGAAACGCGAGGTCGATGTCGCGCGCCACGGCGGCGCCCTGCTGCGGCACGAAGTCGAGCAGCAGGCCGAGCTTCTGCAGCGTCGTCACGCCGCCGGGCGCGGTCAGTTCGCAGGCCGCGAGGTGACCGGCCGGCAGCGCCACGCCGGCCTGGAACGCGGCGTGCGTCACCGCCGGGTCGACGTCGATCGGCAGCGACGACGCCAGCGGCACGCCATCGACGACGTCGTCCCACCATTCCTGCAGGTCCAGGCGGCGCGTGGCGCGCAGGCGGTGCTCGCGCCCGGGGTCGGCGCCCAGCAACGCCCCGGCGACCAGCCCATGGCGGTCGAAGGCGCCGAGCCGCGCGACCAGCAGGCGCTGCAGCGGCAGTTCGAGGTGGTCGCCGTTCGGCTCGGCGATCGAGAACGCGTGCACCAGCGTGCGGCCGTCGCGCTGCGACAGCAGCACGCCGGTGGCACGCCCGTCGACCGCGCGATCGACGAAGAACGTGCCCGTCTGGTCGGTGCGGCCGACGAGGCCCTGGCCGGGCGTCGCGCCGATCACGAACGCGGCATTGCGCAGCGGGCCGCCGCCCGCGGCATCGCACAGGTAGACCCGCGACTGGCGCTGGCCGATGAACCACGGCCGCCGCTGCAGGAACTGGTAGAAGTCCAGCCAGCGCCGGCCGCGGTCGAGGAAGGCGACCCCCTGTCCGTAGTTGACGTCGGCGGCGTTCAGCGGCCGCCCTTCCTCGTAGCCGAACTCGAGCGCCGGCAGGTCCTCGAAGGTCGCCCGGCCGAGTTCGTCGCCGAGCGTGACGATCGCCACCGGGTGGTTGACGGCGCTGAGGCGGGCCGGCTGGAGGACCTCGGCCCGCGCGCGCAGCACCTGCTGCACGCGTACGTTGCCGCCGAGCGAAGTGTCGAGCACGAGGTCGCCGAGATCGACCGGCGCCGCGCCCACCGGCACGGAACCGGCGACCCGGGCCGGCAGCCAGTCGCCGCCGGCGAACACCTCGTAGCCGGCGGTGTACGGCGAGCCATCGGCGCGCACCGCCGGCACGCCGTCGAGGGCGAACCGCCCCGTCCCGTCGGTGACGGTGCGGCGGCCGCCGATCGCCACCATCGCACCCGGCACGACATCGCCCGCCGGCAGCACCACCCGCCCGGACACCGTCGTCGCCGGCACGTCGGCGCCGAGCACGTAGATGCCGCCGCCGGCCAGGGCACCCGGCGCGGCCACCCGCCCAGAGGCGGCGGCGAGCCCGGTGCGCACCAGCACCCATTCGCCGGTATCCGGCAACAGGCGGTAGAGCGCCGCCGTGGCGACGGCGTCGAGCCCGAGGTCGTCCTCGAGGTCGAGGTCGGCGGCCGGCGTGAACGTGATGTCCGGCGGGTCGACGCAGAACGCCCGGCCGCACAGCAGGGCCCCGGCCGCGGCCGGCGGCAGGTCGCCGGGCAGGTGCCGTGGCTGCAGGTCGCCAACCCGCAACCGGACCGTGGTCGCGGCCGCGTCCTCGGTGCCGACGCTGCTGCCGGCCGGCACCGTCAGGCTGCCGCCGGCCGGCGAGGCGACCGTCGTCGCCGCGGCCTGCGTGCCCAGGTCGAGCACGGTGATGCTGCCTGGCGCGAAGGCCGGCAGGTGGATCGGCGCCGGCAGATCGGGCCCGGCGATCGTCGCCGCCAGCCGCAGACGGCCGAGCTCGTCGCCGGCCACCGCCGCGGCGTGGGTGCCGTCGACCTCGACGACGAAGCGGCCACGCGGGTCGGCGAACAGGTCGCCGCGGCCGTTCGGGCCGGTGAACGCCGTGGCGCCGGCGACCGCGACCCGGGCGGCGACGACGCCGCGGCCGGCATCGTCGAGCACCACGGCCTTGCAGTTGCCCGGCGGCAGCGGCGGCAGCCGGGGGCCGATGTCGCTGCCATCGCCCTGGCAGGCGGCGAACGCCGCCGCGAGCAGCAGGGCCGCGCGGTCACTTCGCGCCATCGGCGTCCTCCCGCGCGGCGGCCCGCGCGCGGCGGCTCCGGTCGAGGCGATCGGGCTCGGGCGGCACGGCGACGCGACTGCGGCTGCCGTCGGCGCCGACCGCGCGCACGCCGACGACGACGTCGTCGAGGCAGACGCCGGCGAGCGTCGCCTGCCGGCGGCCGCCGCCGAGCGGCACGACCGCGGCCGCCGCCGCGTCGACGACGTGCGTCCAATCGGCCGCCGTGGTCTCGCGCCAGACGAACTCGTGCGCCGCCGCGCCGGGCGCCGGCACGAAGGTCAGTTCGGTGTCGTAGCGGTCGCGCCGCAGCGCGGCCGACACCGCCAGCGGCGCCGGCGGTGCCGCCGCCAGTTCGGCCAGGGTGGCGACGACGACGCGGGTCACGTTCGCGGTGTAGGCGAAGTCGGCGTAGTCGGGCAGGTCGCCGTACGGCCGGCCATCACGCTCGACCACGTCCTGGTGCTGGCGCGAGAAGTCCTCGCGCGGCTCGGTCAGCCGGATGGCCGGATAGCCGCGCTCGAAGAACGAGCGATGGTCGCCGCCGCGACCATAGCGGTCGCCGCGCAGCACGAGGCGGACCTCGAAGTCGGGCAGGTGGGCCCCCGCGGCACAGGTCGCCGCCCGCGCGAGGCTGCGGCCAGGGCCGTCGGCGCCGTCCACGGCGTAGCTGAAGCAGCGCACGTGGCGATGGTAGCGCGCGCCGTCCATGCCGAGCGTGTTGCCGACGATGTCGCAGGTGATCATGCCATCGACGTTCGCGCCGGCCGCGGACAGCGCTTCGGCGTGTGCCCGCGAGCCGAGCAGCCCCTGCTCCTCGCCGTCGTAGGCGGCGAACACGATCGTCGCCGGCAGGCGCTCGCCGGCGAGCACGCGGCACGCTTCGAGCACCGCCGCGGTGCCGGACGCATCGTCGACGGCGCCCGGCGCCGCGCCCACACCGTCCTCGCCGCGGCCGTTGCGCGAGTCGTAGTGGCCGGCGACGACGTAGATCCGGTCCGGATCGCCGGTGCCGCGCAGCGTCGCCAGGACGTTGACGATCGCGACCTCGCGCGGCATTCCCGGCCGCTGGCACGGCACGGTCGCTTCCTGCCGCGCGACGGCGAGCCGGCCGTCGGTGCGCGCGGCGATCGCCGCGAACTCGGCTTCCAGCCAGCGACGCGCGGCGCCGATGCCCTCGGTCTCGCTGTCGGTGCGCGACAGCACGTGGCGCGTGCCGAAGCCGACCAGGGTGCGCACGTCGCGCTCGATGCGCGCGGCGTCGACCTGCGCCAGCAGCCCGCGCACGCGGTCGCGGATGGGCGCCTGGGCGACCAGCAGCGGCCCGCCCGCCGCCAGCAGCAGCGTCGCCGCCGCCTTCATGCGAACAGGTCCCGGCCTTCCATGCCGGCGCCGCGCGGCAGGCCCAGGATCGGCAGCAACGTGGTGGCGATGTCGCACAGGCGGCCGCCGCCGCGCAGCGTGCGGCCCTGCACCGCCTCGCCGCAGACGAGCAACGGCACCGGGTTGGTCGTGTGCGCGGTGTGCGGTTCGCCGGTGGTCGGGTCGACCATCATCTCCACGTTGCCGTGGTCGGCGGTGATCGCCACCGTGCCGCCGAGCTTCAGGTAGGCCGGCACGATGCGGGCGAGGCAGCGATCGATCGTGCGCACGGCCTCGACCGCCGCCGGCATCAGTCCGGTGTGGCCGACCATGTCGGGGTTGGCGAAGTTGAGGATCGTGACGTCGGGGCGCTGGTCGCCCTCGAGTTCGCGCAGCAGCGCGTCGGTGACCGGCACCGCCGACATCTCCGGCTGCAGGTCGTAGGTGGCGACCTTCGGGCTGGGGATCAGCACCCGCCGTTCGCCGGGGAACTCCTTCTCGTCGCCGCCGGAGAAGAAGAACGTGACGTGCGCGTACTTCTCCGTCTCGGCGATGCGCAGCTGGCGCAGCCCGCTGTCGCTGACCACCTGCGGGAAGATCCCGGTCAGGTTCTGCGGCGCATAGGCCACCGCGCACGGGAAGTCCTCGCGGTAGCGCGTCATCGTCACGAACTGCACGACCGGCAGGGTGGCGCGCGGGAACCCGGCGAAGTCCGCCTTGACGAAGGCCTCGGTCAGCTGCCGGGCGCGGTCGGTGCGGAAGTTGAAGAAGATCACCGCATCGCCGCTGCGCACCCGGCCGCGGTCGCGCGAGCCGATCACGGTCGGCAGCACGAACTCGTCGCCCTCGTTGCGGGCATAGGCCGCGGCGATCGCTCCTTGGGCCGAATCGGCCAGTTCGCCCTGGCCGAGCGTCAGCGCGTCGTAGGCGCGCTGCACGCGCTCCCAGCGCTTGTCGCGGTCCATCGCGTAGTAGCGGCCGATCACGGTGCCGATGCGGCCGGTGCCGAGGTCGTGCATCCAGCCCTCGACGCGCCCGACGTAGCCCTGCGCCGAGCGCGGCGGCGTGTCGCGGCCGTCGAGGAACGCGTGCAGCACGACCCGGTCGCCGCCGAGGCCGGCGTCCTTCGCCATCTGCAGCAGCGCCCGCAGGTGCTGGTCGCTGCTGTGCACGCCGCCGTCGCTGACCAGCCCGAACAGGTGCAGCGTGCCAGCGCCGCGGCGCGCGTGCTCGATCGCCGCCCGCAGCGCCGCGTTCTGCTGGAACCGGCCCTCGCGGATCTCGCGGTCGATGCGGGTGATCTCCTGGTAGACGACGCGGCCGGCGCCGATGTTGAGATGGCCGACCTCGGAGTTGCCCATCAACCCGCACGGCAGGCCGACGTCCTCGCCGCTGGCCTCGAGCAGCGTCGACGGCCAGCGCTGGCGCAGTTCCTGCAGGAACGCCGGCGCCGCGACGGTGATGGCGTTGCCGGGCCCCGGCGGGGCCTCGCCGAAGCCGTCGAGCACGATCAGGCAGAGGGGCGGGCGGCGGCTGGTCATGCGAGCATCTGGTCGACGCGGGCGGCGATCGCGGCCTGGTGCCGGCGGATCTCGGCGCGCACCGAGTCGGCGCGGGCGACGGTCTTGTCGGCGAGTTCGCGGTTGGTCAGGTAGGCGGCGTTGATCTTCACGTTGAGGAACGCGCCCTCGGCGGCGGCCAGCAGCAGCGCCGCGCCGGAGGCGAGGTCGCTGACGATCGCCTTGCCGATGCAGTCGACGACGCCCTCCATGGCCACGAACACGTCGCGCACCATGCACAGCGCCTCCTCGGGCACCACCATCGCGCCGACCATCGCCTCCTGGATCGCCTTCTCGCGCAGGGCCTTCTGGGCGTCGGTTTCCTTCGGCATGCCGTAGGCGGCGGAGACCAGGTCGAACGACCGGCAATCGCGCTCGGCCATCGGCAGCATGCGGCCGAGGTGCCCTTCCAGCAGCGCCTCGACCCGGGCGAGATCCTCCTCGCGGGCGGCGTTGGCCTTCTTGCCGCGCGAGAACCGGACCACCATCAGGAACAGCGCCGCGCCCATGCAGCCCGTCATCGCCGCGGCGGCGCCGCCGCCGGGCGTGGGCGTCTTCGCGGCCAAGGAGGCGATCAGCTGCTCGAAGGACTGTTGGATCATCGGACGCGCCAGTCTCGGCTCGCGCCCCGGCGGTTCAAGGCCGGAGCCGCTTCTCCGCGCGCTTGCACGGCGCCGCGCTTCGCGGACAGTGCCGGCATGCGCCGCCGACCGACGCCCCCGTTGCGCCCCGCCCTGCTCGTCGCCGCGCTTGCCGGCTCGGCATGCTCGACCAGCGGTCCGCCGGCGTACGACCTCGCCGCCCTGCTGGCCGAAGCGCCCGCCGGCCAGCCGGCCCGGCTGTGGCTCGACGGCGACCGCATCGTCGGCGCGGCGGTGGCGGTGGTCCCCGGCACGCTGCCGGCCGCGGCGCGCCGCATGGCCGACGCCGTGGCGCCGCAGGGTGAGCTGCTGTTCGCCGGCCGCGAGTGGGGCCCGCGCGGCGACGGCTACCGCATCGACAAGCGCTACCGCACCGAGGACCGCGAACACGACCGCTCGGTGCTGGTCACCCCCGACGGCCGCGTGCTCGAGCGCGACCACACGGTACCGATCGTCGACGTGCCGCAGCACGCGCTGGCCGGCGCGCTCACGATCGGCACCGCGATCGAGGAGGCGCGCATCGTCGCCGGGCCCGAGCGGGAGGAGCACTGGGCGATCGTCGTGCGCGACCGTGCCGGGCGCGTGTTCGTGGTCGCCGTGGCGCTGGACGGCCGCGTGCTGCACGCGCGGCGGCGGCTGGCGGCGCGGCTCGACAGCTGACGCCGGGCCGGCCCGCCGCGGTCAGAACCACCAGGTGCCCTGCACGTAGCCGTAGGCGGCATCCCGCCCCTGGTCGCCCGAGGCGCGATCCTGGAAGGACCCCTCCGCCAGGTAGGCGCCGCCGACCTCCAGATTCACGCTCTTCGGCACGATGTCCCACCGCAGCCGGACCTCGAACTGGTCGCCGACGTGCGTGCCGGAGGAGCCGGTGCGGTCGCGCAACCCGGACGCCGTCCAGGCGTCGCGCTCGGAGGCCAGCCACACCCCGCGCCAGGCGAACAGGACGTCCACCGCCTTGCTCGGCTGCAGCGTGAACCGCACCTCCGGCGAGTTCAGGTTCGATCGCGCCACCGCGCCCCAGATGCCGGTCGGGCCGTACTCGAACCGCCGCGCGCCGAACAGCGTGTCGAAGCGTTCGTTGTCGCCGTCGTTCGGATCCTGGTCGCCGCTGGCCCAGCTCCAGGACACGGCGAGCGCCGGGGCCCACGCGCAGTCGCAGGTGTAGCCCAGCGCCGCGGTCGCGAAGCCGGCCAGGTGGTCGAGCTTCGGCGAGGTCGCCGCGGTGTTCGCCTTCGAATGGCCGAGCTGCGCCGTCAGCTCCGTCTCCCAGTGCAGGTTGCCGCGTTTGGGTCGGCGGTTGAGCCGCACGCCGGGCGTGTACAGCTCGCGCTCCCGCGTCGTGCTGCCGTCCTCGTCCAGACCGAACACGTAGAGCTCGACGTTGGTGCGGTCGTCGAACTGGTGGTCGAAGTAGACGCCCCAGAACTGCAGCTCGGTGTCCTGGCGGTCCCCCTGCCACTCGTTGTCCTGGATGCTGGCGAAGTCCGCGGGCAGGCGTTCGACCGGCAGCGTCCAGAACGCCCGCACCGAGTTCTCCTTCCCGGTCCAGATCCAGTTCGCGCCGGTGAACGAGTTGATCGTGTTGCGGAACGCGTTGCGGGCCATCAACCGGCGGTTGCCGAGGTCGACCGTCTCGCGGCCCAGCCGCAGCTTGTGCCTGCCGCCGCCGAGCTCGCCGAGGTGCACGTCGAGGAAGGCCTGCAGCACCGCCGCCGTGTCGACCATCGTCGTGTCGGCGAAGCCGGTGTCGTCGATGCCGTACTGGCGGGCGTCGAACAGCTCCAGGGTGCCGCCGAACCGGTCGCCCCTGGCCTCGAGCCGCAGCCAGGTGCGCAGGGCGAGCACGTCCTCGTCGTCGCCGTAGCCGCGCACCGGCGGCGTGGCGTTCGGCTGGCGGAAGCGGAACTGGTTGTGCAAGGACTCGTAGCGGGTGCGCTGCTCGCCCTGCACGTGCAACCAGTCGGGCAGTCCGAGGGCGCCCTGCAGGCGCCACGGCGCCTCGGCGCCGTTCGTGGTCGACCCGGACGGGGGCGGCGGCGCCGCCGTGGCCGGCGCGGGCTGGCCAGGTTTGGGCTCCTGGGCCGGGAGGGCGGCGGTGGCCGCGAGCACCCCGGCGAGGGGAAGGAGAGAGCGGACGACCGGAGGGCTCATGGGCGACCGGCGATTCCAAGTCCCGTGCCAGCGCGGAGCTGGGGCCGACGGGTCGGCCGTGTCAGTTCTGGGCGACGACTGTATGCAGACCACGACGCGACGCTACTTGCAAGTAGCGCTGCGCCCAACGCGGGCGGCCCCGGCCGGCCCGACCCTCCGGCTTGGCAGCGCCGATCGATGGCGACACGATCCCGCCATGCCGCACCGCTTCCGCGCCGCCCTCGCCACCGGCCTCCTCGCCCTCACCTTCTCCGCCTGCGTGGCGGGTCCGCATCAGCTGCGGCGGACGGTCGACGACTGGGACCACAGCCTCTACGTCAACAGCCCCTGGTTCGACGTGCTGCTGTGGGTGGTGCCGGTGATCCCGGCCGCCTACGTCGGCGCGATCGCCTGCGACTTCCTGGTCGGCGATGCCTGGGCGTTCTGGACGGACGACGCCTGGGACGGCGCCGGCACCGGCTTCGAGCACTTCCCGGTCGAGCCGACCGACGGCCGCGTCAACAGCATGATGTTCCCGCACGGGAGCTGGACGCGGGTCGAGAAGTGAGCGCCGGCGGCCCGGCCGCCGTTCACGTTCCGGCACGGGAGAAGGCCACCAGGTCGATCCGGGTGTCGGCGAGCACCTGCCGCACCTCGGTGCCGAGCGATGGCGCGTACCAGATCACCTGGGTGCGCCACAGCACCCGGTCCTCGGCGCCGACCAGCCGGGCGGTGCGCAGGATGCGCAGCGCGTCGAAGGTGCCGGCCGGCGTGCGCACGCGGTCGGTGGCCTCGACCTCGTAGTCGACCCGGGTGCGCAGGGCCGGTCCGCCGGCCGCCTGGTCGACGAACTCGCACTGCCAGCGCTTGCCGACCCAGAGCGGCCAGTGGTAGCGCACGTCGACCGGCGACAGCAGGTGCTGCGGCTGCTCGCCCGCGGCCGGCCATTCGCCGAGGTTGCCGAGGTCGAGGTCGCGACGCAGGCGGGCGCCGCCGGGCCCGCGCAGCACGTAGCCGTTCGCGTCCGCCGCCTCGACGACGAACTCCGCCGTCAGCAGGCCGCCGCGCACCAGCGTGAAGCGATCGCCGACCTGCCACTGCGGGCGGTCGTGCCGTTCCGCGCCGGGCGGCAGTTCGAGGTCGGCGTGCAGCAGGCCGCCGGCGGCGGGCGTGGGCGCCGCCGCAACGGGCGCGCCGCGGCAGGCGGCGAGGGCACCGAGGCCGACCAGGGCGAGGCGGCGGGCGCCGTTCATGGCACCTCGATCGGGATCGGCTGGAAGTCGATCGCGTCCACCGAGGCGAGGTGGTAGCGGATGCCAGAGGCCTCGCCGACGAAGCCGTGCTTGATGTCCTTGCCGTGCAGGTGGCCGTAGACGCAGACGCGCACCTGCGCCGCCTGCAGCAGCGGCACCGCCGCGGTCTCGCGGCCGTCGCTGTAGCGCGGCGGATAGTGCACCAACGCGATGGTCGGCGCGCCGCCGGGCACGCAACCGCCGAGCTTCGTGCCGGCCGCGATCGACAGCTTCAGCCGTTCGAGTTCGCGGGCGAACACCGTCGCCGCGTGGGCATCGGCCCACGGCGCGTCGGGCGGGTCCCAGAGGCGGGAGCCGACGACGACGGTGCCGTCGGGCAGCCGCACGGCGTCGTTCTGCAGCAGGCGGATCGAAGGGTGCAGCACCGCCTCGACCTTCTTGCGCGATTGCCACCAGGTGCAGTGGTTGCCCTTGATCAGGACCTTCGTGCCCGGTCGTTCCCCGAGCCAGTCGAGATCGGGCTTGGCCTCGGCGAGGTCGAGGCCCCACGACGTGTCGCCGCCGACGAGCACCCAATCGTCGGCGCCGACGAGCGCGTCCCAGGCCTCCCGCATGCGATCGGCGTGCCCGACCCACTGCGGGCCGAAGATGTCCATCGGCTTGTCGACGCCGAAGGCGAGGTGCAGGTCGCTGATGGCGAACAGGCGCACCGGCGGCTACTCCGCGTGGCCCCGGTCGCGGCCACGGGGACGACGGCGCTCGGGCAGACGGGGCGGCAGGCGATCGGCGGCGGGCACGCGCCCTGAGTTACGCACGCGCCGCCGCCAGCGCAAGGGCGCTAGGCGCCTTCGGGCGCCGGGCCGCCGACCGGCAGGGCGACTTCGGCGGCGCCCGCGAACCCCATGCTGTGCAGGGCCCGCTGCGCGAAATCCCACGACCGCTGCACGCTGGCCGGCGTCACGACCATGGGCGTCACCAGCTGCAGCGCCGGTCGCAACAGGTTGCGCGACGAGAACAGCTGGTAGACCGGCGCCCGGTCCTTCGCCGTGAAGGCATCGCCCATCAACCGCTCGAGCAGCTCGGGCATCTCCCAGCTGTCCGGACGCCCGACGAGCCCCAGGTCGCCGCGCTTGGGGATCGCATGATCGAGCACCGCCGCCTCCAGCACCGAGGCCAGCAGCACGGTGGTGAGCCGGTGGTCGCCCGCCGCGCGGGCCCGCTGCAGGGCGGCCAGGTCCATCGCCACCAGCGCCCGCAGGCGCGGGTCCTGGAACCGATGGCTCTCGACCAGCGGCGGCTCGGCGGCCGCCGCGGGCGGTTCGTCGGGCGCCGCGGCCAGATCGTCGAGCAGCCCCGGCACCCCGGCCGTCACCAGGGCCGGGGGTGGGCTGCCCGTCGGGGCGGCGACCTTCGCGCGCTGTTCGACCTCGCCGAAGACCCTGGTCTGCAACCGCGCCAGCAACGCGCGGCCGGCCTGGCTCGGCGCCGTGCCGAGGCGCGGCAGCGGCAGTTCCAACAGGGGCTTCGCCGCCAGGTCGACGGCCTGGTCGGCCAGCACCCGGCCCTTCTGCTCGAGCCACTGCTTCTCGTCGGCGGAGACGATGCGCTCGGTCAGCCGCAGTTCGATCGCGTCGATGCCGCGGCGGCAGCAGGCCACCAGCAGCGCGCGGTCGGCCGGCGACAGGTCGAGTTCGACGGCCTCCTGGCGCGCGCTCGCGCAGCGCTGCAGGTAGTCGCGCAGCCGGCGCATGTCGCCGTAGAGGCGGGTCAGGTCCGGTCCCTGGCCGGCGCCGTGCTGCGGCGGCGACTCGAGCCGGTGCGCCGCCAGGTGCTCGAGGGTCAGCTTGGTCGCCTCGAGCAGGCACACCAGGGCGACCTTGTCGACCTTCGACCCCTGCATGCGGCGGCTATCGGCGGGCGGCACGCCTGGACTGAACCGG
This sequence comes from Planctomycetota bacterium, assembly GCA_019636245.1. Lineage (GTDB taxonomy): Bacteria > Planctomycetota > UBA1135 > UBA1135 > UBA2386 > JAEUHS01. The sequence goes on along the minus strand of JAHBXX010000044.1, from coordinate 7,387 downwards.
GCCGTCCCATGCCAAGGCGCCCGCCACGATCCGCCGGCGGGCCCGCGTATGCTGCGGCCGGTGTCGAACCTCGAGCGTGAGCTGGTGCGGCTGCTGGGCGCGCAGCGCGTGCTGGCGGACCCGGACTCGCTGCTGGCCTGGGAGTGCGACGGTTTCACCGTGCACCGCTCGCGACCGCGCGCCGTCGTGCAGCCGGAATCGACCGCCGAGGTGCAGGCCGTGCTCCGGCTGCTGCACGCGGGGCGGGTGCCGTTCGTGCCGCGCGGCGCCGGCACCTGCCTGTCCGGCGGCCCCACCGCCGGCGAACGGGCGGTCGTGATCGACCTGCTGCGCATGCGGCAGGTGCTGGCGATCGCCGCCGACGACCTCTACGCCGTCGTGCAGCCCGGCGTCGTCAACCTCGACCTCACCGCCGCGGTGAGGCACCTCGGTCTGCACTACGCGCCCGACCCCAGCAGCCAGTCGGTCTGCACCATCGGCGGCAACCTGGCCGAGAACAGCGGCGGTCCCCACTGCCTGAAGTACGGCACCACCGCCGACCACGTGCTCGGCGCCCTGGTCGTGCTGCCCGACGGCAGGCTGGCGCGCCTCGGCGATCCCGCCGGGCCGCGGCCGCCCGGCGTGCCCGACCTGCCCGGCCTGTTCTGCGGCAGCGAGGGCACGTTCGGCATCGCCACCGAGATCACGGTGCGCCTGTGCCGCGACCCGGAGTCGGTGCGCACGCTGCTGGCCGCGTTCGCCAGCATGCGCGACGCCTGCCGCACGGTCAGCGACATCGTCGGCCGCGGCCTCGTGCCGGCCGCGCTCGAGGTGCTCGACCAGTCGACGATCCGCGCCGTCGAGGCCTCGGTCTACCGCGCCGGCTACCCGGCGGGCGCCGCCGCCGTGCTGCTGGTCGAACTCGACGGCCCCGAGAGCTCGACCGCCGAGGAACTCGAGGAGGTGCGCGCCTGCGCGGCCGGACACGCGGCCCTGCGCATCGAACTGGCGTCCGATCCGGCCGAGCGGGCCCGGCTGTGGAAGGGCCGCAAGGGCGCGTTCGGCGCCATGGGCCGGCTGGCCACCGACCTCTACGTGCTCGACGGGGTGGTGCCGCGCACGCGGCTCGAGGAGGCGCTGGCGCGCATCGCGGCGATCGGCGAACGGCACGGCGTCGTGCTCAACAACGTGTTCCACGCCGGCGACGGCAACCTGCATCCGAACATCAGCTTCGACGGCCGCGATGCCGACCAGACCGCGCGCGCCATGGCCGCCGGCAATGAGATCCTGCAGGTCTGCGTCGACCTCGGCGGCAGCATCACCGGCGAGCACGGCGTCGGCAGCGAGAAGCTCGACCACATCGGCATGATGTTCTCGCCGACCGACCTCGAGGTGATGGCACGCGTGCGGGCCGCCTTCGACCCCGACGGGCTGTGCAATCCCGGCAAGGCGCTGCCGCAGCGCGCCGCCTGCGCCGAGGTGGCGAAGTGGCCGCAGATGGTCGCCCGCGTGCTCGGCGAAGGCGAGGGTCCGGCGTGACGGCGGCGCTCGAACCGGCCTCGGCCGACGAACTGGCGGCGCTGCTGCGCAACCGGCCCGGCCGCGTGCGGCTGGCCGGCTCGGGCAGCCGGCGCGACCGCCTGCCGCCGGCCGACGGCGCCGTCGAGGTGCGCCTGCACCGGCTCGCCGGCATCCAGCGCCTCGACGCCGGCGACCAGACCTGCTCGGTCGAGCCCGGCCTGCCGCGTGAACGGCTCGACGCCGCCCTGGCCGAGAAGGACCTCGAACTGCCGTGCCCCGGCGGCGGCACGCTCGGCGGCCTGTTCGCGCACGACCCGCTCGGCGCCGGCGGCCCGGGCAACGTCGCGCCGCGGTCGCTGCTGCTGGGCCTCGAAGGCGTGCTCGCCGATGGCACGCGCTTCCGCAGCGGCGCCCGCGTCGTGAAGAGCGTCGCCGGCTTCGACGTGCACAAGCTGCTGGTCGGCAGCGACGGCCGCCTGTTCGCAGCGACGCTGCTGCACCTGCGGCTGCGGCCGCGGCCGCCCGCCGCGGCCTGGTTCCGGCGCGCCGGCCTCGAGGTCGCCGCGGCCTGCCGGCTGTTCCAGGCCCTGCGCGCGCAGCCGGTGCCGCCGGCGCCGCTGCAGCTGCGGCGCACGGCCGACGGCTGCGCCGTCACCGGGCGCTTCGCCGGCCGCGCCGCGTACGTCGGCGAACGGCTGCGCGCCCTCGAGCTGCCGGAGCACACGCCCGACCCGGTCGACCACCTCGCCGCCCCGGCGGGCGGCGAGGTGCTGGCCGGCATCGTGCTGCCGAGCCGCCTGCCGGACCTGCTGCCGGCGCTGGCCGGCACGTTCGTGCTGCGCGGGGACGGCCGCTTCGAACTGGCGGTCGCCTCGCCGGCGGCCGCCGACGCGGCGCTGCCGCAGCTCGCCGCCCACGGCGCCCATGCCCGCATCGCCGCGGCCGCGCCGGCCAGGCGCGGCCGGGGCACGCCGCTCGATCCCGGCGCCGAACACCTGCTGGCGCGCCTTCGCCGCGCGCTCGACCCCGATGGCGTGCTCGCCTGATCCCCGGCTCGACCTCGCCGCCTACGCGCGGTCGCTCGACTGCGTGCACTGCGGTCTGTGCCTGCCGGCGTGCCCGACGTGGCAGGAGCTGCGCCTCGAAGCCGAGTCGCCCCGCGGCCGCGTCTACCTGATGCGCGCGCTGGCCGAGGGCCGGGTCGCCGATCCGGCCGCGGTGCGGCCGCACCTCGACCGCTGCCTCGACTGCCGGGCCTGCGAGACGGCCTGTCCGTCGGGCGTGCGCTACGGCGAACTGATCGAGGCGACGCGCGCCGCGCTCGAGCGCACGGCTCCGCGCCGCGGCGCCGCCGCCTGGCTGGTGCGGACCCTGTTGTGGCAGCTGGTCGCGCGGCAACGGCGGCTGCGCGTGGCGTTCCGGCTGCTGCGCGCCGCCGAAGCGATGGGGCTGCGCTGGCTGGGGCACCGGCTGGGGCTGCTGCCGGCGGCCCTGGCGGCGGCGCCGCCCCTGCCGTCGCAGCGCGCGCAGCGGCCGCTGCCGCGCGGCCTGCACCGGCCGCCGGCCGGCGTCCGCACGCGCGGCGTGCGCGTCGCCCTGTTCACCGGCTGCGTCATGGAGCCGCTGTTCGGCCGCGTGCATCGCGCCACGCTGCAGGTGCTGCTGGCGAACGGCTTCGAGGTCGTCGTGCCCGCGGCGCAGCGCTGCTGCGGCGCGCTGCTGGTGCATGCCGGCCACGCCGATCGCGCCCGCGAACTCGCCCGCGCCAACGTCGCCGCCTTCGCCGAGGCCGACGTCGTCGTCGACAACGCCGCCGGCTGCGGCTGCGCGCTCGGCGAGTACGGCCACCTGCTCGGCGACGCGCGCGCCGAGGCGTTCGCCCGCAAGCGCCGCGACGTCACCGTGCTGCTGGCGACCGAGGGCCTGTCGGCCGCGCCGGCGCCGTGCCGCGCGCGCGCCGCCTACGACGATCCGTGCCACCTCGGCCACGGGCAGGGGGTGCGCACGGCGCCACGGCAGCTGCTGGCCCAGGTGCCCGGCCTCGAACTGGTGCCGCATGCACGGCCAGAGGACTGCTGCGGCTCGGCCGGCCTCTACCACCTGCTGCAGCCCGACCTGGCCGGAGCGATCGGCCGGCGCAAGGCCGCCAGCCTGGTCGCCGCTGGCGTCGATCTCGTGCTGACCGGCAACCCGGGCTGCATGCTGCAGATCGACAGCCACCTGCGCGCGGCCGGCTGCGAGCGGCCCGTGCGTCATCCGATCGAGCTGCTGGTTCCCGCGACCTGAGCGGCGCCGTACGTCGACGCGGCCGACAGGCCGCGTCGCGAACTGGCGGGTCGCCCACACGACTTCCTGATGCGCCCCTCACATTACGGTATCAGCAGTAACTGCCTCATGAGATCTCATTCAAAACTCTGACCCTCGTCGACCAACGAAAACTCGGAGATCACAGGTGGCCACGGCTCGTCGTACGTGAAGCCTTCGAGGAAGTCGAGGTATCCGTCTGTCACGAAGAGCACGAAACCCGCCCCGTGCTTGAGGCCGCTGATCTCGGCACCAACACCTCGGACGTGGATCCGTGGACGGGAGGTCGGAGCGGGTCCCACGGATTGGTCTACCTTGAGATTCGTGAAGAAGCCGACACCGGTGAACTCCCGGCTGCTCACTTCACAAGACTCCACCTGGGCGCGCAGAGCCGCCAAGACCGGATGGTCACCATCGAGCAGCTTCTCCAGGATCGCGCGCTCGAAGGCATTCAGAAGTCGCTCGTCGTTGCTCATCGCCACGCGCTGCCAATCCTGAAGATGCCATCGACCGCCGCGCCTCGTACGGTCACATCTACACCGCCGACATTGAAACGGGAGCAGGCAAAGGGTATAGCCGCACTGCGCGACCACCGAGATCGGCCTCCGAGCAAGCGATTCGAGGCCGTGCCGAACATTGCCGCGAATCACTTTGGGTGAATGGCTCAAACACCCCCAAGCTCAGAGTGAACAAGCACAACGCAAAGGTGTGGATCGTTCCGCTTTAGCAGTCCGGCAATGAACGCATTAGCAACGGCATGGCTGCGCCGAACAAACTCCAAAGGAGCTTCACTCGACATCTTCTCACAATACCAGTTCTCGTGAACGTAGGACAGCTTCCCGGACGAATCAGAAAGCACATCACCACCCAAGACAGCGACTTGGCTTCCTGAAAGCAACTCGATCGCTTTAATTGCGCATGATGGTTTCAAGGCCACCTCGTCACTCCCCGGATTGATCTCCGAGAGCTTCCGTCCTTCTGTCGCAGCGAAACGCAGGAATTCTGCTGGAGTCCGCATATCAATCTGGGCGGAGGTATCGGTGGTTGATGACGCCGCTTGAATCCTTGATGAACTCGAAGGTTCCGGTCTTGCCTCCATAGCTGCCGCGCATTTCCAGCCACTGGTACGCCTGGCCGTCCGCGCCCTTCCGTGTTGTCCACTGCCCGTATTTGGTGGCGAATCCATCGACGCTTTTCGGAAACGCATGCAGAAAGTCATCGGTTTTGTTCATTTGCTGCAGAACTTTTTGAGAGTACTTTGCTCCTTCAAAAAATGTCTCTGCCCCCCTTGCGGCAACTGTACCGCCGCTCGCTCACGATCGCGCCCCCCAGGTGGATACGCCGCCATCCGCCCGACAGACGGCCTTGGCATCGCCAGGACCGCTGAGTTCCCACGCTTCAAACTCGTCACTAGGCTCGACCAGGACGCTCCGACCGTCCTCGAAGACAAGCTCAAGTCTTCCAGTCTCCGACGCGCGAGCGCGCCTCACTGTAGCTCCAACGAGCGCAACAGCAGGACCAAGCGTACGCGTCACATTCGGATCGATCGCGTGCGATCCGTCGTTCTCAGTCAAGACGAAGGGACCCTCAATCCGTAGCGTGATCACCTCGCTATCGACAAACGCGACAAGCGATATTGCTGCGTCGACGATGCATCGCGAGATCGGCAGTGACTCCAGTGGCATCACCAGTTCGCCGTTCTGCGTTCGAAACAGATATCGACTCATTTCGGCCAGCCCGGGATCGGCCCCTGATAGTCGAGGGGAATGTGTGTTGCTTCTCTGCCCGCTGGCCTCCCCAACACGTCAAGAGGCTGTCCGTGCTGGTTGTAGTAGCGTACATATCCGGACGGGTAGCGAGACGTTGGATCCATGATTCGAATCATGTCCGCGTTGCCCTGCGCCCCGGGTCGCTGGTAAACGATGCCCTTTCCATTGTCGGCCGTGCGAGCCACCCAACCTTCTGGTATCGCGACGGAAGTGCCACCGCGCGTCGTAACGATAGTGCGACCCGCGCCGACCGTCGTCGCTCCCCCCTTTGCGGCGTTCCGACAACCCGGATCGGCACGAGCATCCACCATTCCGGCGAACAAGTGCGTGATGCCGTCGTACACGGCATCGTGGCCGTCCTCGCGATTGCGTGGATGGACCTGGCCCATCGTAATGACGGCATCGTAGTCGTGGACGGTGAAGTCATAGGTCCGCTCCGCGTCCACCTGCATGCCGGCATTGGCCAGCGCAGCGACCGGGCCAGCGATGACCAGGAGGCAGACCGCCAGCAACAGATGCGCCAGCAATCCCAGCCTCACCGATCGGCATGCCGAGAACTCGGAATCTCGCGTCATTCCTTCTCCACAGAATGAACGACAAGATCACCCGGCACAGCATCTCTCGGCGGTTGGCTGTCTACGACGATCTCATCCCCCCAGTTCAGGATGAGAATCCTCCCCCCTGACTCGAAACTCAATCTTACGCCCACGGGTTCAGGAGACTTCGTGGATGTAAACAGAGCGGCCCCCTGAAGGGCAGACTCCATGCAGTTCAAGAAAGGCTTCATCGTGGCCATATCGCGGATGACGGTACGGCCTGCGGGCCCCATGTCGGACCCGATCGGGGGGTTCTCGTCTAAGCCCATCCCCCATCCGTCAGGTTTGCCGAAGAGCCTGACACGCGCCGTGCCCGCGAACTGAACCCATATCGATATTGGGGACTCGTCCACGGCGGGATGGCACCCCACGTAGAACTCCCCCTCCACCTGCTCAAGCCAGCGTCCGAGGGCACCACGCAACCAGCTCTCGATAGTGCTAGTCATTGCCCAAGGGCCTTTATGACACTCGGGTTGTTGATCCCGCCCTTCAGGATGGTGACGAAGTTGCCGCCCTTGCTCACGACGACATCACTTCCCTTGATCAAGAAGTCGACCGCTCCCTGGCCGCGGAAAGTCCCCGAGACGACCTTGTCGGGCGAGCTAGCAATGCCCTCGATGATTCCCCTGAAGGCCTCTCGATGTTGTGGGTTCGAGGGATTCAGCCCGAAGTCCGCAGCATGCTTACCGAGCTTCTTCCCAAACTGTCCGTCAGCTATTCGCAATCCCCCCCTTGCGGCCTTTCGTGCCTTCACGACCTTCAGCAGGAGCCCGCCACCGCGGACGACCGCCGCGGCCGGCACCACCAGCCCGACCTTGTCGGCTACGGCATCTCCCGTGTTCTTGATCTCCAGATCACCGTGCCTGTCCGTCAGCAGCATGCCAGGCACACCAGCCGCACAGCTGTTCAGGGCGAGGTAGAGCCTGCGATCGAAGAGAAGCTGGCTCGAGGCGTAGTCATCGACCGGGAAGAGCACCGGAGAGCCGTTCTCGTTGACGGCATACACATGTCCGCCCTCCTCCATCCGGAGACCACGGTAGGCCATGCCGCTGGGGGATCGCTGCTGCTCCTGGAACATCACCGTGTCCCCAGGGCGCATGCCATAGTGATCGGCCCACGCCTGATGCGTGCGGTTGATCTGCAGACCTAGACGATCCTCAGAGCAGGTTGGCGCGCACGCTCCATAGGCGTAGTCATTGCCCCACTGCTCTGGATCCT
>JAHBXX010000043.1 GCA_019636245.1 Planctomycetota bacterium | reverse complement strand
GTCGCCGGGACAGCCACCGGGTTCGGATCCGGCCAACGACCCGCCGGGTCCCGGGCCGGTGCCGCCGACGCAAGGCCTGTGGAGGAAGCGGCCGCCGCTGGGCTCCCCGTGCCAAGGTGCGAACGAGCACGATCTGTGCACCTGGATTGCCTGCAGCTGCGGTGGGCAGGAGTGTGATTGCAGCTACATCACGACGAGCCCGCCGCAGGCCAGTTATCCGGCTCCGCCGCAGGACCACCTCGGTACCTCGGCGATGGTGGGCGACCTGCACGCAGCGATCACCGGGGCCGCGGGCAGCGGCTCGTTCTTCTTCCGCTACCACCATGTCCCGAGCCAGCAGCCGCTGGGGATCGTCGAGGTCCGGACCGTGGCCGGCTCCATCACCCGCCTGGAGCGCTACAGCACCTATGAGGGCAGCGAGCGCTTCCGGCCGGTCGAGGAAGTGGATCCGTACGACAACCGGACGACCTACCTGTACGATACCGAGGGGCGGGTAGCGCGGATCCAGCGTCCGAACGGCATCGACGAGGTCTGGAACTACGCGCCGAGCTGGATCGGCAGCCAGGGCTGGGATCCGGCGCTGTATTCGGGGGTCGAAGTGACCTTCGAGGACGCCACGCAGCCGGCGGCCGACCTGTCGGCGCACACGTACTGCATGCTGTTCGAGCGGTTGCGCGAGGATGGTGTGCCAGTCCCGGCGGCGAAGCCGTTCGCCGGCGACCGCCTGCTGCGGGTCTACAACCCCAAGGGCCAGATGCTGGAAGGCCCGCCGGCCGCAGGCACGACCTATGCGTTGCCCAGCGGCCCGGTCGCCGAGCGCCACCCGGTGTTCGAGACCACCTACTGGCCGGGGACCGACCGGGTGCACACGATCCGCTATTTCCTGGCCACTGGCCCCGAGCTGGCGGCTGTGCAGACGGAGCCCGTCGACGTCGCCAAGTTCACCTATGTGCTCGCGGGAGGGCAGTATCGCGTGGCCACCGAGCACCTGCCGCTCCGCAACACGACGCACACCTTCGCCTACACCTGGGACAGCAAGGACCGGGTTGACTCGATCGTGCGCACGGACGATCTGGGCGGGCAGGTGCTGCGCACGTTCGACGATCAGGGGCGGGTGCTGCAGGTGACGATCACGCCGCCGCACGGCACGGCCGGGCGCCCGCGTGCGAGCGATCCGGACAATGGCGGCTGGGTGGAACCGACCGCCATGACGTGGCTGTACCAGTACAGCAGCTGCCTTGCCTGCGACAAGCCGATCGTCGTCGAGCAGCAGCCGGCGAATCGCCGTGACGAGTACGACTACGACCCCGTCACGGGCCTCCTGCTGCGGCACCGCACCAACGATCCGCGCGGTCTGCCTGGGCTCGTGCAGACCGAGTACGTGTGGGAGCCCTGTGTGGCCGGCGACGTGCATGGCGCCTACCGGCTCAAGTCGGTCCGCACGCCCGACAACAGCCAATGGGACTACACCTACGTGACGGTGCCGCGCGCAACGCCGCCGGACCGTGTGAGCTGGGGCGTCAAGACCCAGACTGTCACGGTGACGAGCCCGAGCGTGCAGCTGGCCGACGGTTCCCAGGCGACTCTCACCTCGCAGCAGACCTTCGACATCACCGCGCCACCGTCGCAGGGCAGGCAGGTCGCGTTCGTCGGGCAGCTGGTCGAGGAACTCGACCAGGATGCGGTGACCACGCGGTTCGAGTACGACGCCTTCGGCTATCCGGAGCGCATGATCCGGAATCCGTCCGGCGGCGATGCCGAGATCACCACGACGTTCGCCAACGACCGCTTGGGGCGGGTGGTCGCCGTCACCGAGAACGCCGGCTCCTCGTTACCTCGGCAGACAACGATCACGCGCGACGCCATGGGCAAGGTCGTTGGCGTGGCGAGCGTGGTCGGCAACCAGATGCTGGCGGAGCAGTTCTACTACGACCTGTGGGGCAACCTCGCCGTTCGTCTCCGGAGCAACCAGGACTCGGCGGGGCAGGCTCCTGACGACTTCGGCAGCCCTGCGCGCACCGAGGTCGCCCGCGCCTGGCTGCGCGACGAGTGGCACTACGAAGGCGAGCGGCTCACCACGCGGCTCATCGATCGGCGTGCGCTCGACCGCGACGAGGCGTCAGGCCCGGTGGCTGATGGTGTGGATGCCCGCTACCTGCGCGAGGACTACTTCTGGCTGCCGAACGGCGAGCTCGCGAACGTCGCACACGGCAATGGCACGATCACCGCCTACACCTACGACGGCTACGGCTTCCTCTACAAGGCGGAGCACTTCGGGGCGAACGACAGCCTGTTGCTCGGCAAGTACTTCATCGACGCTGCCGGCGAGGTCGTACGCGAGGTCCGCGGCGGTGCGGGCGGCCAGCTGGTCACCTCGATAGACCGGAATGGCGCTGGCCTGCCGACCCGCGTCGCCGAACCCGTTGTCGCTGCACCGCTGGGCTATCCGGCCGGCTGGAATCCCGCTGCGGCCGTCCACGAGTTCGACTACGACATCCTGGGGCGGTTGGTGGAGCGCCGGCTCCTGAGTGCACCCGGTGGATCCAGCGACTTGGTCCGCCGCGATGCGTTCCAGCGTGATGCCGTGGGGCGGACCTACCGGCACGAGGTCTTCGAGGGCGCCGCGATGTCGGCGTCGCAGGTCTACACGACGCTATGGGAGGGTGTGTCGAAGCAGCGGCGCACCACCGGACCGGGCGGGCGGTTCCTGCAAGCCACCTACGACGCGCTGGCCAGGGTCGTCGAACGGCGCGACAGCCGTGATGGCGGCAGCCCGAATCTCGCGCTCTCCAACCGGGTCGAGTATGCCTACGTGGCCGGGACGCCGTTCGTGGGCAGGGTGGCGGACGTCACCTTCGACGAACAGAGCGCCACCCACGTCACGCGCGAGACGGAGTATGTGCGCGACAGCCTGGGCCGGGTGCTGGAGATCCGGCAGGGGCCTGCAGGTGCCCAACTGGTCCACCGGTTCCGCTACTACAGCAGCGGCCCGACGGAGTCCTACGAGGACCCGATGGGCAAGGTGGAGCAGTACCTGCCGGATGCCATGGGGCGTCTCGTCGAGCGCTTCCGGCCCGGTGCGGAGCCGATCTGGAACGGTGCCACGTTCTTGGACTGGCTGCCGTCGGCCGACGCGACCGAGCTTCTGCAGGTGGATGGCCGCGGCCGGGAAACGCGCACGATCTTCGACTTCGCCGGGCGCGCGGTGGTCGTGATGGAGCCAGGCGCGGCGGTCGTGCCGACCTCGACCGACCGGCACCAGCCGTTTGCGCGGTTGCTGCAGTATGACGCGGCGTCCCGGCTCACGGACGTCTACGCCGGCGATGGCGTCCACGTGCACATCGACCGCGACGGCAGCGGCCGCATGCGGAGTGTGGCTTGTCGCTACGTGCAAGTGCGTCATGGTACGTCATTTACCGACGTACGAGCGACTCCGCGGCCGTTCCCAAGTTTCTGCCAGGAATCGAATTCACACCCTTCTCCCGTGGGGCATTCCCGTCGACGCGGCCATGCGACGGATCGAAAGTGACTGGTCTACGATGCCGGCGGGTCCAGGACTCGGCGAGGTTTGTTGGTTGAGCCTTACAGGAAAGGGTCATGCACAGGCGCAGGATCTCTGGTCGAGGAACCCCGGGGGAGACAGGTGATTCGCCATTTCCTGTTGTTGTGTGTTCATGCGGTTCTGCTTGTCCAGGGGACAGCCGGCGTAGCGGAGTGGATCCCGACCCCGGGCGGCGCGCCGGGTGCTCGACGGCGGGGGCAGGCCGTCGAGGTGCAGGCACCACGACCCGCGCGCCGGTGCCTCAGCTGCCGAGCAGGCTGCGGGCGCCGATGCTGGCGCCGCCGACGGCATTGAACGCCGCCGGATCGGGGATCAGGATCTGCGAGTAGATCGAGGTGCTGACGAACGCGGGCGTGTTCGGGATCGTGAGCGTCGTCGTCGCGTTGCCGCCGGCCGCGGCCTCGATGCCGACCAGGTCGGCGGACACCAGCAGGTTGCAGCCGGCGAGGTCGAGCACCGTCAGCTCGAACGGCAGCGGCACGCCGTTCCACTGCGTGTTCGACACGCCGTGCACGATGATCACCGCCGGCGTGGTCACCGGCAGGTTCTGCCATTCGATGGTGTAGGTCGAGTTGATGCGCGGCGGCAGCGGCGCGGTCGGGAACGCGATGCCGACCGACGTCGGACAGCCGATGCCGAAGGTGCCGAGCGCGCCGGTGGTGGCGCCGGTGTACTCCCAGGTGTCGTCGCTGAACTCGCTGCCGACGCCGCCGAAGGTCGCGAAGCGTCGCCGCTGGCTGTCGTAGCCGGCGTACATCTCGGTCGCGAACGGCGTGCCCACCGCCGAAACCTGGTTCCAGGCGCCGCCGGCGTACTCCCAGGTCTCGTTGCGGATCGAGCCGCCGTCGAAGCCGCCGTACATCACGATGCGCTGCCGGAACGAGTCGAAGATGCCGGCGGCGCGGAAGCGCGGCCCCGGGCCGCCGTCGATGGCGCGCGGCTGCCAGACGGAGCCGTCCCACTCCCAGGTGTCGCCGCGCACGGTGTCGGTGGCCGGGTCGTAGCCGCCGAACAGCACGGTGCGGGCCAGGCCGGCGTCGTAGGCCATCACCATGTCCTCGCGCGGCGGCGGCGCCAGCGGCGTCGCGGCCTGGGTCCAGGTGATGCCGTTGAACTCCCACGTGTCGGCGAACACCTGCGTCAGGCCGCGGCCGCCGAACAGCACGACGCGGTTGCGGCGCGAGTCGTAGGCCAAGCCGTAGCGGAATCGCGCCGGCGGCGAGTTGGGCGTCGGCACCAGCGACCACGCCGAACCGGTCCAGGCGTAGGTGTCGCTGGCCAGGCTGTTGATCGTCGGCGAGCGGCCGCCGAAGGTGATCAGGCGGTTCTGCGCCGTGTCGCGCACCAGCTGGTGGCCCCAGCGCGGCGGCGAACCGCCGACCGGATTGAGCAGCGTCCAGGTCGTTCCATTCCACGACCAGGTCTCGTTGAGGACGTCGGCCGGCGCCGGCAGCAGGCCGCCGTGCAGGATCAGGCGGTTGGCCGTGGCGTCGAACGCCATCGCCCCGGCGCGTCGGACCGACGGGGAGGCGGTCGGATTCAACTGCTGCCAGGACTGGCCGGTCAGCGCGGCGGCGGAGGCCGCGATCGCGCAGGGGAGGAGCGTGCGTCGCATGAGATCGGGGACGGCGGTAGGGTCGGGCCGGAGGGCTGGCGCCGACGACAGGAGGAATCTACCCGGGTCTGGCGAACCTGCCTACGCGGTCGGCAGAATGTCCCGATGCCCGAACCGACGATCCGCGTCACCCTGCGCTGCTTCGCCGCGGTGCGTGAGGTCCTTGGTACGGACGCGATGGCGCTGGAAGTGGCTGTCGGCACCACCGTCGAGGGCCTGCGCCAGCGGCTGGCGGCGCAGCGGCCGGAACTCGCCCGGATACCGGTCGCCTACGCCGTCAACCGCGACTACGCGCGGGCCGAGAGCGTGCTCGCCGACGGCGACGAGGTCGCGTTCATCCCGCCGATCAGCGGCGGCAGCGGCGCCCGCGACCTGTATCGCTTCGACCTGGTGCTGCAGCCGATCGACCCGCGGGCGCTCGAGGCCGAGTGCCGCACCGACTCGGACGGCGCGGTGGTGACGTTCCTCGGCACCACGCGCGACCAGAACGAAGGCGCGGCGGTCGAACGCCTGCAGTACGAGGCCTACCCGGAGATGGCGCAGAAGGTCATGTGCGCGCTGTTCGAGGAGGCGATCAAGCGCTACCCGATCACCCGCGCCCGCGTCGTGCACCGGCTCGGCGACGTGCCGGTCGGCGAGACCTCGGTGGCGATCGTCGTGGCGTCGCCGCACCGCGGGCCGGCGTTCGACGCCTGCCGGTTCCTGATCGACCGGCTCAAGAGCGAGGTGCCGATCTGGAAGCGGGAGCAGCTGCGCCGCGGCGACGAAGCGCGCTGGATCGGCGAACTGCCGCACGGCGCCGGTTCCTGACCGCTGCCGGCCGCGCCGCGGGCGGCCTCGATCGTGGTGCCGGAGCGCGCGGGTGGCTACAACGGCCGCCGCATGAAGTTCCGCTCCGTTCCCGTTGCCGCGGCGTGCCGCGGCGAACTCGTGTTCGTGCTGGCCACCGACGGCGCCGTCCCCGACGCGGGGCCCCTGCTGCGCGGGGCGATCGCCGCCGCCAAGGCGACCGGCGACCTCGCCACCGCGGCGCGCAAGGTGTCGCTGTTCCACCAGCCGGCGAAGGCGGCCTGCAAGCGGCTCGGTTTCGTCGGCTGCGGCACCCGCGCGCAGCTGACCACGGAGCAGCTGCGGCGCGTCGCCGCCGTCGCCCAGGCGGCGGCCGAACGGGCCGAGGTCGCCGACTTCGCGCTGATCGTGCCGGCGGCGGCGCTCGGCGACGTCGAGGCGGAGGCCGCCGGGCGCGCCGTCGCCGAGGGCTTGGTGCTCGGCGCCTACGTCTACGCGCCGCCGCGGCGCAAGGCGCCCAAGCCCCGCGCCGGCCAGAAGTGCCGCGTCGCCGCCGCCGGGCTCGCGCGCCGCGACGAGGCGGCGTTCCAGCGCGGGCTCGAACTCGGCCGCATCGGCGCCGAGGCGACGGCGTTCGCCCGCGACCTCGAGAACCAGCCGTCGAACGTCTGCACGCCCACGACCCTGGCGCAGGCGGCGCGGCGGCTCGCCGGCGGCCGGCTGCACGTCAAGGTGCTCGACCGCCCGGCGATGCAGAAGCTCGGCATGGGGGCGCTGCTCGGCGTCGCCCGCGGCAGCGACGAGCCGCCGAAGTTCGTCGTGCTCGAGTACCGCGTGCCGGGCGCGAAGCGCAACGCCTGCGTGGTCGGCAAGGGGCTCACGTTCGACACCGGCGGCATCAGCATCAAGCCGGCCGGCAAGATGGACGAGATGCGCTACGACATGTGCGGCGCCGGCGCCGTGCTCGGCTTCTTCCATGCGCTCGCGCACGGCGGGCTGGGCGAGCACCGCCCCAAGCACAACTTCGTCGGCCTGATCGCCGCGACCGAGAACATGCCCGGGCCGAACGCGCAGAAGCCCGGCGACGTCGTGCGGGCGATGGACGGCCACACCATCGAGGTGCTGAACACCGACGCCGAGGGGCGGCTCGTGCTCGCCGACGCGATCTGCTACGCGCGCAAGTTCCACGATCCGGCGGTGGTCGTCGACCTCGCGACCCTGACCGGCGCGGTGGTGACGGCGCTCGGGCACGAGATGGCGGGCATCATGGGCAACGACCAGCGCGTGATCGAGGCGCTGGTCGCCGCCGGCAAGGCGGCCGACGAGCCGCTGTGGCAGCTGCCGCTCTGGGACTGCCACAAGGAGCAGATGAAGAGCAAGTTCGCCGACCTCGCCAACATCAACGGGCCGCAGCACGGCAATGGCTCGACCGCGGGCGGCGCGTTCCTGTCCTACTTCGCCGGCGACACGCCCTGGGCCCACCTCGACATCGCCGGCGCCGCCTACGGCGGCCTGCACAAGGACTACTACAAGGGCGGGGCCGCCGGCACGGCGGTGCGCACCCTGCTGCACTGGGCCCGCACCCTCTGACCGGGCCCCTGGCCCCGGGGAGTCGAACCGTGAGCGATCCCGTCGTCCCGACCAAGCCGCACATCGCGCGCCGCGCGCACATCGCGTCGTTCGCCCACTACCAGCGGCTCTACGCCGAATCGCTCGACGACCCGTCGGGCTTCTGGCGCCGGCAGGCCGGCCGGCTCGACTGGTTCCATCCGTTCGAGCGCGCCTCGGCGCAGGACTTCGCCAAGGCGGAGGTGCAGTGGTTCCTCGGCGGCAAGCTGAACGCGGCCTACAACTGCGTCGACCGGCACCTCGTCGAGCGCGGCGACCAGACCGCGCTGCTGTGGGTCGGCGACGAGCCGGGCAGCTACCGGCACGTCACCTACCGCGAACTGCACGAGCAGGTCGGCCGGCTCGCCAACGTGCTGCGCCGCCACGGCGTGCACAAGGGGGATCGGGTCTGCATCTACCTGCCGATGATCCCCGAGGCGGTCGCGGCGATGCTGGCCTGCGCCCGCATCGGCGCCGTGCACTCGGTGGTGTTCGCCGGCTTCTCGGCGGCGTCGCTGCGCGACCGCATCGCCGACGCCGGTTGCCAGGTCGTGCTGACCGCCAACGAAGGTCTGCGCGGCGGCAAGACGATCCCGCTCAAGCAGACCGTCGACGAGGCGATCGCGGACCTGCCGGTGCACACCGTGCTGGTCGCGCGCCGAACCGAGACCGCCGTGCCGATGCGCGCCGGCCGCGACCTGTGGCTCGCCGACGAGATGGCGCGCCAGCGCGCCTACTGCCCCGTCGAATGGCAGGACAGCGAGGACCCGCTGTTCGTGCTCTACACCTCGGGTTCGACCGGCCGGCCGAAGGGCCAGGTGCACACCACGGGCGGCTACCTGGTCTACACCAGCTACACGCACCAACTGGTGTTCGACTGGCACCCCGGCGACGTGCACTTCTGCGCCGCCGACGTCGGCTGGATCACCGGCCACAGCTACATCGTCTACGGACCGCTGGCGAACGGCGCGACCACCGTGCTGTTCGAGTCGACGCCGCTCTACCCGGACCCGAGCCGCTACTGGCAGGTGGTCGACGACGTGCAGGCGGCGATCTTCTACACCGCGCCGACGGCGCTGCGGGCGTTGTTGCGCTTCGGCGACGAGCCGGTGCGGAAGCACCGCCGCGACAGCATCCGCGTGCTCGGCTCGGTCGGCGAACCGATCAACCCCGAGGTCTGGCGCTGGTACCACGACGTCGTCGGCGAGGGCCGCTGCGCCGTGGTCGACACCTGGTGGCAGACGGAGACGGGGGGCATCCTGATCGCCCCGCTGCCGGGGGCGACCCCGTGCAAGCCCGGCTCGGCGACGCTGCCGCTGCCGGGCGTGCGGCCGGTGCTGGTCGACGAGCACGGCGCCGAACTGCACGGCAACGGCAAGACCGGCAACCTGTGCCTGCGCGGCAGCTGGCCCGGCCAGGCGCGCACGATCCTCGACGACCACGAGCGCTTCCGGCAGACCTACTTCGCCACCTATCCCGGGCTCTACTTCACCGGCGACGGCTGCCGGCGCGACGAGGACGGCTACTACTGGATCACCGGCCGGGTCGACGACGTGCTGAACGTCTCCGGCCATCGGCTCGGCACCGCCGAGATCGAGAGCGCGCTGGTCGCGCACGAGTTCTGCGCCGAGGCCGCCGTGGTCGGCTATCCGCACGACGTCAAGGGCACCGGCGTGCACGCCTTCGTCATCGTCGGCCGGCCGGCCGACGGCGTGCCGGTCGACGAGATCGAGGCGGTGCTGAAGCAGCAGGTGCGCAAGGCGATCGGCGCGATCGCCACCCCGGACTCCATCCAGGTCGTGCCGGGGCTGCCGAAGACGCGCAGCGGCAAGATCATGCGCCGCATCCTGCGCAAGATCGCCGAAGGCAACTACGGCGACCTCGGCGACGTGACGACGCTGGCCGAGCCGCACGTCGTCGAGCAGATCGTGCAGGGGCACCAGGGGCGGCGGTGACCGCTCCGGCGCGCGCCTCCGGTCGCATCGAGCTGCGCCTGCGGGCGCTCGACCAGCTGTTCGACTCGTTCGATCCGGCGCCCTTCCACGAGAAGGACCTCGACCGCGACGCCGAGGAGTTCATCGTCAGCTGGGCCCGCGAGTATCCGCCGGACACGCCGCTGGTGTTCCGGCTGCACCTGCCGGCCGACCAGCGCCCGTTGGAGCCGCAGCAGACCGTGGCGACGGCCATGCACAACTACTTCGCCTACCGCAGCGACCTCGCGCGCCTCGAGGTGCGCCGCACGCTGCAGCAGGGACGCACGAGCCTCCTGGTCGGCCTGCTGTTCCTCGGCACCTGCATGGCGGCGCGCGCGCTGCTGCACCAGCTCACCGCGGTCGAGTGGATGCGGGTGGTCGACGAGGGGCTGCTGATCATCGGCTGGGTGGCGATGTGGCGGCCGGTGGAGCTGCTGCTCTACGACTGGTGGCCGCAGCTGCGCCGCAAGCGCACGTTCGACAACCTCGGCCGCATGCAGGTCGAGGTGCTGTTCGACAGCGGCCACGGCGAGGCGAACCGGAGCTGACGGCGGTGGCGGGTCCGGCGCCGGGGGCACCGGACCACGGCGCCGTGCCTCAGAACACCGTCTCGAAGCCGAGCGTGAAGATCACCTCGCTGACGTCGCCGCCGTTGCGGGCCTCGTTGTTGTCGCCGAGCAGCAGGAAGTGCGCGCCGGCGCGACCGGTCCACGGCCCCATTCGGGAGGGCAGGAAGGTCAGCGGCGCCGACAGCTCCGCGCCGACCTGCAGGTAGCCGAAGAAGTCGTCGTTGCCGCCGCCGACGGTGCGTTCGTAGTAGTCGCGCAGGCTCAGGCCCAGCGTCGTCGGGATCGAGAACGTCAGGTCGCCGTCGGCGAGCTTGCCGATCACGAACGACGGCTCGATGCCGAGGCCGGCGTAGATGCCGACGTGGCCGGCGCCGCTGATCACGTCGCGCTGGCCGTCCAGTTCGACCGCCAGCACCAGCGACGGCTGCAGGCCGCTGGTCAGCGACTCGAACCACTGGCCGCGGTCGTCGTAGTCGAAGCTGAACACCAGCTCCTCGACCGGGCGGCCGTTCTTCGAGAACGTCGGGCTGCCGTTCGGCGAGTCGTAGATCGAGTAGGTCAGGCCCGCCGTCAGGCGTTCGCCGATCTGCGCCTCGACGCCGAAGTAGAAGTTGCTCTCGTACCAGACGCCGGCGCCGCCGGTCTTCTCGTCGTGCACGCTGTTCCAGAGGCCGAACTTGAAGTCGACCTTGCGCAGGTCGCCGTCGCCCTCGTGCAGCCCCCAGTTCAGCTCGACGTAGGGCTGCCAGATGGCGCCCTGGTTCTCCTGCACCAGACCGCGGAAGAAGTACTGCGACGTGAAGTCGAAGCCGAAGCGGCCGCTGACGACCTTCGGCGGCGGGGCCTGCGGGTCGGGGCGCGTTTCCTGGGCAGCGAGGACGGCGGAGAGGCCGAGGCAGGTGGCGACGGTTCGGCGCATCGGGGATCCTTGGGTTCGGTCCGACCCCGCGCGGCACGTTGCGGGTCGCCGCAAGCCTGGGGGCCTGCGGTCAGGGTAGCGGACGTGGGCCGGCTGCAACAGGTTGCGTGCGCGGTTTCGGCGACCGGCCGGCCTCAGGGGCGGCGCCAGGCCAGCGGCGGGTCGTCGGTGCGGAACTCGTTGCCGACCGATTTCACGACCCGGCAGCGGGCGCTGTCGCCGGCGCCGGGCGTCGGGAACACGTGCAGCACGTTGTCGAAGCCGACCAGGTAGGGCGACGGATCGAAGTCGCTGCCGCCGTCGTGCGCGCGCGGCGGCACCATGTCGACGAACAGCGGCGTCACGCCCTCGTAGCGCAGCAGGTCGAGCATCGCCGCGATCAGGAAGCGCTGCCCGGTGACCAGCGGGAAGCGGTCGCCGAGGCGATGGATGTTGTCGAAGGCGAGGCGGACGACGGGGCGGGCGGCGCCGGCCGCGTGTCCGCCCTGGCACAGCCGCACCAGATCCCAGGTGAACTTGCCCGGGGCGATGAACTCGGGGTGCAGGTAGACGACGCGGAAGTCGGTGGCGAAGCGACCGTCGGCGTCGAGGCAGACGCCGCGCAGCAGCGGCTCGCGCTGGCAGATGCGCCTGATCGCGTCGCGGTCCTCGCGCGTCGACACCAGCAGCACGCTCTCGCCGCGGCGCAGGCCGGCGGCCAGGAAGCGCAGCGCCAGGAACGTCGCCGGCGTGCCCGGTTCCGCCAGCAGCACCGTCGACGAGCGCTCCGCCGGCCCGGTGCCGTGCAGGAACGCCCCGTTGAGGTCCGGATGGCCGAGGTCGATCGGCTCGCTGCCGCGCGGCGGCACCGTGAACTGGGCCTGGTCGCGGGCCATCGACAGCTGCGCCGCGACCGACGGATAGATGTGGATGCCCGGACCACGTTCGTTGCGGGCGCCGAGGTAGACGTCGCGGGTGACGCCGCGGCCGGCGATCGAGAAGTGGTGCACCCCGCGGTAGTAGTACTGGTGCCTGGCCTTGCTGATCTCGAGCGCGCGGGCCTTGAAGTCGATCGCCTCCTCGCGGAACGACAGGTGGATCATCAGGTCGGTCGAGAACTCCTCGGCCGACGGCAGCCGCAGGTCGCGCGGATGCGCCTCCTCCATCACGAAGATGCCGTGGATGCCGCTCTCGAGCAGCCGCCGCCGGACCTCGAGCAGCGCGGCCCGTTTCTCGAAGTACTCGAGGTCGGTGAGCAACAGGCCCACGTTGTCGATGACGACCATGCGCACCGGGTCGACGAGCCGGTGGTTCTCGACCTCGGCGAGGATCCACTCGATGTCGACCGCCGTGCCGCGGGCGGCCTTCTGCTGCATCGAGGCCGGCCTGGCCTGGGTCATCACCAGCTTCGCGACCCCGCGCGGCGTCCTGGCCAGCAGCACCAGCTTGCCCGGCACCTCGCGCGGCTGCGCGGTGATCGCGGCGCCGGCGCGGAACCAGTCGAAGTCGGCGGCGAGCTTCTTGTGCAGGCTCTCCGGCGAGTGTTCGACCGAGTAGTAGAGGAACGTGGCGCCGTCGTCGGCGTCCAGCCAGGCCCGCACGACGAGTTCGAGCGCCAGCAGCGTCTTGCCGGTGCCAGGGCCGCCGGCCAGACAGACGAACGCGGCGCTGTCGTCGGGATACCGGATGCCGCCACCGAGCAGGCCGTCGAGGCCGTCGATGCCGGTCTTCAGCGTCGCGAAGGTCACCGCGGCACGGTACTGCCCGGCTGCGCGCCTGGCCACGGTGGAAGCCTGGGCCGGCGAGCGCGAAGATGGCCTGGTGATCCCCGAACCGACCGACTTCTGCCGGCTCTGGTTGCTGCGCCATCCCGAACTCGACCGGACGCACGCCGAGTGCGCGGTGGGCTCCGGCCCGGCCGAGCTCAGCCGCCGCGGCCGGGCGCAGGTGCTGCGCTGGCTGGAACTGCTGCAGCCGGTCGCCCTCGCCGCGGTGCACACGAGCCCGCAGCCGCAGTGCCTCGGGCCGGCGCGCGCGCTGGCGGAGGCGCGCGGGCAGGAGGCGCTCGCCGACGAACGGCTGCGCGACCAGCACATGGGGCGCTGGCAGGGGCGGCCCTGGAGCGACGTGATGCGCGACGAGGACGGCGCCGTGCGGACGTTCTTCGCCGAGTTCGGCGAGGCCAGGGCGCCCGACGGGGAGAGCCTCGGCGACGGGGTCGAGCGCGTGCTGGCGTGGTGGACCGCGACCATGCCCGGCGCGGCCGGCAAGGCGCTCGCCGTCGTGCTGCCGGGTTCGCTGCTGGCCGGCTTCGCCGCGGCGATGCTGGGCATGCGGCTGTCGCGTTGCCTGTCGGTGCAGGTGCCGCATGGCGGCCTCGGCGCGCTCGACGTGTTCCAGAACGGCGTGCGCATCGCGACCTGGAATCCCGACGCGGTGCGGGCCGACTGAGCGGCGCGGCACCGGCGGTCCTTCGCCGCGGACGCCGGGGGGCTTCGCCGTCGCTACGCCTTGCCGTCGTCCTTCTTCGCCATCTTGCAGCCGGCGGGCGCCGCGTCGGTGCCGCAGGTCGGGGTGCAGCCGCCGCCCGCGTCCTTCTTCGCGTCGCTGGCGTAGCCGCTGCCGCGGTAGTCGGTCTGGTAGAAGCCGGAGCCCTTGAAGATCACGCCGGCGCCGGCGCCGATCAGCCGTTCGAGCGCGGCCTTCTGGCACTCGGGGCACTTGCGCAGCGGCTTCGCCGACATGGCCTGGAACTCCTCGAAGCGGTGGCCGCAGGCCGAGCACAGGTAGTCGTAGGTGGGCACGATCACTTCTCCTTGGCGGATCTCGACGGGTCGGGACCGGCGACGACGACGCGGCTGTGGCGCACGACGCGGTCGCCGAGCAGGTAGCCGGTCTGCAGCACACGCACGACCTGGCCTTCCGGCGTGCCGGCGGCCGCCTCGACGGCGACGGCTTCGTGCCGCAGCGGATCGAACGGCAGGCCCTGCGCGGGGATCTCGACCAGGCCGTGGTGTTCGAGCACGCCCGACAGCATCGTGCGGACGAGCCGTACGCCGTCGATCAGGACCTTCGGGTCGGTCGTGTCCTGGTCGGCGGCGGCGAGCGCCATCGTGAACGTGTCGAGCACCGGCAGCAGCTCCTGGGTCAGCCCCTCGAGCACGCGCCGCCGGTTGTCGTCCATCTCCTGCTTCTGCCGCCGGCGCATGTTCGCCGTGTCGGCGAGCGTGCGCTGCAGCTGCTGCTCGAGGTTGTCGCGTTCCTCCTTGAGGCGGGCGACCTCCTGCTCGTGCGCCGGGATCTCGACCAGCCGTTCGCCCTGGGGCGAGCCGGTCTCGGCCTCGTCGGTTGGTTCGTTGGTCTCGTTCACGACTGCGTTCCGGTCGGTGGTGGGGAGGTTGGGTCCGTCCGATCAGGAGAAGATGTCCTTGACCTTCTCGAAGATCGTCTTCCTGCCGTTCTTCTTGCCCTTGCGGCCGCCGTCGAGCTCGTCGAAGCGGCGCAGGAGGTCTTCCTGCTCGGCGGACAGTTTGCGGGGCACGTCGACCTGCACCTGTACGACGAGATTGCCGCGGCCATAGCCGTCGGCGCGTGGCAGCCCGTGGTTGCGCACCCGCAGCTTCTCGCCTGGCTGGGTGCCCGGCGGGATCCTCATCGCCACGGTCTCGCCGGTGATCGTCGGGATGTCGATCTCGTCGCCCATGACCGCCTGGCGGAAGGACACCCGCGACTGCATCAGCAGATCGTCGCCGAAGCGGGTGAACACGTCGTGCTCCTTGACGTGCAGCACGACGACGAGGTCGCCGGGCGGACCGCCGCCCTCGCCGGGCTCGCCGTGACCGGGGATGCGCTCCGTGTGCCCGGACTCGATGCCGGCCGGGATCGTGATGGTGATCGGCGCCTCCTTCGGCACGGCGCCGCGGCCGTGGCAGCGGGGGCACGGGTCGTCGATGCGCTCGCCCTGGCCGTGGCACGTCGGGCAGGTCTGGCGCAGCTGGAAGAAGCCCTGCGAGCGCACGACCTGGCCGTGGCCGCCGCAGGTGGCGCAGCGGCTCTTCTTGCTGCCGGGCTTGTTGCCGGCGCCGCCGCATTGCTCGCAGCGCTCGGCGCGCTTGAGTTCGAACGTCTTCTTGACCCCGGTCGCGACCTCCTCGAGCGTCAGCTCGAGGTCGACCTTGAGGCTGGCGCCGCGCCGGCCGCGGCCGCGTCGCGCGCCGCCGCTGCCGCCGAAGAACTGCTCGAAGAAACCGCCGCCGCCGCCGCCGAACAGGTCCCCGAAGGCGGCGAACACGTCCTCGGCCGAGGCGAAGCCGCCGCCCTGGCCGCCGTCGACGCCGGCGTGGCCGAACTGGTCGTAGCGGCGCCGCTTCTCGGCGTCGCTGAGCACGGCGTAGGCTTCGGCGGCCTCCTTGAAGCGGCGTTCGGCCTCGGCGTTGCCGGGATTGCGGTCGGGGTGGTTCTCGAGCGCCAACTTGCGGTAGGCGCGCTTGATCGCGTCGTCGTCGGCCGAACGTTCGACGCCGAGCACCTCGTAGTAGTCGCGCTTCTGGGCCATCTCGGGAACGGAACTGCCGATGCCAAGGCGGGGATGGTGGCCCTATCGGCCGGCCATCCCCGCCGACTCATGCCCGGCGGCCCGGGCCGGAGCCATCACCTCAGCTGGTGCTGCCTTCCACCGCCTTCTGGTCCTCCTTGATCGAGGTGACCATGGTGTTGGTGGTCAGCATCAGGCCGGCGATGCTGGCCGCGTTCTGCAGCGCGCAGCGCACGACCTTGGTCGGATCGACGATGCCGGCGGCGAACATGTCGACCCACTCGCCGGTCAGCGCGTTCCAGCCCTCGTTGGCCTTCTTGGACTGCGCCTCGTCGACGACGACCGAGCCGTCCTCGCCGGCGTTCTCGGCGATCTGCCGCATCGGCGCCTCGCAGGCGCGGCGCACGATCTCGACGCCGAACTGCTGGTCGCCCTTCAGCTTCAGGGCGTCGAGGGCCTTGCTGGCCCGCAGCAGGGCGACGCCGCCGCCCGGCACGATGCCTTCCTCCACCGCGGCGCGGGTGGCGTTGAGCGCATCCTCGATGCGCTGCTTCTTCTGCTTCATGTCGGCCTCGGTCATCGCGCCGGAGCGGATGATGGCGACGCCGCCGGTCAGCTTGGCCAGGCGCTCCTGCAGCTTCTCGCGGTCGTAGTCGGAGGTGGTGCGCTCGATCTGGCTGCGGATGCTGTCGGCGCGCCCGGCGATGTCGGCCTTCTTGCCGCTGCCGCCGATGATCGTCGTCGCATCCTTGGTGATGCGCACCTTCTGCGCCGAGCCGAGCTGATCGAGCGTCACGTTCTCGAGCTTCAGGCCGAGGTCCTCGCTGATGAACTGGCCGCCGCACAGGGTGGCGATGTCCTGCAGCATCGCCTTGCGGCGATCGCCGAAACCCGGCGCCTTGACGGCGCAGACCTGCAGCACGCCCTTGAGGCGGTTCACCACCAGCGCCGCCAGCGCTTCGGACTCGATGTCCTCGGCGACGATCACCAGCGGCTTGCCGGCGCGCGAGACCTGCTCGAGCAGCGGAATCATCTCGCGCACGTTGGCGATCTTCTTCTCGTTCACGAGGATCAGCGCGTTCTCGTACGACGCCTCCATCGTCTTCGGATCGGTGATGAAGTACGGCGACACGTAGCCCTTGTCGAACTGCATGCCGTCGACGTGCTCGAGCTCGGTCGTGGCGCTCTTGCCCTCCTCGACGGTCACGACGCCCTCGGCGCCGACCTTCATCATCGCGTCGGCGAGCAGGTTGCCGATCTCGGCGTCGTTGTTGGCCGAGATCGCGCCGACCTGCGCGATGGCGTCGCGGCTCTTGTTGTCGACCTTCTTCGCCATGCCGGCCAGCTTCTCGGTGATCGCCGCCACCGCCGCGTCGATGCCGCTGCGCAGGTGGTTGGGGTCGACACCCGAGGTCAGGTAGCGCTGGCCGATGGTCAGGATCGCCTCGGCGAGCACCGTCGCCGTCGTCGTGCCGTCGCCGGCGACGTCGTTGGTCTTGCTGGCGACCTCGCGGACGAGCTTGGCGCCCATGTTCTCGAACGGGTCCTCGAGCTCGACCTCCTTGGCCACGGTGACGCCGTCCTTGGTCACCTGCGGGCCGCCGAACGACTTCTCGATGATGACGTTCTTGCCGGCCGGGCCGAGCGTCACCTTGACCGCCTTCGCCAGCTTCTGGACGCCCTCGACCGCCTTACGGCGCGCGACGTCGTCGTACATGATCTGCTTGCCCATCGGTTCAGCCCTCCACCTTGGCCAGGATCTCGTTCTCGCGCAGGATCTTGTAGTCCTCGCCGTCGACCTTGACGTCGCTGCCGGCGTACTTGCCGAACAGCACCACGTCGCCCTTCTTGACGTCGAGCTGGAGGCGCTTGCCGTCCTTGCCGAGACGGCCGTTGCCGACCGCGGTCACCTTGCCGCGCTGCGGCTTCTCCTTGGCGGTGTCGGGCAGCAGGATGCCGCCGGCGGTCTTCTCCTCGGCGTCGAGCACCTTCAGCACGACGCGGTCGTCCAGGGGTCGCAGGGATGCCATGATTCTTCTACTCCGGATGGATGTGGGGTTGGGTGTGCGAATGGGGATCGGGGTCACATCGCGCCGGGCATGCCGGGCGCGGCCTTGTCGTCGTCCTTCTTGGCGTCGGTGATCACGCAGTCGGTGGTCAGCAGCAGCGACGCGACCGAGACCGCGTTCTGCAGCGCCGAGCGCGTGACCTTGGTCGGGTCGACGACGCCGAACTCGAACATGTCGCCGTACTCGCGCAGCAGCGCGTTGAAGCCGTGGTTGGCGCTCTTCTCGGCCAGCACGCGGCGGGCGACGACGGCGCCGTCGATGCCGGCGTTCTGGGCGATGGTGCGGATCGGCTTCTGCGCGACGACGCGCATCAGGTCGACGCCGAACTGCTGGTCGCCCGGCAGCTCGAGCTTGTCGAGCGCCCGGGTGGCCTTCAGCAGCGCGGTGCCGCCGCCGGGCAGGATGCCCTCGGCGATCGCCGCGCGCGTCGCGTGCAGCGCGTCCTCGACCAGCGCCTTGCGCTCCTTCATCTCCGTCTCGGTGTGCGCGCCGACCCGGACCTCGGCGATGCCACCGGTCAGCTTGGCCAGCCGCTCCTGCAGCTTCTCCCGGTCGTAGTCGGAGGTCGTCGCCTCGATCTCGCGCCGGATCTGCTCGGCGCGCGCCTTGATGTCGGCGGTCTTGCCCTTGCCCTCGACGATCGTGGTGTTGTCGCCGTCGATCAGCACCTTCTTGGCGACGCCGAGCTGGCGCAGCTGGACCTTCTCCAGGTCGAGGCCGAGGTCCTTGAAGATCGCCTCGCCGCCGCACAGGATCGCGATGTCCTGCAGCATGGCCTTGCGGCGGTCGCCGTAGCCGGGCGCCTTCACCGCGCACACCTTGAGCACGCCGCGCAGCTTGTTGACGACGAGCGTCGCCAGCGCCTCGCCCTCGATGTCCTCGGCGATGATCAGCAGCGGCTTGTTGCTCTCCTTGAGCTTCTCGAGCAGCGGCAGCAGCGGTCGCACGTTCGACAGCTTGTCCTCGTGCACCAGGACGTAGCAGTCGCGCAGGTCGACCGTCATGTTCTCCGGGTCGGTGACGAAGTGCGGCGACAGGTAGCCGCGGTCGAACTGCATGCCCTCGACGACCTTGACCTCGGTCTCCAGGCCCTTGCCCTCCTCGACCGTGATGACGCCGTCCTGGCCGACCTTCTTCATCGCCTCGGCGATGATCTTGCCGATCTCCGGGTCGTTGTTCGCGGCGATCGCGGCGACCTGCATGATCGCCTTCTGGTCGTTGCCGGGCACCGCCTTCTTCATGCGCTGCAGTTCGGCGACCAGCGCGTCGCTGGCGGCGCGGATGCCCTTGATCAGCTCGGCGTGGTTGGCGCCGGCGGTCAGGTACTTCATGCCCTCCTCGCAGATCGCGTGCGCCAGCAGCGTCGCCGTGGTCGTGCCGTCGCCGGCGACGTCCGACGTCTTGCTGGCCGCTTCCTTGACCAGCTTGGCGCCCATGTTCTCGTAGCGGTCGTCGAGCTCGATCTCCTCGGCGACGGTGACCCCGTCCTTGGTCACGGTGGGGCCGCCCCAACCCTTGTCGAGCACGGCGTTGCGGCCGCGTGGGCCGAGCGTCGAGACCACGGCCTTCGCCAACTTGGAGACGCCGCGCAGCACGGCTTCGCGGGCGTCGTTTTCGAACACGAGTTGTTTGACCATCACAACCTCGGGGGGAATCCTGGATACTTTCGTGGTGGTAGGGTGCCGACTCGGACTGCCCGCGCGGGCGGTCCGGTCTGCCGGTCGCACCCGCGGCAAGGCGGGCGGTCCGGCGCTTGGGCGCGCGGCAAAGCAACTGTGGTGCCGACCGGGCGCGGACGTCGCCAGTCGGTGGTCGGGCGACGTAACCGAATGCAAAGAAGATGATTAGGAACTGCATGCAGCGGCCTGGGTCGACTCGCGCCGGTTGCTCGCCACGCCATTCTGGCAGGGATGCCAACCCTGGTTTCCGAGGCAGGCGCCATTCTGGCATGGTCCCGGCGATGGCCCTGACCGGCCTCACCGCGCTGTTGCCGGCGACCCTCCGTGCCCAGGCCCCGTTCGAAGTGGCGCTGCGCGACGGCCGGGTCCTCGCGGCGAGCGCCCTGGCCGGCGACCGGCAGCAGGGCTTCGAGGTGCAGGTCGAGGGCGCTCCGCGGCGGCTCGCCGCGGCCGACCTGCTGGCGGTCCACGGCGCGCCGGTGCAGCCGGTCGATCTGCCCGCCGCCTGGTTCGCCGACGGCGACGTCGTGCACGGCGCGATCGTCGGCGGCGATGCCGCCGGCGACCGCATCGAACTGCAATCGCCGGTGTTCGGCCGGATCGAGCTGCCGATCGAACGGCTGGCGGCGATCGCCGCCGCCGCGGTGCGCGAGCCGCTGCGCCTGCGGCTGCCCGAAGGCGTCGGCGAGGCGCTGTTCCTGCGCGCCGCGGTCGGCTTCGACATCGCCGCGGGGGCCCTGCACCGCTGCGGCGACCGCGGCCTCGCGTTCACCGCCGACGGCAGCGCGGAGCCGCGCTGGTACGGGCCCTCGGCCTTCGTCGCGCTGCGCATCGCCGATCCGGCGCCGCGGCGGGCGGCGGCCGCCGCCTGGCTGGCGACGCGCACCGGCGACCGGCTCGGCGTGTCGCTGCGGCGCTGGTCGGTTGGCGCGGTGCAGGCCGAACTCGACGACGGCGGAGTGGTCGAACTGCGGCCAGCCGACGTCGCCTGCCTGGTGTTCGCCGACGCCGGCATCTTCCTCTCCGATCTCGAGCCGATCGAGGTCGCGGAGAGCGGCGTCGACGCCGAAGTGCTGCATCCGTGGCGCCGCGACCGTTCCGCGCTGGGCGGGCCGCTGACGGTGGCCGGCCGCACGCACGGCAAGGGACTCGGCGTGCACAGCCGGAGCCGCCTGGTGTTCCGCGCGCCGGCGGGCGCCGAGCACTTCTGGACCCGGGTCGGGCTCGACGATTCGTCGGCCGCGCTCGGCATCGCCGCCGAGGCCGAGGTGCGGGTGCTCGTCGACGGTGCGGTGCGGTTCGAGCAGCGGGCGCTGCGCGCCGGGCCGCCGCGCGACACGGGCCTGCTGCCCGTCCGGCCCGGACAGACGGTGGCGCTCGAGGTCGACTGCGGTCGCGGCCGCGACCTCGGCGACCGCGTCGACTGGCTGTCGCCCGTGTTCCTGCCGGCGCCCGGGCGGCGGCCGTGACCTGGCTCGCGCTGCCGCTGCTGCTCGCGGCCATCGGCCTGCTGGCCGTGCCCTCGGCGCCGCGGCTGGCCCGCTTCGCGGCCTGGTTGGCGGTGCTCGCCTTCGCCGTCGGCGCCGTCGATCCGCTTTGGGTGGCGTTCGCGCCGACGGCGGCAAGGCAGCAGACCGTGGCGCCGACGGCGGGTCCAGGGGCGGTGCTGCAGGCCGCAGCGGCGGCCGGGCCACGCGCCAGCGACCTCGAACTGGCCTGGCAGGCGCCGCTCGGCACCGCGCCCGGCGCCGGCCCGCTGGGGGCGAGCGTGCGCCTGCCGCAGCCACCGCTGCCGGTCGATCCGCGCCGGGTGCAGGTGCGCACGCTGGCTGCGGCCGCCGTCGGCCGGCCGCTGGCGTTCGAGGTCGAGGCGCCCGGCCTCGGCGGCCTGGCGAACGGCGAACTCGTGCTGCAGCACCAGGGCGCGGACGTGGCGCGCGTGCCGTTCGAGCTCGCCGGCCACGGGGTCGCGGCCTGCACGTGGCAACCGGACGCGGCGGGCCCGCACACGCTGGTCTGCACGGTGCAGTTCGCCGGCCACCGGCTGGTGGGCCGTGGCTCGTTCGACGTCGCGGCGGCGCCGCGCGTCGTCGTGCTCGATCCGAGCGGGGTCGCGGCGGCGGCGCTGCAGGCCCAGGGGCTCGCCGTCGAAGCGGCCGACCAGCTGCCGGCCGATTGGCGCGACGCCGCCGCGCTGGTGCTCGGCCGGTCGCTGCCGGCGGAGCAGCAGCTGGCGATCGTCGCCGCGGCGATCGACGGCCTCGGCGTGTTCGTGCTGGCGCCGGCCTTCGGCGGCGAAGGCGCGCCGCTGCGCGCCCTGCTGCCGCTGCGGCCGTTGCCGGCCACGGATCCCGCCGCCGGCAGCGGTGCCGGCGCCGCGGCGGTCGATCCCACGCCCGTGCCGCCCACGCCGCCGCCGGTCGACGAGCGGCCGCCGAGCGGCGCCACCGGCGGCGCGGCGCCCGTGGCGCGCGATCCGATCGAGGTCGACAAGCGCGCGATCGCGATGGTGCTGGTCGTCGACCGCTCGGGCAGCATGGGCTCGCCGTTGGCCAACGGCATGACCAAGATGAGCTACGCCAAGACCAGCGCGTGGCGCACCGCGGCGGCGCTCGGCGAAGGCGACCAGGTCGGCGTCGTCACGTTCGGCAACAAGGGCGCCGGCCGCGTCGAGCTGCCGCTCACCGACGCGACCGCGGTCGACGCCGTGCGGCGCGGCATCGAGCGGCTGGCGCACGGCCCGGAGTTCACCTACCTGTTGAGCGGGCTGCGCCTCGCCAGCGAACTGCTGGCGCCATCGCGGGCCGCGGTCAAGCACATCGTCGTCGTCACCGACGGCGAGTTCGACCTCAGCGAGTCGGTGGCGCTGCAGGACCAGGCGATGCGGCTGCGCACCGACGCGCGCACGACCCTGTCGGTGGTGTCGATCATCGACAGCGGCACCGAGCCGTCGTTCAAGCGCGAGGCCGAACGGCTGACGCGCGCCGGCGGCGGCCAGTTCCTGCCGATCGAGGACGCGAGCTTCGTGCCGGTGCTGGTCAGCGCCGAGGTCACGCGCGCGCTGCAGCGTGTCGGCCGCGAGCCGGCCGACAGCGGCGCCGACGGCCCGCCGCCGCACCGGCCCGAGCCGCCACCGACCGAGCCGCCGCCGCCGCGGTCTGACAACCCCGCGCCACCGCCGCCGGCCGCGCCGACCCGGTTCGCCGTGCGGGCCGTGGCCGAGGACTCGCCGCTGCTGCTGCCGCAGGTCGAGTCGTGGCCGTCGCTCGGCGGCGTCGTGCCCGGCACCGCGCCGCTCGACGCGCAGGTGCTGCTGGTCGCCGGCGACGCCGGTTGGCCGCTGCTCGCCTTCGGCAACCGCGGTCTCGGCCGCGTCGGCGCGTTCGCCGCCGACCTCGGCGGGCCCGAGGGCGCCGAGTTCCGGGCCGAGCCGGCGTTCCCCGGCCGTTTCGCGCAGTGGCTGCAGGCGGTGCTGCCGGCGGCGCCGGTGCGCGCGGCGGCGCCGCGGCTCGACGAGGTTCGGGTCGAGCCGCCGGCGCCGACGCTGCGCGACGTCGAGTGGCTGGCGGCGCTGACCGGCGGAGCGGTCGGCGAAGCACCCGAGCCGGTGCCGCCCGCGCTCGCGCGCACGGTCGAGAGCGCGGCGCCGCGGTGGGCGCTGGTCGCCCTGCTGGCGGTGCTGGCGTTGGCGGTGTGCGAACGCTACGCCGGGCTGTGGGCGCTGCGGCGCGGCCGCTGAGGCGCGGCGCCCGCGGGGGGCCTCACGCCACGCGTTCGAGGCCGGCGACGGCCTCGACGTGCGCGGTCTGCGGGAACATCTCGACCGGCCGCACCTGGCGGGTGACGAAGCCCGCCGCCTGCAGCGCCTGCAGGTCGCGCGCCAGCGCGCCCAGGTCGCACGAGACGTAGGCCAGGCGCCGCGGCGCCAGCCGCCGCAGTTCGTCGACGACGGCCGGACCGAGGCCGGCCCGCGGCGGGTCGAGCGCGACCAGGTGCGGGCGTGGCAGCTCGCCGCGCCGGCAGGCGGCGAGCCAGCTCTCGACATGGCCGGTGCGGAAGGTCACGTTGGCGATGCCGTTCGCGCGCGCCGCCGCCTCGGCGTCGTGGATCGCGCGGCGGCCGAGTTCGATGCCGAACGCCGAACGCGCCGCGCGCGCCAGCGGCAGCGTCAGCAGCCCGCCGCCGCAGTAGAGGTCGCCGACGTCGTCCCGCGGCGAAGGCGCGAGCCAGTCGACGACCTGCTGCACCAGCTGCGCCGCGGCGAACGGCGAGGTCTGGAAGAACGCGTCCGGCGACAGCAGGTAGGTCGTGCCGAGCAGGCGTTCGGCGATGCGCGGCGGGCCGCTGAGCACGCGGGTCTCGGGGCCCAGCAGCTGCGACAACTCGCCCGGGTTGCCGTTGACGCCGATCGTCGTCGCGCCGGCCGCGTGCAGGCGGGCGAACGCGCGCTCGAGCCCGGGCACGTGCGCCTGCCGGGCGACGACCAGCAGGTGCGCCTCGCCGGTCGTGGTCGCGCGCACCAGCACGCTGCGCAGCAGGCCCCGCGGCGCGAAGTCGGGATCCCACGCCGGATGGCGCAGCGCGGCCAGCGCCTGCACCGCGGCGTGGGCCAGCGCCCACGCCCGCGGCGCGCTGGCCGGGCACTCGTGCACCGCCACCAGCTCCGGGCTGCGCCGGCGGCGGAACCCCGCCTCGAGGCCGCCGTCGGCGCCGTTCTGCAGGTGCAGCACGACCTTGTGCCGCTGGCCGAACGGCTCGCCGGCCAGCGGCGCCGGCACGACCGGCGCCGCGGCGCCGAGCGCGTGCGCCAGCGTGCGCTGCAGCCGGGCCTGCTTGTCGCGCAGCTGGGCGCCGTAGTCCTGGTGCTGCCGGTCGCAGCCGCCGCAGGCGAGGAAGTGCGGACAGCGCGCCGGCACGCGCTCGGGCGCCGCGCGCCGCACGGCGAGCAGTTCGGCGCGCGCGAACTTGCGCCCGGCCGAGGTGATGCGCACTTCCGCCTGTTCGCCGGGCAGCACGCCGGGCACGAACACCACGTAGTCGCCGACGTGGCCGATGCCGTCGGGCCCGTCGCCGAGCGCGTCGATGGCGAGCGTCAGGCGGTCGCCGCGCGCGACCGGCACGGGGCTGCGACGCGTCACCGGCCGTGCTCCTGCCGGCGGATGCGATCGCGCCATTCGGTCTCGATCTCGCGCACGCGGGCGGGGGTCAGCGGTTCGGCCCGCGGCCGGACCACGGCGCGGCGATTGGCGATGGTGACGTTCGGCGCGAAGGCGTCCTTGTACTCGTCCGGGGCCAGGCGCTCGTGGGCGAGGAAGCGCATCTTGGCGAAGAAGTGGCGCGCCGCCGCCAGGCCCTCCGCGTCGAGGGCGCCGGCCCGGTCGCCCGCGAACAGCAGCAGCAGGCGGTCGACGACCGGGCGGGCGCCTGCTGCGGAACTGCCGGGGATCGCCGCGAACGCGGCCTCGAGTTCGCCGCGCGTGGCCCAGCCGTCGCCGTCGGCATCGGCCGTGGCCAGCGCGGCTTCGAGCACTTCGCGCGGCAGGAAGCCGAGGTGCCAGTCGCGCACCGGCGTGCGCGCCGCGACCCAGTCGTTGAGGCCGAGCACGTCGAGCACCGCGACGTCGGGGAGCGTCCAGCCCGGGATGCCCGCGGCGACGCCGATCAGTACGGGCACGTCGTTGGCGTCCGCTGGCATGCGGGTGCGATCGGGCAACAGCGCCAGCAGGCCCTGGGCGGAGAGGGCATGGGCACCCGTCCGCACGCAGTTGAACTGCATCTGCAGCCACGCCTGCCGACGGTCGTATTCGCGCGCCAGGGGCCGCAGCCAGCCGGGCAGCTTGTCGCCGAGCGCGTCGTACTCGGGCGCCGCGCGTGGTGTCGTCAGGGCCCAGTGCATCCAGCCGATCGACTGCGCCGCGCCCAGCAGCAGCAGCGCGGCGATCGGCGGCCACGCCCCACGGTGGATCCTCGCCGCCAGCGCGGCCACGGCGAGCGTGCCGAGCGGGATCGTGTGGCTCAGCACGCGGTACTCGAAGTGGTCGCCGCCGACACGCAGCACGTAGTAGCCGACGTGGAACCACAGGGCCGCGGTGGCGGCGGTCGCCGGCAGGTGGTCGGCGACGAGCCGCCCCAGCGCGCGGATCCGCTCGCCGCGCGCGAACGCGGCGGCCAGCGCGGCGAGGGCGACCAGCGGCCACAGCCAGGCGCCGTGCTCGAACGCGAAGCAGTAGAGGTAGCGCCAGCCGGCCTCCGGCCACGGCGTCGTGACCTTGGCGTAGTAGGTGTTCGGCAGCCACTCGCCGTAGAAGCCGCGGCGCCACAGCACATGGGCGAGCACCGTCGCCAGCGGCGCGAGGCCGGGCGCGAGGTCCGCCCACGCCAGTCGGCGGCGCGCCGCGAGGGCCAGCGCGGTCGCGGTGGTGACGGCCACCAGCAGGAGACCATCGGGGCGGGTCAGCGCGGCGGCGGCGGCGGCGGCGGCCCACAGCAGCAGCCAGGTCCGGCCGCGGCGCTCGGGCGCGCGGAACGCGAGCAGCACCCAGCCGACGAACGCCAGGTTGAACAGCGCCGTCTCCAGTCCGCCGGTCAGCCACTGCAGGAACGTGCGGTTGCCGCCGAGCACCGCCAGCGCCAGCAGGCCGACCGCCGGGTGCAGCGGCGTCCCGTCGCGGCCGCGCAGCCGCAGCGCCGCGCCGGCGCAGGCGAGGAACAGGCCGACGCCGAGCGCCACCGACAGCACGTTCGCCGCCGCGGGCGGCTCGACGCCGAACGCGCTCCACACGGCCCACAGCAGCAGCGCCCAGAGGAAGCCCGTGTAGCCCTCGACCGGCTGGAACGGCGGCGGGTTCCAGACCAGGCCATGGCCGTCGCGGGCGTTCGCCACGTAGCGGAAGGTGATGAACGCGTCGTCGCAGAGGAAGCGCAGCTGCCAGGCGGCCGCCGCCACGGCCAGGGCGAGCAGGGCCACGGTCGCGACGATGGCGCGGCGGCGGGCGGCGGAGGCGGGGATCGGCGGCACGCCGGGCATCGGGGCGGGAGGGACGCGGGCCCGCGGCGGGGCGCGGCGGCGGCAGTCTGCGGCAACGGGGGGCGCGCAGGCAAGCACCGTCACGGGCGGCGACGAAGGCGCTATGCTGCGCCGGCTGCCCGGTGGGTCGTTCCCCCCTCGACACCGACCGGCGCAGCGGAGGAAAAGCATGGGAAACCGCACTCGCCGGGTCCGTACCGGACTGTTCCGTTGCCTCCCCGTGGCCGTCGTCATCCTCGGCGGTCCGTCGCTGATGGCCCAGAGCCTGCCGTTGTGGACGTCCGTCGCCGCGCCCGGGCCGACGGCGCGCAAGGGCCACGCGCTGGCCGACGACGCGCAGCGGCAGCTCGTGCTGCTGTTCGGCGGCGAGGCCCAGGCGGGCCTGCTTGCCGACACCTGGGAATGGGATGGCGTCGCGTGGCAGGTGCGCACACCGCCCTCGGCGCCGCCGGCGCGGCGCGGCCACGGCCTCGCCTACGACGCGGCTCGCCAGCGCACGGTGCTGTTCGGCGGCGAGGACACGAACGGTCTGCTCGGCGACACGTGGGAGTGGGACGGCACCGACTGGGCGGCCCGCACGCCGGCCGCGGCGCCCCCGGCGCGCCAAGGCCACGCGATGGCCTACGACGCCGCGCGCCAGCGCATCGTGCTGTTCGGCGGCAGCACCGCCGGTGGCCTTGCCGCCGACACCTGGCAGTGGGACGGTTCGACGTGGCAGCAGGTCGCGACCGGCTGGGCGCCGCCGGGCCGCGCCGGCCATGCGATGACCTACGACGCCGGGCGCCAGCGCATCGTGCTGTTCGGCGGCGACAGCGGCAGTGCGCTCGCCGACACCTGGGAGTGGAACGGCAGCTTCTGGGCGGCGGCGTTCACGGCCCAGTTCCCGCCGGCGCGCACGGGCGCCGGGCTCGCCTACGCCGCCGCCGCCGGGCGCACGCTGCTGTTCGGCGGCGCCGGCGCGGCCGGGCCGCGCGACGACACCTGGGAGTTCCTCGGCTCGGCCTGGGTGGCGGCGACGCCCACGGCGCAGCCCTCGGCGCGCACGGCGCTGGCGATGGCCTACGACGCCGCCCGCGAACGGGTGGTGCTGTTCGGCGGCGACGGCGGGGCCGGCATCGGCCTGCTCGGCGACACCTGGCTCAGCGGCCCCGATCCGGTGGTCGCGGCCGCGTCGACCTACGGCGCCGGCTGCGGCACGCCGCCCTTGGCGATGGCTCCCGATCCGGCGGCGCGGCCGGTGCTCGGCCAGGTGGGCCGCGCCACGATCGCCAACACACCGAGCGCCGTCGGCGCGGTGGCGATGGGCGC
Source organism: Planctomycetota bacterium (assembly GCA_019636245.1). Taxonomy (GTDB): domain Bacteria; phylum Planctomycetota; class UBA1135; order UBA1135; family UBA2386; genus JAEUHS01. The sequence continues at coordinate 11,865 of JAHBXX010000043.1, read as the reverse complement.
GAGCCGGCAGTTCTACGGCCCGTTCCTGCTGCCGGTGACGCTGGCCGGCATCGGCATGCCCGGCTGCGATCTGCTGCAGTCGGCCGACATCCTCGGCTGGGCGGTGGCGCCGACGTCGCCGGACACGGCGGCGTTCGCGGTCGCGTTCCCGGACGACGCCAGTCTGCGCGGCGTGCACGCCTACCTGCAGGCATACTTCGTCGCGCCCGGCGCCAATGCGCTCGAGGTCGTGGTCAGCAACGGCGTCGACTGGCGCATCGGCGACCTGGCGCCGCCCTTCCAGCTGGTCGAGACGTTCGCCACCAGCAGCCAGCAGGACCTCGCCGCCTCGGCGGCGGCGTGGAACCAGGGCGCGCGGCCCGGCCTGCTCGGCGGCGACGGCCGGCACGGCTCGTTCGACGTCACGCTCGGCCTGCCGCGCGGCGGCGGCGTCTACGAGTGGAACACCGACCAGTTCCTGATCCCGGCCTCGCGCACGCTCGACGGCCAGGACCACCTGGTCACCGATGGGCGGTTCGCGTTCACCGACTTCGTGCTGCCGGCCGGCACGACGCTGCGCGCCACCGGCAGCGCGCCGCTGCAGATCTGGGTCACGGGCGCGGTCGACCTGCAGGGCACGATCGACGTCGGCGCGCCGGCGATGCCGTTCTGGATCCCGACCAGTGGACCGGCGCAGGGGCAGCGGGTGTCGCTGTTCAACGGCATCGGACCCAGTCCGGCCTATTCGGTGGCCGTGCCGAACTGGGCCGACGGACAGCCGGGCGGGGCGGGTGGGCCCGGCGGCGGCCGCGGTGGCGCCGGGGCACCGGAGTGCCGGCTCAACGGCAACGTGCAGGTGATGGAAGGGCTCGAACTGGTGAACCTCTACTACGGCCGCAACGGCGAGAGCGTGCGCGTGCCGGCCGGACATGCCTATGCGGCCAGTGCGGCGGGCACCGGCGGCCGTGGTTCGCTGCTGCATCCGCTGAGCGGGCTGGCGGTGTCGCTGCCGCTGCTCGGGTCGCTGTATCGGGGGAACTTCTCGCCCGGCGGCGGCGGCGGTGGCTTCGATGGTCCCGGCGGCCAGGCCACGGTGACGCCGCCGGCCGGGGCTTCGGTCGCGGCGATCCAGCCGGGCGGCACGGCGTTCCCCGATCTGGCGCCGGTGCCGACCGGCTTCGGCTCGTTGGACCACTTCCTGGTCGGCGGGTCGGGTGGCGGCGGCGGCGGGTCGCACGTCTACGGCACGCAGAACAGCGCCGCGATCGGCCACTACGTCGCCGGTGCGGGCGGCAGCGGCGGTGGCGGCGCCTTGCTGCTGCGCGCCGGCGGGCCGCTGACCGTCGGCGGCAGCGCGCTGGTGGCGGCCCGCGGCGGCGAAGGGGTGCTGGTGACCGGCGACAACCCCAACACGTCGACGCCGGACGCGACCTGGGGGGTGACGTCGCCGGGCGGCGGCGGTTCCGGCGGGTCGGTGCTGCTGCAATCGGGCGCCTCGCTGTCGTTCGCGGGAGCGGTCGACGTGCGCGGCGGCGACGGCAGCCGGACGGGCAGCATCTCGATCCTGCCGACGGGCACGCTGGCGGTGTTCAACATCGTCAGCCAGGCTGGTGCCGGCGCGCCGGGCTTCTACCGGCTGGAGGCGGCGGGCGCGGCACCGGCGTTCTCGGGCACGGGTGCGCCGGCGTTCGATCCGCAGCGCAACGCTGCGCGGCTGCAGGACCGCGACGCCTACACGGCCAGCGCGTCGAAGTGGTACGCGGCCGGCCAGACGGTGCCGCCGATCTGGCAGCGCTACGAACTCGACGTCGACCTCGACGGCGACGGGGTGGTCGACGTCACCTACACCGACTCCGGTGCGCCGGGCACGGTGGCGGCCAACGACCCGATGGGGCCGGTGCGGATCCGGTTCCAGGGCGCCGTGCTCGATGCGTCGGGCACGGCGCCGGTGCCCGGCCCGCTGCCGCCGTGGCGCGACGGCATCGGTCTGGGCGCCGGTCCCGGGATCCTGCAGGACGGGGTGACGGGGGTGCGGTTCCAGCTGGTGTTCCACGGGGCGGCGTACCCGAACGTGGTGGTGCGGGGGTTGCGCATCCACGCGCGGCGGTAGGGGGGCGGGGGGCGGCGAAGCGAGTGCGCGGTCCCGACAGCCTCGGGACGCAGGCGCGGCTTCGGGTGGCCCCGGCCCCATGGCTGGAGACGGAGGGGGCAGGGCATCCTGCGGCGCTCGCCGGCCCGGGGTGAGCGCCAGATTCTCGACGGCCGGTCATGGCTTCGCCGCGGCTCGTGGGAGTGCGGATGGTCCTGAGGCCTGCTAGGGCCGGAGGGGCTGACCCACCCTCTGGTCCACGCCCTTGCCCACGCAGATGCAGTCCACCGAAGCCGCCGGCATTCCATCACCCCGACGTCGCGCCCTCGTCAGAGCGCTCGTGCCCGTCTACTGCGTCATCATCGTGGTCGTTCCGGCGGCCATTGCGGCGGCGCCGGCCTTCGTCCTCCCTGGGGAATGGACGACCCTGTCCGTTGTCATGGCGCCTGTCTTGTTCGGCGTCGCGTGCCTGCTCACGTGCGGCCTGCTCAGCCGGATCACGCGCCGCACGCTCGTCGCGGGCAGGTTCCCGAGGGACCTGGGACACGCGGTCTACGGCCCACGTCGGCTGTACGCGCTGTGCTGGACATCGGTCTACTACTGGCCGGCCCTGTACCATTGCGTGCTGGCCATGCCCAGGGTGAAACGGTGGGTGTTCCGCCTCTTCGGCTATCGCGGCTCGGTGGAGTTCACGACGTACCCCGATACGTGGTTGCGAGACCTGCCTCTCCTCCACATCGGGGAAGGAGCCTACTTGTCGAACAAGGCGACCGTGTCCCCGAACATGTGCCTGCAAGATGGGTCCATTCTCGTCCTACCCATCCAGATCGGCGACAGAGCGCTCGTCGGTCACCTCACCATGGTCGCCCCTGGCGTGGTGATCGGCGAGGACTCCGAGATCGGCGTCGGCTGCTCGATCGGTGTCAAAGTGCGGATCGGGGACCGCACACGGGTCGGGCATTGTGTTGGGATCGACCACCGAGCCCGGATCGGCAACCAGTGCGACATCGGGACGAGGGCCTACTTGGGCGAGCGAGTGGTCGTCCATGACGGCATTGCGGTCCCCCCTGGCTCGGTGGTCCCATCCGGCGCAGTCCTCCGCTCCCAGGAGGATGTGCAGTCCCTGGGCGCAAGTCGTTCGGTGGGTGTTCCACGCTCCCGCCCGACGGTCAGCGGACCAGACCGCCGAACGTCGGGCCGACCTGGAAGGTAGCCCCATCCCAGGCAAGCGTGTGCAGCCAGAACTGCTCGCCGAACAGCGACGGAGCCAGCACGGGCGTCTGCCAGAGGAACACGCCGGTGTTCGGGAACACGCTGTAGCCGTTGGGCAGCCCCCAGGCATAGACGACGGAGGTGGCAGGGTCGAAGTGGATCGGCTGCGCCGCGAACGGGACGGGAGCAGCCGTGTGGCGATCGAACGACAGCACCATCGCCACGATGCCGTTCCACGGCGTGATCGCCGCGCCCTCGTAGATCGCACCGACGCGAGGGCCGCCGACGCTGCCGAGTCCGCCGACCAGGGCTGCCGCCATCGACGGACCGTCGAACCCAGGCCCAGGGCCGAAGACGTAATAGGGGACCATCAGGAGCAAACCAGTGCCGCCCTGGATCGTCGAGCGTGCGTGCAGCACGGGATGGACCGAGCCGTTGGTGATCGCGATCGATGCCCAGGTGATCGAAGAACCGCCGAGAACCTGGCTGTCGGCCACGGCGAGTCTGGCGGTGCCGCTGAGGCGCACCGCCGGCGAGCCGATGTACGACTGCGGGCCCGCCCCGGACCCTTGCAGGTCGCAGAAGTTCAGCCGGATGTCGCCCCCGGACGCGACGAGGCAGGTCGGCTCCCAGCCCCCGTAGGTGTCGTTCCGGTACGCCCGCAACCTGCAGTGGTTGGCGGTGACGCGACCACCGACCACGGACATGCAGTCCCACACGCAGTTCCACTCGCACCGGTCGAACTGCACGTCGCCGTTGCAGACGGTGGCGAGACCGCCCCAGTCGGCCCAGTTGTGGAAGAGGCAGTCCGCGAACACCACGTTGCCCGCGATGTGGAGGCTGACGGCAGGTTCGGGTGGGGGATAGAGCGGGTTGTTGCGGAACGTCAGACCGACCAGCGTGGCCTGCTGGCCTGCGGGTGGCTGGATCTGGTAGACGCTCGGCATGCCGCCCCCGCCTGGCGGCGTGGTGATGGTGGCGCCGCCCGGAGCGACGATGCGCACCCCGATCGAGAGGTCGAAGGGGAGGTAGGTGCCGGGTTGTAGGACGATCACGTCCCCTGGCTGCGCCGCAGTGAGGGCATCGAGGACCTCTGGGTAGCCACCGGGACCGACCGTCAGGGTCGACTGTGCCGACAGTCCGCCGGCGAGAAGCGGGGCCAACGCCAAGGGGGCAACGAGGGAGCGACGCCAGACTCTCGATTCCATGCCGGGAAGGTAGCGAGGATCCTTCGTCGGCGCCTGGGCCCTTGGGGGTGATCGTGGTCGCCGTGGTGCGGTGGCTTGAACGTCGCGCCGGCCCGCAGGCCGGCGAACCGAGGCTGCCAGGCCTCGATGCGCCATCTGCGGGCTGCCGTCGCTCGACGGCTCCGGACGCTACCGCGACAATGGCCACGACGGCAGTCGGCTGCCTCGATCTTGGTGCGCGGCGTGCCGCGGCACGCGCTTCGGCTCGAACGCCGCGTGGTCAGGGCGGGTGCCGCCGCACCACGCCGCTGCTCCACCGCCCATCATCACGACCACCATGACTCCCCTCGCCGGCCTGTTCTCGTCCGAGTCCGTCTCCGAAGGCCACCCCGACAAGCTCGCCGACCGCATCTCCGACAAGGTGCTCGACGCGTTCCTGGCCCGCGAACGCGAGGCGCGCGTCGCCTGCGAGACGATGCTCGCCGACCAGGCGGTCGTCGTCGCCGGCGAGTTCCGCACCAAGGACCCGCAGGTGTTCCGGGCCGTGCGCGCCGACACCGTGCGGTTGGTCGCCGAGGTGCTGCGCGACGCCGGCTACACCGACGCCGCGTCCGGCATCGACCCCGACCGCTGCGAGGTGCAGGTGCGCTTCCACGGCCAGTCGCTGGACATCGCCAGGGGCGTCGACCGCGGCGGCGGCGTGTTGGGCGCAGGCGACCAGGGGTTGATGTTCGGCTACGCCTGCGACGAGACGCCGGAGCTGATGCCGGCGCCGATCGTCCTGGCCCACCGGCTGGTGCGGCGGCAGGCGGAACTGCGCCGCGCGGGCACGCTGCCGTGGCTGCGGCCCGATGCGAAGTCGCAGGTGACGTTCCGCTACGAGGACGGGCGCCCGGTCGAGGTCACGGCCATCGTGCTGTCGACGCAGCACGCACCGGACGTCGACCAGCGCACGGTGCACGCAGGTGTGCACCGGGAGATCCTCGACGTGGTGATCCCGCCGGCCCGGCGGGCGCGCGACTGCAAGGTGTGGATCAACCCGACCGGCAGCTTCGTCACCGGCGGTCCGCATGGCGACACGGGGCTGACCGGACGCAAGATCATCGTCGACACGTACGGCGGCGCGGCGCCGCACGGCGGCGGTGCGTTCTCCGGCAAGGATCCGTCGAAGGTCGACCGCTCGGCGGCGTACATGGCGCGGTTCCTCGCCAGGCAGGTGGTGGCGCGCGGCTGGACGCGGCGGTGCCTGGTGCAACTGGCGTATGCGATCGGGGTGGCGGAGCCGGTGAGCTTCCTGGTCCGCGCGGACGGCTGCGATGCGGCGCGGTGCCGCGAGATCGCGGCGGCGCTGGCGGGGGAGTTCGACCTGACGCCGGCGGGCATCGTCGGGCGGCTGGATCTGCTGCGGCCGATCTACTACCCGGTGGCGGCGTACGGGCACTTTGGACGGGACGATCTGCGGCTGACTTGGGAGGGGTGAGGAGCGCGGGGTCGATCGGGGGATTCGCCTGTCACCAGCTTGCCTGCTCGCCCGTGGAACCTGCAGCGCACCGGGATCGGCTCGGTGCCCGGACGAACTGCGGAGACCAAGACCCTGACAGAAGCTCCGCACCTGCCACCTGATCCCCCCTTGCACCGGGGAGCCCCGATCGCCAGCGTGCGGTTGGCGCCATCCTCAACGCCCCCCTCCAAGCCCGCTGACCGGTGCAGCAGCGTCTTGCCGACGCCGGGGAGCTCGGAGGTCACGAGCCGCGGACCTGGAAACGACGTCATCGCCCGCCCTGAGGGGATCGGCACCTCCCATCCTCACCCCCGAACATCGCTTCCTTCCGATCGCGGACCGCCCCCTCGACGAGGACACCGTCTCCGCCGACGGCGGCGTCCTCCTCGAGGAGCAGCGGCCTCGGCTGCGTGCCGGCCCGAAGCGTTCCGATCGAGGGTTTGCGGTGGCCGGTCCCGAGGTGCGATCCGCCGTGGGCCTGGCGGCACTGGCTGGCCGCCATCGGCGGCATGCAAACGGCCGCGGCGTGCGAGGCTGCCGGTGCCGGCGCAACGGGGGTCGTCGAGGTGTCGTGGCGTGGCCAGAGCCGTTTCGTTGCCGATGTGGGGGTGCTGCTGCGCCGCTGCGACCGGCTCTATGGGGCGATGGTCGCGGAGTTGCGGGAACTCGGGGAGGTGTCGGCGAACGACTCGATGCCTGCCCGGCCATTCGTGCAGATCGATGGGATCGACCGCCGCGCGGCTCGCCGGCGACCGCTGCCTGCGGTGGAGGAACTGCTTCGCCAGGCGAGGCGCCGGTAGGCGTTCGTGCCGGCGGGCGCGGCCGAGGCCGGGGGGCGTCGATTCCTGGCGGCGCGCGGAGATCCGGCGCTCGATCCACTGCTCCGCAGCGGCGACAGGATGGCCGTAGTCGACGTGGCCCGTGCGTCCGGTAGCCTGGTCGCAGCGACGCAATGGGCTACGAGCTCCGCGACTACCTGGAGATCGACGCCGAGACGGCTCGACAGCAGTGGCGAGCGATCCTGGCGCGCGACGTGCCGATTGGGCGCCGGCAGGAGGCGTTCCGGCCGATCGAGGTCGTGCTCTGCTTCGGTCTGTTCAGGATCGTCGACCCGCGTCGGTTCGGTGGGTCGAATCTGCATCTGCTGCCGCCGGCCGTGCTGGCATTGGCGAGGACGCTGCGCCGACCCCCGGGTTCGCTCACCAACAAGATGCTGAACCTCTCCTTCGAGCGCGTCCACGGCGGGCGCACAGAGCCGGAGCTGTTCCTGCAGCTGAGCAGCAACCCGCAGCAGTTCTGGAGTCTCTACTTGACCATCCTCGAAGCGGCCCGGCAGCTGGGACTGGGTCCCGAGCAGGTGCCCGATCTTCTCGGTACGGCGATGGGGGCCACGTTGCTCGGTCAGGAGGAACTCGGTGTGCAAGAGTTCGGGCAGGCGTTGGCGGAGCGTCGCGACGAGGTCGAGACTCGCGAGCTGCGCCAAAGGCTTGGCGACCCGAAGACCGAACGGATCGTCGAGCAGCGGGTGCGGCTCGGCCAGCACCGCTTCGCGGTCGCCGTGCTCGAGCGCTTCGACCGCCATTGCGGGTTCTGCGGCTTCGCGCCGCGGGGGTTCGACTCGTGCGGCATGCTGGTCGCGTCGCACGTCAAGCCATGGGCGAAGTGCACGGACGATCGCGAGCGCCTCGACCCCCGCAACGGGATCGCCGCCTGCCCAACGCACGACCGGGCGTTCGACTCGGGACTGTTGACGGTGAACGGCGGCTACCGGATCCACCGCGCACCGCGGCTGGAAGCGCGGCTCGCCGACCGGGTCACGGAGTCGTTCTTCGGCGCGGGTACGCTGGCCGGGAGTTTGTTGCTCGGCGAGCGCGGTGAGGGTCCGGCCAGGCGCTACCTGGAGTATCACCGGACGCACGTCTTCGACCGGGCAGGCTGACGAGTCTGTGTGTGCCGAAGCGGTGCATCGTCCCGCATTCCCTGAGCCAGCGCAGCCCTTCGAACTGGAGCGCCGGCCGAGCCGCGGTCCCTCAGCAGTGCCCCGAATTCGCGGTGGAACCTGGAGTCGGTCGGGTTGGGCTGTCGACGAAGCGGGTTACGGCGTCGGCACGAGACCGCGTCGATGGAATGGCTCGCTGGTCGCTCCCCAGCGGCCATGCAAACGGCGTTTGGGTCTGCGACCGAGGTTGCGGCGATGCTTCCCCTCTGTGCCACCACCGCGGACCATCCCTGGTGAGGCTGCGGAATGGTCGGCGTGGCGCGGTCGGCTGGACAGTCGTGCTGGACAAAAGCGCCTGTCGGCCGGGCGGGCCGCGACCGGGCTCATGAGAGGCTGTTGCAACGCGCGTTGCCGGGAGAGCTTACGATGGTCGGGCCGAGTGGATTCGAACCACCGACCTACTGGTCCCAAACCAGTCGCGCTACCAGACTGCGCTACGGCCCGACTGCGCGCACGGTAGCCCCCGACGCACCCCAAGGGAAGCCCGGACCACCCACGACCCCGCCGCCCTCACCCGCGCGCCTCCGGCCGCAGGTGCCGCCCGAGCCAGTCCCGCAGCAGCCGCAGGAAGTGCGCCTGCGGCACCCCGACCAGCCCGTGCTGCTGCATCGGGTACGGCATGTAGTCCACCAGCTTCCCCGCCTGCACGCACCGCTCGACGAACCGCAGCGAGTGCGCCCACACCACGGTGCGATCGTCCGTCCCGTGCACCAGCAGCAGCGGCCGCTGCAGCCGCTCCACCAGCGGCAGGCAGCTCGACGCCGCATACCCCGCCGGATTCTCGGCCGGCAGGTCCATGTACCGCTCCGTGTAGCCGGTCTCGTAGAGCGCCCAGTCCGTCACTGGCGCGCCGCTGACCCCGCAGGCGAACGTCTGCGGCGCCGACAGCAGCAACCGCAGCGTCAGGTACCCACCGTACGACCACCCATGCACCCCGATGCGCTCCTTGTCGACGAACGGCTGCTGCTGCAGCCACTCGACGGCGCGCAGCTGGTCCTGCACCTCGAGCACGCCGAGCCGTCGATGCACCGCCTGTTCGAAGTCGATGCCGCGGTGCGGCGTGCCGCGGTTGTCGAGCCGGCACACCACGTAGCCCTCGGCCGCCAGCGCCTGCAGCCACAGCGGCGCGCCGCCGAGCCACGCATCGGTGACGAGCTGCACGTGCGGGCCGCCATACACGTACAGCAGCACCGGGCACCGCTGGCCCTCGGCCAGGTCCGGCGGCAGCGCCACATGGCCGTAGAGCACGACATCGTCGTCGGTCTTGACCTGGAACATGCGCTGCGTCGGCAGGGCGAACGCGGCCAGCGGATCCGGCAGCGCCGGCAGCGGCGTCACCGCGCCGCTGCGCAGGTCGAGCAGCCGCGCCGAAGGCGGCGTCTCGAGGTTCGACCAGACCACGCTGGCGACGGCGCCGTCGGGCGACAGCTCGGCGCGGTGCGTGCCGCGCTCGCGCGTCACCTGACGCACCTCGCTGCCGTCGAGCGCCGCCGCGAACACGTGCCGCTGGCGCGGATCCTCGCCGGAGGCCTCGAACCAGACCGTCCTGCCGTCGTCGGCCACGCCGAGCAGGCGCTGCACGTCGAACGCGCCCTTGGTGACCGCGTGCCGCACGGTGCCGTCCGGGTCGCAGAGCCACAGGTGCCGGTGGCCCGAGCGCGACGACCACCACAGGAAGCGACCGTCCGCCAGGAACACCGGTGGCTGCTCCGGCTCGATCCACTCGGCGTCGTGTTCCTCGAGCAGCGTCTGCAGACGCCGGCCGCTGCGCGCGTCGTAGCGCACCAGTTCGAGGTGGTCCTGGCCGCGGTTCACGCGGGCCACCACGACGTGGCCGTCGCCGTCGAAGGCTAGGTTCGTCCAGTAGACGTCCTCGGCGGGATCGTGCTCGAGCCAATGGATCGTCGGCCCCTCGGTGTCGCAGACGCCCACGCGCACGCGCGCGTGCGGCTGGCCGGCCATCGGGTAGCGGCCGTGCGCCGGCGCCGGCGGCGACGCGCCGAGGTCCTGGTAGGGGTAGGGAGCGATCGGCCGCAGGTCCTCGCGCGTGAACGCCAGGAAGCGCCCGTCCGCGCTCCAGAACAGGCCGCGTTGGATGCCGAACTCGGCGCGGTGCGCGGCCGTGCCGTAGGCGATGTCGGGGCCGCCGTCGAACGTCAGTTGCCGGCCGCGGCCCGCGCGGTCGGTCAGCCAGAGCTGGTGTTCGCGCAAATGGGCGACATGGCCGTCGCCCGGCGCGATCGCCGGCGGCACCGCTTCGCCGCCCCTGGCCGGCGGGTCGACCGGCCAGGCCAGGACGGTGGCCGGCGCCGCGTCCCTGGCCGACGGCACGTGCAGCACGCGGTCGTCGAGCTCGACGCGCAGCGTGCCGGCATCGAGCCAGCGCAGCGCGGGGAAACGCGCCGGCCCCTTGCCCGGATCCTTGCCGATCGCGGCCAGCAGCGCCGCCGCGGTCCACAGCGGTTCGGCCTCGACGCCTTGTTCGCCGAAGCGGTGCAGACTCTGGCTGCCGTCGGCCGCAGTGGCCACCACGCTGGCTCCGTGCCCGCCGGGCCACCACAGCACGCGCGGCAGCTCGCGTGCGAACTCGCGCGAGCGCTGCAGGACCACCGCCAGCGACAGCGGCTGCGGCGGCGCCTGCGCCTCCTGCGCGGGCAGCGTCGCCGCCATCATCCCGAACCACCACGCCACGCCACCGCCACGACGGATCATGCAGCCGGGCATCATGCGGCGGGCCGGGCGGCGACGCCACGGTTGCACCGCGGCCGGCGCTGCCGCAACATCGCCGCCGATGCGGACCCCGAGCCTCCCGTGACCCCAGCGCGCGCCAACGGATCCGGGCCCGCGCCGGCGCGGCGGACGCGCACGGCGCTGGTCGGCAGCGGCTTCATCGCCGACGTGCACCTGCAGGTGCTGCGCACGCTGCCGGGCGTCGAGGTGGTGGCGCTCTGCGACCCGGTGCGAGAACGCGCCGAACGGCTGGCGCGCCGCCACCGGGTGCCGCGCACCGTCGCGTCGGTCGACGAACTGCTGGCCGCTGGCGGCCTCGACGCCGTGCACGTGCTGGTGCCGCCGGCGCTGCACGAGGGCGTGGCCCGCGCCTGCCTGCAGGCCTCGCTGCACACCCTGGTCGAGAAGCCGCTGGTGCTGCGCGCCGCCGAAGTCGCCCCGCTGGCGGAACTGGCCGCGCGCCAGCAGGTCGTGCTGGCGGCCAACCACAACCAGGCGTTCCACCCGGCCGTCCTGCGCCTGCAGCGCCACCTGGCCGCCGGGCGCCTGGGCCGGCTCGAGCACCTGGCCATCCAGCACCACGTGCCGCTGCGCCAGCTGCAGACGGGCGACGTCGGCCACTTCATGTTCCAGACCGAGGCGAACATCCTGTGGGAGCAGGGCGTGCACCTGTTCGCCGTGGTGCACGCGCTGCTCGGAACCTGCCGCGGCGTGCGGGCGCTGCTCGGCCCGCGCCGTGCACTGCCGAACGGCGTCGCCTTCGCCGCCGACTGGCAGCTGCAGCTCGACTGCGAGCGCGGCAGCGCGGCCGTGCGGCTGGCGTTCGGCCGGCCGTGGCAGGAGACCACGGTGCAGGCGATCGGCAGCGACGGCGCGGCGTTCGTCGACCTGCAGCGCGGCGCCTGCTGGCTGCGGCAGAAGACGCGCTGGCTCGACTTCCTCGACCACGGCCGGAACCTCGCCGCCGGCGCCGCGCACCTCGGTGGACGCAGCCTGGCCGCGGTGGCTGGCTACGTCGGTCCGCTGTTCGGGCTCGGCTTCCCCGACGATCCGTTCCTGCGCGGCATGCGCGCGTCGCTGCGCGCGTTCCACGCCGCCGTGCGCGGCGAGGCGCCGCTGCCCGGGCCGGCCGGGCCGGCCGCGGCGCAGGCGGTGCTGCAGCTGTGCG
>JAHBXX010000042.1 GCA_019636245.1 Planctomycetota bacterium | reverse complement strand
GCCGCGCGTCGGCGGCCTGCGCCGCCGCCAGCAGCGCGGCGCGCGCGTCGAGGTCGACGAGGGCGAACTGCGCCGCCTGGCGCACCCGGCGGTCGGGGTGCCCGAGCAGCGCCTGCAGCGTGGCCGCGTCCTGCTGGCGCAGGTCCGCGCCCAGCAGCTCCGCCGTCCGGCGCAGCGCCGGGTCGGCCGCCATCTGCGGCGTGCGCAGGCGGTAGATGCGGCCCTTGCCGGTCTTGCTCCAGCCGGCGACCCAGTCGAGCACGCACAGCGAACCGTCGGGCGCGATGTCGACGTCGGTCGCCAGCACGCCCCAGACCACCGGCTCGTGGCCGAGCAGTTCGAAGCCGGCGCCGGCGCGCGACAGCCGCAGCGCGTGCACGCCGCTGTAGCTGCTGCCGCCGCGGAAGTCGCAGAGGAAGAAACAGCCCCGGTAGCGCTCGGGCAGGCCCTGGCCGACGTCGTGGCAGAGGCCCGCCGGGCCGTCGGCGAAGTTCGCCACCGGCGGCAGGATCCAGGCCGCCTGCCCCGGATGCCGCGGCTCCCACATGCGTTCGCGGTTCCAGGCGCCGCGGTCGGCGAGCCATTGGTAGCCGATGCGCCAGCCGCTGTCGGCGCCCGCCACCACCTGCACGATGCGGGCGCGGTCGCCGCCGTCGCTGTTGTTGTCGACGGTGAACAGGTCGCCCCAGGGATCGAACGCGAGTTCCTGCGGGTTGCGCAGGCCGCGGTGCACGACCTCGAGATCGCTGCCGTCCAGCTCGCAGCGCAGCACCGCGCCCTCGTCGGGGAACGCCAGCGTGCGGTCCTCGTGCTCGACGTGGAAGCCGCGGTCGCCGATCGAGAAGTAGAGGCGGCGGTCGGGCCCGAGCACGAGGCCGTGCAGGTCGTGGCCGATCAGCGAGGTGTGCACGCCGTAGCCGTCGTGCACGACGTGCCGTTCGTCGGCGCGGCCATCGCCGTCGGTGTCGCGCAGCCGCCACAGCTTCGGGATGTTGGCGAAGAACACCTCGTCGGCGACCGGCAGCACGCCCGAGGCGATGCCGTCGGCGAGGTCGTGGAAGCCGGTCGCGAACACCGTCGACCGGTCGAGCCGGCCGTCGCCGGTGGTGTCCTCGAGCCGGCGGATGCGCTCGGGGAAGGCGGCGAAGCGCGGGATCGCGGCGCCGAGGTGGCGTCGGTACTTCGCCAGCCGGTCGGCGACGGTGCGGCAGGCCAGGTCCTCGTCCTTCCACGCCATGTGGTCGCGCGTGTCGAACACGCCGTCGCGCAGGCGGAAGGTCTCGGCGACGTAGACCCGGCCCCGCCCATCGAACGCGAAGGCCACCGGATTGCACAGGTCGGGCTCGGCGGCGATCAGTTCGCACTCGAGGTCCGCGGCCAGGCGGAACTGCCGGATCTGCTGCTGCGCTTCGTCGCTGGCATCGGCGATCGCCAGCGCGCCGTCGTCTTCGGGGTCGGTGGCGGGATCCTGGGCCAGGAGGCCGGCGGCGAGCAACGGGATGGCTATGGCGCGCAGCGCGGACATGACGACGGCATGGTGGCCGCGGCCGTGTGGCTTTGCGAGTCCCGACCGCCGCGGCGATCAGGGCACCAGCACCGCGGCGCCGGTGAAGCGGCCGGCGCGCAGGTCGTCGAGCGCGGTGTTCGCGGCGTCCAGATCGTAGCGGTGCGCCTCGACGCGCAGCGGCACGCGGGCCGCCAGCTGCAGGAAGGCCTCGCCGTCCGCACGCGTGAGGTTGGCGACCGAAGCGAGGCGCCGCTCGCCCCACAGCAGCGCGTACGGGAACGACGGCACGTCGCTCATGTGGATCCCGGCGCAGACCACGGCGCCGCCGGGGCGCACGGCTCCCAGCGCGGTCGGCACCAGCGCGCCGTCGGGGGCGAACAGGATCGCTGCGTCGAGCGGCCAGGGCGGTCGTCGGTCGGCGCCACCGGCCCATGCGGCCCCGAGCCGGCCGGCGAGGCCCTGGGCGGCGTGGTCGCCGGGGCGGGTGAACGCCGCCACCGTGCGCCCGGCGTGCACGGCGACCTGCGCCACGAGGTGGGCCGCGGCGCCGAAGCCGTAGAGACCGAGCCGCTGCACGTCCGGGCCGGCGAGCGCGAGTGCCATCGTGTGCGCGCGGTGGCCGATCAGGCCGGCGCACAGCAGCGGGGCCGCCTCGAGGTCGCCATAGCCCGGCGGCAGCGGCAGCACGTGGTCGGCGAAGGCCAAGGCGTGGGTGGCATAGCCGCCGTCGAGTTGCCAGCCGGTGAAACGGGCCGCTGCGCACAGGTTCTCGCGGCCGCCGCGGCAGGCCTCGCACGCGCCGCAGGTCCAGCCGAGCCAGGGCACCCCGACGCGCGCGCCGAGCGCCAGGCCGTCGACGCCGGGGCCGAGGGCCTCGACGCGGCCGACGATCTCGTGCCCGGGCACGACGGCATGGCCGGGGAACGGCAGTTCGCCGTCGACCACGTGCAGGTCGGTGCGGCAGACGCCGCAGGCGTCGACGGCGATGCGGACCTGGCCGGGCCCCGGCGGTGGCACGGGGCGGGGTTGTCGCTCGAGGCGCGAGCCCGCGGCCCGCAGCACCATCGCCCGGCCGGCGACCGTCGATCCGGTCATGGCGCGAGTCTAGCGGCGGTCGGTGGTGCAGGCTGCATCCGCGGCGGCCGGCGGCGCGAACGACGCGCCGCCCCAACCCATCCCATCCACCGCCCGAGGAGCATCCCCATGCTGCGTTCCCTGTTCGCCGCCGCGTTCGCCGCGGCCTCCGTCGCTTCCTTGCCGGCCCAGGCTGGCGGTCCGAACCAGCCGACCATTGCCGGTCTCGTGGTCGCCCGCAGCGGCGGCGCCACCGCCGGCACCTTCGACGACAACGGCAACGACTACGACATCCTGCTGACCGCGCTCGCCACCGCGAACCTCACCGGCGCCGTCGCCGATCCGCAGGCCTCGCTGACGGTGTTCGCGCCGCGCGACCGCGCCTTCGTGCGGCTGGCGCAGGACCTCGGCTACGCCGGCAACGACGAGGCCGGCACCTGGAACTTCCTGGTGCAGACGCTGACGACGCTCGGCGACGGGGATCCGATCCCGACGCTGACCAACATCCTGCTCTACCATGTCGCCCCGCAGCGCATCGGCCCGGGCAGCCTCGTCGTGCGCACGGTGTTCGGCCTCGACGTGCCGACGCTGCTCGACGGCGCCACGATCCGACCGTTCTTCCTCCGGCTGCGCGACAACGAGCCCGACCTCGTCGATCCGACGGTGACGCTGCCGTTCAACCTGCAGGCGCGGAATGGCATCGTGCACACGATCGACCGGGTGCTGATCCCGGTCGACCTGCCGTGAGGGCGCGGGTCGAGTTGAGGCTCGCTCGCCCGCCGTCGATCGTCTAACGTCCGTGTGCCGCCTGCTCTCGGCACACGTGTCCGCGACCCCTGAGGCTCCATCCACCGACGTCGCATCGCCCTTGCCGGCGGTCAGCGTCGTGATCCCCACCTTCAATCGCGCCCGGCTGCTGCCGCGCGCGATCGACAGCGTCCTGGCGCAGACGCTGCCGGCGGCCGAGGTGATCGTCGTCGACGATGGTTCCACCGACGACACCGCGGACGTCATCGCCGGCTACGGCGACCGCGTCCGCTACCTGCAGCAACCGAACGCCGGTGTTTCGGCGGCGCGCAACAAGGGCATACGCGCCGCGCGGCACGAGCTGATTGCGTTCCTCGACAGCGACGACTACTGGCGGCCGGGCAAGCTGGCCGCGCAGGTGCCGCTGATGCGCGATCCGAGGGTCTCGGTCTGCTTCACGAACCGCACGTGGCAGAGCCGCCTGCACGAGGACCGGTTTCGCGAGGCTGGTTTCGTCTGCGAGGGGGCGCGGCAGATCGTCACCGATCCGGCCTCGGTGATGACCCTGCCGGGCGGCTCCGTGCTGATCGCGTCGTGCTGCATCTACCGGCGCAGCGCTTTGTTGCGCGTCGGCGGCTACGACGAGCGACTGCGCGTCTACGAGGACCTGCGCCTGGATCTGCGGCTGGCCCTCGACGGCGGCCACTTCGCCGCCATCGCCGAAGTGCTCGCCGTGCTCGACGACTCGCCCTCGTTCGAGCACCTCAGCACCGTCGACTGGCCGTTCTTCTGCCGTTCCACCGACGCGGGGGTCGAGATCTACGCCGAGGCGCTGGCGCACGCCTACCGCCAGGCACCGCTGGTCCGCCGTCGTCTGCGAGAAGCGCTGGGCTACTACCTGCTCCGGCAGGCGGAGCGGCTGGCGTTGGAGGGCGATCGCCGCGGCGCCAGGGCGCGAGCGTGGTTGTGCATGTGCCTGTGGCCCTCGAGGGTGCACGGGACGCAAGGCCTGTTGGGCGTCCTGGCGCCGGGCTGGCTGGCCCGCCGCAGTCCGTGGCGCGGGCGCTGCAGCGAGCCGGTCCGGCCCTGACGGAGGGGCCCAGGCCTCAGGGCCCCGGGCCCGGGCCGTCGTCGTCCGGCGGCCCGCCGAGGTCAGCCGCCGGGATGGAGCCGACCAGGGCCGACACGCTGAGGCCGCCGTGGCGGGTCGTGAACGCCGCGCGCAGCGGCAAGCCGGTGCGGCGCGCCAGGCGGACGTCGTGGGCCAGCAGGGCGAAGCGCCAGCCGGGCCCGAGCGTCCGGGCGCGGTGGCCGAGCGTCTGGTGCAGCGCCAGCAGGCCCTCGGCGCGCGGTATCCGCACGCCGAACGGCGGGTTGGTGACCAGGACGCCGCGCGCGGGCGCGCCGCCGGCGGCGAACCACGGCTGGGTCGTGAACGCGCCGTGGTGGAACGTGATCGCGGCCGCCACGCCGGCGCGCGCCGCATTCTCGCGCGCCGCGGCGATGGCGCCCGCGTCACGGTCGCCGGCGGCGATCGGCGGCGCCGCGCCTGCCGCGGGTCGCCTGGCCTCGCTGCGCACGGATTCCCAGGCGGCCGGATCGAACGGAGCCAGGTGTTCGAGCGGTGGCGGCCGCAGTCGGCCTGGCGGCAGTCCCAGCGCCAGCCCGGCGGCCTCGATCGCGATCGTGCCGGCGCCGCAGAACGGGTCGAGCAGCGCTTCGTCGCCGGTGAAACCGCTGGCGCGCACCAGCGCGTGGGCCAGGTCTTCGCGCAACGGCGCCTTGGCGCCATCGAGGCGGTAGCCGCGCCGGTGCAGCGGCGTGGCCGTGGCGTCCAGCGAGAGCGTGCAGACGTCGCCCTGGAAGCGCACGTGCACGAGGGCGGCCGGGGCATCGGCGGCGTCGCGCGGCGGCGGCTGGCCGAGCGCGCCGGCGATCGCGTTCTCGACGCGCTCGACGATGGCGCCGGTGTGGTAGACGCGCGAGCTCCGCGCCGTCGCGCGGACCGCGAGCGGCGTGGCGGGGCGCAGCCATTCGGGCCAGGGCAGCAGGCTGGCCTTGCGCTGCAGTTCGCCGAGCGCGCGGCACGGGAACTCGGCCAGCCGCACCAGCACGTGGCTCGCGGTGCCGAGCCACAGGCCGGCGCGCAGCACCTGCGTGGTGTCGCCGGTGAAGGCGACGCCGCCGCGCAGCGGGCGCGGATCCAGACCGAGCGCGCTCAGTTCGCCGGCCAGCAGCGGCTCCAGGCCCGGCAGGCAGGCGGCGAACAGGTCGAACGGGCGCGGCACGCGGGCGACGGTAGCGGCCTGCGGGCGCCGCCGCATCGGCAATGTCAGCCGGCGGCGCCGCGCCGCAGGTCGTGCACGACCTGCAGCAGCTGCTCGATGGCCGGCAGCTTGTGGCGCAGCTTGCCGCGCGCCTGGCCTTCTCGCTGCTCCCAGGCGTCGAGCCGTCGCCAGTCGGCCCAGGTGACGGCGTCGAGGCCGCGCTGCCGCAGCAGGGCGACGATGTCGCCGCTCCCCGGGGCGAGTGCCTTGCCGGCGCCTCGGTCGGCCAGCATCGCCGTCACGGTCGCCTTGGCGTCGAGGCTGTTGGTGCCGATCAGGCCGGTCGGCCCGCGCTTGCACCAGCCGGCGGCGTAGTGGCCGGTCCGCACGGCCGCGCCGGGGCCTTCGACCACCCGGCCGTCGACGTTGGGCACGATGCCCTTGCGGTCGTCGAACGGCACGCCGGGCAGCGGCACGCCGCGGTAACCGATCGCCTTGAACAAGAGGTCGGCGGCGAGGACCTCGTCGGTGCCGGTCGGGCGTGGCCGCGGCGTGCCGTCGGCGTCGGCCTCCAGGCGCATGTGCTGCACCCGCACCTGGCGCAGGCGACCGCCCTCGCCGGACAGTTCGGTCGGCGCGACCAGGAACCGGCAGACGAGACGCTTGGGGCGCGTTCCCGGCCCCATCGCGGCGCGCTCCTGCAGGAACTTGACGTTCCGCTGCTGGCTGCGCGCGCCCTCGCGCTCGAGCCAGTCGGCGCTCAGCGGGTCCAGGGTCGCGTCGGCCGCGGTGACGACGACGTCGACGTCGGGGAGCTCGGCGATCTCCTCGATCTCCTTCGGCGAGAAGGCGGCCTGTGCCGGTCCGCGGCGACCGAGCAGTACCACCTCGTGCACCCGGCTCCGGCGCAGCACCGCCAGCGCGTGGTCGGCGATGTCGGTGGGGGCGAGCAGGTCCGGCGCCGCCAGCAGCACGCGAGCGACGTCCATCGCCACGTTGCCGTTGCCGACCAGGGCCACGCGCCGGGCGCCGGCGAGGTCGAAGGTGCGGTCGCGGTGGTCGGGGTGGGCGTTGTACCAGCCGACGAACTCGGTCGCCGAGTGCACGCCGGCCAGTTCCTCGCCGGGCACGCCGAGCCGGGTGTCGCTCTCGCAGCCGTGCGCGTAGACGATCTGGTGGTAGTGGGCGGCCAGGTCGGCGACCGTGAGGTCGCGGCCGATCGTCACGTTGCCGAAGAACCGGAAGCCGGGGCTGGCGGCGATGCGGTCGTAGACCTTGACCACGCCCTTGATGTTCTGATGGTCGGGGGCGACGCCGCCGCGCACCAGGCCGAACGGCACCGGCAGGCGGTCGAACAGGTCGACCTGCAGGCCGGGCACGCCGGCCTTGAACAGCGCCTCGGCGGTGTAGAAGGCCGACGGCCCCGATCCGACCACGGCGACCCGCCAGGTGTCGTTGTGCGCCTCGTGCATGGCCGCGGATCTTAGCCGTGACCGCCGGCGGCCCGGGCCGGCGTTCGCGGGTAGTCTCGCCGGCCGATGGCGACCGACGTGCCGAGGCGCCGCATCCGTTTCGCGGCGGGCGACCTGCCGGAGCAGCTGGCGGCGTTCGCCGCGCGCTGGCCGGATGCTGTCGCCGGTGCCGGTGGCGACGCCTTCGTCGCCCCGGGCGGCATCGCGCGCCTGCGGCTGCCGTTCGTGGTCGCTGCGGCCGTGGCCGGAGAACCGGCGTCCGCCTATGCCGCACGCGCCGCCGCCGGACCCGAGCCGGGGCTGCAGGTGGTGCTGTTGCTGCGCGCGGGCGCGATGGCGCTCGGCGGCTGGCTCGACGGCGAGCTCATCGCCCACAAGGCGATGCGCAAGTACGTGGTCCGCGGCCAGGGTCACGCCCAGCCGACCCATCGGCGCACCAAGGGCAAGTCGCGCTACGGTGCCCGGCTGCGCCTGCAGAACTGGCGGCGCCTGCTGACCGCGACCAGCGAACGGCTGCACGAACTGTGGCAGCAGTCCGGGCCGCCTCGCCGCGTGTTCTGGTCGGCGCCCGTGCGCGTCTGGGTCGATCTGCTGGCGGCGGCGCCGCCGCCGCCGTTCGGGCGCGACGATCCGGCGCTGCGGCGTCTGCCGCTGCACGTGCACCGGCCGGACTTCGCCGAGCTGCAGCGCGTGCGCGGCTGGCTCGAGCACGGCGAACTCGAGTTGCCGGCGTAGGCCGGCTGGCGGCGGTGGCAGCGGGCGATCGCATCCGCGCTCATTCCCCGGTTGCTCCGGCGCCGATGCCCGCCGTCGGCTTTCGCACCATGTACCGCAACCCGGAGAGTCGTCCGCCCATGGATCCTCGCTCGAACCGTTCCCACAGCATCCTCGCGCTGGTCGCGCTGCTGGCGACCGCTTGCGGCGGCGGCAGCAGCGTCAGCAACGCCTCGCCGCGCATCGACGACGTGCCGTTGCAGGTCACGACGGGCGGCTCCTTCTCGCTCGACCTGGGCGACTTCGTCCGCGATCGCGAGGGCGCGTCGCTGACCTACGCGGTCACGGCGGGCGGCGGCTCGTTCGCCGACAGCGTCTATTCGCACACCTTCGATTCGATGGGCGAGTACGAGGTGCAGTTCACCGTCGGCGACGGGGCGAAGACGACGCCCGGGTCGTTCCGCGTGCGCGTCACCCAGGCCGACTTCGCGGTCGTGCTCGAGGACCAGAGCGGGCTGCTGCTGCTCGACACCGGGACCCTGGGCTTCGTGCGGGTGACCGGTGCCGCGGCCACGCCGAGCTTCGCCGCCGGTCTCGGCGACGGCCGGCTGGTCTACCACGTCGCCGCCGCGGCCGGCCAGCAGCTGTGGGTGTTCGACCCGATGGCGCGGCAGGCGACCCGGCTGGGCGCCGACCAGCCGGCGCCGGCGCAGTACGTCGCGCGGACCAGCGACCACCGCGTCCTGTACACCACCGGCAGCGGTGCGAACAGGCGCCTCGCCGTCTTCAACCCGCGCACCGGGCTGGCGCGGCAGATCGCCGAGGGCGTGCTCGACTCGCTGACGGTCGTCGTCAACGCCGACGACCTGGTCTTCTACGAGGTCGGCGTCGACGGCCAGGCCGACGTGCGCTGCTACGACCCGGAGGCGGACGCGTCGACCGAGGTTGGCGCCGCGCCGACCGACGAGCAGATCCAGGGCCTGCTGCCCAACGGCGGCATCGTCTTCTCGCGCCTGGGTGCCGGCGGCGAGGCCGACCTGTACTACTTCCGCTTCGGCACCGGCCTGGTCGAGGTCGGCGCCGACGTCGCCGCGATCGGCAGCCGCAACAAGATCTACAACGGCGCCGGCAGCGCCAGCCAGGTCGTGTTCACGGCCCAGAGCGGGGCCGTCAGCGAGGTCTTCGCGTGGAACCCCGCGAACGGCCAGACCACGGCGATCAGCGCCGAGTTCGGCGACGGCGAATACGACCTGGTCGCCAGCATCGGCAGCGGCAACGAGGTGGTGCTGCAGCGGGTGGTGAGCGCCGCCGAGGTCGACGCCTTCTTCTACGACCTCGACTCGGGGCTCGGCGGCGTCGTGCGCGACGACAGCGACGTCAGCGCCGTCGTCGCCGTGTCGGGCGACGGCACGACGACCTGGGCGTTCGTGCTGGCGAGCGGCTCCAACTCGACCCTGCGCGCGATCTCGCTGGTGGCCACGCCGGCGACCCAGTCCTGGACCGCCGGTGGGCCGGTGTCGACCACGATCGACCGTCTGCCGAACGGCGACGTCGTGGCGGCGCGGGCCGACGGCACGGCGCTGGCCGTGTTCGACGTGTCCGTCGGCAGCTGGGCGCCGGCGATCACCGGCACCGACCTGGCGTTCGCCGGCGTCGGCGTCGACGGCGGCGACTTCGTCTACTCCGCGACGGTGGGGGCGCAGACCGACCTGGCGATGTGGGACGCTTCGGCGATCGCATCGGTCGTGGTCAGCGACGTCGCCGGCGACGACGTCTACCAGGCCCGCGCCGCCGACGGCGCGATCCTGTTCACCCGCGTCGGCAGCGGCGGCAACGCGGACCTGTTCCGCTGGGACGGCGCCACGACGCGGCTCACCGACGTGGACGCCGCGGGCCTGGCGCACGACCACGCCGTGCTCGGCCAGTACTTCGGCGCGCGCTGACGGCCGCGTTCGTCGACGCGCCGGCTCGGCGCTGGCGCGTCACCAGCCGAGGCGGAACTGCACGGCGGCGTCGTCGGCGAACGTCTCGTCGGCGAGGTCCGCCGCCAGCTTGCTGCGCGCCTTGCGGGTGATGGCGCCGAGGTAGCGGCGGAAGTCGCGCGGCTGCATGCCGCACTGCCGGGCCGCGGCGCGGGTGCCGTTGCAGTGCAGCGCGGCGTCGATCGCATCGCGCTGGCGCGGCGACAGGTCGGTCGCCAGGCGGTCGCGCACCAGGTCGCCCAGCGGCGACCGCGGCGGGCGGAAGGGCGCCGGCTGGGCCTGGATCTCCTCCTGGGCCAGCGACCGGGTGCGCGCCCACTCCGAACGCAGCAGGGCGCAGGCCGAGCGGCGGGCGACGACCCGCAGCCATGCTTCCGGCTGGTCGGGGGGAGTCCCGCGCAGGGTCGCCAGGGTCAGCAGGTGCAGGGCGCGTTCGCCGGCCTCCTCGGCCAGGAGTCGGCTGCGGACCACGCGGGCGGCGGCCCGGTAGGCGATGGGGAGCAGGGCATGGGGGTCGTGGAGCATGGTGCTTCTCGAGACGGGTGAGGTAGTGCAGGACACATCGGAACTAATCTTGACGAAGAGTCAAGTTGACCGTTCGGAACGATTCCGTTCGAAGGGGCACGCCACCGCCTCGACTGGCATGCCGGGGGGTCGACCTCTTGCGCACTTCCGTTCACCATGGCCACTTGCGATCCTGAGTGCGTAAGGGGCGGTATCCCCTTGGCGGCAAGGCCCGTGACCGAACTACCTGCAGACGAAGTGCCCTCCCGGCCCCTGGCGACGCATCTGGCCTCCCGCCTGCGCGAGCTGCGGGCACGCCGCGGCTTCACCCAGGACCACGTCGCCAAGAAGCTCGGCTGCCACGAGTCGGCCGTGTCCCGGTGGGAGAACGGCAGCCGGTTCCCGACCGGCGAGGACCTCGTCGCCCTGGCCGACCTGTTCGAGGTCAGCACCGACGACCTGCTCGGCCGCGACCGCCAGCACGCCGCCGACGGGTCCGCCCTCGTCGACATGCGCCTGCTGCAGCACCTCGCCGCGGCCGAGACCACGGCCGAGTTCGATCGCCTGATCACGGCGAACGCCGACCACGCGGTCTGGCTGCCGGTGCCCGACGGCGCTGTGCTGATGCCCGTCGCCGAGGCGATGCGCTGGACCAGAAAGGTCGCCGAGAAGCACCGCGGCAGCGCCTTCGTCGACCGGCTGTTCCGGCCGCGATTCTGACGACCGCCCCGGCGAGGGGCTCAGGCGCGTGGCGTCAGGCGACGGCACACCGCGGCGGTGAAGGCCGCCGTCGAGTGCGGGCCGCCAAGGTCGCGCGTCGACTCGCCGGCGGCGATCGTGGCGCGGATCGCCTCGTCGAGCATCGTGCCGAGGCCGCGGAACCCCGAGTGCGTCAGCAGCATGCCGAAGGCCAGCAGCGCGGCCGACGGGTTGCAGACACCCTGGCCGGCGATGTCCGGCGCGGTGCCGCCGGCGGGATCGAACATCGCCAGGTCGACGTTGCCGTGCTCGTCGAAGGCGTAGTTGGCGCTGGCGCCGAGGCCGATGCTGCCGACCATGCCGCAGGCCATGTCGGACAGGAAGTCGCCGTATTCGTTGGGCGTCACGATCACCCGATAGGCCTCCGGGTTCCGCACCAGCTTGTAGAGCAAGGCGTCGAACAGCTCGCACTGGTGCGGCACGTCGCCGAACTCACGCGCGACCTCGAGCACGATCTCCTCGAACAGGCCGTCGGTGGCGCGCTGGATCGTGTGCTTGCTGCTGCTGACGACGCCGCAGGACAGCCGCCGCGCGAGCCGGAAGGCGTAGAGCGCGGCCTCGCGCGACGGCCGCCGCTCGATCACCCGGATCGACACGGCGACGTCGTCGCCGATGCGCCGACCGGCGTCCTCGTAGGTGCCGCCGACGGCGATGCGGATGATGTGCAGGTCGACCTTGCCGTCGTGCCGGGTCGGCACGCCGGGCAGGCTCGCGACCGGCCGGTGGATCACCGAGAACCGGCAGCGCTCGCGCAGCACCTTGTTCGGGCTCTCCTTCTCGGTGACCGTCGGGTACTTCAGGGCGATGCGGTGCGCGCGGATGGCGGCCATCGCCTCGTCGTAGCAGACCGCCGCCTGGCGCCGCCGTGTCTCCAGCGACAGGTCGACCGGGTGGAACTGGACCGTGATCGGCAGCGCCTGCGCGACCTGGTGCACGCTGGCAGACAGCTCGGTCGAGATGCCGTCACCGAGGAACTCGGCGACGTGGAGCGTTTCGCGTTCGGGCATGGTGGGTTGGAGGACCGAAGGAGAACGCCCGCCCGCTGCCGAATTGCAGCGCGCGGGCGCCTTGGCCGCCGCGGCCGTGCCAGCGGCGGTCGGGTGCCGTCATCGGCCTGGGCCGAGCGTCACTTCGCCGCTTCGGCCTTCGGCGGCATCGCCGCCGCGGCGGTCGTGCGCTTGACCGTCGTCGAGGCCTTGACCTGCATCGACATCTCGCCGCCCATCGGCCCGTCCATCGTCGCCTCCATCGTCACGGTGTGCGCCGCGTCGAGCACGAAGCCGTCCTGGCGCGAGACGCGCTGCACGCCGTTCGCCTTGCTGTTGGAGATCTTCAGGCTCTCCATCATCTTGCGCTGCATGTCGTCGCCCTGTTCGCCGGGCTTCGGCGGCTCGATCGTGCCGGCGGCGGTGACCTCGAAGCTGTCGGCGTCGACCTTGGCCAGCGTCAGCTTCATGCTGACCGCCGGCATGCCGGCGCCCTCGGCGAGCTTGTGGTCCCACGAGCCACCGATGGCGGTCGGCTGCGCCGGCACCATGCCGAACGCGCTCTCGACCAGCGTCTTCAGGTCCGACTCGGTCGGGCTCGGCGTCATGCGGTTGCCGCGCCTGCCCGGCTTCAGCAGGTCGTCGGCGCCCTCGATCGCGGCGACCTTGCCGTCCGGGCCGACCTTGGCGACGAACGTCTTGCCGGCGAGCGCCGTCTGCGCCTTCGCCATCGCGCCCGGCGACGGCATGCCCATGCCGCCGCGGCCGCCGTCGTCGTCGCCCGGATCGGCCTTGGCCGAGTCGAACTCGATGTCGCCCAGCATCGGCATCGTCATGCTGCCGTGGATGCGCGCGACCTTGGTCTCGACGACCAGCAGGCCCTTGTCGTCGACGTCCTTGACGGTCAGCTGCAAGATCGTCGTCGAATGGCGACCGGTCTCCATCTCCTGGCCGCCCATGTCGATGGTCTGCTCGACCTTGCTCTCCTGGGCGATCCAGACGGTGGCGCCCTTCTTGGCGGCGACCCGCAGGTCGTGCTCCTGGGCCGGCAGGGCGGCGGCGAGGGCGAGGAAGCAGGGGAACGACAGTTTCGTGATCGAGATCATGCGGCGCGCACAGTAGCCGGAACGCCCGGCGAAGTCGTCACCGCACGTGGCGCCGCGGCGCGGCCGCCGCGTGGCTTGCTGGCGCAGCCCCCAAATGCCCGACTGCCGCCGCGTTGCGTCCGTCCGGGCCGGTCACGGCTCGAACCGCAGGCCGAGCCCGCGCACGGTGTGCAGGTGCCTGGGCGCCGACGGGTCGGGTTCGAACAGCTTGCGCAGGCGCAGCACGACGTTGTCCAGCGTGCGGACCGTGCGCTGCGCCGAACTGCCGAACAGGTGCTCGACGACCCGCTTGCGGGTGACGACCGTGCCGGCGTGCGCGGCCAGCAGCTTGAGCAGCCTGGTCTCCGTCGCGGTGAGTTCCGCCTCCTGCCCGTCGTGGCACCGCGCGCGCATGGCGCGGAAGTCGACCTCGTTGCCGCCGAAGCGCAGCACGTCGGTGCCCGGCGCCGGTGGCGGTCGGCGGCGCAGCAGCGCCTCGACGCGCAGCAGCAGTTCGCGCAGGTGGAACGGCTTCACCAGGTAGTCGTCGGCCTGCAGCTCGAGACCGCGGATGCGATCCTGGTCGGCGCTGCGCGCGCTGAGGATCAGCACCGGCGTCTGGTCGCCGCGCGCCCGCAGCTGCCTCAGCACCTCGAAGCCGTCGCAGCCCGGCAGCATCACGTCGAGGACCAGCAGGTCGATGCCGCCCCGCGCCATGCGCTCGAGCGCCTGCGGCCCGGTCGTCACGTGCTCGGCGTGGTAGGATTCGACGGCCAGGTTGTCGCACAGCATCTCGCCGAGCGTGCGTTCGTCTTCGGCGACCAGGACCCAGCGGCTCATGGCGCCTCCCCGAGCGGCAGCTGCACGGCCACCTCGGTGCCGCGGCCGCGGCCTTCGCTGTGCACGGCGACGGTGCCGCCGTGCGCCCGCACCAGCTCGCGCACGAGGTGCAGGCCGAGCCCGGAGCCGCCGGTGGCCTGGTCGCTGCCGCGCCAGAACGGCGTGAACGCGTGCCGCAGCTCCTCGGCGTCCATGCCGCGCCCGGCATCCCGCACGCGGATGCGCGCCGCGTCCCGCTGCCGCTCGACGCCGACGTGCACCGTGCTGCCGGCGGCCGAGTACTTGATCGCGTTGTCGAGCAGGTTGCGCAGCGCGAGCTGCAGCGCCACCGGATCCCGCCGCAGCGGCAGGCTGGCCGGCAGCTCGGCCGCGACGGCGATGCCGCTCGCCGCGGCCCGGGGCTGCATCGCCGCCAGCGCCTGCCGCACGTCGTCGACGAGGTCGCCCGGCTGCGGGCGCGACGGCCGTGGCGCCGCGCGCAGACCGGCCGCGGTGAGCACGTTGTCGAGCCCGCGCTCGAGCCGCTCGGCCTCGAGCAGGCCGCTCTCCAGGTGCCGCTCGAGCTTGGCCGCCGGCACCCGGCCGGCACGCAGCGACTCGAGCAGCAGCACGATCGTCGCCAGCGGCGTCTTCAGCTCGTGCGTCGCGGCGGCGAGGAAGCGGTCGTGCGCGGTGCGCAGCGTCGCCTCGCGGCGCAGCGAGGCCAGGTAGAGCCAGCCGGCGACCAGCAGCGTGAGACCGAAGAACAGGCCCTCGCTGGCGAACATCCAGCGGCGGCCGCGAGCGACGTCGGCCAGGGTGGCGGCGTCGCGCGCGCCCAGCGCCCGCGCCGCGAGGTCGACGTCGCCGGCGCGCAGCGCCTGCCCGGCGGCAGCGAGCTGCCCCGAGGCCTGCACCTGGAAGATCGTCCACCAGACGACCAGCGCCAGCGACAGGCCGAGGACCAGCAGGAACAGGAGCGAACTGGGCGACCGCGGCACGCCGTCAGAGCGTACGCAGGCGGGCGGCGAAGCCGAAGCTCCGGACGTCGTTCGCGAACAGGGCGTTGGCGCTGGTGTCGTGCGAGACGCTGTAGGTACCGCGGCCGGGCGCGGCGAACGAGCCGAGCGTGACCTCCGCGGCGTCGGTCAGCACGAAGCCCCACGGGTTGGCGGCGGCGACCAGCGACAGCACCTGCTCGTACACGACCAGCCCGTTGAACGAGGTGTCGGCCGGGAACGACAGCGTCGCCGCCGGCTGCACGCCGGTGATCGCGCCGGCGGCGTCGGTGAGGATCGGGTTCAGCAGGATCGGGTCGACGTAGACGGTGCAGTTGCTGCCCGGCAGCGTGAACGGCAGCGGCAGCCCGCCCGACTGCACGGCATCGACGCCGAACACGCAGACGGCGATCGTGTTGGCGCCGAGGCCGGTGGCGTTGACGTGGTGCGCGGCGCCCGGGGCGTAGAGGCCGAAGGTGCTGATCGCCGCCGGCGGCGCGCCGGGGGCGGCTTCGCAGCCCTGGCCGATGGTCGTCGCCGAGCCGTTGCTCGGCCCGCCGGTGGTCGAGGCGCCGTCGAGGATCGCGTGCGCGAACACGAAGCTGTTGCCCTCGACGGTCAGTTCGATCACCAGCCATTCGCCGGCGCCGATCGTCACCGGCACCGGGGTGCTGAACGGGAACCGCAGCGAGTCGTTCGGGCCGCCCCACGGGTGCGGCGCGGCGACCCCCTGGTCGGGCCAGAACGTACGCGGGCCGTCGAGCACGGTCGTCAGCGGCTGCGTCAGGTTGGCGGCGAAGTCGGCGGTCGGCACCGGCACCGCGGTGGTGCCGATGCGCACCACGAAGCGGTTGACGGTGAACGGCGCCGGCGAGCCGACCGCCGGCAGCGGGCCGTCGTAGCGGAACGCGACCTCGTCGGCGACGAAGCTGGAGCTGCCGACCTCGGCGGCGTCGAAGAACATCTGCACGCGGGTGTTCTGCGCCATCAGCGGCATGCCGCGTGGTTCGAAGCTGTTCAGCTCGAACGCCGGGTTCGCGGTCGCCGGCAGGGCGAGGTAGGTCTGGGCGGGAAGGGACGCCGCTGCGAGGCAGAGGCACGTGGCGACGGTCGGGTGCTTCATGGTGTCGTTCCGCGCGGTTCGCGCGGCGATTCGAGGCCGGGACGCTAGGTGGCCGCGCGCGGCGATGTGTCATGCCGTGGTCATTGCCGGCTACGCTCCTGGGCCCATGCTGCGCCTGCTGTTCCCGGCGCTCGCCGCCGCGCTGTCGCCTCGTCTCGTGGCCCAGGACGCCGGCCACGAGGCGGCGGCCCTGGCCTTCGTGCGCTCGCACTGCCTCGACTGCCACGGCGGGTCGACGACCAAGGGCGGTCTCGACCTCGAAACGCCCGCCGGCGGGCCGGTGGCGCGGCTCTGGCGCTGGAGCCGGCTGCGCGACCGCGTGCTCGCCGGCGAGATGCCGCCGCCGGACGCCGAGGCGCCGCCCGCGGCCGAACGGCAGGCGTTCGTCGCCGGGGTCGACGCCCTGCTGCTGGCCGAGGTGCCGCGGCTGCCGCCGGACCCCGGCCGCGTCACCGTGCGGCGGCTGTCGCGCGCGCAGTGGGAGCGGACCGTGCGCGAGCTGTTCGGCGTCGAGGTGGCGACGGCGGCGTTCCCGGCCGACGACCTCGGCTACGGCTTCGACACGATCGGCGACGCGCTGTCGTTCTCGACGCTGCACCTCGAGACCTACCTCGCCGCCGCCGCCGAGGTCGCGCAGCGCGTGTTCGACGGCGAGGATCCGGCGCGGCCGACGGTGCGGCGGCTCGAGGCCGAGGCGATGCGGCTCGTCGACGGCCGGGGCGCCAACCTCGACGGCGAGGTGGCGAACCTCTACTCGCGGGCGACGCTCGCGACGACGGTGCGGCTGCCGCGCGACGGCATCTACGTGCTGCGCGCGCTGGCCGGCGCCGACCAGGCCGGCGACGAGCCGGCGAAGCTGCTGCTGCGACTGGATGGCCGCGAGCTGGTCGCGTTCGAGGTCGGCGAGCGGCCGCTGCGCGAGTTCATGCTGCGCACGCCGCTCGCCGGCGGCGAGCGCCAGCTCGGCATCGAGTTCCCCAACGACTTCTACCAGCCCGAACACCCGGACCCCCAGCGCCGCGACCGCAACCTGCACGTCGACTGGCTCGAGGTGATCGGCCCGACCGACGCGGCGCCGGTGCCCGCGGCGGCCGCCTGGCTGCACGCCGTGCTGGGCGCCCGTGGCGACGACCCGTCCCGGCTGCGGGCGGTGGTGCGCGCGCTGCTGCCGCGGGTCTACCGGCGGCCGGCGAGCGACGACGAGCTGGCGCGCGCGACGCGGCTCGGCCAGGCGGTGCTGCGCGACGGCGGTCTGCTCGTCGAGGCGCTGCGGGCCGTGCTGCAGGCAGCGCTCGCGTCGCCGCACTTCCTGTTCCGCATCGAAGCCGGCGGCGTCGACGGCACGCCCGGCGCCGTCGTGCCGCTCGGCGGGCCGGCCCTGGCGTCGCGGCTGTCGTTCCTGCTCTGGGGCTGCGGGCCCGACGAACGGCTGCTCGAGCGCGCCGCCAAGGGCGGACTGACCACGCCGGCGGGGCGGCAGGCCGAGGTCGACCGGCTGCTCGGCGATCCGCGCGCCGAGGCGCTGGCGACCGACTTCGCGGCGCAGTGGCTCGAGCTGCGCAGCCTCGCCGACCGCATGCCGGACCCGGCGCGATTCCCCGGCTTCGACGACGAGCTGCGGGCGTCGCTGCGGCGCGAGACGGAGCTGCTGTTCCTGGCGGTGCTGCGCGACGGCCGCGACGTGCGCGACCTGCTCGATTGCGACTTCACGCACGTCGACGCGCGGCTGGCGGCGTTCTACGGGCTCGACCGGCCGGGCCATGTCGCCGCCGACGCGTTCGTGCCGGTGACGCTGCCGGCGGCGCTGCGCGAGCGCGGCGGGGTGCTCGGCCACGCCAGCGTGCTGGCGGTGACGTCGAACCCGACGCGCACGTCGCCGGTCAAGCGCGGCAAGTGGGTGCTCGAGAACCTGCTCGGCCAGCCGCCGCCGCCGCCGCCGCCGGGCAACGACACGCTGGCCGGCGAGGCGGCGATCGACAGCAGCCGATCGTTCCGCGAGCAGCTGGCGCAGCACCGGGAGCGTTCGCAGTGCGCGGTCTGCCACGTGCGCATGGATGCGCTCGGGTTCGCGCTGGAGCGCTACGACGCGATCGGGCGGTTCCGGGTCGAGGACGCGGGTGGCGCGATCGACTGCAGCGGCGACCTGCCGGACGGGCGGACGGTGGAGGGGCTCGGCGGGCTGAAGCAGGTGCTGCGCGCCGATCCGGCGTTCGTGCGCACGCTGGCGACGAAGCTGTTCGTCTACGCGGTCGGCCGCGACGCGCGGCCGGTGGACAGGCTGCGGCTGCGGGTCGGGGTCGACGAGCTGCTGCGGCAGGGCGCGGTGACGCTGCGGGCTCTGGTGCTGCTGGTGGTGCAGGACCCGGCGTTCACGCACCGGGTGGTGGAGCCGCGCTGACGCCGCCGCCGCGTCGGCGCATCGCCGCGTCAGCGCGCCAGCCGCCGCAGCGCCGCGCGCAGCCGCCGGTGCCCATCCAGCGCCCGCACGTAGTCCGACTCCCGCTGGCCACCCTTCTTGCGCACCACCTCGACCAGCGCCCGGCGCTCGGCCGCCGTCCACCCTTCCACCCCGAGCAGCATCACCAGCGGCGCCCAGCGCCGCCACCACAGTGCCTGTTCGTCGGGCCAGCCCTGCCAGCCGCGCACGCCGCACAGCGCCGCCGCCTCGTCGGCGCACACCCGTTCGCCGCGCTCCCGGTCGGCGCCGAACCGCCGCGCCAGCAGGTCCGTGACCGCCAGCCCGAGGTTGGCCAGCGGGAACACGCCGATCACGTCGTCGCGCGCGCGGCCCGCGGACCAGTACACGTTGTGCGCGGCGAGTTGCTGCAGCGTGGCGATGGACGTCCGGTGCTCCTGCCGCCGCGCCATCGCCGCCAGCTCCCGCTCCATCGTCGCCAGCACCTCCGGCTCGCGCGCCCGGAAGCCGAGCTTCTGGTAGAACCACCACGAGCCGGACGCGAGCCCTTCCTGGTTGCCTTCGCCGCCGAGCTGGTAGGGGAACACCGTGAACGTGTCCGAGCCGTAGAGCTGCCGCGTCACCGCCAGCACGCGTCCGTAGACCAGGCCCGCCTCGCCGCCGCGCCAGTGTCGAACACGTTGTAGGCGATCTCCGAGCTGCCGAAGAGCCCTGACGTCAGCACGTAGCCGATCGGCACGCCGTTCTTCAGCGTCAGGTAGGCGTAGACCGCCTCGAGCAGCAGGCGCCGCTCGGGCCGCATGCCGATCACCGCGAACTCGAGCCCGGCGCCGCAGTCGTAGAGCCGCACGTCGCGCGGGTCGCCGTAGGCGAAGGCGTCGAGGTCGCGGTGCCGCAGCACCATCGCCTCGCGCGCGAGGTCCACGAGGCGCTGCCCCGTCGTCGCGTCGACGGCGACCTCGCGCGCGGGCCGGCGCAGCTCCGCGCGCAAGTCGGGGCGTTCCCGGCGCAGCGGCCCGGTCTGGAAGTGCACCGGCCGGTCGGCGGCCAGCGCCCGCGTGCGCGACGGCGCGCCGGACTCGGGCAGCAGGTCCAGCTCGAACTCGAGGTCGAGTTCCTCGAAGAACGTCTCGCGCTCGGCGGCGGTGCGGCCGAGCCGCTGGCAGCGTGCGATCAGGAAGTCGGCGTCGCTGGTGGCGGGGCCCGCGAGGCGGCGCACCCAGGCGCGCGCGGACAGGTCGGCTTCGTCGAGTCCCGGCGTCTCCGGCCACGTGGCCAGCAGCGGCAGCCGCTGCAGCAGCAGGTCGGCGTTCCGGTAGCCCCGCCAGACCACGCGCAGCGCGCCGGGCAGCCGCCCGGACAGCCAGCGCGCGGTGTCGGCGAAGAACGAGTAGCGCAGGCGCGTGCCGGCGATGCCCGATTCGGCCAGGGCTCGGCGGTGCCGGCGCAGGTCGGCGCGGCGGTGGAAGCCGGAGAGCAGCGCCGTCACGGTCGCCAGCAGCGCTGCATCGTCGGGGTGCGCGCGCAGGAAGCACAGGCACTCGTGCAGTCTGGCCACCGCGGCCGCCGTCGGCAGCCGCGCCGTGGCGAGCTGCTGCAGCAGCTCGCGCTTCTGGGCGCCGGTGCCGGGACCGAACTGCGAGCGGAGGCGTTCCAGCTCGCGCAGCAGCTGCGTCGTGCGCATGCGGCCGCGGACGCTAGCCGGCCCGGGTGCGCGCCGCCATGCGCCGTCGGTCGGCGGCCGGCGTCACGGGCAGAGCACCAGCTCGACGCCGTTGGTCATCGACACGGGCACGTCGAACACGGCCTGGAACGTCACCGGCAGGCCGGCCAGCGGCAGGTTGGGGATCGGGATGCCGAGGCCGCCGGCGCCGGCCGGGTCGGTGCCGATGGCGCCGACCAGCAGGAACTGGTAGGGGTCGATCAGCAGCGTGCCCTCGGGGATCGTCGCCTGCCAGCGGCTGCCGAGCGAGATGCCGAGCGCGCCGGTCGTCGACGGCCCGGCCTGGCTCCAGGCGAGCGCGAACAGGCCGCCGAGGTGCGCGTCGCCGCCGCCGGCCAGCAGCGCGGTGTTGGTGCCGCCGAGGGCGAGGCCGTAGGCCTGGATGCCGCAGATCCAGAACGACTGCGCCGGCGTGACCGCCGTGTTGCCGCGCCGGTCGGTCGCGCGCAGCGACCAGACGACGGTGGCGCCGTTCATGATCACGCCGGGTGGCGCGTGCAGTTCGGCGCGGAACAGCAGGCCGCCGAGGAACCGCATCGGCGTCGAGCCGATCGCCACGCCGCCGCGGTGGGTGATCGTCCAGTCGAGCGCCGCGGTCTGCACCGACGTCTCGCCGTCGTCGACGAACGAGTCCTGGATCGCCGCGCGCACGACCCACGGGCCGTCGGGGGTCTGGCTCACCGCCGGCAGCGACTCGACGCGCACGAACCGCGGCGGCTGCGTGTCCGCGGGGCCGGTGCCGTAGTAGGCGCGGTTGGTGTAGGTGCCGGATTCGCCCTGGGCGGTGACGACGTCGAAGACGCCGTCGCCGTTCAGGTCGCCGATGGCGACGTCGAGCGTGCTGTCGGTTTGCGGCGAGAAGCCGTCTGTGCCCGTCCAGCGCGTGAACGTGAAGCCGCCGTCGTTGCGGTAGAGCTTCTCGGCGGCGGCCTGCAGCGAGCCGTT
Source organism: Planctomycetota bacterium (assembly GCA_019636245.1). GTDB lineage: Bacteria > Planctomycetota > UBA1135 > UBA1135 > UBA2386 > JAEUHS01. The sequence continues at coordinate 19,035 of JAHBXX010000042.1, read as the reverse complement.
GACGAGGTCGAGGTCGCCGTCGTCGTCGCAGTCGACGAACGCCCACTCGTTGTCGTCGTCGCCGGCGCCGCCAGCGAGCGCGCCCGGCAGGTTGGTGAACGACAGCGTGCCGCTCGGGATCAGCTCGTTGCGCAGCAGGGTGTCGGTGACGCCGCTGTAGCTCAGCATCGCCAGGTCGAGGTCGCCGTCGTGGTCGAGGTCGGCGGCCTCGAACTCGTAGGTCAGCGTCGTGCCCGCGGGCAGCAGCGCGGTGGTGACGGTGAGGAAGCGGCCGGTGCCGTCGTTGAAGAAGATCTGCTGGCCGGCCGACTTGCCGCAGTTGATCACGTCGAGGTCCCAGTCGTTGTCGAGGTCGCAGAGCACGATGTCCTGCTGGTTCGACTTCGGCGCCGCGACGACGTGCGTGCCGGTGACGTTCGTGAACGTGCCGGTGCCGTCGTTGAGGCACAGCTTCAGCTGCCCGTTGGTGAGTTCGTCGTTGAAGAACAGGTCGAGGTCGCCGTCCTGGTCGACGTCGCCGTAGGCGCAGCCGGCGGCGGTGATGACCATCCCCGGCAGCCGCGTCGTGGACTCGTCGGTGAAGTGCCCGGCGCCGTCGTTGACGTAGAGGCGCTGCTGCGAGTTGCCGTTGCAGGCGAACACGAGGTCGAGGTCGCCGTCGCCGTCGACGTCGAACGCGACCGCCAGCGTGCCGCGGATCGCCAGCGCCGGCAGCCGCGCCGCGGTCTCGTCGACGAGCCCGAGTCCCTGGCCGATGCGGTTGATCAGCAGCGTCGGCTGGATCGCCTGGCCGCTGGTCGACAGCACGTAGCCGTTCGCGAACACGACGTCGAGGTCGCCGTCGCCGTCGACGTCGACCAGCAGGCAGCCTTCGGTGCGCACCGTCGGGCCGGCGATCAGGCCGGTCTGCTGCTGGTAGCGGTACTGCGCCGGCAGCGAGGCTGCGGCGAGCAGCGCGGCGAGGAACGGGACGGCAGGGCGCCGGCGCCGCCGGCAGGGGAGGAGGTGCATCGGGCGAGGCGCGCGGGCCGGAGGGTGGGGCGCGCCGCAGGGCGGGCCGCGCGCGGCGCAGTCTACCCGCGCGGTCGCCGATCAGCGCACGATGCCGCCGACCACCGGCCCCAGCTGCAGCGGGAAGTTCGTGCCGCTGATCGCCTGCAGCCACAGCGGCGTGCCTAGGAACTGGCCGGCCGGCATCGCCCACGACAGCGACAGGAGGCCGGTGGCATCGGCGATGCCGGCGTCGGCGAAGAACGGCGCGCCGAGGCCGACCGGCTGCTCGAACACGCCGCCCGGCGCCGGCACGCCGCTCATGACGAGGCTGTCGCTGGCGAACACGAACACCATCTGGTTGGGCTCGGTGCGCAGGTGCAGCGTGTAGGTCGCACCGTTGGTGGGGGGAGCCGGTTGCTCGGTGCCGACGACGGAGCCGGTCGGCGTCGGCGGGCAGCCGGCGGTCGGCGCCAAGGTCGTGCGCGCGAGCCGGACGCTGCTGGTGGAGAGGATCGGGCAGGCCGCGCCGCCGCCCGTCAGTGAGGAGTCGGCGAGCCAGACCGTCGAGCTGCCCGCGCGAAGTGCGGGGCTCTGGCCGAACGCGCTGGCGCCGCCCTGCACGACGAGGTTGCTGCCGTGCAGACTGGCGTTGAACAGGTAGACACCGTGGCCGGGCGCACTCAGCGATGCCGAATTGCCGGTGAACGTCGAGCCCACGGCGCTCACGTTTGCGTACGTTGCATGCAGGCCGTTGGCGGTGATCGTCGTGCCGCCCCCGGTCACCGTGCAGGCAACGAAGGACGCCTTCGAAAACTGCTCGATGATGACCGCGTGCACGTCATCGGCTGCGAACGTGCACTGGTCGAACGCCACGGTGCCGCCGCCGCGCACGTTGACGCGGTGCCTGACCGAGATGCCCGGCAGGGGCGTCACGACCGTCGCCGGCTGGAACTGCACGCCCACCACCGTGGCCGTCTGGCCAACGGGGATCACGAACTGCGTCGGGCCCTGGAAGATCGCGCAGGTCGAGAAACTCAGGCAGCCTGGCGGCGCGAAGGCTGGGTCGTACGCCACCGCGACCGTGCCGGGCGAGGTCGCCTGGATGGTCACACCGAACCCCACCTCGAAGTGCGCGTAGGTGCCGGGCTGCACGAGGATCGTGTCACCGGGCGCGGCGATCGCCAGCGCGTCGCGGATCTGCGGCAGGCCGCCGGGGCCGACGAGATGCGTGGTCTGGGCGAGCAGCGACGGCGCGGCGACGAGGAGGTGGAGCACGGTCTTCATGGCGACGGCGAGTGGGGAGGCGAGGTCAGCGGATGATACCGCCGACGACAGGACCGACCTGGATCGGCAGGTTGGGCAGCAGGGCGATGGCCTCGAGCCACAGCGGCGTGCCGACGAACTGGGCCGGCGGCAGGTTCCACGACGCCGTGACCTCGCCGTTGGCGTCGGCCAGGTAGACGCCGGCGAGGAACAGGCTGGAGAGGTCGAGCGCGAACGGTTGCTCGAGCAGGCCCGGAGCCGACGTCGTGCCGAGTTGCTGGGCGGCATGGATCGCCACCAGGGCATTCGGCTCGGTGCGCACGAGCATGGTCAGCGGCTGGCCGTTGCTGGGGATCAGCAGCCGCTCGACGCCGACCACGGGCCCGTTCGGCAGCTGCCCGGCGCAGCCGGCTGCCAGCGACAGCGTGCTGCGGTCGATGCGGCCGGTGGTGGAGTACGCGTAGACCGCGCAGTCGCCTGCGCCCAGGGAGGAATCGGCGATCCAGACCTCGCTGTGGGACGCATGGAGGGCGCGGCCCGGTCCGCCGAGGATGGACGATCCGCCCTGCACAAGGAGGTTGCTGCCGACGAAGCGGCTGTCGTGGAGCTGCACCCCATCGTGCTGCGACGACAGCACTGCGCTGCCACCCAGGAACCAGACGTCGGTCGCCGTCACGTGGGCGCGCAGGCCGTACAAGGCGTGGCCGAAGCCATTGAAGTTGCGCACGACGCAGTTCTGCAGGTGCACGGCGGCATCGTAGACCGAGAGGGCGTTACGGTTGCTGGCTTCCAGGCGGCAGCCGTCGAAGGTGACGCGGCCGCCGGTGACCACGACGTGGTGGTAGGTGCCCAGCTGCAGCCCCACGGTGGGTTCGAAGACCAGGCCGACCACGTGGGCCGTCGCTGCGCTGGGCAGCGCGAACACGGTCGGTCCCTGGGTCGGAGCGCAGAACGTACTGGCGCAGATGGGTGGGGGGAAGGCGCCGTTCAAGGCGACGACCACCGACCCGGGGGCGGTGGCGCGGATGGTCACGGCGAGGCTGCAGGCGAAGTGCGCGTAGGTGCCGGGCTGCACGAGGATCGTGTCGCCATGCGCGGCGACCGCGAGCGCATCGCGGATCTGCGGCAGGCCGCCCGGGCCGACGAGGTGCGTGGTCTGCGACGGCAAGCCGACGCCGATGACGGAGAACAGGCAGACGCCGGCCAGTGAACGCATGGGATTCCGACGGCAGGCGCCGCCGCTTCGCGGTTGGCCCACAGCCTAGCGAACCGCGTGCCCGGCCGCTTGCCATCCCCCGCTGGCGCCTGCCGGATCCGCGCGGTGCCCGGTTGCGCGAGCGCTGGATTCGGCGGCGATCGACCGCGAAGCTCCGCTGCGCCCGCCGCCACGCGCTGCCGCGCCCCGGACATGCTCACCACCAAACGCTACGACTACGTCCCGTTCGATCGCGTGCAGACGCACCCGCTGCTCGCCAACCACCGCGAGCTGAACCTGCAGAAGGTCCTGCACTACCGCGACGACATCCTGAAGAACGGACTGCTCGAGCCGCTGGTGGTCTGGGAGCGCAAGCACGGCGAGTACTTCCTGGTCGGCGGCTTCCACCGGCTCGAGGCGATCCGCCGCATCCGCGCCGACCACCCCGACTACTACGACCGGATCGACGTGCGCGTCGTCGCCGGCGAACTGGAGGAGATCCGCGCCCTCAACCTGAAGCTCAACGCCGACCGGCTCGACGCCCGCATCACCGACTACTTCGACACGATCGTCTACCTCAACAACGCCAACTGGTCGAAGGAGCGCATCGCCGCCTTCCTCGACAAGAGCCCGGCGTGGGTCGAGGAGATCGTGCGCTTCGTGCCGGGCATGGACCCGCGCCTGCGTGTCCTTCTGCACGAAGGCAAGCTGTCGTGGAGCCGCTGCAAGCAGATCTGCCGCCGCGTGCTGGACGCGGCGCCCGGCCAGGAACGCGCCGTGGCCGACGCGGCGCTGCGCGAGCTCGACGGCGACGCGAAGCCCGAGCCGCGCTACGTGCTGTCGCCGAAGGCGGCGCACAAGCGGTTCCAGCGCCACATCGCCCAGTCGCCGCGGGCCACCTACACGGTCACCGGGGAGGACCTGCTGGCGCTGCTGGCGCTGCTGGCGGGCAAGGCGGAGGCCGACGCCGACCGCCACCTCGAACGGGTGCGCGAGATCTTCCCGGCGCTGGTCGACTGACCCCGGGCCGGGGTCGCGTGCCGTCCAGCGCGCGGGCCGGCCGTAGACTGCGCCGTCGATGCTGCCGTTCCTCACCGCGCTGCTCGCCGCGCTCGCCGTGGCGCCGCTCTGGCGGCTCCCGGCCGGCGCCGGCGGCCGCCGCCTTTGCCGGGTGGCCGCCGGCGCCGCCGCGCTCGCCGCCGCGGTGGCCGCGTTCGCGTTCGCGCCGGCGCCGGCGTCGCCGCCGTCGACGCGGCCGCTCGAGGTCCGCGGCCACGGCTACGTCGGCTCGGCGTCGTGCCGCGCCTGCCACCCCGACCAGCACGCCTCGTGGCAGGCGTCGTTCCACCGCACGATGACCAGGGTCGACGTGCGCGCGGCGCTGGTGCCGCGCTTCGACCGCCTGCAGCTCGACTGGTTCGGCGCGCCGGTGCTGCTCGAGTGGCGCGGCGACCGCCTGTGGACCCGCTTCGAGCGGCGCGGCCGCAGTCCGGCCGCGGTCGAGCGGCCGATCGAGCAGATCACCGGTTCGCACCACCTGCAGGTGCTCTGGTACTCGACCGGCAAGGGCCGCGAGCTGGCGCCGGTGCCGCTCTGCTACCACCTCGAGGAGGGTCTCTGGCTGCCGTTGACGGCGGCGTTCGTGCTGCCGCCCGACCACCAGGATCCGCCCGAGCCGGGCGCCTGGAGCCAGAGCTGCCACGCCTGCCATGCGACGAACGCGCGGCCGCGGTTCGACGCCGACCACAACGACACCGAGGTGAGCGAGTTCGGCATCGCCTGCGAGGCCTGCCACGGCCCCGGGGCCGCCCATGCGGCCGCCAACCGCGAGCCGCTGGCGCGCTTCCAGCGCCGCCGCCAGGGCCACGACGACTCGATCGTCGACCCGGCCGCGTTGCCGCCGGCGCGATCGGCGCAGGTGTGCGGCCAATGCCACGCGGTGGCGGTGGTGCGCCAGGAGCACGCCGAGGCATGGCGCGAGCACGGTTCGCCCTACCGCCCCGGCCTGGACCTCGACGCGAGCCACCTGATCGTCGGCCGGGAGCAACGCGACGCGCCGGAGGTACGGCGCGAACTGCGCCACAACCCGGAGTTCTTCGCCAGTTCGTTCTGGTCCGATGGCGAGGTGCGCCTCTCCGGCCGCGAGTACAACGGCCTGCGGCGGTCGCCGTGCTACACCCACGGCGATCGGACGCGCCAGCTCGACTGCACCACCTGCCACCGCATGCACCCCGAGGCCGCCGCCGACCTCGCGACCTGGCGCGACGACCAGCTCGGCGCCGGCATGCGCGGCAACGCCGCCTGCACGCAGTGCCACGGCGCGCTGGCCGAACCGGCGGCGCTGGCGGCGCACACCCGCCACGCGCCCGATTCGCCCGGGAGCCTCTGCTACGACTGCCACATGCCGCACACGTCGTTCGGGCTGATGAAGGCGTCGCGCAGCCACACGATCACCAGTCCCAGCGTGCAGGCCGAACTGGCCACCGGCCGGCCGAACGCCTGCAACCAGTGCCACCTCGATCGTTCGCTGCGGTGGACGGACGCGGCGCTGCGGGCGAACTGGGGCCTCGTGCCGGCGACGTTGCCCGAGGACGACGCCGACGTCGCGGCCGCCGTGCGCTGGTTGCTCGCCGGCGATGCCGGGCAGCGCACGCTGGCGGCCTGGAGCCTCGGCTGGGCCCCGGCGCGCGCCGCGGCCGGCACCGACTGGATGGCGCCGTACCTGGCGAGGCTGCTCGACGATCCCTACTACGCCGTGCGGTTCCAGGCGGCGAGGTCGCTGCGGTCGCTCGGCGGCGCGGTCGCCGAAGCGCTGGCCGGCTACGACTTCCTGGCGCCGGAGGCGGCGGCGCGGCCGGTGGGCGAACGCGTGGCGGCGGCATGGCGGCAGCACTACCAGGGCCCGCCGCGGCCGGCGCTGCTGCTCGACGCCGACGGCCTGCAGGCGGCCGCGTTTGCGCGCCAGTTCGCGCGGCGCGACGATCGCCGCGTCTACTTGGCCGAATGAACCTCGACGACGACGTCCGCCGGCTCGTGCGCCGCCACCTGCGGTTCGGCTGGGGCAGCCTGTTCCTGTTCGCGCTGCTCGGTCTGGGCCTCGAGGCGCTGCACGCGCTGAAGGCCGATGCCTACCTCGCGGTCGGCAACGAGACCCGGCGGCTGCTGTGGCGCCTGGGCCATGCGCACGGCGCCGTCCTGGCGCTGGCGCACCTCGGCTTCGCCGCGTCGCTGCCGCATGCCGCCCGGCCGCCCCGGCTCGGATCGGCGTGCCTGTTCGGCGCCAGCGTGGCGCTGCCCGGCGGCTTCCTGCTCGGCGGCATCGACGCCCGTGACGGCGACCCCGGCATCGGCATCGTGCTGACGCCGCTCGGTGCGCTGCTGCTGCTCGTCGCCGTGGGCGCGGTCTGGGCGGCGCTGCGCGCGGACGCCCGTCAGGGCTGATCGGCGAACGGCACGCCGAGTTCGGCCAGCAGCGCATCGAGGCGCGCGTACATGCGTTCCCAGCCGAACTCGCGCCGCACGAAGGCCGCGGCCGCCGCGCCCTGGCGGCGCGCCGCCGTCGGGTCGGCGAACAACGCCGCCACGGCGGCGATCGTGGCCGCCTCCCCGTCGGCGACCAGCAGCGTGCCCGTCGGCACCTGGCCGAGCCCCTGCGCCGCCGGCGGCGAGGCGACCACGGGCAGACCCATGCTCATCGCCTCGAGCACCTTGTTCTGCACGCCGCGCGCCAGCCGCAGCGGCGCGATGCCGACCGCGGCCCGGTCGAACCACGGCGGCGTCGATTCCACGCGGCCGGTCACGGTGACGCCCGGCAGGCGCGCCAAGGCCCGCACGCGCGCCGTCGGTCGGCTGCCGACCACCAGCAGCCGCGCGTCGGCGAAGCCGGCGCGCAGCGTGGGCCAGCACCGCTCGGCGAACCAGCACACGGCGTCGACGTTGGGCGCATAGTCCATGACGCCGGTGAAGATCGCGGTGTGCGGATGGCGCTCGCCGTCGCCCGCCGAGGCGAAATGCGCGACGTCGACGCCGTTGGGCAGCACGTCGGGCACGACTCCGGGGATGCGCGCCGTGAACAGCTCGCGTTCGACCTCGCTGACGACCAGCGAGCGCGAGAAGGTGCGCGCGACGCGGTCCTCGAAGGCGAGCAGCCGCACCGCCTCGCGGCCGTAGATCCACCGGCCGAGCGGGCCGCTGTCGGCGGCGAACTGCCGCCACTTGTCGGAGTCCAGCTCGGCGAACTGCATCACCTTCGCCCGCGCCGGCGCCGCCAGCGCGTACTGGGCCATCGACGACGAGTAGACGTAGACCAGATCGACCGGCGCCGTGCGGGCCCAGCGGGCGACGGCGGCGCGCAAGGCGTGGTGGCGGAAGAACGGCAGCGTCAGCGCCTCGCCGGTGCCCAGGCCGCGCAGGCTGGTCCACCGGCGCCAACGTCGGGACAGGCGCGGCGCCACGACCTCACGGCAGCGCCCGGCCAGGAACGCGATGCCCTCGGCGTCCCGTTCCTCCTCGCGGAAGCAGCCCAGGTGCACGTCGGCGCCGCGGGCCAGCAGGTGCTGCAGGAAGTGCCACGTGGTGATGCGGTCGCCGCGATCTGGCGGCCACGGCACCCGTTGGCACAGGAACACGACCCGGGGGCCGCGCAGGGGGGCCGGGACGGCCGGCGCTGCGCCGGAAGGCTCGTGCATGCGGTGTCTCGGCGGTTTCGGGTCGGGGACCGGCGCCCGTCAAGCTTGCGGGCCCGGACTCCCGATACAAGGCCGCAGGAACGGCATGGCGCAAGCACCCGGACAGTCCTCGAACATCCTCGGCCTGGTGAACGACACCATCGAGCTGCCGACGATGCCGGAGGTGCTGCTGAAGCTGAACGAGGTCATCGCCGGCAGCGACGCGTCGGCGGCCGACGTCGCCAAGGTCGTGACCAAGGACCCGGCGGTGTCGACGAACATCCTGCGCATCGTCAACTCCGCCTACTACGGCCTGCAGGTGCGCGTGTCGTCGGTGAGCCTCGCGGTCTCGGTCATGGGCTTCAACATGACCAAGAAGGTGGCGCTGAAGGCGGCGGTGTTCTCGGCGTTCGGCAAACGCCGCGAGAAGATCCAGCACTTCGACCCGCTCGCGTTCTGGAAGCACGCGATCTACACGGGCGTCGCGGCGCGCACCCTGGCCGCGGCGTCGCCCGCGTTCGCCGACGTGCATCCGGAAGACGTGTACATCGCCGGTCTGCTGCACGACATCGGCAAGATCATCCTGATGGAGAAGGCGGCCCCGCGCTACCTGGCGATGCTGCGCCGGGCGGTGCAGGAGCAGCGCAGCGAGACCGCGGTCGAGACCGACTGTTTCGGCTTCACGCACGCCGACGTCGGTTCCGTCCTGGCGATCAAGTGGTCGCTGCCGGAGGACCTGGCGATCGCGATCCGCTACCATCACGCCCCCTCGCGCGATCCCTTCCATCGCTCCCTCTCCTCGCTCATCCACCTCGCCGACCAGCTCGCCTGGCGGTCTGGCACCCCGTCCACGGTCGGCACGAGCGTGGCCGCGATGGAGCCGGACGTGCACGACCACGTCGGACTCGATGCGGCCAGGGTGGCCGAGCTGCTGCCGCAGATCCAGGAGGACTTCGCGGCCTCGGAACTGCCCTGGTGACCGGTCCGGCGCCGCGTCCTCGACGCGGTCCGAGCGACGATGAACTTCCGGCGCTGGGTGGTGTTCACGTTCCTGGTCCACGTGCTGGTCGTGGCCGTGGACAAGGGCGGTGGCCTGGTGCTCTACCTGCTGTGCGTCAACCAGCCGCAGGAGCACGGCAAGTCCGGGATCGCCGCCTCGCTGCCGTTCATCCTCGGCGCGATCGCCAACCTCGGGCTGGCGACGTCGCTGGTCTACTTCGTGCGCCGCGGCCGCTACTCGCCGCAGGTCTGCTTCGAGACCTCGATGGGCGTGGCGCTGGCGTGGGGCGGATTCGTCGCCGCCGCCGCCGCCGCGGTCACGCTGTTCGTGCTGCCGCTGCTGGGGCCGGAGTGGCGCTTCGATCCCATCGTCGTGGTGCCGATCTGCCTGTCGGTGCCGCTGCTGCTGGTCGCCAGCTACGCCAACAGCACCCAGCTGGCGACCGACCGCATCCGCGACTACGGCGTCCTGCACGTGGTGACGTCGCTGGCCTTCCTGCCCGCCTTCTTCGGCTTCTTCTTCCTGCTCGGCGGCGACGTCGAGCGCGAGCACGTGCCGACCGCGGTCGCCTGGGGGCGCCTGCTCTCGACGTTGCTGGTGGCGGCCCTGGCGCTCTGGCTGGTGCGCAAGGTGGTGACGTTGCGGGTGCGCGTGCACCGCGACTTCCTGCGTGATGGCGTCCGCTACGGCTGGAAGGCCAACCTGACCTCGACGCTGGCCTACCTGAACCACCGCCTGGACCTGCTGGTGCTGGCGGGCGTCTACTTCGCGACCCTGCAGGCCCGCGGCCTCGGCCGCGGCGAGGCCGAGCGGCTGGCCGCCGTGCAGGTCGCGTTCTATTCGATGTCGGTCACCTGGGCCGAACTGGTGTGGCATTTCCCCGAGGCGATGCGCGACCTGTTCTTCTCCAAGGTCGCCGGCAGCACCCACGAACAGGCGCGGGTGCTGACGCCTGTCCTGTCGCGGCTCGGCCTCGCGCTGTCCCTGCTCGGCGCGGTGGCGATCCTGCTGGTGATCGATCCGGCGATGAGCCTGATCACCATCGTCGCCAAGGGCGACGACGTGGTCTGGTTGCGCGACTGGAGCCCGACCGTCGGCGCGTCGTTGCTGGTGCTGGTGCCGGGCACGGTCGCGTTCACGGTGTCGAAGGTCCTGCAGGCCGATCTCGCCGCCCGCAACCGGCTGCAGACGTGCGTCAACGCCCAGCTGCTGGTGCTGGCGACCATGCTGGCGATGGACGTCGTGCTGATCCCGGCCCACGGCGCCGTCGGCGCGGCCGCCGCGTCGTCGATTGCCTACGTCGCCTCGACGGTCTACACTTCGATCGCCTATTCGCGGCAGACGGGCACGCCGATCTGGCGGTTCCTCGTCGTGCAGGCGGGTGATTTCCGCTACATCCGGGAGATCGTGCAGGCAGTGGTCGACAAGGTGCGACTCTGGGGGCGGCGATGATGCAGCGGTCGCCCGTGACCGTGGTCGTGCCGGCGTACAACGCGGCGGCCTTCCTGCCGGTGGCGCTGCAGTCGCTCGAGCAGCAGACGCATCTGCCCGAGCAGGTCGTGGTCGTCGACGACGGCTCGACCGACGACACGGCGGCGGTGGCGGCGCGGCACGGCGTCGAGTGCCTGCGGCAGGAGCAGAAGGGACCCGGCGCGGCGCGCAACCGCGGCCTCGCCGCGGCGCGGGCGGAGTTCGTGGCCTTCCTCGACGCCGACGACTGGTATGCGCCCGACAAGCTGGAGCGTTCGGTCGAGGCGCTGCGCGACCTGCGGGCCGGCTGCGTGTCGACCGATGCCTGGGTGGTGTGCGGGGACCGCGTCGAGCGGCGCAAGAACGACCGCCGCGACGTGCCGATGGCGCTGACGCTGGAGCTGTTGCTGCAGGGCAACCCGATCGTCTGCAGCTCGGTCGTGGCCCGCCGCGAGGCGGTGCAGGCGGTCGGCGGCTTCGACGAGGATCCGGACCTGATCGCGACCGAGGACTACGACCTCTGGCTGCGGCTCAGCGTCCGCGAGCCGATCGCCTACCTCGCCGAACCATTGACCTTCTATCGGGTGCACGCCGGCGGCCTGTCGGCGAACAGCCGGTTCCTGGTCGGCGTCGACAAGATCCTCGATCGCATCGAGCGGGAACACCAGGGCGAGGCGCACTTCCAGGCCCTGGTGCGCCGGCGGCGCGCGGATCTGCGGCTCGACCTCGCCTACGACCTGATCGGCCAGGGCCAGCGGGTGGCGGCGCGCACGCTGATCGGCGAGGCCGACCGGCTGTGCCGGAGCTGGAAGGGATTGCGGTTGCGCCTGCGCAGCCTCTTGCCGAGGTGAGCCGGGGACGCGATGCCAGGCCCCCTGCTCGGAGTCGTGCACCTGCCGCCGCTGCCCGGTCGCCCCGGCCACCGTTCGATGGCGCACGTGCTCGACCGCGCCCTGGCCGACGCGCGCCAGTTCGCCGCCAGCGGCTTCGATGGCGTCGTGGTCGAGAACTTCGGCGACGCGCCGTTCCACAAGGGAACCGCCGGCGATCCGGTGCCGCCGCACACCGTCGCCGCGCTGGCCGTCGTGGCGAGCCGGATCCAGGGCGACTGCGGCCTGGCGGTGGGCGTGAACTGCCTGCGCAACGACGGCATGGCCGCGCTCGGCATCGCCGCGGCCACCGGCGCCGCGTGGGTGCGCGTCAACGTGCTCGCCGGCGCGTACGTCACCGACCAGGGTCTGGTCGAGGGCGAAGCCGCGCGGCTCGCCGCCTACCGGCAGCAGCTCGGCCTGCGCATCGGTCTCTTGGCCGACTTCCTGGTCAAGCACGCGACGCCGCTGCAGCCGTTCGACACGGTCTCGGGAGCCCGCGACCTCCGGGAGCGCTCCGGCGCCGACGCCATGGTGCTGTCGGGCGCGCGCACCGGCGAGCCGGTCGATGTCGCATTGTTCGACACCGTGCGCGCGGCGGTCGGAGCGTTCCCGATCTGGCTCGGTTCCGGCCTCTCGACGGCGAACGCGCCCGTGCTGTGGGGCCGCTGCGACGGCGCGATCGTCGGCACGGCCTGCAAGCGCGACGGCCGCATCGACGCGCCGGTCGACGGCGACCGCGCCCGGGCCCTGCGGGCGGCCTGTCCACCGGGTCGGCGGTGAAGCGAGCCCCGGCCGCGCGCCGAAAGAAGGCGGCGTGAAGGTGCTGCTGATGACCCCGTCGCCGACCCATCTGCACCTGGGGGCGATCGCCACGGTGACCCGCTACCGCGAGGGTCTGCAACGCTCCGGGCACCTGTGCGAACTGTTCGGCGGCACCTCCGAAGGCGGCCTCAAGCAGTCGCTCGAGGGCACGATCGGCCGGTTCAAGCCGGACGTCGTGCACGCCCACGACGCGCTGCGCACCGGCGTGCACCTGCTCGGTTCCCGCACGCCGTGGGTCGTGTCCCTGAGCGGCGAGGACCTGCACCACGACATGCTCGACGACGAGCGCGGCGCGCTGGTCTGCGAGGTGATGCGGCGGGCGCGCCGGGTGCTGGTGCCGAGCCCGGCCGCGGGCCTGCTGGTCGAGGAGCGGCTGCCGGACGCCGTCGGCAAGATCGACGTGGTGCCGCGCGCCGCCGTGCGCCTGCCGACCGGCGGCACCGACCTGCGTCGGTCGCTCGGCATCCCGCGGCAGCGGTTCCTCGTGTTCCTGCCGGGAGGGCTGCGGCCGATCAAGGGCCAGCACCGCGCGGTGCCGCTGGTGCGCGTGCTGCGGGCCGCCGGCGCCGACGTCGAGATGATCCTCGCCGGTCCCGAGCAGGACCCGGCCTACGCCCAGGAACTGCGGGACCAGTGCGGCCCCGAGACGGGCGTGCGCGTGCTGCCGACGCTGGCGCACGATCGCATGGGCGCGGCCTACCTCGACGCCGACGTGGTGCTCAACACGTCGCTGAGCGAGGGCGCGGCGCCGACCATCCTCGAGGCCGGCATCCTGGGCCGGCCGATCGTCGCCGCCGATGCACCGGGCAACCGCGACCTGATCAGGCACAAGGAGACCGGGCTGCTGTTCGCCTCGGAGACCGACATGGCGAAGCAGGTGATGGCCCTCTACCGCAACCGCTCGGCGGCCGGGGCGCTCGGCGTGCGCGTGCGCGCGGACTTCCAGCGCCGCTTCGACGCCGCCCGCGAGATCGACGCGCTGCTGTCGGCCTACGCCGCCGCCTGACGACGCCCGCTCCGCGCGAGCCGGCTCACGCCCCGCTGCCCGGCAGCGGCTTCGGCAGAGCCTTCTGGCGGGTCGCCTTCGCCTTCGGGGCCTTCGGCGCCACCTCGGTCGGGATCTCGGCGTACTTGCGGTACAGGTCGAACAGCCGCTCGGCGCTCCAGGTCACGGCCGCCTTGATCTCGTCGGCGATCTTGTCCTTGGTGGTGCTGCGGATGCGCGGCGTGGCGGCCTTGGTCAGCGCCGCGCACAGCTGGTCCTCGTCGAAGGCGGTCAGCTCGGCGCCGCTCGCGTCGTCGAGCAGCATCGCCACGCTGGCGCGCAGGTCGTCGTGGCGCCGCAGCCGGGGGTCGAACACGCCGGCCTCGAACAGGCGCATCAGGTCGACGTGCGCGCGACCCAGCACGGCGCGTACGCCGGCCTTCGCCGCCGGCACGTCGTCGAGCAGGGCGCGCAGCTCCTCGATCGGCTCGGCGTTCCAGCAGACGATCGTGCCGCCGATCTCGAGGTGCTTGGCGAGTCCGGCGACGAAGGCGCCGCGCGGATCGCCGCGATCGACGTGCACGAAGTGCGCCCGTTCGATGCGGCCGTCGGGGTGCAGGGTGACCGCCGCCCAGGCGTGGGGCACGTGGCGCCATGGCCGCTGGCCCTCGAGGCGCGGCAGCGGCTCGGCGAGCGCGGCGATGGCCAGGAAGTGCAGCGGCTTGGTGCACTGGCGCAGCTCCTCGCGGACGAAGGGCTCGACGATCGGCTGCCCCTTGCGCAAGGCGGCGATCGTGCGCCGCTGGCGGAAGGTCAGCCCCTCACGCTCGGGGTCGAGCTGGGCGATGTCGTGCACGCCGGCATGGTGCAATTCGGTTTCGATCGCGCGGGTCAGCTCGGGCAGTTCGCGCAGCGGCACGCCCTGTTCGCCCTTGGCGCACTTCGCCAGGTGCGGGCACGGGAACGGCGCCGTGCAGAAGGTGCCGGTCGGCAGCTGCGGCGCCTTGGCCTCGTCGAGCACGAGGCGGAACTGCTGCAGCCGGCGGCGCACCAGCTCGGCCTGCTTGCGGACCTTGGTCGTCACGTCGGCGCTGCGCAGCAGCTGCATCGGCGGGAAGTCGGCGCCCTCCTTGTGCACGTAGCCGGGGTTGAGGTGCAGCAGGAAGACCGCGCGCACCTTGTGCCCGCACAGCTCGGCGACGTGCACCTGCAGCGCGAGGTCGTTGACGTAGCGGTGCTTGATCTTGGTGCCCGACTTGACCTCGTAGAGGTCGAGCGCGCCGTCGCGGTGCCTCACCAGGATGTCGGAGCGCACCTCGACGCCATCGGCCACGAACGAGGCGCCGAACAGCACCGGCGTGCCCGCGGCGAGCTGGGCGGTCGTCTCGGCGGCCGCGTCGGCGCTCTTGGTCGCGGCGATGGCGACGCCCTTGGGGAACACGCTGCGGGCGATCGCCAGCAGCTGCTGGCCGACCTCGGCCATGCGCTCGCGGATCGCCGTGGTCGGCTCCGGCGCCGGCTCGTGGAAGTCCAGCCACAACCGCTTGTGGCACTGTTGCCCCGCCTCGAACAGATGCTTGTCCAGGTTGCGGTGACTCTTGGCCGGTGCTTTCTTCTTCAAAGGCGGTGTCGGGTTGGCGCTTGGCTGGGGCTCGTCCGCGGGGAACGGCCCGGCCCGGGCCGCAGTGTAGCGCCGCCCCGCGCCGGCTCAACTTCGTCGCCGGGTGTGCTTGTAGAGCAGCAGCAGCAGGACCGTGACCACGGCCCCGGTGGCGAGCGGTGTCCACAGGCGATCGGACAGCTGCGGTTCGCCCTGCGCGGCGCGGGCGAAGCGCACCGTCGCCAGCCAGTTCCGGAACTCGGGCTCCCAGCGGTCGAAGTCGCCCGCCCGGCAGGTGAAGGACAACGAGACCTGCCGGCCGCCGGTGGGGGCGTGCACGTCGAGGCTCGTCGTGGCGCCGCCGCCCGGCAGCGTGCTGGTGCGCCGCGCCGTCAGCACGGGGTGCCGCCGCGGTCCGGCTTCGTCCCGGCGCACCTCGGCGAGTTCGTGCCGCGTTCCAGTCGCCTCGCCCCGCTGCTGCCACAGGCGCCGCAGGCCAAAGGCGAAGTCGTCGTCGACCACCCATTCGTTGTCCTGCTCGACGACCCACAGCCACGGCGTGTCGAAGCGGCCCTGCAACCAGTCGTCGACCGGCCCGATGGCGTAGAACAGGCGCGGTTCGACGTAGCCGAGATCGGCCGGGGCGCCGGGCAGCGCCGCGATGGTGCGCGCCTCGCCGGGCGACAGCTGGCGCCACGACGCCGGCAGGTCGAGCTGGAAGGTGCCGTTGCGGGCGATGAACGTCTGCTGCTGCGCCGTCAGGTGGGCGGCGGCAACCAGCACGACGGCGGCGAGACAGCGCATCGCCGCATCATCGAGCCATGGCGACCGCCGGCGCAACGACGGCGTCGGCCGTCGTCGTGGCGGCGCGCCCGCGTTCGCGCGTCGACCCGGCGGGCGATCGCCGTGGTCGGCGCACGACGTCGAGGCCGTGGCCGACAGCGCTCGCGGAGCCCGCGCGGCCCTGGCCTGGGCGCGGCGCGGACTGCGGCGTGGCGTCGGCGCGAGCCGCCGAGACCCAGCATCGCTGCCAGCACCGTGGCCACCGCCAGCGGCACGGCCAGCCACGCCCCGATACCGGCTCCGAGCAGCGCTGCGGCGGCCAGACCGCCCGCGCCGGGAGCCCCCCAGACGCCGATCCGCATGTCCTCCTCCTCCTGCGCCGACGCTATCGGCCGTGCCGCCGCGTCGGCGCTCCGGGCGGCCCGCGAACGTCCCCGGACGGGACGCGGCGTCTCAGGCGGCGGGCGGCGAACCGGCGGTCAGCGGCAGCGGGCAGTCCCAGGTCGCGGCGAGCGCGCGCAGCAGGTCGGTCTCGCTGGTCGTCAGCGTGCCGTCCGCCGCCGCGGCCTCGGCGCAGGCGGCGAGCAGGTTGCGCTTGCCCAGCGGCGACACCCGCGCCAGGGCGTCGACCGCGCGTTCGAGGTCGGCGCCATCGCAGGCCGCGGCCGGCAGCAGCTGCATCGGCGCCATCGCGCCGAGGTGGGCGTGGCCGCGCCCGAACGCCGCCGCCGCCGCCGCCTCGTCGTCGCCGGCGCCGGCGCGGGCCAGCACCGACAGCACCACGGCGACGTCCGCCGCGTGCCGCACCAGCGGCGCCGGCCGGCCGGGCGGCCGCGGCGGCTCCTCGCCGGGCAGCCGCACGTGGTGCTCGAGCAGGCGCAGCAGCGCGAACTCGAACGGCGACAGCCGGCCGTCGGCGAGCGCGAGCTGGCGCGCCAGGGTGCGCAGGCGCTGCCGCTCGGCCGCCGGCTGGGCGCGCAGGGCCGGCATCGCCAGCTCCAGCAGCGGCAGGCGCAGGCCGGCGTCGAGCCGCGCGACCAACAGGTGCAGCGCCGCGGCCTCGTGCGCCAGCTGCGGATGGTCCTGGCGCCAACCCGCCAGCTGCCGTTCGCGCCGGGCCGGATCGCGGTCGAGCAGCAAGGCGGCCACCAGCGCGTCCGCACGCGCCTGGTCGCGCGCCGCCATCGCCACCTCGAGCGGCAGCTGCTGCAGCAGCGCCCGCGCCGCGGCGACGTCCCGGGCCTGCGGATCGCCGGCCGCGGCCACCAGCGCCCCGGGCCGCACGGCCGGCGCGGCGCCGGCGAAGCCCGCCGCACCGGCCGCCAGCGCGGGCGCCGGCACCGCCGCCGCGGCTTCCACCATGTTGCGCGAGCTGGCGAGCTGGCGCCGGAAGCCGGGCAGGATGCGTTCGACCCGCTCCTCGACCGGCGGATGCGTCGCCAGCGCGCCGCCGAGGTGGCGGCGCATGCCGTCGGCGAACAGCATGTGGCTGGCCTCCTCGGCGTGCGGGCTGGCCAGCGTCGACAGGCCGCCGATCTTCGCCAGCGCGCGGCCGATGCCGTGCGGGTTGCGGGTGTACTGCACGGCGCTGGCGTCGGCGAGGAACTCGCGCTGGCGCGACACGGCGGCCTGGATCAGCCGGGCGAACAGCACGCCGAGCGCGCCGATCACGATCAGGGCCACGCCGAAGACGACGACGCCCGCGGCGCCGCCGCCGCCCTTGCCGCCGCGGCTCGAGCGCACCGCGCCGCGGCCCACCGAGTTGACGACGATGCGGCCGATGGTGGTGATGCAGACGATGCCGAACAGCACGCCCATCAGCCGGATGTTCAGCCGCATGTCGCCGTGGAAGACGTGGCTGAACTCGTGCGCGACCACGCCTTGCAGCTCGTCGCGGTCGAGCCGTTCGAGGCAGCCGCGCGTCACGGCGATCGCGGCGTCGGCGGGGCTCCAGCCGGCGGCGAAGGCGTTGATGCCGCTCTCGCCGTCGAGCACGTAGACCTCCGGCACCGGCACGCCCGACGCGATCGCCATCTCCTCGACCAGGTTGCGCAGCATGCGCTCCTTCGGGTCGGTGGTCGCCATCGGCACCGGCTTGCCGCCGAGCAGCGTCGCCACCGCGCCGCCGCCGCTGCGCAGCTGCGCGGTCTTGAACAGCGCCGCCGACCCGACCACGACCAGCGTGCCGGCGGCGACGACGGCCAGCACGTCGAGGCGGAAGAAGCCGCCCTGGCCGTCGTCGACGCCCATCAGCAGCGCGCTCGCGGCGGCATACACGCACAGCACGATGCCGGCCACGGCCAGCGCGAACAGCAGCACGAGCCGCCGCGACGAGCGCCGCGCCCGTTCCTGGTGGCCGAAGAAGTCCATGCTGGTCATCGCCGGTGCCGCCTCCCCGGGTCGCCGGTCAGGTGCCTTCGAGTTCGAACAGGGTCACGCCGGCGCGGCGGCTGCAGAACAGCCCGCCGCCGCAGGCCCGGAAATGCCGCGCGAGCCGCTGCCGGTACCAGTCGCCGGCGCGCAGGTGGACCTCGCCGTCGGTGCGGTCGCGGTCGCAGTTCCGCCGCCAGTCGGCCGTGGTCAGCGCCTCGAGGTAGAGGGCGCCGCCGCACCAGCGCCCCAGGTTGGCGAGCGCCTTCGCCGCCGCCCGGTCGTCGAGGTACTGCAGCACGCCCTGGCAGACGACCAGGTCGAACTCGTCGCGGCCGGTGGCGGCGCGCACGTCGAGGTCGGTGATCGAGCCATGCTGCCAGCCGAAGCGTTCGCAGAGAAAGCGGCTGTACTCGATGCCGTGGTAGCGCGCCCGCGGCCACAGGCGCGCGGCGGCTCGCTGCCAGTGGCCGACGCCGCAGCCGACGTCGAGGATCGAGCGCACCGGCACGTCGAGGTAGGCGAGGTAGGCGGCGACGAACTCCGCCAGCGCCATGACCGCGGCGGCGTCGTTCACCCGGGTGCGCGGATCGCCGTAGAAACGCCGATAGTAGTCGGCGCCGAAGCGGTCGGCTGCGGCATCGGGGCCTGCCCGGCGGGTGCGGCGCGGCGGCATGGGCGCGCACTCTCGCGGTGGGCGCCGTCCATCGCAAGCCTGGAGACCGATGCGCGGCTCAGGCCCCGTGCTCGTCGCGCACGATGAACAGATGCGGGTCGCGCCGGTCGCGCTTCTGCACCCGCCTGGCGAACGCGCCGGCGATCGCCTCGGCGACCTCGAACGTGCTCGAGTCCGGTCGGAGGGCGATGCCGCCGACCAGCCGGCTGTCGATGTCGCCGCGTCGGCAGACGTGGGCGAGGATGCGGCGCGGATCGGCCCCGTCCCGCAGGCCCCAGTTGATGCGGAAGCGGGTGAAGGCGCCGCTGGCGCCGGCGGGCGCGGTTGCCGCCGGGCGGG
>JAHBXX010000041.1 GCA_019636245.1 Planctomycetota bacterium | reverse complement strand
GCGCCGGCGGGCGCGAGCGCATCGACGCCGACCGCGCGGCGACCGGCGTGCGCGGCATCGTGCTCGATGCGGCGAGCGGCCAGCCGCTGGGCGGCATCGAGGTGATCGCGATCCAGGACGAGCCGTCGATCGAACCGCTGGTGGCGCGGTTCCGCGGCCTGTTCCGGCAGGGGCTCTACGCCGAGACCCGCGCGCTCCGGCGCGAGCTCGGCCGCACCGTCAGCAACGCCGACGGCACCTTCGAGCTCACCGACCTGCCGCCGGGGCGTGTGTTCCTCGACGGCCGCAGCGACGCCTGGTTCGTGCGCACGCCGGGCACCGCGCGGCTGGCGCGCGGCGAGATCCGCGACGGCATCGAGCTGCGGGCGTCGCCCGGCGGGCGGGTGCGCGGCATCGTGCTCGGTCCCGACGGCGCGCCGTCGGCCGGTGCGCACGTCAGCCTGCGGCCGGGCCTGAACTCGTTCCTCGGCCAGATCACCGAGCGCCAGTACCGCTGGCTCGAGACCGTGGCCGATGCCAATGGCCGCTTCGATCTGCCCGGGGTGCCGCCCGGCCAGGGCTACACCGCCACCGCGTCGGCGGCGCAGATGTCGCTCGAGGAGGTGCACGGCGTCGACGTGCGCATCGGCCAGGTGACCGACGTGACGCTGCGCGGCCACGAAGGCGCCGTCGTCGCCGGCCGGGTCGTCGACGACGGCGGCACGCCGGTCGCCGGCGCCAACGTGGCGATGGTCTACCTGGACATCAGCCGCGTGCTGTTCTCCGCCGACGGGCGGCAGGGGCCGATCGTCACCGACGCGGACGGCGCCTTCCGCGTCGAGCACGTCGCCGCCGGCCGGGTGGCGTTCGTCGCCGCGGCGAACGAGCTGGCGCCCAGCCAGATCGAGGAGCTCGCGGTCGTCGATGGCGGCCGCTACGAGGACCTGGTGCTGCAGCTGGCCGACGGCGCCGTGGTGCGCGGCCGCGTCGTCGACGACGAGCAGCGGCCGGTCGCCGGCGCCGCCGTCGAGCTGCGGCCGTTCGAGCGCGCCGACGACCCGCAGTTCCTGAAGATGATGCTGAAGATCCGCCGGGTCACGGCGACGAGCGAAGCCGACGGCAGCTTCGTCGCCAAGGGCCTGACCGGCGAGCGGCTGGTCGTGCAGGCGAGCAAGGCGGGTTACACGACGTCGACGCGCTTCGGCGTGCGCCTCGACGAGCCCGACGTGGTGGTGGAGCTGCGCCGCGGCGCGGTCGTGCGCGGGCGGGTGCTGGTCGGCGACGAGCCGCTGCCGCGCTTCCGCGTCGACACGCGCACGACCGACGTGCCGTCGCCGGCGGAAGCGACGGCCGCTGGCGGACGGGCGCGCACCGACGGCAACAGCGGGCCGACCTGGGCCGACGAGGGCCAGGGGCCGCGCTTCGGTCCGGGCGGCCGCGGCATGCGCGAGCGCACCGTGCACATGCCCGAGGGGCAGACCATGATGGACCGCGGCATGAACGGCATGGACGGCAACTGGCGCGAGATCCAGTCCGCCGACGGCACGTTCGAGCTGCGCGGCATCCCGCCGGGCCGCGTGCGCGTGCGCGTGCGGGCCGACGGCCAGCTCGATCCGGCGAACCAGGAGATCGACCTCGCGCCCGGCCAGACCAGCGACGTGCTGGTGTTCCGCGTCGAGCCGGGGCAGCCGGTCGCGGGCCGCGTGATCGACGAGAGCGGCCGGCCGGTCAGCGACGCGCAGGTGACCGCCTACAAGCAGCGTGATGGCGGGCAACGGCGCGGGCCGTTCCAGTTCCAGATCGACCCCGAGGACTTCGACTTCCTGGCGCTGTCGGCGGCGACCAACCAGCGCAGCGCGATCAGCGACAGCAAGGGTCGCTTCGAGGTCGTGGCGCTCGAGCCCGGCCGCTACCGCTTCACCGCGCGCCACCCCGACCTGGCGAAGTCGTCGGCGACCGACGTCGAGGTCAAGGCCGGCGAACCGACGCCGCTGGTCGAGATCAAGCTCGACGCCGGCGGCGGCATCGAGGGCCTGGTCACCGGCTACGGCCTGCGGCCGCTGGCCGACGCGCTGATCGTCGCCTTCAGCATCCAGGCCGGCACGATGCGCAGCAGCACCACGGACGCCAAGGGCTACTACCGCATCGACGGCCTGCCGCCCGGGCAGTTCGTGGTGTTCAAGTCGCGCATGGACGAGCGCGCCGACAACATCCCGCTCGAGCTGATGAGCAACATGCGGCTCAAGACGGTCACGGTCCGGCAGGGCACCTTCGCGCGGCTCGACGTGCACGACGAGAGCGAGGACGGCGTGCGCATCCACGGCGTCGTGCGCGAAGCCGGGGCGCCGGTGCCGCGCGCGCTGGTCACGCTGATGGGCAGCGACCGCGACGGCATCCTCGGCATGGGCGTGCGCGCCGGCGCCGCCGGCATGGACGGCCGCTACGAGCTGGTCGGCATCAAGCCGGGCAGCTACGTGATGCAGGTCAGCCGCTTCCAGGGCCAGCCGGTGCAGACGACGTTCGAGATCGAGGTGCCCGGCGAGACCCGCGACTACGCGTTCGACGTGCAGCTGCCGACCAGCACGATCCGCGGCCGCGTGCTCGACACGCGCGGCCAGCCGGTCGCCGGCCTGCCGGTGACGCTCGGCAGCGACCAGGGTGCGCTCGGCGGCGCCGACGGCCTGATCGGCCTGATCGCCCAGAACGGGCTCGGCCAGGGCCGCACCAACGCCGAGGGCGACTTCACGATCCGTTCGGTGGCGCCCGGCACCTACCGCCTGACCGCGGGCAGCCGCATCGGCCCCGGCCGCGGCCGCCGCGGCGGCGGCGAGGCGCTGCGCAGCCATGGCGAGGCGGTGCTGGAGGGCCTCGAAGTCGATGGCGTCACCGACGTCGAGGGGCTGCTCGTCACCGTCCCGCTCGCCGGCCGCATCACCGGCACCGTCGTCGACGGTTCCGGCAACCCCGTGCGCGGCGTCGAGATCGCCTACGTCGAGACCGGCCAGAAGCGGCGGCGTGCCGCGGGCAATCCGATGCTCGACCTGCTCGGCGCGCAACCGCGGCCGATCCGCAGCGGCGAGGACGGCCGCTTCGAGATCCAAGGCCTGTCGCCCGGCCTCTACGACCTGCGCATCGACAGCGAGGCCCTGCAGGCCGGCAAGGCGACCGACGTGCGCGTCGCCGAGGACGCCGCCACCGACGTGCAGCTGGTGATGGTGCGCGGCGCGGTGTTGCGCGTGCGCGCCACCAACGTCGCCAAGCAGCGCATCCCGCTCGCCTACGTGAGCCTGCTCGATGGCCAGGGCAAGGCGGTGGTCAGGCGCGTGTCGACGCTCAGCGTGATGAAGCGGCTGATGGGCAGCCGGGACCAGGTCGACGACTCGGGCTGGTACGAGTTCGGCAGCGTGCCGCCCGACACCTACACAGCGGTGATCACCGAGCCCGGCAAGCCCGAGATCCGCATCACCCGCACGATCCAGGATGGCGAGACCGTCGAGTGGGACGTCGACATCGCCGCCGAGCTGGAAGCGCGCGACAAGGAGCTGCGGAAGGAGTAGTCAGCCGCCGGCCTCGACGGCGCGGCGCCAGCGCACCGGCCGCCGGTGCGCCGGCGGCAGGTCCCGGTCGACCCGCCAGAAGCCCTTGCGATGGGTGTTGGCCGGCCGGGGCAGGTCGCAGCCGCGCACGATCCAGGCCACGGCGTCGGGACCAAGGCCGAACGCGCGGCCGACCCGCACGTCGATCGCGGTCGCCAGCGCACGGCGTTCGCCAGGGTCCGTCGCCGGTTGCGCCGCGTCGCACCACCCCTCGGCCGCGGCGAGGGCCCACAGCGGGCCGTGCCACGGCAGCACGGCGCACAGCCGCAGCGCCAGCACGGCCAGCTCGGCTTCGGCCGCGTCGTCCAGCCGCGGCACGACGCAGTCCTCGAGCACGAAGCGGTTCAGGTTGGTGCCGGCCAGGCGCAGGCGCAGCGCCCAGTCGAACGCCAGCGCGGCCAGCACCGCGGCGCCGGCGGCCAGGCGCCGCAGCGGCGCGCGCGGCGTGCCGCGCGGCGTCAGCACGCCGAGCGAGTTGCCGCACGGCACGTCGGGCAGCAGGCACGCGATGGCGGTGCGTTCGTTGGTCGCGTTCGACAGCGCCCGCAGCGCGATGCGCGCCGGCGGACGGCCGGCCGCGCCGCGCCGCCAGGCCGCGGCGTCGACGAGGTAGGCCGGCCGCAGGTCGGCGAGCGATGCCGGCGCCTCCCATTGCGTCGCGTGGCCGGTGCCCGCGCGGTGCGCCCCGGCGTTCGGGTGCAGGTCGTAGAGCATCGCGCCCTGGTGGAGCGGCAGCAGGTCGGGCGCGCCCGCGCGCCGCCACACCGCATCCGCGCCGCGGCGGTAGCCGGTGCCCTCGGCTTCGGCCCGCGGCACGAACGCGTCGCGGTCGGCCGTCATGTTGAAGTCGCCCTGCCGCCAGGCGAACCGTCCGTCCGTGCCGAGCAGCGGCCGGCCGTGCGCGTGCAGCCGCCGCAGCACCTCGAGGTCGCGCGCGTCTTCGACCTCGACGAAGGCGCCCGACGCCGGGCTCAGCGCGCGCAGCTCGTCGCGGCCGTAGGTGGCATGCACCGGCGCCGGGTCCGCCCACGCCGCCGGATCGGTACCGCCGAAGGCGACGCGCACCGCTTCCGTGCGGCCGCCCTTGCGGCCGACGATCGCCGCGAAGCGGTAGCGGCCGTCGATCGGGAACAGCCGGCGCGTGTTCTCGAACCCGTAGAGCCACTCCCACGCGCAGTCGTCCAGCAGCAGCCGCCGCAGCGGCTCGGCGTCGCGGTCGAACCACAGGCTCGCCGGCACCAGCAGACCGAAGCGGCCACCGGCCCGCAGCAGCCGGTGCGCGCGCTCGACGAACAGGCGGTAGGTGTAGAGCTTGCCCCGGCCCTGATGATGGAACCGCGGCCGCAGCGCCGCGACCCGCGCCGCGGTCTCCCGGTCGCCCTGCAGGGTCTCCCACGGCGGATTGGTCAGCACGGCGTCGAAGGCGCCGTCGCTCAGGTCGCGCAGCCCGTCGCCCGGCCGCACCCGTGCGGCGATCGTCCGCGGATCCGGGGCGTCGTCGCCGCACGCTTCCCACAGCGCCAGCGCCGCCAGCGTCGCCGCGGTCGCGTCGCTGTCGGTGCCGTGCAGGCAGGCGACGGCGTCGCGCGGCCGCATCCCGGCGGCGACCAGCTGCCGGTGGGCCGCCAGCAGGAACGCACCGCCGCCGACCGCGGGATCGGCGATCGCCAGGGCGCGGGGCCCGCTTCCCCGCAGCGGCGCCAGGGTTCGTGCCGCCGTCGGGTCGGTCAGCGCCGGCGTCGTGAACCAGGCCCCGCGCTGCTTGCGGTGCGCGGCCGGCAGCAGGTCGGCGTAGCCTGCGGCCAGGGAGGCGAAGGAAGACGGTGGGGGGAGGGCCAGCGGCGGCGCCGCCGCTTCGGCCGCGGTGGCCGGCAGCAGTTCGTCCGCCAGCGCCCGGTCGAGCCGGGCCGCGACGACGCCGCGCACCCAGCGGCGCACCGCGGCCCAGCGCTCGCTGGCGACGGCGTCGGCCATGGCGTCCTCGTGGCGCACGCGGGAAGCCTGCCCGTGGCGAGGCCGGTGTCCAGCGGCGGGCGAACCTGGTCGATCCGCCGCAGCGCATGGCGGCGCCGGCCCCTTCCATTCCCCTGCTTCGCGCCGCCACAGGCCGCAGTAGAGTGGCGCGTCTGGAGTCTGCGGCGCGGTACATGCGACCGCGAGCCGCAGTCGCAGGTGGAGTCCATGACGTCGATGCGCGTAGGCGGTGTTCGCGGTGCTTGGTGGTCGCTGGCCCTCGCCGCGGCGGTGCCGCTGCCGGCGCAGTGCGCCGAGTGGCAGTCCGGCGGCGGCTATCCTGGCGTCGCGGGTCCGAACGCATCGCGGTTGCCGACCTCGATCGTCTCCCTCGCGGCCTGGGACGTGGACGCCGGTGGTCCGGCGGCGCCGGTGCTCGCCGTGGCGGGCCGCTTCGACCTCGCCGGCAGCACGTTCGTCCCCGAGCGGGCCCTCTACGACCCCGCCACGGCCGCCTGGTCGGGCGGCGCGCCCGGCGAACTCGTCGGCGTGACCGCGCAGGTGACGCTGCCGAACGGCGACCAGGCCTTCGCCCGCGGCGCCGCACCCGTCGTGCGCTGGGACGGCCTCGCCTTCACACCGCTCGGCGGCGCCGCCGACGGTCCGGTGCTGGCGCTCGCGGTGCTGCCGAACGGCGACCTGGTCGCCGCCGGCGACTTCTCGCTGATCGACGGCGTGGCCGCGGCGCGGGTCGCGCGCTGGGATGGCATCGCGTGGACGGCGCTCAGCGGCGGCATCGACGGCCCGGTGCACGCGCTGGCGGTGCTGCCGGGCGGCACGCTGGTCGCCGGCGGCGCCTTCACCCAGGCCGGCGGCGCTGCGGCGGCCAACATCGCGCAATGGGATGGTGCGGGCTGGGCGCCGGTCGATGGCGGCACCGACGGTGCCGTGCAGGCGCTCGTGGTGACGTCGAGTGGCGACCTGATCGCCGGGGGCGCGTTCGCCGATGCCGGCGGGATCGCCGTGGCGAACGTCGCGCGCTGGGCTGGCGCCGGCTGGGCGGCGCTCGGCGCCGGTGCCGATGCACCGGTGCACACGCTGGCCCTGCTGCCGGGCGGCGACCTGCTCGCCGCCGGCGCGTTCGCCACCGCCGGCGGTCAGCCGGCGAACGGCGTCGCGCGCTGGGACGGAGCGCTGTGGTCGACCTTCGCCGACGGCCCCGACCTCGAGGTCGTGCGCTGCCTCGTGCTGCCCGGCGGCGCCATCGCCGCGGCCGCGGCCGACGGCTACTTCCCCGGCGTCAGCGCGACCGGCGCGTCGCTGCAGCTCTGGGACGGAACCGCTTGGCGGCTGCCCGGCCCCGGCCTCGACGCCGAGGTGATGGCGCTGCTGGCGTTGCCCGACGGCGACCTCGTCGCCGGCGGCGTCTTCCGCCAGGCTGGCGCCACGGCGGCCGCGGCCATCGCGCGCTGGGACGGCCTCGCCTGGTCGAGCCTCGGCAGCGGCCTCGATGGCGCCGTGCACGCGCTCGGCCGGCTGCCGGGCGGCGAGATCCTAGCCGGCGGCGCGTTCGCGACCGCGGGCGGCGCCCCGGCGGCGCGCATCGCGCAGTGGGATGGTGCGGCCTGGTCGCCGCTCGGCGGCGGCATGGACGGGCCGGTGTACGCCCTGGCCGTGCTGGTGACCGGCGAGGTCCTCGCCGGCGGCGCCTTCGCCACTGCCGACGGCGCCCCGGCGGGCCGGATCGCGCGCTGGGACGGCCTCGCCTGGTCGGCGGTCGGCGGCGGCATGGACGGGCCGGTGCGGGCGCTCGCGGTGCTGCCGAACGGCGACCTGGTCGCCGCCGGCGACTTCACGACCGCGGGCTTCGTCGCCGCCGCCCGGATCGCGCGCTGGGACGGCCTCGCCTGGTCGCCGCTCGGCGCCGGACTCGACGGCCCGGTGGGGGCGCTGGCGGTGCTGCCGAACGGCGACCTGGTGGCCGGGGGCGACTTCACGACCGCGGGCGGTGCGGCCGCGTGGCGGGTCGCGCGCTGGGACGGCGCGGCGTGGTCGCCGCTCGACGTGCCGCCGTTCCCGTTCGGGGTCGGCGTGGCGGCGCTGGCCGTGCTGCCCAATGGCGACCTCGTCGCCACCGACTACGACTTCGGCGGCACGGTGCCCGGCCAGCCGTCGGCGCGCATCGCGCGCTGGGACGGCTCGGCCTGGTCGACGATCGGCATGGCCGCTGGCCAGGTGCTGGCCATGGCCCTGCAGCCGGCGGGCGCGCTCGCCGTGGGCGGCGCGTTCACGGCGGTCGCCGGCCAGGCGTCGGCGTTCTTCGCCCGCTACGTGTCGATCTGCCCCGCGACCGCCGCGCCGATCGGCCTCGGTTGCGCCGGTTCGGGCGGCGCCAGCACCCTCGTGGCGGCGACGCTGCCGTGGGTCGACAGCACCTTCCGCGCCCTCGGCACCGGCCTGCCGAGCCCGGCGTTCGTCGTCGCCATGACGGGGCTCGTACCGGTCGCCCAGGGCGTGCTGCCGCTGGCGTCGCTGTTCGCCGAAGGCCAGCCCGGCTGCGACCTGCTCGTCGACCCGCTGATCCTGGATCTGCTGGTGGCGACCGATGGCACCGCGACGTCGGCGCTCTTCCTGCCGAGCGCGCCGCCGCTGGTCGGCACGGCGTTCCACCACCAGATGATCCCGTTCGAGGTCGATGCCCGCCTCGCCTTCGTGGCGATCACAGCGACCAACGCGCTGCAGCTGCAGGCCGGCGAGTTCTAGAGCGCGCGCGCTGGGAACCCCGCCGCCTCGAGCGTCAGCAGGATCCGGTCGACGTGCGCCCGGCCGCGCGTCTCCATCACGACGTCGAGTTCGGCCTGGCGCGGGGCCAGGTTGTTGAACAGGCGCTGGTGCTCGATGTCGATGATGTCGGCGCCGGCGGCGCCGATCATCTGCGTGACGCGCGCCAGCACGCCGGGCACGTCCTGGATCGAGATGCGCAGCTTGGCGATCTTGCCGTCGCGCTGCAGGCCGCGCAGCAGCACCGTCGACAGCATGCGGCGGTCGATGTTGCCGCCGCAGATCACGGCGCCGACATCGCGGTTGGCGAACACGGCCGGATGGCGCAGCATCGCCGCGATGCCGGCGGCGCCGGCGCCCTCGGCGACGACCTTCTGCTGCGCGGCGAGCAGCTGCACCGCCGTCTCGATGTCGGTCTCGTCGACCAGCAGCAGGTCGTCGAGCAGCTGCGCCAGGATCTCGCTGGTGACGACGCCCGGGTTCTTCACCGCGATGCCGTCGGCCAGCGTGTGCGTGCGCAGCACCGGGGGCGGTTCGCCGCGCAGTCGCGCGCGCATCGCCGGGCACAGCTCGGTCTGCACGCCGATCACCCGGAGGCGTGGGTTCACGTGCTTGGCCCAGACGGCGATGCCGGCGCACAGGCCGCCGCCGCCGATCGGCACCACCAGCGTGTCCAGCTCGGGCCGGTCCTCGAGCATCTCGATCGCGATCGTGCCCTGGCCGGCGACGACCACCGGATCGTCGTACGGGTGCACGAAGGCGAGGTTGCGTTCGCGCGCCAGTTCCTGCGCGAACGTCGTCGACTCGGCGACGGACTCGCCGCGCAGCAGCACCTCGGCGCCGAGCGCCTCGGTGCGCTCCACCTTCGCGAACGGCGTCGTCTGCGGCATCACGATCACCACCGGCAGGCCGAGCCGGCGCCCGTGGTGAGCGACGCCCTGCGCATGGTTGCCGGCGGAGGCGGCGACGACGCCCGACGGCGGCTCCGGCTGCTGCGCCAGCCGCTGCAGCTTCAGGCAGCTGCCGCGGTCCTTGAACGAGCCGGTGTGCTGCAGGTTCTCGAGCTTCAGCCACAGCCGCGTGCCGAGCAGTTCGCCGAGCCGCGGCGAGGCGACGAGCGGCGTGCGCAGCACGTGGCTTTGGATCGCCGTGGCGGCGTCGGCGACGTCCTGGGGGGTGACCTGCATGCGGCGCGGCAGCGTAGCAAGGGGAGCGGGGCCGGCGAAACCGGCGGCC
Source organism: Planctomycetota bacterium (assembly GCA_019636245.1). GTDB lineage: Bacteria > Planctomycetota > UBA1135 > UBA1135 > UBA2386 > JAEUHS01. Next base: position 31,247 of record JAHBXX010000041.1, on the reverse strand, counting down.
GCCGCGCGTTGCCCGGCGCCGGGCGGCGGCGCATCATCGCCGCATGCTTCAGCTCGTCTGGGCGCTGTGGGCCGGCTGGAACGTCGCCACGCTGCTGCTGTTCGGCTTCGACAAGTGGCGCAGCCGCGGCGGCGGGCGGCGGGTGCGCGAACGCACCCTGCTCTGGTGCATCGCCATCGGCGGCTGGCTCGGCGCCTGGCTGGCGACGGCCTGGTTCCGCCACAAGACGGTGAAGCAGCCGTTCCGGCGCTGGGCGGTGCTGTGGACGCTCGTCAACCCGACCTGGCTGCTGGTCTGGTGGACGTGGCAGCAGCTCGGCCGCTGATCAGAGCAGCAGCCGCAGCCGAGCCCGTTCGCGGGCGGCGAACAGCCGGTCCTCCTGGCGCGAGCGGTGCATGACCTGGCGGATCGTCGGGATCGCGTCGTCGGTGAACAGGATGAACACCTGCTGCGCGAAGTCGAGGCGCTTCACCAGGTGCCAGCCGTACTGCGTCTCGACGACGTCGCTGACGTCGCCGTCGCGCAGCAGCCAGGCGGCGCGGCACAGCGGCGCCGGCAGCCGGTCGTCGAAGCGCAGCACGCCGCTCAGCACGCCGCCCTCCTTCGCCGTCCTGGTGTCGTCGGAGAAGCCGCGCGCCACGTCCTCGAAGTTCGAGCCGTCCGGGCGCAGCCGGGCCTGCACGTCGGCGAGCCGCGCGCTGGCGCGGGCGAAGCCCTCGTCGGCCAGCAGGATGCCGGTGCCGCCGTCGCGGTGCTGGATCAGGATGTGGGCCAGCGTCACGCGGCCGCCGAACACCCGCGCGTTGGCCTGGAAGAACTCCTGCAGCTGCGTACGCGTGTAGTCGGCCGGCTCGAGGTGGTCGAGCATTCCCTGCAGCTCGGCGCCGAGGCCCTGGCGCAGCTGGAAGTCGGCCAGCAGCGAGTTCACCAGCCGCTGCGACAGTTCGGTCGGACGGCCGTTGGCGCGGCGGTCGGCGACGTAGGTGTCGAGGAAGCCCTGGAAGCTCTCCTTCAGCGCGGCGCTCTGCGCGGCCTCGAGCTTCGGCTCGTCGATGGCAAGGCCGAACGCCTGCCGCAGCGCCTCGAGGTCGGCGAAGTGCCGCACCCACGGCGCGACCAGGTCCGACTGCAGCATGCGCTGGATCTCCGGCCGCGCCTCGAGGGCCTGGCGGAAGCCGGGGTGGTGCCGCGCGTCGAGGTGGTCGACGAGGTCGCCGAGCGTCAGCGTGCGATCGCCCACCTGGGCGATCGGCACGTCGCGGTCCTGCGGGTAGCGGCGGACCAGGAAGTGCGGCGCCGCGGGCGGCGGCGTGGCCGGTTCCTGCGCGGCGAGCGGCAGGGACAGCGCGATGGCGAGGCAGGATCGCAGGTGCATGCGGGTCGGGTCGCCAGCGGCGGCGGTCCTCTTATAGCCGCGCACCGGGCTGTCGTTGCAGCCTCCGGACCGCGGGCGGCCGCTGCGTTCGTCGGCCGGCGCCGGGCCGCGGCTTGAACCGGTCCGGCGGCGGGCGTTCGATTCGGGACCGCCGGCGGCAGGCGCCGACGGCGGTGGCGCGGCGGCGGCCGATACACTGCCCCGCCGCCGACGCCGTGACCGACCGCGACCATGAAGGCCCGCCACCTGCCGCGCCACGCGCCGTCCCGCCGGGGACCGCGCCGATGACCGCGCCGCCGCCGTCCCGGCTGCCGGCCGCGGTGGCCGAGCGCTTCGCGCGCGAGTTCGGCGGCGCCGCGCCGCGGCTGTTCTTCGCGCCGGGGCGGATCAACCTGGTCGGCGCCCACCTCGACTACAACGGCGGCGACGTGCTGCCGATGGCCGTCGACCGCGGCATCTTCGCCGCCGTCCGCCTGCGCGCCGACGGCCGCCTGCGGCTGCGCAGCCTCGACCAGGAGCTGGCGATCGACGTCGACGCGGCCGCGATCGGGCGCCGCACGCGCCCCGAGTGGGGCTGGGCCGGCTACCCGCTCGGCGTCTGGCACGCCTTCCTGCAGCGCACCGGCGCGACCGCCGGCTTCGACGCCGTGTTCGCCGGCGACCTGCCGATGGCCTCCGGGCTGTCGTCGTCGGCGGCGATCGAGGTGGTGACGGCGATCGCGCTGGACACCCTGCACGGCACGCGCCTCGACCGCCAGCAGCTCGCGCTGCTCGCGCACCGCGCCGAGACCGGGTTCGTCGGCGTGCGCTGCGGCATCATGGACCAGTTCGCGTCGGCGCTCGGCCGGGCCGGACAGGTGCTGCTGCTGCGCTGCGCCGGACCGCGCTGGGAGCACGTGCCGTTCGACCCGTCGGCCTGCGAGGTGCTGGTCATGGACACCCGGAAGCCGCGCCTCCTGGCCAAGAGCGGCTTCAACGAACGCGTCGCCCAGTGCGCCACCGCCCACGAGCTGCTGCGCGCCCACGGGCGCGACCTGCCGCACCTCGCCGCCTACTCGCTCGACGAACTCGAACGGTGCCGCGAGGTGATGGAGGACGTGCTGTTCCGGCGCGCCCGCCACGTCGTCACCGAGATGGCGCGCACTGCGCTGGCCGTCGCCGCGCTGCGGCGCCACGACTACGCCGCGCTCGGCGCCCAGCTCGACGCCAGCCACCGCTCGACGGCGGCCGACTTCGAGGTCAGCTGCGACGAGCTGGACGTCGTCACGGATGCCGCGCGTGGCTGCGACGAGGTGTTCGGCGCCCGCCTGACCGGCGCCGGGTTCGGCGGCTGCGCGATCGCGCTGGTGCGCCAGGGCGCCTCGGCGGCGGTGGCGGCGCGCGTCGGCGCGGCGTTCGCCGCCCGCTTCGGCGTGCAGCCGGGCTTCGACCTGCTGCGGGTCGGCAACGGTCCCGGGGAGCTCGGCTGACCGCCATGGCGACCGTCGAGTTCGTGGCCCACGACTACGGCAGCGACCAGACGTTCGCGGCCGCGCGCTACCGCTTCGACGGCGACGCGAACGGCTGGCGCGTCTACCGCGACGGGCGGCTGGTGCTCGAGCTGGGGCCGGGCTACCGGCTGCTGCGGGCCCGCCAATGCGGCGTCTGTTCGACCGACCTGGCCCGCCACCTGCTGCCGTTCCCGCTGCCGCAGGTGATCGGCCACGAAGTGCTGGCCGTCGACGAGCGCGACCGCCGCCACGTCGTCGAGATCAACGCCTCGCACGCGGCGCGCGGGGTCGCGTCCGACTGCGCGTTCTGCCGGGCGGGACTGTCGACCCACTGTCCGGAGCGCTGGACGCTCGGCATCCACGCCCTGCCCGGGGGCTTCGGGCCGTGGATCCTGGCGCCGGTGCGCGGCTGCCTCGAGGTCCCCGATGCGGTGCCGGACAGCGCCGCGGTGCTCGTCGAGCCGTTCGCCGCGGCGCTGCACGCAGTGCGGACCGTGGCCGCGCAGCCGGGCGACCACGTGGCGGTGCTCGGCCCGCGCCGGCTTGGCATGCTGGTGGTCGCCGCGTTCGCCGGCGAACGCCAGCGCCAGGGCCTGCCGTACCGGCTCACCGCCCTGGTGCGCGATCGGGCGCTCGGCGACCGCGCGCGCGAGTTCGGCGCCGATGCGGTCGAGGTGGTCGACGACCACGCCAGCGCGCTCGGCGCCGGCAGCTTCGACGTCGTCGTCGACACCACCGGCAACCCGGCGGCGCTGGCCACGGCGGTGCGGCTGGCCCGCCGCGAGGTGCACCTGAAGTCGACGCATGGGCAGCCGTCGTGCGGGCTCGCGCACCTGACCGGACTGGTGGTCGACGAGATCGCGATCGAACGCCTGCCCGGGTCGGCCGACCTGGGCGAAGCCGCGCCCTGGCAGCGGCTGCGCACCGGCCGGCGGCCGCGCCTGGCGTGGCTGCCGTCGGCGCCGCCGCCGGCCTGGCTCGCGGCCGAGGCCTTCGTGCGCTGCGGCGAACCGGCAGCGCTGCTGCGGGCGTTCGCCGCCGACCACGACGGCCTGCCGCGCGCCGACGTCGCCGTCGCGGCCACGCCGGCCCAGGTCGACGCGGCGATCCGGCCCGTGGCCGGCGACGAACGGTCGTTGGTGCGGCCGCGTGGCGCCATCCTGGTGCCGGCCACGGCCGCCGGCAGCGGCTCGCCGCTGCTCGATGCCGTCGCCGCTCGCGGTCTGCGGCTGACGACCTCGCGCTGCGGCGACTTCGCCGCGGCCCTCGCGCTGCTGGCCGCCGATCCGGAGCTGTGCCGCCTCGGCGAACGGCTGGTCACGCACCACTTCGCCGCCGCCGACCTGCCGGCGGCGTTCGCGACCGCGCGTTCCCGCGCCTGCATCAAGGCCGTCGTCGACCACCCCGATGGAGCGCCGGCATGAACCGCGAGGGCACGCAGCTGGCGACGTCGCTCGGGCCGCCGCTGGTGTACGACGAGGGCATCTGGCGGCTCGCCGTCGACGACCTGCCGGTGCTGCACGGGCTGTCGGTGCTGTCGCGGGCGCTCGCCGAGATGGTCGCGGCGCAGCTGCGCGGCGACCGCGTCGACATCGGCGTCGAGCGCCGGCTGCGGCCGACCGAGAACCCCGAGCTGATCGAGCGCTTCGGCATCGAGAGCGTCAAGCTCGTCGCCGAGCACGCCGCCGTCGACGCGATCGCGATCCAGCCGGAGCGTTTCGAGACCCGGCTGCGGGCGATGCTCGGCAGCCTGCAGCGGCAGCGCTACCGCGAAGCGCTGCTGCCGGCCGACCGGCGCGAGTCGCGCGCGCTGGTGGCCGAGTTCGGCGGCGACCCGGCCCGCTGCCGGATCGTGCTCGAGCACATCCCGTCGCGGCGCGACGCCGGCCGCGGCGCGCTCAGGTTCACCGTCGAGGGCGAGGGCGGGCGGCGCCTCGACCTCGGCTCGCTGCCGCACGAGTGGATCGGCGACGTCGAGGAGCGGCAGTTCATCGCCGGCTCGACGCGCATCTCGCAGACCTGGACGGAGGCGCTGCGGCGCGAGGCCGAGCGCGGCCGCCGCTCGTTCTTCGAGCAGCGCAGCCCGCACAGCCACCTGTTCCGGCAGCTCGACCAGGCGGGGCTCGGCGCGATCCAGAAGGTGTCGCTGCAGTGGGCCGACGACGCGGTGCCGCTGCTGCTCGAGGGCGAGCCGGCCGAGGTCGCGGCGCTGCTGAAGCGCGTGCTGCTGGCGCTCGAGGACCGCGGCGTGCGCCGCCTGCTCGGCGAACGCGAGGTGCTGCGCGTCGACGCCGGTCCCGTGCCGGTGTTCCTCGACGTGGCCCAGCTCGGCCGCGTGCTGGCGATCTCGCTCGGGCAGCGGCGGCGGCGCAGCGACGCCGACGGCTTCCTGCACCGCATGCCGGCGCTGCGGGCGATCGCCTCGGCGCCCGGGGCCGCGCTGCCGCTGCGCGACGTGCCGGTGTTCCTCGTGCACCACATGACCAGCGAGGTCGTCGGCCTGATCGCGGCGCTGCGCGCGCTGGGCTGCCGCGACCTCTGCTGCCTGTTCATCACCTACGCCGGCGAGCCACCGGCGAGCTACCTCGACGCGATCCTCGACCTGCCGGCCGGCGAGTTCCGGGCGCTGGCGCTGGTCAACGTGCCGACCCGGGGGCGGATCGGCGGCCACTACCGCCTGTCGGCGCACTACTCCCGGCTCGACGAGGGCGACGCGATCGCCGCGGCCCTGGCCGGCCGCGAGGAGCGCTACCTCGACGCGATGCGGGCGGCGGCCGTGGTGCCGTTCCTGCGCCAGCTCGCGCGCGCCGAGGCCGCGGGGCAGCGGTGCCTGCTGGTCGAGGACGGCGGCTACCTCGGGCCGCCGCTGCACGACGCCATGCTGCGCGGCCTGTCGGTGGGCGAGTTCGCGCGCGAACTGGGCCACGCCGAGGCCGATCCACGGCCGCTGGCGGGGCTGCTCGCGGCGCGGCTGCACGGCAGCGTCGAGCACACGCGCAACGGCTTCGACCGGCTCGAGGAGGTGCAGCGGCGGCACGGCCGGCTCGGCCTGCCGGCGTTCTCGATCGCGATCTCGCGGCTGAAGCGGGTCGAGGAGTCGCGCGAGGTGGCGGCGTCGATCCTGGGCGCCGTCGAGGCGGTGCTGAACGCCGATGGCCGCACGCTGGCCAGGCGCGCCTGCCTGGTGCTCGGTTCGCGCGGCGCCATCGGCGGCGAGCTGTGCCGCGCGCTGGTGCAGCGGCTCGACCGCGCGGCGGTGTGGGGCGTCGACCTGCAGGTGGCGCCCGGCGAGGCGCTGCCCGGCCGGGTCGAGGCGCGCGCCCTGGCCGATCTGCCGGCCGACGCCTGGCCCGGGGTCGACCTCGTGCTCGGCGTCACCGGCCAGAGCGTGCTGACCGGCGCCGACGTCGAACGCTGGCTGGCCGAGAGCCGCCACGACACCCTGGTGCTGGCGAGCGGCTCGACGAAGAAGGTCGAGTTCCACGGCCTGATGGCGTGGTTCGACGACCTCGTCGGCAGCGCCGCGCCACGGGTGGCCGGGCAGGCGGTCGAGGTGGCGGTCGAGGAGCTGCTCGACCCACGCACGGCGCGCGTCTACGCCCACCGCTGGTGGTTCCGCTTCGCCGACGGCCGGCCGGCGAAGGCGGTGCTGGCGCTCGGCGGCCTGACGCCGATCAACTTCCTGTTCTACGGCGTGCCCAACGAGATCATCGACGACGTGCTCGGCCAGCTGCTGTCGGCGTCGCTGGGGCTGCTGCGCCGTTCGGTCGCGGGCGCCGTCGAGCCGCGCCTGCACGCCGTCGATCGGGACATCGATGCCGACGGCCGCCCGCTGCCGGGGGCGCCTGGCCGGTGAAGGCGCGCCTGCTGGCATTGCTCGCGGCCGGGGCGTGCGCGTTCGCCCCCGCGGCGCCGCCGCCCGGCGCCGCGCCGCGCGCGCTGCGCTGCGAGTACCTGGTCGAACCGCTCGGCGTCGACGAGGCGCGGCCGCGCCTGTCGTGGGTGGTCGGCGACCGGGCGCGCGGCGCCGTGCAGACCGCCTACCAGATCCTCGCCGCGACCACGCCGGCGCGGCTGCGGCCGGGCGCCGCCGACCTGTGGGACTCCGGCCGGCAGAACGGCGAGGGCTCGCTGCACGTCGAGTGGGGGGGCGCGCCGCTGTCGCCGACGCTGCGGGTGCACTGGACGGTGCGCACTTGGGACGCCGCCGACCGGCCGTCGGCGTTCGCCGCGCCGACGTGGTTCGAGACCGGGCTGGCGCGCGACGGCGACTGGGCGGCGCAGTGGATCGGCGGCGGCGAGCCGCCGCCGGGGCGCGCCGAGGACTGGTATGCCGACCGGCCGGCGCCGTTGCTGCGCCGCGCGTTCCGGCTCGACGGCACGGTGCGGCGGGCCCGCCTCTACCTCGCCGGGCTCGGCTACCACGTCGCCTGGCTGAACGGCGCCCGGGTCGGCGACCACCGGCTCGACCCGCCGTGGACGGCGTTCGACCGCGTGGTGCCGTACGCCGTGCACGACGTGACGGCGCTGCTGCGCCAGGGCGACAACGCGCTCGCCGTGCTGCTCGGCAACGGCTGGTATGCGCCGCTGCCGCTGCGGCTGTGGGGTCGGCTCGACCTGCGCGAGGTGCTGCCGGTCGGCGCGCCGAAGCTGTTGTGCCGCCTCGTGGTCGAGTTCGACGACGGCCGCCGCGTCGTGGTCGGGTCCGACGGCCAGTGGCGCACGGCGCCGAGCCACGTGCGCCGCAACAACGTCTACCTCGGCGAGCGGCACGACGCGCGGCGGGAGCCGCGCGGCTTCGCGCAGCCGACCTTCGACGACGCCGCCTGGGCGCCGGCCGCGGTCGCGACGGCGCCCGGCGGCGCGCTGCGCTGGCTGCCGCTGCCGCCGGTGCGCGCGACCCGCACGCTGGCGCCGCGCGCCATCCGCACCGTGCGGCCCGGTCTGCACGTCGTCGACTTCGGCCAGAACTTCGCCGGCGTCGTGCGGCTCCGCCCGTACGCGCCCGCCGGCACCGAGATCGTGCTGCGCTTCGCCGAGGAGCTGCACGCCGACGGCACGCTCGACGTCGATTCGACCGTGGCGGCGCAGGTGAAGCAGCCGGGCATCGGCGGTCCGGGCGCGCCGGACGTCGCCTGGCAGGAGGACCGCTACGTCTGCCGCGGCGATGGCGACGAGGTGTTCGAGCCGCACTTCACCTGGCACGGCGGCCGCTACGTCGAGATCACCGGCCTGCCCTACGCGCCGGCGCTGCGCGACGTCGAGGGCGTCGTGCTGCACACCGACCTGCGGCCGGCGGCGTCGTTCGCCTGCGCCGACGTGCTGCTCGACCGCGTGCACGAACTCGTCGACTGGACGCTGCGCAGCAACGCGATGTCGGTGCTGTCCGATTGCCCGGCGCGGGAGCGCTTCGGCTACGGCGGCGACATGGTCGCCGCGGCGGACGCCTGGCTGGCGCACTTCGACGTGGCGCCGATGCTGGCGAAGACGGTCGGCGACTTCGCCCGCGCCGCGCGCCCGCACGGCGGTCTGCCCGAATGCGCGCCGGACACGGGCGTCAACGAAGGCGGGCTGACCGCCGACAGCGGTCCGCTCGGCTGGATGTTCGCCCACCCGTGGCTGCTGCAGCAGGCCTACCGCCACTACGGCGACCGGCGGCTGGTCGCCGAGCAGTACGACACGCTGGCGCGGCTGGTCGCGTTCTGCCGCCAGGGCATCCCGGAGCACGTCAGCCTGGCGTGCCTCGGCGACCACGGCGGCATCGGGCAGAACCCGGTGCCCGTGCACGCCACCGCGACCTGGTATCGCCTGCTGGGCATCGCCATCGACTGCGCCGTGCTGCTGGGACGCGCCGACGACGCGCGGCGCTGGCTCGGCTGGCAGCACGAGGTGCGGGCCGCGTTCGGCCGGTGGGTCGATCCGACCACGGGCGTCGTGCTGGTGCCCGGCCAGTCGTCGCAGGCGACGGCGCTCTGGCACGGGCTGGTGCCGGCGCGGGCGCGGGCGCCGGCGCTGGCGACGCTGCTCGCGGAGATCGCGGCGGCCGGCGACCGGTTCACGACCGGCATGTTCGCCACCGGCGACCTGCTCGCGTGCCTCGACGCCGCCGGCCGCAACGACCTCGCCTACCGCCTGGTCGCCTCGCGACAGAGTCCCGGCTACGGCTTCTTCGTCGACCAGGGCGCGACGACGCTGTGGGAACACTGGACGCGGCTGCCCGGCTGGTCGCGCAACCATCCGCTCTACGCGGCGGTCGGCGCCTGGCTGCAGCGGTCGTTGCTCGGCATCCGGCAGGCCGAAGGCTCGGTCGCCTGGCGGCAGATCGTGGTCGCGCCCGCGGTCGTGCCCGGGCTCGCCTGGGCGCAGGGCCACCACGACACCGTGCGCGGCCGCGTCGCCAGTTCGTGGCGGCGGCACGGCGACGGGCTCGTGCTCGCGGTCGAGATCCCCGCCAACGCGCAGGCCGTCGTGCGCGTGCCGATGCTCGGCGACGCGCGCCGCGAGGTGCGCGAGAGCGGGGTGCCGATCGCGCAGCACGGCACGGCGCTGCGGGCGGACGCCGGCCTGTCGGTGCGCGCGATCGACGCCGACGCCTGCGAAGTGCACCTCGGCGGCGGCTCCTACCACTTCGAGGTCCGATGACGACGACGCTGCCGCACGTGGTGGTGGTCGGCGGCGGCTTCGCCGGGCTGGCCGCGACACGGGCGCTGCGGCGCACCCCGGTGCGCATCACGCTCGTCGACCGGCGCAACCACCATCTGTTCCAGCCGCTGCTCTACCAGGTCGCGACCGCCGCGCTGAACCCGGGCGACATCGCCTACCCGATCCGCTCGGTGCTGCGGCTGCAGCAGAACGCGCGCACGATCCTGGCCCGGGTCACCGGCTTCGACCTCGCCCGGCGCCGCGTGCAGCTCGTCGACGGCGAGCTGCACTACGACCACCTGCTGGTGGCGACCGGCGCCACGCACAGCTACTTCGGCAAGGACGAATGGGAGGCCTGGGCGCCGGGCCTGAAGACGATCGAGGACGCGCTGGAGATCCGGCGCCGCGTGCTGTCGGCGTTCGAGGCTGCCGAGCGGCTCCGCGACCCGGCCGAGCTGCCGGCGGTGCTGACGTTCGTCGTCGTCGGCGCCGGACCGACCGGCGTCGAGCTGGCCGGGGCGCTGTCGGAGATCGGCCGGCTGACGGTGGCCAGGGACTTCCGATCGTTCGATCCGCGCACGCTGCGGGTGGTGCTCGTCGAGGGAGCGGGCCGCGTGCTGCCGCCGTATCCCGAGCGGCTGTCGGCCGCCGCCCGGGCGCAGCTCGAACGGCTCGGCGTCGAGGTGCGCACGGGCACGCTGGTGACGCGCATCGACCAGACCGGGGTCTGGTTCGGGCAGGAGCACCTGCAGGCGCGCACGGTGCTGTGGGCGGCCGGCGTCGCGGCGTCGCCGCTGGGCGCTCTGCTCGGCGCGCCGCTCGACCGGGCCGGGCGCGTGCTGGTGGCGCCCGATCTCAGCGTGCCCGGCCACCCGGAAGTGTTCGTCGCCGGCGACCTGATGCACTGCGAGCAGGACGGGGTGCCGGTGCCCGGCGTGGCGCCGGCGGCGATCCAGGCCGGCCGCGCCGCGGCGCGCAACATCGCCGCGCGGGTGGCCGGCGCGCCGACGCGGCCGTTCCGCTACCGCGACAAGGGCTCGCTGGCGACCATCGGCCGCGCCAAGGCCGTCGGCCAGCTCGGTCGCCTCGAGGTCACCGGCTTCCTCGCCTGGTGGATCTGGTGGCTGGTGCACATCGCCTACCTGATCGGCTTCCGCAACCGGCTCAGCGTGATGATCGGCTGGGCCTGGCAGTACTTCGCGTTCGCCCGCGGTGCGCGGCTGATCACCGGGCGGGCCTGGGAACCCGGGCGCGCGGCACCGAAGCCCTGAGGGTGGGTCGCGGCACCCAGCCAACCACTACCGGCCGGCGATGTGCTCGACCGTCGGCCCGTTGCTTCCGACCACGTTCACTCCGGGGTGAGTTCGAGTGTGTGGCCTTCCCAGGGGCCGGTGTCGTTGATCATGTCGAAGCCGTTTCCGTTGCCGACCAGCTTGCCGCTGGACATCAGATCCGGATCGTCGCCCAGGCTGTGGAACGCGTAGCCAGCGGTGTCGGGGATGGCGATGTAGTAGCCGTGGATGTCCTTGCGTGGCACGGGTCCTTCGCCTTCGTCCCTGGACTGGAAGCCCAAGTAGAAGCCGAGATCCGGACTCCCCACGTACATCCAGTGGATGCGCCAAGTGACGCCATCCTCGACGGGGTCGCCGTTCCACGTCAGGACGTAATCGCCTGCGAGGTCGGGTAGCGTGGAGTGTTGGGCGATACCGAGGCAGGCGATGGACAGGCCAGCGATCAAGCCGGCCAGCAGGGTACGGATCGTGGGCATCGGGGTTGCTCCGTCGGATCGGGGTTTGTGCTGGCCCGGACGACTGTCCCTCCAGCCGACCCAGGATGCACCCGCCGCCCACCCGAGGTCAACGAGGGGGGGTGTGTGCCATGAGGACCGCGCCCCCCATCGTCAGGCTGGCGGCGAGCGATCGCCGGCGCCGAGGAACGGGCTGCTCCCGGCTCGAGCCCTGACGACTCCGCATCACCCGCAGGCCGCGCGCAGCGCCGATCGCACGCGGGCCGGATCGGCCGGCCAGGCCGCCACGGCGCGCAGGCCGAGCCCCGGCGGCGCCAGCAGCGCCAGCGCGGCGTCGCAGTTGACCGGATCGTCGCGCAGCACGTCGACCCAGGCGACCACGGCCGCCGCCGCTTCGCCCGCGGCGAGCAGGCGCGCCCCTTCGGCGAAGGCTTGCGCCCCGTCGCCGGGCGCGACCGACAGGCAGACGCCGGCGCCGCGCAGGCCGTGGCGCAGCGCCAGTTCGCCGAGGCAGGTGCTCGGCAGCGTGTAGGGGAAGACCGGCGCGGCCAGCATCTCGGCGCCGAGGCTGTGCGCGAACTGGCGGTCGGCGTCGAGGCAGCCCACCGTCGTCGCCACCACCAGCGCCGTGTCGTCGCGGACGGCGGCGGGCAGCACGACGTCCAGGCCGGCGGCGGCGCCGGCCAGCACCAGCACGCGCGAGGCGACGTCGAGCCGGCGGAAGGTCTCGTCGCCGCGGCCGAACACGGCGCGGAAGGTGCGGCCGTTGCCCGGGGGCGCGCTGCCGAGGTCGCGCCAGGCCTTGTCGACGCCGGCCGTGCCGACGATGCGCTCGCGGTCGACGAGGCCGATCGCGGCGATCGCGGGCGCACTCATGCGCGCAGCACCACCGCGGCCTGGATGCCGCCGAAGCCGCTGGCGACCTTGAGGGCGCAGCGGGCGCGCGGCAGGTGTCGTTCGGCGCGCACCAGGTCGAGACCGGGATCCACGTCGGGGTCGTCGAGGCCGACGTTGGCCGGCGCCGTGCCGCGCTGCAGCGCCTCGATCGCGGCGAGGGCCTCCAGCACGCCGGCGGCGCCGAGCGTGTGCCCGGTCTGCGCCTTGGTGCCGAACGACGGCGGCGTGCGGCCGCCGAACAGGCCCACCAGCCCGAGCGCCTCGGTGGCGTCGTTGGCCTGGGTCGCGGTGCCGTGCAGGTGCACGACGTCGACGTCGGCGGGCGCTACGCCGGCGAGCGCGAGTGCGCGCGCCGCCGCGAGCGCGAGGCCGCGGCCGGCGCGGTCGGGGCCGGTGACGTGGCAGGCGTCGTTGGCGCCGCCGTGGCCGGCCACCGCGACGCCGAGCGACTCGCCGCTGTGCCGCGTGAGCAGCAGCGCGCCGGCGCCCTCGCCGAGCGACACGCCGCGCCGCGCACGGTCGAACGGGCGGCAGGCGGCCGGATCGAGCGCGTTCAGGCTGCCGAAGCCGGCCAGCACGAACTCGTGCAGCACGTCGACGCCCACGACCAGCATGCGGTCGCATTCGCCGGCGGCGAGGCGGCGGGCGGCGGCGGCGACCGCGACCAGGCCCGAGGCGCAGGCGCACGAAACGGACAGCAGCGGACCGCCGAGTTCGAGCGTGCGCGCCAGCCGGTGCGCCAACCGCCATGGCTGGCCGAGCCCTTCGCCGGCGCCGACCACGCCCGACAGGTCGGCCTTGGTCGAGGCCAGCACGAGGCCGAGGTCGGCGCGCGGCGGTTCGCCGGCCTCGGCGAGGGCCTCGTGGGCCGCCAGCACGGCGGCCTGCAGCGCCGGCTCGCCGGGCGGCAGAACGCCGGCGGGGAACTCGGCGGCGACGGCCGTCGGCACGGCGAACGCGGCGGTGCGGTGGCGCGGCCGGACGGCGCTGCGGCCGGCCCACAGCGCCTCGGCCAGGGACGTGCGGCCGGCGCCGAAGGCGGTCACGGCGCCGCGGCCGGCGACGAACGTGGGCGGCGCGGGCGGCATCAGGGCGTGGGCGGCGGCAGCCGCATCTCGGTGTGCGTGTCGACGGCCAGGCGGTAGCCGAACCAGCCGTTGTCGAGCACGGTGCGCGGCGGAGCCAGCGTCGGCTGTGCGTCGTCCGGCCACTCGTAGCGGATCGTGATCGCTCCCTGCGGCACGCCGTCGAGGCGCTCGAAGCGCCGCTGGCGCAGCCGGCCGCCCTGCCAGGACTCGTGCACCCGTTCGTCGCCGACGGTGCCGTCGCGTTCGCCGTCGTGCGCCGGCGCCCGACCGAGCCAGGGGTAGAACGTGCGCTGCACGTCGAGCAGCACGAAGCGCGGCGGGAACGGCAGGTCTTCGCCGGAAGGGTTCTGCAGCTCGACCTCGGTGCCGCGCAGCACGATCACGAAGCCGATGGCGCCGACCGGCGACAGGCCGAGCACCGTCAGTGCTTCGCCCTGCTTCTGCACCGCGGCGTCGAAGCCGCGCCGGCCGTCCTCGCCCCAGGTCGCGGTCACCCGCTGCTGCCACAGCACGTCGGCGTCGAGCGCGGCGGCGGGCAGCAGCGTGCCCGGGTAGTCGCGATCGGCGAAGGGCTGGCGCGGCGGCGCCGCGCAGGCGGCGGCCAGGAGGCAGGCGGCGAGGAGCGGACGGCGTGGCACTGCGGCTCAGGAACGGGGCTTCGTCAGGGCGGCGCCGAGCGACAGCGCCAGCACCAGGCACAGCAGGATACCGATGCCCGACGTCACGCCGATGCGGAACAGCGCCGGCTGCGCCGACAGCGACAGCAGGCCGAAGCCGAGCGAGGTCGTCAGGCTGGCCAGCAGGATCGCGAACAGGGTCGCCGCCCGCGCCGCGGCCGGTTCGCCGTCGGCCGACAGGAAGATGCCGTAGTCGACGCCCATGCTGACCACCATCAGCAGGGCGACCAGCGACAGCAGGTTCAGGTCGACGCCGGCGAGCCCGAGCGCCGCCATCGTCGCCGCCGCCGCGAGCACGGCCGGGCCGCAGGCGACCAGCGTGGCGCGCAGCCGGCGACGGCGTAGCGCGACCAGCGCGATCACCGCCAGCAGGCCGAGCAGCAGCAGCTCCTGCATGCGGCCGCGGTAGCCGGCCAGCGCGCCGGTCAGGGCGTCCTCGATGTCGAGCAGGTACACGCCGTCGAGCGCCTCGACGCGGGCGCGCAGGCCGGCCTCGTCGCGCAGCCCGTAGAGCACGTTGGCGAACGCGATGCCCTGCGGGCCGGTGGCGCGGAACGGCCGCACCAGCGACCACAGCGGCGTGTCGCGCAGGTCGTCGGGCGAGAGCGGTGGCGGCGCCTCTGCGGCGAGCGCTGCGTGGAACGGCGCGAACGCATCGGCGACGAAGCCGGCCGAGGCGAGCGCCGCGGCGAGCCGCGGCCCCAGCGTCGGGTCGCCGCGCACGGCGGCGTCGACCTCGCGCTGCCGGGCGGCGCTCGGCAGCAGGGCGCCAGGGCCGGCATGACCGGCCAGCAGGCCGTCGCGCGCCGCGGCCGCCAGCACCGCCGTCGCCCGGTCGTTGCGTTCGAGCGCGGCCTGGTCGTCGGCGCCGGTGGCGACGACGACGCGGCGCTGCTCGAAGCGAGCGACCCGCGCCTGCACCGCGTCGTCCTCGGCCTTCAGCGCCGGGTCGATGCGGTTCAGCGTCGCCACCCCGTCGTTCCAGCGCAGCGCCGGCAGGCCGATCGCGGTCAGCAGCAGCGCCGCGCCGGTCGGCAGCCAGAACCAGCCGCGGCCCGGTCGCAACGCCGCGTCGAGGGCCGCGGCGAGCCGCCGCGCGGCGGCGGTCGGGCGCGACGGCCCGGCGCAGCCGGGCAGCAGCAGCCAGGTCTGCAGCAGGGCCGCGGCGAGACCGGTGGCGGCGAACAGGGCCAGTTCGCGCAGCCCCGGGAACGCCGCCAGCAGCAGCGCCAGGAAGGCGGTGATCGTCGTCAGCGCGCCCAGCGCGATGTGCGGCCACAGCCGGCGCAGGGTCGCGCGCGGGCCTTCGGCGGCCGGCGCCAGCGCATGGTGGGCGTGGAAGTGCAGCGCGTAGTCGATGGCGACGCCGAGCAGCGACGCGCCGAACGCCAGCGTCAGGCCGTGCACCTCGCCGAACGCCAGCAGGCAGGCGCTGGTGCCGGCCAGGAAGCCGGTGCCCAGCACCGGCAGGCACATCAGGGCCGGCCGCAGCGAGCGGAACAGCAGCACGAACAGCAGCACCAGGCCGGCGATCGAACCGATCGAGACGCGTTGGATGTCGGCGCGCATCGCGTCCTCGGCCGCGACCGCGTGCCGGTGGGCGCCGCTGCACGACAGCCGCAGATGCCCGCCGTGCGCGCGCCCGACCGCCGCGAACGCGGCCGCGACGCCGGCCAGCAGCGGCCGCTGGACGGTCGAGTCGGCGGCGCCCGCGCTGGTGGTCAGGAACAGCACCGCGCCGGTGCCGTCGGTGGTGACGAAGCGCTCGTCGTGCACGCCGATGCCGCTGCCGCCGCCGGCGCCGCCGCTGGTGCGTTCGAACAGCCGCGGCAGCACCAGGAACGGGTCGGCGGGCGCCACGCGCGAGACCAGCGCCGACATCGGCGACGCCAGTCGTTGCTTCAGGGTCGCGACCGCGGCGGCCATGCCGGCGTCGGCGATGCGCTCGCGCGCCGCCGCGGCGTCGGCGGCCAGGAACGCGAGGCGCCGCGGCTGGTAGAGCGACCACAGCGCCGCCTCGACGCCGGTCGGCGGGCCGCCGTCGAGCGCGGCCAGCGCCGCGGCCACGCGCGGCTCGGCGCGCAGTTCGTGTTCGAACGCGCGGCTGACGGCCGCCGCCTCGTCGGCGTCGCGGGCGTCCACCAGCAACACCATCGTGCGGCTCGGTTCGCCGGTGGCGATGCGCCGCGCCAGCTCGATGCGCGAATCCGGCTCGCCGCCGGGCAGGAAGTGGGTGATGTCGGTGGTGACGCGCAGCTGCAGCAGCACGTGGGCGAGCAGCCCCGCGAACGCCAGCGCCCCGGCGACGAGCTGCCGACCCTCGCCGCGGCTCATCGCCGCTCGATGCCGAACAGACGGCGCAGTTCGTCGTCGTCGAAGCGGCGCGCCGGCTCGGCGGTCAGGACGCGGGTCACGGTGCGATCGCCGTTCGGCTCGTGCACCTCGATGCGCTGCACCGCCTCGCCGCGGCCGACCAGGCGCAGCTGCCGCAGCATCTTGTCGAGCGGTTCGCCGCGCGGCGTCAGCGTCAGCGTCCAGCCCGCCTCGTCCGCGGGGTCGGGTTCGTAGGCGACGCGGTAGGACTTCTGCAGCGCCGCTTCGTCGCCGGCGAACACGTGCACCAGCGAGGCGACGAAGCTGCGCACCTTGTCGCTGCGCGACAGGTCGATCACCTCGACGCCGTCGCGGTTCTCGAGCCGCAGCTGGCGCGGCGTGATCAGCACGCGAGCCGGTTCCGGCGCCTCGACGACGCGCGCGAGCCAGCCCGGTCCGGCCGGATCCGGGCGGTGGAACAGGAGTCGGCCCTTGCTGCGCAGCGGCAGCGCCAGCAGCGCGACGTGCTTCTCCTCCTCGAAGGTGGCCTCGAGCCCGGTCACGGCGCCCAGCCGGGCGAACAGCGCGGCCGCGTCGCGCGGTCGCGGTCGTTCGGCCGGCGGCGGGCCGGAGGCTGCGCGGGCCGCCTCCTCCTGCGCCGTCGCGGCGGTCATCAGGCCGAGCACGGCGATGCACGAGGGCAGCAGGAAGTGGCGGGGGCGACCCATGCGCGGTGGCCGGAAGTGGCGCCGGTGGCACCGGCGGCTCGGCGACGATGCTAGGAGTCGGGGCGCCGGCTCCGCAAGCGACGCCATGGCCCCGGCCGATACCGGTGCGGCTGCGACCGTTTGGTGGCCGCCGCCGGGCGCGCTACCATGCTTCGCCGCGAAGAAGCGGCCCGGCCCGGGCGCCGCCGACGAACCTCCAGATCCCATGTCCTCACGAGCCGACCGCCGCGCCCAGCTCCGCGCCTTCCTCGCCAAGAACTTCCTGCTCAGCGATGCCGAGTTCCCGTTCGACGACGACACGTCGTTGATGGCGGAGGGCGTCGTCGACTCGACCGGCGTGCTGGAGCTGATCCTGTTCCTCGACGAGGCCTTTGGCGTCAACGTCAGCGATGCCGACGCGACGCCGCGCAACCTGGACTCGGTGCGGGCGATCCTCGACTACGTCGAGCGCCAGCAGCCGATCCGGAAGTGAGCGCCCGATGCTGCTCGTCCATCAGTTCCTCGAGCGCGCCGCGGCGCGCACCCCCGACAAGACCGCACTGGTCTGCGACGGCCAGCGGCTGAGCTACGCGCAGGTCGACGCGCTGGCCAACCGCTGCGCCAACGCCCTGCGCGCCCACGGGGTGCGCCGCGGCGACCGGGTCGTGATCTGGTGCCCGAACTCGATCGAGGCCGTGGTCGCGATCTTCGGCACGCTGAAGGCCGGCGGCGTGTTCGTCATGGTCAACGAGACCACCAAGCCCGACCGGCTCGCCTACGTGGTGAAGAACAGCCGGGCCCGGGCGCTGCTCGGCCAGGTCCGCCAGGCCGCGACGCTGCAGCAGCTGCGTGCCGAGGGTGTCGTCGACGTCGCGATCGCCACCGTGGCCGAGGGTGTCGCGCCGCCGGAGGGCCTGCTGGCGTGGCCGGCGCTGCTGGCGGCCGCGTCCGCATCGCCGCCGCCGCGCGAGGGCATCGACCGCGACCTCGCCTGCCTGATCTACACCTCGGGCAGCACCGGTGATCCGAAGGGCGTGATGTCGGCGCACCACAACGTCGTCTTCGCCGCCACGTCGATTTCGACCTACCTGCAGAACCAGGCCGAGGACATCGTCATCTCGGCGCTGCCGTTGTCGTTCGACTACGGCCTCTACCAGCTGCTGATGGTGTTCCTGTTCGGCGGCACGCTGGTGCTCGAGCGGTCGTTCACCTATCCGGCGGCGTTCCTCGAGCGGCTGGCGGCAGAGCGTGCCACCGGCCTGCCGGGCGTGCCGACGATGTGGGCGATGCTGCTGGAGATGGACCTCGGGCAGTTCGATCTGTCGTCGCTGCGCTACGTCACCAACACGGCCGCGGCGTTGCCGCCGAGCCACATCCAGCGGCTGCGCGCCGCATTCCCGGCGGTGCGGGTCTACTCGATGTACGGGCTGACCGAGACCAAGCGCACGCTGTACATGCCGCCCGAGCACCTCGACGCGCACCCGGGCTCGGTCGGCATCGCGATCCCCGGCACCGAGGTCTGGGTCGAGGACGACAACGGCCGGCGCTGCGGCCCCAACGAGGTCGGCGAGCTGGTGGTGCGCGGCGGCCACGTGATGCTCGGCTACTGGGAGGCGCCGGAGGCCACCGCGCTGCGCTTCCCGCCCGGGCCGCTGCCGGGCGAACGTCTGTGCCGCAGCGGCGACCTGTTCACCTGCGACGAGAAGGGCTTCCACTACTTCGTCGGCCGCCGCGACGACATGCTGAAGAGCCGCGGCGAGAAGGTCGCGCCGAAGGAGGTCGAGGCCGTGCTGCACGAACTCGAGGGCGTCGTCGAGGCGGCGGTCGCCGGCGTTCCGGACCCGCTGCTCGGCCAGGCGATCTGCGCCTACGTGGTGCGGCGCGACCCGGGCCTCACCGAGGCTGCGGTGCTGCGCCACTGCCGCACGCGGCTCGAGGACTTCAAGGTCCCCAAGCACGTGCAGTTCGTCGACTCGCTGCCGAAGACGACGACCGGCAAGGTGCACCGCGCCAGCCTGGGCGCGCCGCGGGCCTGATCGGGCGCCGGCGACCTGGTGCGGCGCCACTTCGTCGAGTGGATGGGCCGACCTTCGCCGTCGGCGACGCCGTGACCGAGGAGTCCGTCGAGCGCGCCGTCGAGGAGTGCGAACGGCTCGGCACTGGCCCCCGCCGCCAGGAACGACTCGTGGTGCTGCAGGGGCTCGACGGGACGGGCAGGGCCGGCGTCGATGCCGCTGCCGACCTCGGGTTGCTGCTGGCGACGCTGCTGGTTCCCGATCTGTCAGGGTTCCCGCGGGAGCAGGCGGCGGCGCTGGCGGCGCTGCGCGCCTTGGCCCGCTGAGTCCGCTGCCACGGGCGCTTCTGCTGCCCGCGAGGTCGGGAGGATGGTTGCGAGTCCCGCACCCCGATGGCGTATCCGGCCAAGAATTGGCCGATACAATGACCTCGTGAGCAACCTGACCCTGAATGTGTCCCTGTCGCCCCAACTGGCCGGCTTCGTCCGCAGCAAGGTCGACACCGGTGCCTACGCGTCGGCCAGCGAGGTCGTCCGCGAGGCGCTGCGTTGGTTCGCGGCGCACGCGGACCACCCCACGTTGCTGGACGTGCAGGAGCAGCAGATCGATCGGGTGCGGGCCCGAGCGGCGATCGACCGCCTGCGGCGGCTTCGCGTTGGCACGACCCTCGGCCCCGATCTGGATGCGGAGGATCTGCGCGACGAGGGCCGGCGATGAGGTTGTGCGTCGTCGACTGTTCCTTCGCGATGGCGTGGGTGTTCGAGGACGAGCAGAACGAGGTCGCCGACGCGCTGCTGGCGCGCATCGCGCGGGACGATTCGATCGTCGTGCCCGCGGTCCTGTGGGGGCTCGAGGTGCGCAATGCCCTGCGCACCGCGGTGCGCCGTCGCCGACTCACGGAAGCCGACGCGGACCAGCGGCGCCTGGCCTTGGCCGACCTGCCCAAGGTCACCGTGTCGTGTCCGCCGGGGCTTGGCGACACGGTGGATCGGCTGGTTCGCGGCTGCGATCTGACCAGCTACGACGCCATCTACCTGGCGACCGCCCTGGAACACGACCTGCCGCTCGCGACCGCGGACGAGACGCTCGCGACGGCAGCGCGTCGCGTCGGCGTGGCCAGGTTCGGCGCGTGAGGCTGGCCGCCGCGTCCCACGGCGTTGCGGCTGCTGCTCACCGGCAGGGAGCAGGCCGGCCGGGGCCCCCGATCAGCCGCCCCCGCGCTGCGCCGCCGCATCCTCGATCGGCGTCAGCAGTTCGACGTCGCCCTGCAGCTCGTCGAGCGACCTCTCCCACCAGCGCGACGCCAGCAGCTCGGCGATCTTCGCCGGCGAGAAGCGGTAGCCGATCACCCGCCCAGGGTTGCCCTGCACGATCGCGTACGGCGGCACGTCGCGCGCCACCACGGTGCCGGCGCCGATCACGGCGCCGTCGCCGATCGACTGGACCGACGGCAGCACGACCGCGTTGTGGCCGAGCCAGACGTCGTTGCCGATCACGAGCTGCGTCGCCTGCACCGGGTTGCGGTCGACGAAACCGAGCAGCGGGTTGAAGAACAGGCCGCTGGTCGACTTCGTGTTCAGCGGGTGGTTGTGGGTCACCGTGCGCACGCTCTCGGCGATCGAGCAGTAGCGGCCGACGACGGTGCCCTCGTCGAGGTGCCACGGGTGGATCCAGCCGCCGTGCGTGTAGTCGCCGACCTCGATGCCGTGGTGGCGGCGGAAGATCTCGCGCAACGTCAGCGAGAAGATCGAGCCGCCCTCGATCTTGTGCGTGAACCAGCGCAGGAACTGCTTCAGCCGCCACGAGGGCAGCCGGTAGAGCCGCAGGATCAGCGGCCCGAGCACCGGCGCGGTGCGCATCTGCAGCCGCCGCGGCAGGCGGCCTCCGGCCGCGCTCACCGCGGCGCCTCCATCACCAGCGCGCGCTGGTCGAGCCGCTCGGCGACCTTGTGCTTGCTCTCGATGTCGCGCAGCGCCCGCTCGACCTGCTCGGCCGACAGGCCCATGCCGGCGGCGATGCGGTCGTGCGGCACTGCGCGGTCGCGGGCCCACAGCAGCAGGTCGAGCTGGTGGAACGGCAGCGCGAAGAAGAACTCCTGCTGCGTCTGCGGCAGCGTGTAGGTCTCCGTGCTCGGCGGCTGGCTCTGGATCGAGGCCGGCACGCCGAGGTGCTTCGCCAGCGCATAGACCTGCGTCTTGTAGAGGTGCGCGATCGGCTTCAGGTCGGCGAGGCCGTCGCCGCCGCGCACGAAGAAGCCCAGCTCGTACTCGAGCCGGTTCGGCGTGCCGATCACGGCGTAGTTGCGGGCCTCGGCGCGCGAGTACTCGAGCAGCTTGCGCACGCGCTGCTTCATGTTCGTCGCCGCCGTCAGCTGCAGGTAGGCGTCGAGCGGCAGCCGGGCGCGGCGCAGTTCGCCGTCGGGCGCCTGGGCGACGAGGTCGAACAGGTTGCTGCGGTCGCGGTCGAGCAGATCGCCGGCGATGGCGATCTTGTGCGGCGAGCCCGGCGGCAGGTCGGGGAACACCGACCGGATGGCGTCGTCCTGCAGCCGGTAGCAGCCCAGCGCCTGCAGGGTCGGCTGGATGTCCTGCTCCTGCAGCGGCACTTCGAGCCATTCGCACAGCTCGCGCGCCCGCTCGGCGCTGGCGCTGGAGTTCGCGGTCTCGGGCAGGAACAGCGCCTCGACGCGGTCCTTGCCCAGCGCTCGCTGCGCCAGTGCGGCGCAGACCGCCGAGTCGATGCCGCCGCTGACGGCGACGATGGCGCCGCGCCGGTGCAGCGTGCGGGCGATGGTCTGCCGCAGCCAGCCCTCGATGCGCGCGCTCTCGGCGGCGAGGTCCAGGGTCAGCACGTGGGGGCCGAAGTCGGTCGGGGTCGGAGCGGTCATGGCGATGGGTGGTGGGGGCGTGCTACGGCTGCGCGCTGGTCGCTCGCCACCGTCGGCGGGTGGCGGTCGAGCTGCCGGCGCAGCTCGGCGGTGCGCGCCGGCAGGCGGCGCTGGAAGTGGTCGCGCAGCAGCTCGAGCGTCAGCAGGCCGCACAGCGCCATCGCCTCGCGTTCGCTGGCGCGGCCGGCGTTGCGCCGCGCCTTGCCGACCAGCAGCTCGGCGGCCTTGCCGTCGACGAACTCGTCGTCGCGCAGCCGCGTCGGCGACAGCAGTTCGTCGACGTAGTCGGCCGGGCCGGGACCGAACAGCGCCGTCGCGACCGGCGCGCGGTACGGCTGCTTCTTGCGCTCGAAGACGTCGGCGGGCAGGTGGCGCGCCGCGACCTCGCGCAGCACGACCTTGGTGCGCAGCCCGCGCACCTTCCAGCCGTCGGGCAGGCCGTTGCAGAACGCGGCCACGTCCGGGTCGAGGAACGGATAGCGCGCCTCGACGCCGTGGCCGAGCGCGACGCGGTCGCCCTGGCTGGTCAGCAGATAGGGCGACATGAACGACGCGATCTCGGTCGCCTGCGCGCGCGCCAGAGGGCGCCAATGGGCGAGGTCGGCCGGCAGCAGCGCGGCGACGGCGGCGTCGGGGCTCGCCAGCTCGCGATCGGCGGGCGCCAGCGGCCGCAGCACGCGCGTCGTCCAGGCGCCGTTGTGCCAGCGCACGCGGTGGCTGTGGAACGGGTCGGCGACGTTGCCGAGATCCTTGCCGTAGAACGCGCGCCACATGGCGCTCGAGCGCTGTTCGCCGGTGGCGACGAAGTCGTGCACGCGGCCGAGCAGCGCCGGCCGGGCCTCGGAGTCGGGCTGTCGCGCCCAGAAGCGGCGCACCTTGTCCTCGAGGAAGATGCTGTAGCCGCCGAGCAGCTCGTCGGCGCCCTCGCCGGTCAGCACCGCCTTGATGCGGTGCTCGCGCACGAGGCTCGACAGCAGGAACATCGGCACCGGCGCGGTGCGCAACAGCGGCGTCTCGCAGTGCCAGACCACCTCCGGCAGGTGGGTGCGGATGTCGCTCTCGCGGCACAGGATCTCGTGGTGCTCGGTGCCGAGCAGGTTCTGCACGCGCCGCTGCGGCCCGGTCTCGTCGAACGCCGCGTCCTCGAAGCGCAGCGCGAACGTGTGCAGCTCGGCGCCGGCGTGCACGGCGAGCGCCGTGGTCACCGACGAGTCGAGGCCGCCGCTCAGGTAGGCGCCGACCGGCACGTCGGCGACCAGCCGCGTGCGCACGGCCGCGAGCAGCCGGGCCTCGAGTTCGTCGGCGGCGTCGGCGAGGCTGCGCGGTCCGTCCTCGCGCACGCGCAGGTCGGGCTGCCACCAGGTCGTACGCTGTGGCGCGGCGCCGCCGAACACCACCGTCTCCGCCGGCGCCACGCTGCGCACGCCGGCCCAGACGCTGCGCGGCGCCGGCGCCGACCACAGCGTGAACACCTGCTGCAGGGCGATCGGGTCGAGCCGCGGCGCCACGCGCCCGCCGGCGAACAGCGCCTTCGCCTCCGACGCGAACGCCACCGCCCCGTCGACCTCGGCGTAGAACAGCGGCAGGATGCCGAAGCGGTCGCGCACCAGCAGCAGGCGGCCGGCCGCGGCGTCCCAGACCGCGGCGGCGAACTGGCCGTTCACGCGGGCGAAGAACTCCTGGCCCCACTGTTCGTAGCCGTGCAGCAGCACCTCGACGTCGCTGTGGGTGCGGAAGCGGTGGCCGGCCTGCTCGAGCTGCCGCCGCCAGTCGCGGTGGTCGAAGATCTCGCCGTTGGCGATCAGCCAGACCGAGCTGTCCTCGTTGCCGATCGGCTGCGCGCCGCCGGCGAGATCGACCAGCGACAGCCGGGTGTGGGCCAGGCCGCAGCGGCGGTCGACGTGGAAGCCGTAGCCGTCGGGACCGCGGTGCTGCAGCAGCGCCGCCATCGCCCGCAGTTCCTCGGGCTCCGGCGCGGGCCGGCCCGCCTCGACCAGCACGCCGGCTATGCCGCACATGGCCGGTGCGGTCCGTGGTCGCGAAGGGGCAGGGGAGGCATGGGGAATGCTTAGCGCGGCGGCCGGCAGGGAGCTATCGGCAGGCGGCCGTTCGCGGGTTCACGGCTGCCTGGTCGCGGCGCGGGTGCCGTCGCGGCGGCCCGCCGCGGCGACGCGGCGCAGGAAGGACGCCAGTTCGCCGGCGAGAGCGTTGCGTTCGCGCGTGTCGATGTCGGCCGGGCGCTCGGGGTGGCGGAACTCGCCGGCCCGCCAGCGGGCATGCAGCTCGACCAGGCGGTCGGCGAGCGCGGTTTCGTCGCACGGATCGGCGACGAAACCGCGCGGCGAGGCGGCGACGAACTCGCGCGCGTCGCCGGCCGGCAACCCGGCCAGGATCGGCCGGCCGCTGGCCAGGTACTCGTAGGTCTTGCCGGGCACGATGCGCGACCGGTGCCCTGGCGGCAGACCGTGCAAGGTCAGGAACAACGCGTCGGCCGACCGCAGCGCCGCGGTGACGGTCGCGTGCGGCTGGTAGCCGAGCAGCTCGACGGCGTCGGCGACGCCGGATTCGGCGACGCAGCGCCGCAGCGCCTCGTCGGCCTGGCCCATGGCGCAGAAGCGCACCTCGGCGCCGGCGCTGGCGCCGCGTTCGCGCAGGCGCCGGATGGCGCCCAGCAGGTGCCGCGGCGTGCGGCCGCTCCGCCACAGCGGCTCGGGCGAGTGGCGCAACCAGCCGAGCAGGCGCCGCAGCGGTCGTTCGTGCACGTAGAGTTCGTGGCAGAGGAACGAGCCGCCGTGCAGCAGCCGCAGCACCGGCCCGGGCTCGACGTCGGGCAGCGGCGCCGGGAAGTCGTCGGCGTCCCAGCCGTTGGTGACCACCGCGACCCGGGCGGGGTCGAGCTGCGGCTCGGCGCCGAGGAACAGGCCGCGGCACTCCGGCGTGTTGGCGACCACGCCATCGGCCGCGCGCAGCATGCGCCGCATCTCGGCGAACTCCCGCCGCCAGTGCCACCGGGTGCGGTAGTCGACGACGCCATCCAGCGCCCAGGGATCGCGCAGGTCGAACACCACCGGCAGGCCGTGGCGCCGGCCGAGTTCGTCGGCTGTGCGCCACAGCTCGAACGGCGACATCGTCACCAGCACCACGTCGGGGCGGTGGTCGGCGATCGCGGCGTCCCCGGCCGCGGTCAGGTTCCGCAGCACCTCGGGCATCGCCGTCGCCGGCGCCGCGCGCACGATGCGGCAGCACGGCTCGACCCGGGCGAGCGCGGCCTCGTCGGCGGGGTCGAACATGCCGCGCCGGGCCGGCGGGGTGCGCGTCAGCACCGTGCAGGCGATGCCGTGGCCGGGCAGGTGGCGGGCGAACGAGATCGGGCGCTGCGCGCCCGGACCGCCGTCGGGCGGGAAGTAGTAGGCGATCAGCAGGGCGCGCAAGGCGGCACAAGGATGCGCGGCCGGCGCCGCGCCGGCAATGCGCTCGTCGGCGAACCGGGCCACGCCGTCCCGTTCCGATCCGGCGCCGATGGCAGCGCCGGTTCCGGCCCGGTGTCCGGGCGGCCGAGGCCGCCGCCGGCGACCGCATGGCGCGCGCGGTGCCGATGCTGGCGATGGGAGGAGCGCATGACCGTTTCCGGTGACCTGGCCACGATCGACCTGGCGGACCTGCTGCAGAACATCCAGGTCCATGCGCGCACCGGCACGCTGACCCTGGTGTCCGAGGAGGGGCGGGCGCAGGTGTTCTTCCGCGACGGCAACGTCGCGATGCTGCAGAGCGACGGCCGCGCCAGCCTGGTCGAGCGACTGGTCGCCGCCGGCGTGATCACGCGCCGCAAGCTCGAGAACGCGCAGCGCAAGCAGCGCGGCAGCCGGCGCTGCCTCGCCGAGATCCTGGTCGGCACGCGGGCGCTGTCGGCCGAGGTGCTGCTCGCCGCCGCCGAGGACTTCCTGACCGAGGACGTCGCCAACCTGATCGCCTCGGCGCAGGGCGAGTTCGAGTTCGCCGAGGCCGCGGAGCCGCCGGCCGGCTTCGATGCCGACGAGGCGAGCCTGCCGCTGGCGCTGCCGGTGGCGCCGCTGATCCTCGAGGCGACGCGCCGCATCGACCACTGGGCCGAGATCCGCAAGTACGTGCCGATCGACACCATGCACTTCGTGGCCCGCGAAGGCGCCCGCTGCCGGGCCGAGGGCGAGGAGGCCGAGACGGCCGAGGCGCTGCTGCAGGCGCTCGACGGCGCGCGCAGCGTGCGCGAGCTGGCGGAGCAGTTCCCGAACCGGCGGTTCCTCTGCCACAAGCTGCTCGCCGACCTCATCCGCGACCGCGCGGTGCGGCCGGCGACGGCGGACGACCTGCTCGAGATCGCGACGGTGACGGAGCCGGACGATCCGGCGCGCGCGCGCGAACTGGTGCGCCGCGCGCTCGACATGGAGCCGCACCATGCGGGTCTGCTCGCGGCCGAGGCGCGGCTCTGCCAGCAGCTCGGCGACGCCGCGGCGTCGGCGTCGGCGCGCAAGCTGGCGGCCCACTTGCACCTCGAGGCCGGCCGCACCGAGGAGGCGCGGCAGGAACTCGAACGCGCCAAGGCGCTGGTGCCGTCCGACCCGGGGTTGTGGGAGCGTTCGCTGGCGGTGGCGATCGCCCAGGGGCGGCGCGAGGACGCGCTGCGCGACGGCATGCACCTGGTCGGGCTCTACCGCGCGCCGGGGTTGCACGCGCGCGCCCGCGACGTGCTCGAGCGGCTCTTGCGCATCGACCCCGAGGACGCGGCGCTGCACGTCGAGCTGGCGCGCTGCCGCGTCGACTGCGGCCAGGCGGCGGAGGCGTTGCGCGGCCTGCTGCGCCGCGGCAAGCAGCTGATCGGCCGGCAGGACTACGTCACCGCGCGGCTGGTCTACGAGGAGATCCTGGCGATCGAACCGGGCCATCGCGAGGCCTCGGTCTCGGTCGAGATGATCGACAAGGAGATCTTCGTGCGGCGGCGGGAACGCAAGCGGCGGCTGGCGCGGCTGCTCGCGACCGCGTGTTCCGTCGCCGTGCTCGGGGTCGCTGCCGGCGTCGAGCTGGTGGCGCGCCAGGCCTGCCTGGAGACGCATTCGCTGATCAGCCAGGAGCGCATGATCGAGCAGCGGCAGTACGCGGATGCGATCCAGTTGTGGGAGACCGTGCGCACGCGCCACCGCTGGTCGCTCGCGGCGTGGCTCGAGGTGCCGCGCCACGTGGCCGACCTGCGCGCGCGGTTGCAGGAGGCGGCGGGGCCGGACCGGGGCGCCCGGCGCTGAGCAGGCGCGGTCCACGTCGCACCGGCGATCCTGGGTCTCGGGTGCGCACTGGCTCGCCGTCGGGTTGGTGCCCGTTCACAGCAGCCGGATGGCGTGCATCCGGGCGCGCCGCATGGCCGATCGAACGACTGAGTTTACGACTGCAAGCGCCACGCTCACCATGGGTTCGGGCACCTGTGTGGATTCCGCGCCGGGCCACTGTATCCCGACACCTTGCACTGTGAGCTTCGGCTATTCGATCGCGAACCCGGGTGCCGTGCGCCCGAACGGACGCTCGTTGCGTGGGTCTGCCGACTCCCGCGCGCGTCCTTGCCATCCGGCGAGGTCCCTCGCGCGCAAGCGCCGCCACCAACCACTCCTGGTTGGGGGCGGTTGTGCGCATGGTCGAACCACGGCCGCGGTCCCAAGAGCCTGTCATGATGGCCCGTCACTCCCCGGGCGGCACGGCAACGTGCTGCGCAGCCGCATGGCTCCTTCTCTTCGGGACTGCCTGCAGCCGCCGCGCCGATGCGGTGGCCCCGCCACCGACCGCGGCCGACGCTGCCGCACGGATCGCCCCTCAGGGCACCATGCCCGACCTGCTGGCCGGAGTCTCCCGCAACCAGGGCCGGCGCTGGACCACCGACGAACACACCCGCAGCAGCATCGCGGCGATGCTCGCAGCGGTGCGTGCCTCCGGCGACGACCCGGGCGGGGCGACCACCGCCGCCCTGGGCCAGCGCCTGCGGGAGCTGGCGAACGGCCTGATCGCGGGCTGCAGGATGAGCGGCCCCGAGCACGACGCCCTGCACGACTACCTCGAGGTGCTGCTGCCGCGCCTCGCCGCCATGGGAGGTGCCGATGCGGCGCTGGCAGCGGCTGCGCGGCAGGACGTGGTTGCGATCCTCGCCCGGTTCCAGGACTACTTCGAATAGGCTGCCACTCCCCATCCGACGGAGACACCGATGGCCAAGGCGATGTTCGATGCGGCGACCGTGGCGGCGGCCAACCTGCTGGTGGCAGCGCCGATCGTGCCCGGCGGCATCGTCAGCAAGACGCTGCTGAACGACGAACATGCCAAGTTGGTGTTGTTCGCGATGGACCAGGGCCAGGCGATCAGCGAGCACCAGGCCCCCTATGTCGCCGCGGTGCACGTTCTCGAGGGCAGGTTGCAGTTCGGCGTCGGCGGCAGGTCGCGGGTCATGACCGCGCACGACTGGCTGGTGATGCCAGCCAACGAGAAGCACGACCTGAGCGCGCTCGAGCCGGTTCGTTTCCTGCTGACGCTGCTGAAGTAGCCTCCGCGCGGGAGGCGCGGCGCCCTGCAGCCCCGCCCGGGGTGGCGGCCGCGCTGTCGCGCGCGACGAACGTCCCGACCGAGTCCGCGCGCTCAGCGCGCCGGCAGCCGTTCGAGCAGCTCGCCCGGCGTCGTCGGCAACAGCGCGCCGTCGGCGGCCGTCGTCGCCAGCACCGTCGCGGCGCGTGCGCTCCAGCGGCCGGTCGCGCCGTGGTGCACGTCGTAGGCGACGCGGATCAGCGGCTCGTTGGCGACGAACCACGCGGTGACGCGCGCGACGTCGCCGTAGGCCAGCGGCGCCATGTAGCGGCAGTGCGCGTCGACGATGTACATCCGGTAGCCGAGGGCGCGGATCTGCGGCACGTCGAGGTCGCGGCTGGCGAACAGCGCCGTGCGCGCCTGTTCGAACCACTCGAAGTAGCGGCCGTGCCAGGCCACGCCGAGCGGGTCGCAGTGGTGCAGACCGATGCGGAACTCGGTCGTGATCGCATGGTCCGGGCGCTGCTTCTCGGTCAAGGGCTCTCGTCCTGGCGGGGGGCGGCCGCAGTGTCGCGGTGGTGGGCCCAGAAGTCGAAGAAGTTGAACCAGTTGTACGGCGACCGCCGCGCGTGGTGCTCGACCCGCTCCGCATAGGCCTGCGCCCAGCGTCGCAGCGCGCCGTCGCGGTCCTTGCGCGGCAGATCGATGCGCTCGGCGAAGCGTTCGCAGTGCAGGTCGTAGCGGTTGGGCGGTGAATAGAGGCCGAACACCAGATAGACCGGACAGCGCAGGATCGACGCCAGCAGGAACGGTCCGCTGGCGAAGGCGGCTGGCTCGCCGAAGAACTCCGCCTCGACGGTGCGTTCGTTGAGCCCGGTGCGGTCGCCCATCAGGGCGACGAAGTCGCCGCGCTCGATGCCCTCCTGCACTCGCGCCATCACGCCGACCGGGTCGTCGCCGAGGTGGATCACCTGCGTCGACCACGTCGGGTTCAGCTCCGCCATCAGCGAGTTGATCATGCGCGCGTTGGCGAAGTAGCCGAGGATCTGGATGCGCAGGTCGTCCTGCTGGCCGCCGGCGCGCATCGCCTCGTAGCTGCCGAGATGGGCGCCGAGCAGCACGGCGCCGCGGCCGGTCGCCTGCTGCCGTTCGAGCAGGTCGAGCCCCTGGCGCGTGAAGCGCAGCGCCCGCGTGCGGCCGGTCAGCAGGAAGGCGCGGTCGAGCGTCACCTGCGCGAACGTGCACAGGTGGCGGTAGGTCGCCCAGAAGCCCGGGCGCTGGCCGGTGGCGCGCCGCAGCCAGTCGCGCGAGCAGCGCACGCTGCGCCGGTCGAACAGGCGGTACCACAGCGCGATCACCGCCACCAGCGGCCTGGTCGGCGCGCGGCCGACCAGGGTGGCGAAGCGGTAGGCGGCGCGGATGCCGAGCACGGTGCCGCGCTCGCGGCGGTTCAGCCAGTTCGCCGGCCGGGCGCTCATCGGCCGAACCCGAGGCGGCGCAGCGCCCAGCGCACCGACAGGCCGGTGCAGATCCGGCTGTGCAGCCACGACAGTCGCACGATGTCGCGCACCGGCTGGAAGTGCGACACGCCGCCCTCGGCGGCCGTCGGATAGCGCACGTGCACCGGCAGGTTGACGACCTCGACGCCGGCGCGCGCCAGGCGCACGGCGATCTCGACGTCGAAGTCCATGCGGTTGCCGCGGGCGCGGCACGCGCGCGCTGCGGCCAGCGGGTAGACGCGGCAGCCGACCATCGCGTCGCGGATGCGGCCCTGGCCGGCCTCGACGTCGACCCAGAACTGGGTGAAGCGACGCGCCGTGCGGCGCGTGCGCGGCGCCGAGTCGTCGTAGACCGGATAGCCGAGCACCAGCGCCGCCGGATGGGCCCGGGCGGCGGCCAGGAAGGCCGGCAGGCAGGCGAGGTCGTGCTGGCCGTCGGCGTCGACCTGGAACACGTGCGTCGCGCCGCGCGCGTGCGCGACCTCGAAGCCGGACTTGACCGCGGCGCCCTTGCCGCCGTTCCGTTCGCGCCGGTGCACGAGCGCGAGGCCGGCCTCGGCCAGGGCCGCGCAGGCGGCGCGGCCCTCGGTCCCGCTGCCGTCGTCGACGACGATCACCTCGGGCAGGTGGCGGCGCACGTTCTCGACCACGGCGCGCACCGTGCGCGGGTTGTCGTAGGTCGGCACCACGGCGACGCAGCGCAGGTCGGCGGTCACGGCCGGGGCTCCGCGCGCAGCGACACGCGGCCGGTCGAGCAGCGGGTGCCGGCGCGCAGGATCTCGAACTCGCAGCGATCGCCGCCGACGGTGCGCACGACGACTTCGACGGCGTCGCCGGGGGCGATGCGGGCGAGGAACTTCAGGTCCGTGAACGCGACCGGCGCGACCTGGCCCCAGGCCAGGCGCAGGCAGGGCAGCACCAGTTCGTGCAGTTGCACGGCGCCGCTGAGCACCGGGTAGGTCGGGAAGTGGCCGGCGAAGCCGAAGTGATCGGGCGGCACCGTGGTGGCGAAGCGCATCGGCTCGCCGGGCGCGGTCGGCGCGGCGGTGAACGCCAGCGCGCGGCGCGGCGGCGCGGGCGGGGGCGGCAGGGGCGCCACGTCGATGGCGACGAGGCGCTGGCCGGGCGCGAGCCGGGCCGGGGCGGCGGCACGCGGCGCGACGACGACCGCGGCGCCGGCGGGATCCCCGACGACGCACGCGCCGGCGACCAACGGCGCCAGCAGGCCGGGAACGAGTGCCGCCGGGTCGGCGGGCAGGCACAGGTTGCCGACGACGGCGCCGGGTGGCAGCGGCACGGCCGCGAGCGCGGCGTCGATCTGGCGCGCGAGCGTCGCCGCGTCGATGGCGTGGCCGCGGCCATCGGCGTCGAACAGGCGCAGC
>JAHBXX010000040.1 GCA_019636245.1 Planctomycetota bacterium | reverse complement strand
CGCGCGAGTTCGCCGGCCACGACGCGGCACTGCTCGCCCGGCTAGCATCCATGGCCGACGAGGACTCGAGCCGATGAACCTGCACCTGCCGTTCTGCTGCTCCCTGCTGCTCGCCGCGCTGTGCGGCCAACGCCCGGGGGAGGCCCCGCCGCCGGAGGATCCCGCCGCGAAGGTGCTCGGCGAGCTGCGCGAGCAGTTCCAGCGCGAGGGCGTCGAACTCGACGCCAAGGCGTTGACGGTGGCGATCCCGGCCGTCGTCAACCAGCCGCAGGATCCGATCGAGTACCTGCTGATCCACCGCAAGGGCAAGCGGCACGAGGCGGTGTTCTGGACCCGGACGAAGCCGTCGGTGCTGAACGCCGCGCTGCTGCTGCTCGGGCTCGAGCCGGGCAAGAACGCCACCTACGTCGAGAAGGACCCGCCGCCCTCGCTCGAGGAGATCGAGGCGGGCGCCGATCCGATCGTCGTCACCCCGCCATCGGGCATGGCGCTCTGGATGACCGTGCGGTGGCGGGACGGCGACGGCAAGCCGGTCGAGCACTGCGTCGAGGACCTGCTGCTCGACCTGCGCACCCAGAAGCCGATCGTCGACTGCAGCTGGATCTTCCTCGGCGGCCGCATGGCGGCGCTCTACCGCGGCGAACCGGAGGTGTTCGTCGCCGACTTCGAGGGCAACCTGATCAGCACCTGCTACAAGGCGCCGGAGAACCACCTCGCCACGATCGTGCACGCCGACGCCCGCGACGACGACAACTGGTGGA
The DNA here is from genome assembly GCA_019636245.1 of Planctomycetota bacterium. Taxonomy (GTDB): domain Bacteria; phylum Planctomycetota; class UBA1135; order UBA1135; family UBA2386; genus JAEUHS01. The sequence goes on along the minus strand of JAHBXX010000040.1, from coordinate 40,151 downwards.
CGACGCCGCTGCTGCCCGAGCCGGAGACCGAGGTGACGTTCGTGTTCCACCGCCGCGAGACGAAGCTGCACCGGGAGCGGCAGGCGCGGCTGCGGCGGGAGCGGGAGGCGGCCGCGGGCGCCGGCGCGCCGCCGGTGCAGGAGCCGCCGAAGTAGCGCGCGCGGCGGCGGCGCCGGCCGCTCAGTAGGCGATCGTCTTGCCGGCCTGCGACGTCGCCAGCGCACCCGGGATGGTCGGATCGAGCACCAGCCACTGGAAGAACAGCGGCACGTAGCTGAGGCCGCCCGCCGCCGGCAGGTTGACGGCGTGCGCGAACTCGCCGGGCGCCGACGGCGGCACCGCCGCCAGCATCACGTCGGTGGCGATCGAGATGTAGCTCTCCGGCATGCCGGCCGAGACCAGCGGGATCGGCAGCGGCACACCGCCGTAGAGGTCGTTGCTGAAGCCGGCGTAGAGCACGGCGAGCAGCGCCGAGGGCACGCCGCCGAGCGTGATCTGGAACGTCGGCGAGCCCTCGAAGGCCGGGCCGCCGCGCATGCCGCACTGGCCCAGCTGGCTCCAGCCGAAGCGGAACGGGCCGGCCAGCTCGTAGAGCATGCTGCGGTTCGTCGACGGCAGCCGCACCACGGCCACCATGCGCAGGTCGCCGTTGGCGCGCCGGTAGACCTCGAAGCCGGCGGCGATGCCGCCGGCCGGGCCGCCGGGGTTCGGGATCCGCAGGTCGCCGCAGAACTCGACGCCGGTGGGCTGGAAGTCGTAGCCCGACCACTCGAAGCCGTTGGTCTGCGACGGGCCGAACGCCGGCGTCGGGCGCGGCGCCTGGCTGAAGCCGTAGAAGTAGCCGCAGGCGGCGTCGTAGCCGAGGCCGACCACGCCCGGCGGGATCGGCTTCTGGTCGAGCAGGTTGCCGGCGCGGTCGAACTCGAACGCCACGCCGGTCGGGTCGCTGACCCAGAAGGTGCCGGCGCCGAGGTTGCCCGACGGCTCGAAGGCGAGGCCGTACTGCTGCGGCGGCAGCGGCGGGAACCCCGACAGCACCACGTTCGCCGTCGGCAGCGGCGCGCCGCTGGAGTCGAGCGCCTGCAGCTCGACGTTGCCGCCCGAGGGCCGCGCGTCGACCAGCGCGTAGACGATCTGCTGGCCGGTCGACGGCACGCGTTCGACGGCGAGGTCCTGCAGGCCGAGCGGCGCCTGCGCCAGGGTCACCGGCAGCGGCGTCGCGCCGATCGCCGTGCCGGCCTGGTTCAGCCGGAACACCTGGTGGAACGGCCCCGGGATGGTCGCGTTGGCGGTGATCCAGTAGGTGCGGGCGAAGCCGGGCGCCGGCCCTTCGGTCACCGCCGCGGCGCGGCAGTTGGCGAGGCCCGTCGCCGCCAGCAGGTCGACGGCGAAGCCTTCGACGTCGCCCATCGCCTTGCCCTTCTCGTCGCCCGGCTTGATGCACTTGCTGTTGACGAACAGGTTGTCGATGCCGACCGAGCCGAAGGCGTTCTCGATCATCGTGAACAGCAGCTTCTCGTCGTCGGGCTGCGGGATCAGCCGTGCTTGGATGGTGACGCGGTTCCAGCCGCCGCCGAGCGGCTCGGTCTTCTGCTGCACCGAGGCGCGGCCGTACTTCACCAGATCCTGCTCGATCTCCGCGCCGATCTCGCCGGTGGGGCCCTCGAAGGCGTCGAACTGGAACCAGAAGATCTTGATCCAGTCGAGGTGCGGGTCGTTGTCGACCTGCAGCCGCACCAGCGCCTGGGTGAGGCCGCCGGTGCCGACCAGGCCGAGCACGCCGCTGTGCCCGGCCAGCGTCGGCAGCCAGGCCGCGTTCGGCGGCACGGTGAAGCCGGTGACGGCCGCGTTGTACCAGCCCGGCACGACCTGCAGCACCGGCTGCAGGAAGGTCGCGGCGTTGTCGAAGTCCCAGGCCAGGCTGACGGTGACGTCGTCGTTGACGCGCCACCAGGGCGGCGGGTTGTGCTGGGCCAGGGCCAGCGGGGTCAGGGCGAGCGCGGCGGCCAGCGCGGTGGCGAGGGTGGTGGTGTTCATGGCGGCAGGGCTGGGGTGAGGAGGGTCGCTACTTGCATGCGGGCGTGTCGAGCAGGCCGTGGCGTTGCCGTTCGGCGGCGTCCAGGGGCTGCAAGGGCAGACGTCGGGCGACGGCGATGGGATCCGTCGGCCAGACGCAGGTGGTGCCGTCGTTCGAGGCGGTCAGGGCCCACTGGCCGTCGGCCGAGAACGTGGCATGGCCGATGCTGCCGCGGTGGCCGCGGCAGCGCAGGAGCTCGGTGCCGTCGGCGGCCAGCCACAGCTGGGCCTCGACGCCGCTGCGCTCGGCGCAGGTCAGCACCAGGCGTCCGTCGCGGCTCCAGGCGGCGGTGCGCAGCGGCTGGCCCGCCGGCAGCGTCGTCACGAGGGCGCCCTCGGTGGTCTGGATGCGGGCGCTGCCATCGAGGCTGGCCGCCAGGATCCGCCGGCCGTCGGCGGCGAACTGCACCGACGTGACGGCGGCGCCGTGGCCGCGCAGTTCGCCGCGCGGCTGCAGATCGGGCACCGACCACAACCGCACGCAGTCGTCGTCGCGTTCCACCGTCGCCAGCAGGGCCGTCGCCGCGGCGAGGTCGGCGTCGACGACCTGGCGCGGCCGGTCGAGGCGCAGCACGGCGGTCTGGTCGTCGGGGTTCCACACCACCACTTCGCCCGGCCCGGCGGGCGCGCCGCCGGCCGACACCAGGCGCTGGCCGGACGCGGCGAAGCGCAGCCGGCGCACCGTGCCGCGGTGTCCGGGCAGCGCAACCAGCGGCGCGCCGTCGGCGAGGCGGTGCACGGCGACACGGCCGTCGGTGGTGCCGACGGCGACGCGCTCGCCGGCCTCGTCGACGTCCAGCGTGCGGATCGGATTGCCCAGCTTCTCGCCGACCCAGAGCTGGCGGCCGTCGCGGGCGTTCCACAGCCGCAGGCGCTCGTCGTCGCCGGCGGTGACGACGCGATCGCCGCTCGAGTCGAAGCACGCCGCCGGCACGATGCCCGGCTGCCGCATCGTCGTGACGCCGCGCATGTCGCCGAAGTCCCACATCAGGGCCCGCTGCCGGCCGGCCAGCGCCAGCACCCGACGTCCCTCCGGGTCGAACGCCACCGAATCGACCGGGGCGCCGACCTCGTAGCGCATCAGCTCGGTGCCGGTCGCGACCTCGTGCTCGCCGGCGTCGAAGATGCGCACGACGCCGTCGCGGCCCGCGGTGACGGCCAGCTGGCCCTGGGGGGCGAAGTCGACCGCCAGCAGGTGGTCGGTGCTGCCGACGAACGTGCGCAGCTCCCGCGCCTGCAGGCCGCCGCCGGGCCTCGGCTGCAGCCGCCAGAGCCGTGCCGTCAGGTCGCGGCAGCCGGTCAGCAGGCGCTTGCCGTCGGCGTCGAACACGAGGCAATCGACCGAGCGACCCTGGCCGTGGCGCAGCTCGTCGAGCAGCGCGCCGTCCGGCACCGAATAGAGCCGCACCGTGCCGTCCTTCGCCGCGGTGGCGACGAGGCCGCCGTCGGGGGCGAACACGATGCCCTGCACGCGGTCGCTGTGGCCGGCGAGCCGGGCGCGGTCGCGGCCGGTGGCCGTGTCCCACAGCCGCACCTCGCCGCGCTCGCCGCCCCAGGTGGCGGCAAGGCGCCCCTCGGGGGCGATCGCCGCCGCGATCACGTGCTGCGGGTGGTCGACCGGGGCGCCGAGGCGTTCGCCGGTGGCGACGTTCCAGATCTGCGCGCGGAACGGACCGTGTTCGCCGGCGTAGGCGACGGTCAGCGCCCGTTCGCCGTGCCGGTCGAGGCGCAGGTGGCTGACGGCGCCATCGTGCTGCCAGATCCACGCCGGCCGGTCGTCGTCGAGCCACCACGTGCGCACCGTGCGGTCCTGGCTGGCCGTCAGCAGCCGGGCGCCATCGGGGTGGAACACCACCTCGGTGACCCAGTGCGAGTGGCCGAGCAGGGTGCGCTGCAGCTCGCCGGTGCGCGCGTCCCACAGCAGCACCTTGCCGTCGTCGCCGGTGGTGGCGATGCGGGCGCCGTCGGGCGACCAGGCGGCGCGCAGGACCTGGCGTTCGTGGCCGCGCAGGGTCGTCGTCGCGTAGCCCGAACCGAGCGCGTCGAGCACCGCCGAGCGGGTCTCCGGCGACGAGCGCTTCTCGTCGGCGGCCAGCGCCAAGAGCAGGCCGAGGCGGCGATCGCCGCGGTCGATCGCCTGGCTGCTCTTCAGGCTGCGGCGCGCCGCCTCGGCGATGTCGGCCTCCTCCTGGATGGCCGCCGACTTGCTGCGCTCGTGGTAGAGCGCGAGGCGGGCGCGCCCGGTCTCGTCGTTGTGCTTGCCGAGGGCCAGCGTGGCCAGCCGGATGGCCTCGCCGAGCTGGCCTGCCTCGGCACGGCGTTCGGCGTCCTGCAGCAGCCGTTCGGCGTCGCGATGGTTGCGCACGCCGTCGTACCAGAGCCCGCCGAGCAACCCGCCGGCCAGCAGCAGCACCGCGGCCGCCGCCACGGTCTCGGTGCGATGGCGGCGCAGCCACTTCGCGGCCCGGGTGCAGGCGCCGGCCGGCCGGGCCTGGATCGGCTCCCAGCCGAGGAAGCGCTGCAGGTCGGCCTCGAACTCGGCGGCGGTGGGGTAGCGGTTCTGCGGGTCCTTCTCGAGCGCCTTCAGGCAGATGGTGGCCAGGTCGCGCGGCACCTTGGGATTGCGGCGCTGCGGCGGCACCGGCTCCTTGAAGCAGATCTCGTAGACCACCTGCTGCAGGTTCCGGCCGTCGAACGGCCGCCGCAGCGTCAGCAGCTCGTAGAGGATCACGCCGAGCGCGAACACGTCGGCGCGGTGGTCGATCGGCACCCGCTTGCCGAGCGTCTGCTCCGGGCTCATGTAGTGGGCGGTGCCGGTGATCTCGCCGGACAGCGAGATGCTGCCCTCGCCGAGCGACTTGGCGAGGCCGAAGTCCAACAGCCGCGCCTGCCGCTTGTCGTCGACCATGACGTTGCGGGGCTTCAGGTCGCGGTGCACGACGCCGGCCTCGTGCGCGGCCGCCAGCGCCGAGGCGAGCTGCGCCACCAGCAGCGCGCACTCGGCGACGTAGCCCTTGCCCGGTGCGATGCCGAGCGCGCCGCCGATGCTGGTCGGCGACTCGCCGTTCGCCAGGCGCAGGTCGTCGAGGATGTCGGCGAGGTTGCGGCCGGCGATGTAGTCCATCGCGAACGCGAACGTGCCCTCGACCTCGGTCAGGCTGTGCACCGGCACGATCGCCGGATGGCGGACCTGCGCCGCGGCGGCCGCCTCGCGGCGGAAGCGCTCGACGTGGCGCCGGCTCAGCGTCAGGCCGCTGGCCATCACCTTCAGCGCGACGCGGCGGTTCAGCGACCGCTGGTGGGCGAGGTAGACGATGCCCATGCCGCCGCGACCGAGTTCCTCCTGGATGACGAAGTCGCCGAACGTGCGGCCGCTGGGCTCGGCCGGCGGGCCCGGGCTCCAGGTCTGCGGGCCGAGCAGGCCGTCGAAGGCCAGGAACTCGCGGCATTGGGCGAGGATCTCCGGCCGCAGGGCCTCGGGCTGCCGGCCGACGAACGCGAGCAGGTCGGGCGCGCCGCCGGCGGCGTGCAGGTCGATGAACTGCTCGACGGCCGCCTGCACGGTCGCGGGCCCGCCGTGGTCGGGCCCGGCCGCCGGCACCGCCTCGGGCTGCTCGCGCGGCATCACCCGCCTCCGCGGCGCGACAGCAGGCCGGACAGGCGCGCCTGGGCCCGCGACAGCAGCGCGCGCACGGCGCCCTCGCTCGGCAGACCCATCTCGGCGCAGATCTCCGGCGTGTCGAGCTCGAGGTAGCGGCGCAGCACGATGATCTCGCGCTCGCGGTCGGGCAGCTGCTGCAGCGCGACCTGGATGCGGTCGGCGAGTTCCTGTTCGTCGTGGTGCTGCGATGGCGTCGCGTCGCGGGCGGCGACCCGGTCCTCGGTGTCCGCATCGAGGCTGGTCAGGCCGCCGGTCGCGGTGCGCTTGCGGGTGTCCAGCGCGCGGATGCGGCGCCTGATCTCGTACTCGGCGCCCTTCAGCAGCCAGGCCAGGAACGACCCGTCGCCGCGGTACTCGAACTGGTGCAGCCGGCGCAGCGCCGACAGGATCGCGTCCTGGGTCGCGTCCTCGCTGTCGGCGAGCAGGAGCCGGTAGCGCGGCCCGATCAGCTTGCGCAGCGCCGCCCGCAGCCGGTCGCGGTAGCGCTGGAACAATTGGTCGATCGCCTCGCGGTCCTGCTCCAGGGCACGGCTCACGAGGTTGCGGGTGTTGTCGTCCACGGACGGGGCGGCGGCGGGGAAGCGTGGATTCTGCCCGCCCGGGGGCCGTCGACAAGCCAGCCGGCCGAGGCGCCACGCCTGGCGCCGGAGGCGCCGCCGCCGCATGCGGTCGGGCGCGTCCGCGCGGCCCGCCAGCGCGCGCCATCGGGCGCTCGCCGCCGCCGGCGCGCCAGTGCGTCGTCCGAGGATCCACATCGACGGAGGAAGGCGCGGGCGGCCATCGGCGCACGCGCTTTTCTGCGTTTCCGGCCGTGCGGTGGGGAATCCGCGTGCGCCGGGGGCGGCTTGGTCCTTGTCCGGCGGGAGGCCGCCTCCGCCTCCCGTCCCCTTTCCCCACATCTGCCGACCATGCGCACCACCTGCCTGTGCTTCCTCACCCTGTTCGTCCTCCCGAGCCTCGCCCGCGCGCAGCGGCTCGCCGCCTACGACTGGGCGCCGGCCACGATCGCCGAACTGCAGCCGCCGACGCCGCTGTTGCCCGGTCCGGTGCCGCCGCTCGTCGCTTACCCGACGTTGCCGGCCCTGCCGCCCCCGATCGGTCCCGCCCTGGTGCCGCCCGGCGACAGCACCTTCGACAACCTCGCCGGGTTCCACTACTTCACGAACGGCCTGCTGCTCGCGGCGATGGCGACGCCCGCCTTCCCGCCGGCCGGGCCGCTGCCGCCGCCGATCCCGTTCCCGCCGCCGGTGCTGGCGGCGATCGGTGGCGGCCCGGTGACCGGCATCGCCATCAACCCGGTCATGGGCGTGCTCTGGGTCACCGGCGTGCCGGGCATCGTCGTCGGCGTGGCGCCGGCGGCGGGCATGGCGATCCTGGTGCCGCCGTTCCCGCTGGCGTTCCCGACCGGACCGATCAGCGGCCTCGAATGGGACGGCAGCACCGGCACGCTGCTGGCCTGCGACGTGGCCGGCGTCGTCTACACCTTCTTCCCAGGCGGCTTCCCGGCCGCGCCGCCGGTCGCCGCGCCGATGCCGCTGCCCGGCCCGGCCAACGACGTCGCGATCGACAAGACGCTGCGGCTCAACGGCGCCGGCGTGCGGCCCATCTACGTCGTCGCCGGGCCGGCGGTGCTCGAGATCAACGCGCCCATGATGATGCCGTTTCCCTCCGGCGTGCCGGCGGCGCAGGGCCTCGCCTTCATCGACCATCCGGCGGCGAACCCGCCGATCGGTGCCTGCCTGTGCCCGGGCACCGGCTTCCCGACCCTGTTCAACACCGCGCCGATGAGTGCCGGCAGCCTCGCCTACGGCATCGGCCTCGGCGGTCTGCCGGCGGGCTGGCCGGTGATCTGGGTGTTCGACGTCGCCGTGTTCAACCCGCTGTTCCCGCTGGTCAACGGCGTCGGCTGCGGCCTCGGCATCGTGCCCGGCTCGGCGACGACGATCACCTTCGGCGGCGTCGCCGATCCGCTCGGCAATGCGGTGCTGCCGCTGCCGCTGGTGCCGCCGAACCTGCCGCTCGGCGCGGGGCCGTTCTACAACCAGAACGCGACCTTCTGCCCGACCGACCCGGTGCTCGGTCTGGTGATCACGCCGATGCAGACGCTCTACGTGTCGGGCTTCTGAGCGACCCCGCAGGTCGGCGGCTGCGCCTGCGACCACGGGCGGCGCCGCTCTTCGGTCTGTGGCTGATTTCCTCGCGTGCCGCCAGCGGCTTCCTTGCGGGTGGTCGGCAACGTCCGATCGCCCGCCCCACGTGAGGTCGCAGCCATGCGCACGATCCTGCTCGTCGTCCTCTCCTCGGTGTCCTGGTCGACGTCGCTCGCGGCCCAACGGCTCGCCGTCTACGGTCCCGCGAGCGGCGGGTTCGTCGAGGTGCAGCCGCCGATGAGCCAACTGCAAGCGGTGCCGGCGGCGATTCCGCCGGTGCTCGGCTACGCGGCAGGGCCGTTGCTCCTGCCGGCCGCGCCGCCGTTCGGGGACTGCACGTTCGACAACGTGCTCGGCCACCTCTGGTACAGCGACGGCCTGACGATCGCGGCGATGGCGTCGCCGTCGGTGCCGCCGGTGGCCCCGCTGCCGGCACCGGTGCCGATCGCCCCGGCCGTGTTGGCGGTCACCGGCCGGGTGACGGGCATGGCGATCGACGGCGTGACCGGCGTCCTGTTCCTGTGCGGTCTCGCCGGGGTGGTCGTCGGCGTGTTGCCGAACGCGGCCATGCCGATCGTGGTGCCGCCGTTCGCGATCCCCTGGGGCACGGGGCCCGTGTCCGGCCTCGATTGGGACGGCGCCAGTGGTTCCTTGTACGCCGTCGACCTGGCCGGCGTCACCTACCACTTCTTCCCCGGCGGCGGCCCGATCGGTGTGCCCGTGGCGCCGCCGTTCGTGCTGCCGGGCCCGGCGGGTGGCGTGGCGATCGACCGCACGCTGCGGCCCAATGCCGCGGGTGCACGACCGCTGTTCGTCGCCTACGGCTCGCAGATCGTCGACGTGCATGATCCGCAACCGGTGGTGTTCTCCGGCGGCGTGCTCGGCGCGCTGGGGCTGGCCTTCCTCAACGCCCCGGCGGCCAGCCCGCCGAACGCCACCTGCCTGTGCACCGGCTCGACGTACCCGGGACCGCTGTTCACGACCGGGCCGATGACCGTGGGCAACGCCGCCTTCGCGCTCGGCCACGGCTCGCTGCCACCGGGATTCCCGATGTTGTTCGTCTTCGAGGTCGCGGGCCTGGTCAACACCGCTCATCCCTGGATCAACGCCGTCGGCTGCGGCCTGGGACTGGTGCCCGGGTCGGCGGGCCTGATCGTGCTGACGGCGATCGCCGATCCGTTCGGCAACGCGGTGCTGCCGCTGCCGCTGGTCGGCGCCACCTTGCCCGTCGGAACGGCTCTCTACCTGCAAGGAGCGACGCTCTGCGGCGCCGATCCGGTGTTCGGTCTGGTGCTGACGCCGACCTACACCGTGTACGCAGCCAGCGTCTGAGGCCAGGTCGGGACCACGCGCGGCAGGGTCAAGTCCGCGCCGGCCGTTGCCGATGGGCCCGTGGCATGGCCGCCCAGGTCGAGATCCCCGCCTGTCCCCCGACCCTGCCGGTGCCGACGACGCTGCACGTCGGCAGCGGCAAGAACTTCAAGCCCGCCTGGCTCAACCTCGACGTCGATCCGCGCTGGCGGCCCGACATCGTGTTCGACCTCGGCCAGCCCCTGCCGCCCGACGGGCAGCTGCGGTTCGCGACGGCGCGCTTCGGCGAGGTCACGCTCGGCCCCGACTGCTGCCGCGAGGTGGTGGCGCAGGACGTGCTCGAGCACATCCGCGACCTGCCGGCGGCGATGACCACGCTGCTGCACTGGCTGCAGGTCGGCGGCGTGCTCAAGGTCGCCGTGCCGCACGAGCTGTCGCTCGGCGCCTGGAGCGATCCGACCCACGTGCGGGCCTTCAACGAGCGCAGCTTCGACTACTTCACCAAGTGGTCGTGGTACCTCGGCTGGCGCACGCACCACTTCGCGCTGCGGCGGCTCGACTTCATCGCCTCGCCCTACGGCCAGGAGCTGTCGGCGCAGGGGCGCCCGCTCGACGAGCTGCTGCGCACGCCGCGCGCGATCGACCAGATCTACGCCGAACTCGAGAAGCGCCCGCTCGACGCCGCGGGTCGCGCGGCTACGGACTTCTACTTCGAACGGCCGCTCTGAGCGGCGCCGCGCCGCTGGTCAGTTGTCGCTGGCCCGCGGCCGCAGCATCGCGCTCGACAGCCGGTAGGTGCCGAGTTCCTGGCGCAGGTGGTTCAGGATGCCGTCGTCGTAGGTGATCGTCGTGAAGTCGCTGGCGCCCTGCACGGTCACCGAGCCGGTCACGACGACGGCGCCCTGGATCTCGCTCGGTTCGCGCAGGACCAGGTTGCCCTGCACGTAGAGCAGGCCGGAGAACGCCGAGTAGCTGCCCTGGCCGATCACCGTGTTGCCGACGATCGCCACCACGCCGGTGCCCTTCAGCGGCTTGGCGGCCGTGAAGGTCATGGCGGTGTTGCACAGCACCAGCTTGTCGACGGGCACCGGCGACGGGAAGTCCGCGGCGCTGGTGACGTAGTAGTCCGCCATCGCCGCCAGTTCGGACTGCGAGACGCCGAACACGCTCTCGAAGCCGTCGGCGTAGGTCGTTGCCGCCGACTGGCTCGGCGTGCCGCTGATCGCGGCCAGCGTGCCCGAGACCGTGGGCGAGCCGGTGCCGTTCAGGTAGTAGACGCCGGCGGCGGCCCCGCCGCCGAGCACGCGGCCGCGGGTCGACACCAGCACGCCGTTGCCGTTGCGGGTGCAGAGCGCCGCCTGCCCGGGCGGCTGCAGCGCCAGGCGGCGCGCCTCGATCTCCGCGATCTCGCGGCCGATCACCTGGTTCGGCGGCTGGTCGAACGGCACCGACGGGTCGACCTGCCGGAACACGTAGCCGATGCTGCGCAGGCGCCAGACCGAGCCGGGGCTCAGGTTGCCGCGCAGGTCGGAGATGTCCTCGCACTGCATCATCTGGCGCCACGGCAGGCGCGCCGTCACCGGATCGGCGTCCCAGCGCTTCCAGACCTCGTAGCGGCCCCAGATCGAGTCGGTGATCTCGAACTCGCGCACGATTCCCAGGTCGGGCGCGATCGTGTCCAGCACCGGCGGCACGGCGGCGGTGTCGAGCGCGGGCTGGAAGTCGGTGACCGGCTGCGCGGTCTGTTTGCGCAGCCAGCCCAGGGCCTCGATCAGACCGGAGCGGGCGAACTGCACCGCCTGGCCGTGGGCGACGAAGCGGACCTTGGTGTTCGCCTGGTGCGAGCGCAGCAGCAGCGATCCCGTCACGGTGATGCCGACGACCAGCAGCGTGAAGAAGATCGCCATGATCAGCGCGACGCCGCGCTCGCCCTCGCGGGCTGGAACCGTTGGCGGATGGACCGTGCGCATGTGCATTCTCCCGCGGGCCCGGGGCTCCGGGCGCTCACGGCGGGCTATCGGCCGGCGGCGCCGCCGGGCTGAGCGTGCCCGTCCCGGGTCGGGACACCGGGGCAAGTGCGGCCCCCTGGCCGGCCGATAGGGGGAGCATGAAGCGCCACCTCGTCACGGTCCTGAGCCTCGCCACCGCGCTGCCGATCGCGGCCCAGGCCGGCAAGCCCGCCCCGGAGCGCCGGGAGGACTCCCGGCTCGAGGAACGGGCGCAGTCGATGCGCGAGCAGATCGACGGCGGCCGCACGGTGCGCAGCCACGTGCGCGTCGTCGTCCGGTTGAAGAACGGCAACAAGCTGCGTGGCGTCGTCAAGGACGGGCGGTTCGTCGAACGCGTCGACGGGCTGCGCTTCGTCGATGCGCAGGCGCAGGAGCCGGGGGCCGGCATCCGGCTCTGGTACACGAGCGGCGCCCGCAACTACGTGTTCGTGCCGTTCGCCGACTTCGCCGAGTACCAGGTGCTGCAACGCATCTCGGCCGAGGAGCTGGAACTGCTCGAGCAGCAGATGCAGACCGAGGAGGCGCGCCGCGCCGCCGCGCGCGCCGCGGCCGCGAAGGCGCCGCCGGCCGGCGGCAACCCGCCGGACGAGGCGCCGCCGGCCGCCGACGCGGAGGCCGAGGTGCCGCCGATGCCGCGCGGCGAGACGCGCAAGGTCACCGGACCGCCCGCCGGCGGCGCCGACGACGGCGCCGGCACGGAGCAGCAGCGCAGCTGGTACCAGCTGCTGCAGGACTACCCGCCCGCGGCGGGCTGGAACCGCCCGAAGCGCGACGAGATCGCGCGGCGCCTGGCCGTGATCGGCGCCAAGCCGAGCGAGTTCGAGCAGCGCTTCGTCGACCGCTTCGCCGACTGGGAGAAGGCCTGCGCGCACTTCGGCGTCGACGAGCAGCCCAAGCCCGTCCAGTCGGGCGGCGAGGGCGGCGACGCCGGCGGGCAGGGCAACCGGCGGCGGCGGCGCTGAGCGGCCGGCGCGCGGCGTGCCCGGCGGCGCCGACGCGCCGGGGCGATTGTCGGCTGTCGGCTTGATCGCGGGCGGGCCGGCGCGGAATGCTGTGCCCATGCAGCGCGCCTTCCTGTTCACCGGCCAGGGCTCCCAGTTCGTCGGCATGGGCATGGACCTCGCCCAGCGCTATCCGGTCGCCGCGGCGACGTTCGCCGAGGCCGACGCGGCGCTCGGCGAGTCGGTGCTGGCGCTGTGCCGCGAGGGGCCCGAGGACCGGCTGGCGCTGACCGAGAACACGCAGCCGGCGACGCTGACGGTCGCCGTCGCCGCCTACCGCGCCCTGGGCCAGCGCCCCGACCTCGCCGCCGGCCACAGCCTCGGCGAGTACGCGGCGCACGTCGCCGCCGGCACGCTCGCCTTCGCCGACGCCGTGCGGCTGGTGCGCGAGCGCGGCCGCCGCATGCAGGGCGCCGTGCCGGTCGGCACCGGCGGCATGGTCGTGCTGCGCAAGATGGGACTCGACGAAGTGCAGTCGTTGGTGGCGCGGGTCGACGCCGGGCTGTGCCAGATCGCCAACGTCAACGAGCCCGAGCAGATCGTCGTGTCGGGCGCCACGGCCGCGATGGACCAGGTCGTCGCCCTGGCACCGCCGCGCAAGGCACTGCGGCTGCAGGTCAGCGTGCCGTTCCACTGCGCGCTGCTCGAGGGCGCCGCCGCCGACTTCGCCCGCGTGCTCGACGGCGTGGCGATGCGGGACCCGTCGTTCCCGGTCTGGTGCAACGTCGACGCGGCGCCGGTGACGACCGCGGCGGCAGCGCGCAGCGCGCTGCAGCGCCAGTTCGCCGGCTCCGTGCTGTGGCAGCAGACCATCGAGGGCATGTTCGCCGCCGGCGTGCGCCGCTTCGTCGAGTGCGGCCCGAAGCCGACCCTGGTCAACATGGTGAAGCGCATCGCGCTGGCGCGCGGCGTCGAAGGCGTCGAGACCGCCGCCGCGACCACGGCCGACGAGGTTGCGGCCCTGCAAGGCGGGTGATGCCCGAGCCGGAGCACGGCAACCCGCTGCGCCAGGCGCTGTGGCCGCTGGCGCTGCTCTACGGCACCGTCGCCGCCGCCCGCAACTGGACGTTCGACAGTGGCCTGCGGGCCGTGCACCGGCTGCCGGTGCCGGTGGTCTCGATCGGCAACCTGACGGTGGGCGGGACCGGCAAGACGCCCGCCGTGGCCTACGTCGCCGGGCTGGCGCATGCCCGCGGCCGGCGCCCCGGCGTGCTGGCGCGCGGCTACGGCCGTGCCGCGGGCCAGGCGCTCAACGACGAGGGCGCGATGCTGCAGCGGCGGCTGCCGTGGCTCCTGCAGCAGCAGGATCCCGACCGCGTCGCCGCCGGCGCCCGCCTCGTCGCCGCCGGCGCCGACTTCGTCGTGCTCGACGACGGCTTCCAGCATCGGCGGCTGCACCGCGACCTCGACGTCGTCTGCCTCGACGCCGTGCGGCCGTTCGGCAACGGGCTCTGCCTGCCGGCCGGCGACCTGCGCGAGTTCCGCTCCGGCCTCGCGCGCGCCGGCATGCTGCTGCTGACGCGCGCCGGCGGCCTGGACGCCGAACAGATCGCCGCGCGCACCGACCGCCTGCGGGCGATCGCGCGGCGGCCCGACCTCGCCGTCCACGCCTGCGAGCACGGCCCCAGCGACCTCGTCGCCGCGCCGCGCGGCGAGGTGCTGCCGCTCGAGGCGCTGCGCGGCCGGCGCGTCGTGCTGCTGTCGGCGATCGCGCGGCCGGCCAGCTTCCGCGCCACGGTCGAGGCGTTGGGCGCCGAGGTCCGCGGCGACCACCGCCACCGCGACCACCACCGCTTCCGCGCGGCCGAACTGGCCGCCGCGGCCGCCGCCGCCCGCGCCGCCGATGCCTGGCTGCTGACCACCGAGAAGGACGACGCCCGGCTCGGCGACAGCGAGCTGCCGCGCCATGTGCTGCGCATCGAGCTGCGCTTCGTCGGCCCCGCGCCGGCGGCGGCGGAGTGGCTGCTGTGAGGCCGCGGCTGCTCGACCGGGTCGTCTACCTGCTGGCCCGCACGGCGATCGGCGTCGCCGCGCGCGTGCCGCAGTGGCTCGGCTACGGGTGCGCCGACGCCCTCGGGCGCCTGTTCTTCCGCCTCGACCGGCGCCGCCGCGGCTATGCGCTGCGGCTGCTGCGCAACGCGTTCCCCGACCGGAGCGAGGCCGAACTGCTGCGGCTCGGTGCGCGAGCCACCGGCAACCTGTTCAAGGTGCCGCTCGACATGGCACGCCTGACGAGGCTGCTCGAGTGCGGCGGCGACGTGCGCGCCGTGCTCGACTACCGGCAGGCGGAACGGCAGCTCGCGTCGCTGCGACCGCCGTTCCTCGGGCTCACGGCGCACCTCGGCAACTGGGAGGTCGCGGCGATCGGCGTCGCCCAGTTCGTCGGCGGCGCCGACGGCGTGGCGAGGGTGGCGAAGAACCCGCTGCTGCAGCGCTGGATCCTGCAGAACCGCGAGCGCGGCGGGCTGCGCATCCATCCGCGCCGCGGCGGCATCCGCGACCTGGCGGCGGGCCTCGCGGCCGGCCGAGTCGGCCTGCAGGTCGTCGACCAGAACCAGCGCCTGCGCGGCGTGTTCGCCCCGTTCTTCGGCGAGATCGCCAGCTGCGAGCGCGCGGCGGTGAGCCTGGCGTTGCGGCACGGCTACGCGATCGTCGTCGGCGTCGCCCTGCGGCGCGGCCGGGGTTTCGCCTTCGATCTCGTCGCCGCCGAGCCGTTCGTGCTCGAACGCACCGGCGACCGGGCCCGGGACCTGTTCGCCGCGGTGGTCCGGGTCAACACCGAGATCGAGCGCCTCGTGCGGCGGGCGCCCGAACAGTACCTCTGGATCCACGACCGCTACCGCACGCGGCCGCCGGCGGACGCCGACGCGGCCGCCGCCGAGGACGGGCCCGAGCAAGCCGCCGTCTAGCGGCGGCTGCGGGCGCGACGCCGGCCGCCGCGCTGGCCCTGCGGCCGCTCGCTGCGGGCCATGCCGTCGACGTCGTTCGGCCGCGCCGGACCGTGGCGCCGCGGCCGTGCCTGGCCGCCATGCACGCCGTGCGGCGATCGTGGCCCCTCGGGGCGGCGCTTCTCCGGCGAGGGCTCGTAGGGGCCCGGGGCCGTGCGCGGCGCCGGGCGCTGCCGCTGCGCGGGTCCGGCCGGTGCCGCCGTGGCGCGGACCTCGCGGGCGGCGGGACGCGGCTCCCGGGTCGCGGGCTTCGCCGGCGTGCGGGTGCGATCGCCGGCGACGTGGATGCGCTGGCGGATCAGCTTCTCGATGTCGCGCAGGTACTCGCGTTCCTCGGCGTCGCAGAACGAGATCGCGATGCCCTCGCGGCCGGCGCGGGCGGTGCGGCCGATGCGGTGCACGTAGCTCTCCGGCACGTTCGGCAGGTCGAAGTTGACGACGTGCGAGATCTCGGGCACGTCGATGCCGCGCGCGGCGATGTCGGTCGCCACCAGCACCGGCGCGCGGCCGCTGCGGAAGTCGTCGAGCGCCCGTTCGCGGGCCCCCTGCGACTTGTTGCCGTGGATGGCGTGCGCGGCGATGTCGGCGGTGCGCAGGTGCCGCACGACGCGATCGGCGCCGTGCTTGGTGCGGGTGAACACCAGCGTGCGCTCGAACACCGGATCGGCCAGCAGCTCGGTCAGCAGGTCGCGTTTGCCGGCCTTGGTGACGAACCACAGGCTCTGCACGACGCGATCGGCGGTCGCCGCCGGCGGCGTCACCTCGACGCGCAGCGGATCGTGCAGCAGCCGGTGGGCGAGGTCGGTGACGTCGTCCGGCATCGTGGCCGAGAACAGCAGCGACTGGCGGTCGCGCGGCAGGGTCGCCAGGATGCGGCGCACGTCGGGCAGGAAGCCCATGTCGAGCATGCGGTCGGCCTCGTCGAGCACGAGGATCTCGACCGCCGACAGGTCGCAGTGGCGCTGCTGGATGAGGTCGAGCAGCCGGCCGGGGGTCGCCACCAGGATGTCGATGCCGGAGCGCAGGGCCTGCACCTGCGGCGTCTGGCCGACGCCGCCGAAGATCACGGCCGTGCGCAGGTGCAGGTGCTGGCCGTAGGCCTTGCAGGAATCGGCGATCTGGGTCGCCAGTTCGCGCGTCGGCGCCAGCACCAGCGCGCGCGGCTGCCGCGGCAGCGGGCGCTGGCGGTGCTCGGCCAGGTACTGCAGCATCGGCAGGGCGAACGCGGCGGTCTTGCCGGTGCCCGTCTGGGCGATGCCCAGTAGGTCGCGCCCGGCCAGCAGGTGGGGGATGGCGCGGGTCTGGATCGGGGTGGGCTCGGTGTAGCCGCGCGCCTCGAGGGCGCGCAGCAGGGGCTCGCTGAGCCCGAGGGAACGGAAATCGGATGCGGTCATCTTGCAGGGGGGCCCGCCTCGGACTCCGACCGCTCCAGCGGGGGAGGCCGCGACGATTCGGATCAGGCGGGCCAGTCTTCGGAACTCCGGCACGAGATGCGCCAGGACGGGGCCGAGGGGCCGCGGCGAGGTGCGAACCGAAGAAGAGGCGAGCAGGATACCCGTTCACGCCGGGGCGGCAAAGGCCCTGCCAGGTTGGCCGCGTCGGCCGCTGCCGTGCGCGCCGCCGCCGGGCGAGGATTTTTCGCGGACCGCGCGCCGGCGACGACCGGGACGCCGACCCGCCGTGCAAAGGGGTCGTGGCGCACGACTTGCCGAAGGCCATCGCAGGGCTGAAGGGCGTGCGGCGGCGGTCGCGAGCGCGGGCGTGGGGCCCGATCCAATTAAGGCGTCGGCGTACTAGGGAATGGGGCCTCGGTGTGGCGGAGCACGCCGGCCCGCGGGCTGCCCTCCGTGCCCCTGCTGCACGTTCCGTCATGACCTGTCGCGCGACGATCCCCGCTACCGGTGCCGAGACCGTGGCCGCCGGCCGCGCGGCGGCAGACCCGGAGCCATGGCCGAGCCTGTTGCAGCGCCTGCGCCGGCGCTTCGCCCGCCGCGCCGGTCCCGACGACGTCGACGACCTGGTGCAGGACGCGGTGCTCGTGCTGTGGCGCCGCGCCCTCGCCGGCGAGATCGTCGCCGATCGGTTCGCCTTCTGCGTGCGCGTCGCCCAGCGGCGCCTCGTCGATGGCTACCGCGCCCAGCATCCGGTACCCGGCGGCGATGTGTTCGACGCGTGCCTCGACGAACCCAGGGTCGGGCCGGTCGACTGGGTGGCGCGGTTGCGCCGGGAAGGTCTGGCGCCGCCGGCGGTCTGGGCCGAGCTGCTGCTGGCCATCAGCGGCGGCGTGCGGACGACGAGACACCTCGCGCGCGCGCTCGACCGGGATCCATCGGCGGTGCGGTGGTCGCGGCGTCGCCTGCAGCGCTGGCTCGCGGCGTGCGCCGCGGAGTTGGCGGGGGATCTGGCCGGCGCTGCTCCCCCTCGCGGCGACCTTGTGGATGGCGTCGAACCAGCGCGCGTTGCGCGGTGACGAACGCCGCCAACGACAAGGAGGAAGACCATGCTGCTGTCGAACAAGATGCTCGGCAATCTGGCCCTGCTCACCGGACTCTTACCGTCGAACTGCGCGGGCACCGGCCGCGTCGAGGTTTCCGGACCGATCATCGGCGACTGGAAGGTCGGGTACACCTGGGTCAAGGAGAACAAGGATCTCGTCGTCGTTACTGCGACGCTGCCGCCAGGCTTCCCCGGCGGAGTGGGTGGCACTCCGCAACACCAGGTCCTGCTGCCTGCGAATCCGACCGAGCACCCCCTCGAGTACGAGTGCCGCGTCAAGGACCCCATCATCCTGCAGATCCCGCTGGGCTGGCAGATCGACAGCGCGACGATCACCACCCCGCTCGGCACCGGCGATGTCATCGTCGGGCCCGGCGCGGTACCGTCGATGCTGACGATCGGCGCGGATGGCAGTCTCGCGCCGACGAACTTCTACACGCCGGAGCCCGGTTACCAGATCTTCTTCCTCGACTGCCCGCCGGCACTCGAAGCGCTTGGGACGATCCAGGGCACCCTGACGCTGCTCGTCCCGCCCTCGGAGAGGCGCATCGACAAGATCAAGGTGATCGAGACTTGGAAGGTCACGTTCCTCGACGCCAACGGTGACGCGGTCGAGTACTTCGCGCCCATCGACCCGCTCGAGCACGATTTCGCGAACGTCGACGACATCGCACACACGTTCGTCGTCGATGCAACCACGCTGGCGTGCGTCGGACCGACCGGAGCGTCGCCACGTGCGGAGCTGGCAGGAATCGACTGGAACCTGGGCAACACGGTGCCAGTCAACGCCAGCCACCTGGATCCCGAGGCGATGTCGTTCCTGCTGCTGGGGTGGGACGAACTTGCCGCGCCGGTGCTGGTCGGCGCACCCGGCTGCAGTCTCCGGATTGCCATCGCCGACGTGTTCTACGTACCCACGGCGGACGACGGTACGGCCAGCCTGCCGGTGGCGGTGCCGAACGATGCGACCCTGGTCGGATGGAGTCTGTTGTTCCAACCGGTCCAGTTGGACCTGTCGACCTCGGCGACCGTGACCGGCTGGCCCCTGAAGGCGCGGATCGAGCCGTGAAGCGGGCCCCGCACCGCGGATCCGCCGTGACCGTCGCGCTTGCGGCCGGTCTCGCCGGCTGCCAGGCGGCATCGCTGCCGACGGCGGTGGCGCTCTCCGCGCGGTTCGTGGGCGAGGTCCGGATCGACGGCGCGGCGGCGCGCATGGTGTTCGACACCGGGTGTCCCGGCACACTGTTCGAGCGTGGCGCGGCCGCACGGCTCGGTCTGCCTGCGGTCGAGGCGGCGGCGGTCCCGACCCTGACCGACGCGGCAGGACATCGCCGCCGGGCCGAAGGCATGGTGCTCGTTCGCGACCTGGC
Organism: Planctomycetota bacterium; assembly: GCA_019636245.1. Classification (GTDB taxonomy): domain Bacteria; phylum Planctomycetota; class UBA1135; order UBA1135; family UBA2386; genus JAEUHS01. The sequence continues at coordinate 21,129 of JAHBXX010000040.1, read as the reverse complement.
GCTCGGCGATGCCCGGTGTGGATCGTTCCATGCGCCGCTGCTGCCGCTAGGTGGGCTGCCGGGCCTCGACGGCATCCTGGGCATGAACGTGCTCGGCGCGTTCAGCTGGATCTTCGATGTTCCGGCGGGCGAAGGGGTGCTGGTGGCTCCTGGCATGCTGGAAGGCGAGCTGCACCGGCGCGGGCTGCACGTCGAGGCGCGGTTGCCGCTCGTACTGCGCGAGCAGGCGGCGTTCGTCACGGTGCACCTGGATGGGCAGCCGGTCGAGATGCACCTGGACTCCGGTGCGGCGACGACGACGCTGACCCATCGGGTGGCCGCGGCGCTGGCGTTGCCGGCGGTGGCCTCGGGCGGCTCCGCGGCCGTCGGCATCCACGGTGCTCCGCGTCGGCAGCAGTCGTTCGTGGTGGCGCGCCTGCGGCTGGGGTCATGCGAACTGCGCGAGGTGACGGTGTGCTGCCACCAGGACGGGGACCCACCGATGGGCTGCATGCTGGGCGCGGATGTGCTGGGGCGGATCCGGTGGGCCGTCGACTGGTCGCGGGGGGAGATGCTCCTGCTGGCGACGGGGGCTGGCTGAACCGCCGTTGCGCTGCGACGAAGAGGCCGTCGCGTTTGGGCGCGCGATTCCTGCCGCCACGCGACCAGGACCACCGAGCGCAGGTGGACGGGTTGGACCGGAGCGAGCACATGGCACGCCCGGCGGGACTCGAACCCACAACCGCCCGCTTAGAAGGCGGGTGCTCTTCCAGTTGAGCTACGGGCGCTGGTGCGGGCAGCGTAGCCACCTCACCCTGTGGGCTCCAGGCGTCGTGCCGCACCCGTCCGCCGCGCAGCGCCCCGCCTCCACCGCGGGCCGAGGCCATCCAGGTGCTCCGCTGCCGTCGTCCGGGCTGGCGGTGGCTTGGGCTGCCTCGCTCCCACGCCGCCGCCCACCGGTCGCCGCCAGCGGCGCAGGCGACGAAGGCGCACTCCGCCCGTGTGGATCGGGGCCCGTTCGCCGCTGCCAGGTCGCAGGGCGACGCCTTCGCCCTGAGGACCCTTGCCCCTGCCGCGGACCACGGCCACGCTGACCCCTCCGTTGCGCGGCCAAGCCCTCGCCCGACCATGAGCCGACCCCGTCTCGCCGTCTTGCTGGCCCTCCTCGTCCTCGCCGCCGCGTGCGGCGGCAGCAGCCGGAGCGCGCCGCCGGCCGCGCTCGCCGGCACCTTGCGCGTGCCCGAGGTCGCGCCCGCCGTGCTCCCGGCCGACGCCCTCGCCGCCGAGGCGCGGCTGCCGATGCGAGCCGGCGAAGTGCTGGTCTGGCTCGAGCCAGGCGCGGCGCCGCCGGACCTGTCGACCGATGGCCTCGACCTGCTGCGGGCGCCCGGCGGACCGATCGCCGTCTACCGCGCCCGGGCGGCGCTGACGCGCTTCACGCTCGACGAGGGTGCCGCCGTCGAGCACAGCGCCGAGTACGAGACCTGCCGCGCCGCGCGCGCTGTCGCCGGCAAGCCCGGCGTGCGCTGCGCGGCGCCGAACCAGGTGCTGCAGCACTGCCTGCAGCCGAACGACACCTTCTTCGACAAGCAGTGGCACTACCCGCAGATCAACCTGCCGCAGGCCTGGGACCTGACCACGGGCTCGGCCAGCGTCATCGTCGCCGTGCTCGACACCGGCATCGTCTCGGCGCACCCGGAGTTCCAGGGCCGGCTGATCCCCGGCTACGACATGATCAGCGACCCGGCCTCGGCGCGGGACGGCAACGGCCGCGACCCCAACCCCGAGGACACAGGCGACCTGGCGACGCCGCAGGGCAGCAGCTTCCACGGCACCCACGTCGCCGGCACCATCGGCGCCAACGGCCACGACGGCCAGGGCATAGCCGGGGTCGACTGGAGCTGCCGGATCATGCCGGTGCGCGTGCTCGGCCGTGGCGGCGGCACCGTCGACGACATCGCCGCCGGCATCCTGTTCGCCGCGCGGCTGGCGAACGGCAGCGGCGCGCTGCCGGCGCAGCGCGCCGACATCGTCAACATGAGCCTCGGCGGGCCCGGCCTGAACGCCGTGCTGCAGCAGGCGTGCAACGCCGCGGCCGCGGCCGGCTGCCTGCTGGTCGCCGCCGCCGGCAACGACAACAGCGGCACGCCGAGCTCGCCGGCCGCGTTCGACTCCGTGCTGTCGGTGGGCGCGATCGACCTGCAGCGGGCGCGGGCCCCGTATTCGAACTTCCACACCTCGATCGACCTCTGGGCGCCGGGGGGCGACATGACCGCCGATCGCAACGGCGACCAGTTCCCCGACGGCGTGCTGTCGTGCATGGCGAACGACCAGGGCCAGCTGTTCTTCAAGTTCGAGAACGGCACGTCGATGGCGGCGCCGCACGTGGCCGGCGTGGCGGCGCTGGTCAAGGCCGCGAACCCGGCGCTGACGGCGGCGCAGATCCGCACCGTGCTGCTGGGCACCACGGCGCCGGGAGTCGGCCTGCCGAACGGCGGGCGCGTCGTCGATGCCCTGGCGGCGGTGCTGCAGGCCGGCGGCTCGCCGCCGACCGATCCGGTGCTGGTCGCGACCCCGTCGGCGCTCGACTTCGGCGCCGCGGCTTTGAGCCGGACCGTGGTGTTCGAGAACCGCGGCGCGGGCGAACTGCAGTTCGTGGGCATCCAGGAGCAGCCCCCGGCGGCGTGGTTGTTCCAGCCGCAGCTCCAGGACGGCACGCCGGGCAACGGCATCGACCTCGACGAGATGGAGGTCGTCGTCGACCGCACCGGGCTCGCCGACGGCGTCTATGTGTCCCGGATCGTCGTGACCTACCAGGAGGGCAGCACCCTCGCCACGTTCGAGGTCGCGATCGACGTGCGCATGCAGGTCGGCGCCTCGACGGTCGCCGACGACACGCTGTTCGTGCTGCTCGTCGATCCGATCACGCTCGACACGCGCTTCCAGGTCGAGACCACCCTGGCCGGGGCCTTCGCCTATGCGTTCGCCGGCGTGCCGGCGGGCGACTACCTGCTGGTGGCGGGGACCGACCGCGACGGCGACGACTTCCTCGGCGACGACGGCGAACTGTTCGGCGCCTGGCCGAACCTCGACACGCCGCTGATCCTGCGGCTGGCCGGCGGCGAGGACCTCACCGGCCTCGACTTCGGCCTGCAGGAGCTGGCGACCGTGCCGCTCGGCGAACGGCCGGCACGGCCGGCCTGGCGGAGGCTGCGCTGATGGCCAGGGCCCGGCTGCTGCTGCCGTCGTTGCTGGCGGCGTGCGCCGCGCCGCCGGCTGCCGGAGGTGCGACGATGCCCGATTGGTCCGGTCCGCCGCTCCAGGTCACCAGCCGCACCGACGGCGGCCTCGAGCTCGTGCTGCTCGCGCCGACGGCCGGCCACACGTTCGCCCTGCACGCCGTCACGATCGCCGACGGCTGCGCCGACGTCGACCTGCGGCATGCGACCCCGGGCGACGTTCTCGTCGCGCAGGTGGTGACGCCGCTGCCGCTGGTCGTGCCGGCGGCGCAGCTCGCAGGCTGTCGCCGGATCCGGCTGTGGGTGGCGACGCAGCACGGCGCCGACGATCGGCGGGAACCGGCGCGGGCGCTGGCGTTCGTGCTCGACCGATCCTGAGCGTCCGGCCGCGCTGGCGATCAGCCGCGCCGCGCGCGCCACCGGGCCAGGAACTCGTCACGCCAGTGGTAGCCGTCGAGCAGGGTCGGGTCGTCGTCGCCGAGCAGCGCGCGAGCGACGTAGAGCGCCTCGATCGACGCGAGGCCGGCGGCCGGATCGGCGAACACCTTGCTGCGCCGCGGATACGCGGTCGGCAGGTGGCCGGGGATCGAGCGCGGCACCGGCTCGCCATGCAGGCAGGCGAGCAGCTGCGGCAGCCAGCGCCAGGTCGAGTCGAGCAGCAGCAGCGGCCGGCCGGCGTCCGCCGCCGTCAGCGGCGGCGCGTCGACCGCCAGCAGCGTGAACCCCGTGGCGTCGAAGGTGAAGCCCTCGCGCTGGCGCAGGAACGTCATCTCCGGCCGCCCGTGCAGGAACCGCAGCGAGCACTTGCGGACCTTCTCCTTGGCGTGCCTGATCACCGTCGTCGGCACGGCGGTCACGCCGGCACCTCTCTCGCCACCTGGCGCAGCACGGCCGCCTCGACCTCGTCGACGGCGATGCCGAGCACGCACTGCGGCGTCACGCAGTCCCGGCGCCGGCACGGGCGGCAGGGCACGTCGTGGAACAGCACCTCGTGCCCAACCGCGCCGTGGGCCCGCGGACCGTAGCGAAGTGGGTCCTTCGGTCCGAACAGGGCGACGCAGCGCGCGCCCATCGCCGCCGCCAGGTGCAGCGGTCCGGTGTCGGCGGCGACGACCACGGCACAGCGGGCCATCACGCCGGCGAAGCCGAGCAGGCCGAGCGCGCCGCCGTCGACCGCGCGGCTCTGCGGTGCGGCGGCCAGGGCCGGCGCGGCGAGGTCGCGTTCACCGGGGCCGTAGCCGACCAGGACGCCGAGGCCGCGGGCGGCGAGCCGTCGGGCCAGTTCGGCGAAGCGGGGCGCCGGCCAGCGCTTGAACTCGGCGAACGCCGAGGTGCCCGGGTGCAGCAGCACACGCGGCGTGGCCAGGCCGGCGAACAGTTCGGCCGGCGGCGGCACCGCGGCGAGCACCGGCGGCGCCGGCTGGCCCGAGAGGCCGATGGCCGCCAGCAGGCGGTGGCCGATGTCGGCCCGGTGCGGCGGCGGATCGGGCATCGGCACGACGAGGTCGTAGCTGCGCGCCGCCCCCTCGCGGGAGGCCGGCGCGGCGGCGCCGACCTTGGCGCCGGCGCGTGCGCAGCCGACGTGCGCGGCGCTCTTCAGGATGCCGTGCACGTCGAGCACGACGTCGTAGCGGCGACGCCGCAGCGCCAGCAGGCTGCCGGGGATCGAGAGGCGCCGCCGGCGCGGGTAGACCAGCACCCGGTCGAGCTGCGGATGGCCGGCGAGCAGGGCCGCGAAGCGGTCCTCGACCAGGAAGTCGATGTGCACGTCGGGTCGTTCCCGATGCAGCGCCGCCACCGTCTCGAGCGCGAACAGCACGTCGCCGAGCGCCGACAGGCGCACGAGCAGCACCCGCCCGCCGCGCGGCAGCACGCGTTCCCCTGGCAGCGGCGAGGCCGCGGTCTCGGTGGGGGCGGTCGGCATCGGCGGCGAGCATTCTGCATCGGCGCCCCCGGTTCCAGTGTCCTGTCGTGGGGCGCGGCGCCGCGGGGCCTATGCTGCCAGGGTGTCCTTCACCGAGGACTTCGTCGAACTGCGCGCAGCCGGCGCCGTGGGGTGGATCCGGCGCGACCTCGCGCCTTCCGGCCTGGACCCGTTCTGGGCCGCGCTGGAACCGCTGCCCGGAGCCAAGGGCCGCGGCGGCGTCGGCCGGCTCCAGCTCGGCGGCGTCGACCTCGTCGTGCGACCCTACCGTCGCGGTGGGGCGTTGGGCCGTTGGCTGAACGACCGCTATCCGGGGCCGGCGCGCGCCCGGCGCGAGCTGGAACTGCTGCACGCGCTGCGCGCCGAAGGCGTGCCGGTGGTGGTGCCGGTCGCCGCCGTGGCGCGCCGGAAGCACGCCTTCTGGCGGCTGCGGCTCGCCACCGAGGACTTCACGGCGGCGCGGCCGTTGCCCGCGTTCCTCGCCGCCGAGCCGGCGTTCCGCCGCGGCACCGTCGAGGCGGTCGGCACCCTGCTGCGGCTCGCGTTCGGGGCCGGGCTCGTGCACCCGGACCTGCATCCCGACAACCTGCTGTGCCGGCGGCAGGGCGAGAAGGTGCGCGTGGTGCTGGTCGACCTCGACCGGGCGCGGCGGCGGGCGAAGGTCCCAGCCGCGGTGCAGGAGGCGATGCTGGCGCGCATGCAGCGTTACCTGGTGCGGCACGGTCCGCGGCTGGCGGCCGTGCCGAGCCGCACCGAGACGATGCGATGCCTGCGGGCGCTGGGCCTCGATCGCCCCGCGCGGCATGACGCCTGGCGGCGCATCGCCCGGCGCGTGCAGCGCGCGCTCGGTCGCCGCCGCTGGCTCGCGCGCTGAGGTCGCGCCGCGGTCGGGGCCGAGACGCTCAGCGTCGCTGCGCCACGCCGGCCACCTGGGCCCAGCTCGCGACCATCACGAACGCCGCCGACGGCCTGAGCACCAGGATGCCGAGGTCGCGCAGACCGTCGCCCTCGAGGTCGCCGAGATCGACCAGGGCGGCGCCCACGCGGCCGACGGAGTTGCTGAGGGTCTGCAGCGGCGCGCCGCTGCCGACGTCGAACACGCGCACGTAGCCGGTGCCCAATGGGCCGCCGGAACGCGCCGCGACGGCGAGCGCCGGCCGGCGGTCGCGGCGGTACCACGGCAGCCGGCAGAGCACGCTGCCGAAGGCGTCGCCGGCGCTGTCGCCGCGCAGCTGGTAGAGCGTGCGCCCGGTCCGGCCGCTGACCACGTGCACTTCGCCGGGCAGGCGGCCGGCGCTGCTCGATCCCGGCGCGCCGATGGCGATGTCGGCGAGGCCGTCGCCGTCGACGTCGCCGATGCCGAGCACGCTACGGCCGAAGTCGGTGCTGGCATCCGCATCGGCGAGGGTGCTGAGCAGGGCGCCGTTGCGCCCGTCGAACAGCGCGACCAGGCCCGGCGTGCGACCGAAGTTGCCGCCCACCAGCAGGTCGACGAACCCGTCGCCGTTGGTGTCGCCGGCGTCGGCGACGGCGCCGCCGAACCAGACCCCGCCGCGGTCGGCCGTCACCTCGAACAGCGGTCGGCCGGTGCGGCCGGACAGCACGAGGACGCGGCCGCGGTCGGCCGGCGACAGGGTCATCGGCGGGATGCCGACGGCGGCGTCGGCGATGCCGTCGCCATCGAGGTCGCCGAGGCTGGCGAGTGCGGCCCCGAAGCTCGGCGTGTCGTCGTCGAGGCGCCAGAGTTCGTCGCCCCCGCGGCCCGAGCGCAGGCTGACCGCCGCCGACGCGTACGTGTTGCGGCGCGCCATCGGCGCGCCGACCAGCAGGTCGGTGCACAGATCGCCGTCGACGTCGCCGAGCGCGACCACGGCGAGCCCGAACGACTGGCTGTCGTCGTCGTGCGACCAGGTGCGCTGCAGGCTGCCGTCGGCGAGGCGGCGCCACTCGAGGTAGCCGCCGCCGCGGGTGCCGGCCGGGGGCGCCGCCACGCACAGGTCCTCGAGCGTGTCGCCGTCCGCGTCCGGGACCCGCAGCAGCACGTGCCCGTAGGCGACCGTCTGGTCCGGCAGGGCGCGCTCGAACAACGTCCGCGCATCGATCCGGCGCAGCCGGTCGCCGAGCGCGCGCTGGTAGCCCAGCAGCCGCGGCGAGATCCACTGCGTCGCGGCCTCGGTGCCCAGCGGCAGGCCGGCCAGCACCGCGGTGTAGGCCGGCCAACCGCAGAGCTTCGCCAGTTCCGGTACGGAAGCCACGGTGTGCCAGCCCGCCCGCAGCGCGGCTGCCACCGGGCGCGATTCCCCATGGCGGACGGCCGCGAGGTGGCGGTCGAAGGTCTGCAGGAGGCGCAGGGCCTGGACCAGGCCGCGCTGGTGCCCGGGCCGCAGCCACGCGCCGAGCGGCACGGCGTCGTCCGAGCGCAGCGCCCCGGGCGGGTGGCCGATGGCCGCGCACAGCTCCGCGTGCAGTTCGTGCAGGCCGCCGAGCCGCAGGATCTCGGCGAACTGCAGCACCCGGCGTCGGGGCTCCCGATCGAGGTCGAGCGCCAGCACGTGCCTCGCCGCGTCCAGGTACTCGGCCAGGTTGCGCCGCTGCAGGGCGAACCGGGCCGACTGCAGCCGCGGCGTCGCCAGATCCGGCCAGCGGCGCCTGACCTCGCGGTGGATCGACTCCGCCTCGCGCATCGCTCCCTGCCGCAGCGCCAGTGCGGCCAGCCGCAGCAGGGGTTCGGGGTCGCTGGCGTCGGCGGCGCGCAGTTCGGCATAGCCGCGGCGGGCGTCCTCGTACTGGCCCCGGGCGGCGAGCACGTCGGTCTCGAGCAGTCTGCGGCGGGCCTGGGCGACCATGCTGCCCTGGGACGTCGGGATGGCGCCGATCCACTGTTCGGCGAGGTCGAGGTCGCCGGCGGCGATGGCAGCCTCGGCCATCGCGTAGCCGAGCGCCGATGCGGCCGGGAACACGCGCGTGGCGAGGAACAGGCGCGGGTAGGCCCGTTCGTAGCTGCCCTCGCCGATCGGTTGCAGGGCGGTGCACGCGTCCCGGAACGCCTGGTCGGCCGGGTCGGCGTCGAGTCCTTGCCAGCACGCCTCGCCGCACCGGCTCGCCCCGCGCAGGAAGGCGACCAGGCCGGCCGTGAAGCGGTCGCGCGCCGAGGCGCGGGCCAGCAACCGCCGGAACTCCGCGTCGTCGACCGGCTCGCCCTCGGCCGCGGTCGCGAGGTGCGCCGTCAACGGGGGCAGGTCGACGGGCGGCTCGGCGGCGTCGTGGCGGTTACGCAGCCGGTCGGCGATGGCCCGCACGGCCGCGCCCTCCGTGCGCAGGCCGGCGTCCTCGGGCATGGCCGCGATCGCCGCGTCGTAGTGCCGCAGGGCTCCTTCCAGTTCGGCGAGGCGGGCGGCCTGCCGGCTGGCGAGGTACAGCGCCTGCTGTCCGACGCCGGACATGGTCGGCGACCAGGACAGGTAGAGGTTCTCGGGGCAGAGCAGCCGCTCACGGGCGGCGTGGCGCTCGGCGGCGGCGCGCTCGCGGGCCGCGGCCTGAGCGTCGGCCTGTGCCACCAGCAACCCGGCGGCGCTGCCGACCAGGACGGCGCCGCAGGCAGCCGCCACGGCGAGGCGTTGGTGCCGACGCAGGAACTTCCAGGCCCGGCGGGCGGGCCCGGCCGGCCTGGCCTGGATCGGTTGCAGGGCGAGCAGCCGTTCGAGGTCGTCGGCGAAGGCGTCCGCGGTCGGGTAGCGGTGCCGCCGGTCGGGTTCCATCGCCTTGCCTATGACGGTCTCGAGGTCGCGCGCGACGTGCGGGGCCAGCTGGCGCAACGCCGGCAGGCGCCCGGCCTCGATGCGGCGCAGCACCGCATCGCTGGAGGTGCCGGCGAACGGCGGCGTCAGCGTCAGCGCCTCGTACAGCGAGATCGCCAGGCTGTAGACGTCGGCGCGCGCGTCGAGGTCGGCGTCGCCGGTGCGCAGGCGCTCCGGCGCGGCGTAGACGGGCGTGCCCGCGAACGTCGCCCGGGTCCCCCCGGCCTCGCCTTCGCGGGCGAGACCGAAGTCCGCGAGCACCGGTTCGCCGTTCCGGCGCAGCAGGATGTTCGACGGCTTCACGTCGCGGTGCACGAGGCCGTGGCGGTGCACCTCGGCCAGCGCCCTGGCCATCTTGATGCCGAGGCGCACGAACCACTCGACGGGATTGCGGGTGCCGAGCGCCTCGACGGGCACCGCCAACACCTCGGCCAGGCTCTGGATCGCGCGTGGCTTCGGGTGCTGCCGCAGGCCGGCCACGAGATCGCGCAGGCTCGGGCCTTCGATGTACTCCATCTCGAACGCCAGCATCTCGGCGTGGTCGACGATGCGGTGCACGTGCACGACGTGCTCGTGCCGCAGGCGGGCCAGCGCGCGCGCCTCGTCGAGGAAGCGCTGTCGGGCGTGCGGCGACAGGGCCAGCGAGTGCGGCAGGACCTTGATCGCCACCTCCCGCTGCAGGATCTCGTGCCTGGCCAGGTAGACGGTGCCCATGCCGCCGTGGCCGAGCTCGCGCAGGATCTCGTAGCCGCCGAGCACCGGTCGGCTCGGTTCGCGGCGGCCGGCGACCGAACAGGCCAGGGCCCAGGTCTGCTCGATGCGCGGCAACAGGTCGGGACGTTCGCGGCGGAGCCGGTCGAGGTCGGGCTCGCGGCCATCCAGGATCGCCTGCAGGCAGTCGTCGAACAGGTCGGCGAGCAGTTCGTCGTCCTGCGTGTCCGTGCCGCCGGACGCTTCGTCGGCGCCGTTGCTCATGGCCGCGCGGTGCTCTCGTCGTCGCCGCCGAGGATCTGCCGCAGGCGATGCCGGTAGCTGGTGACGCCGCGCAGGAGCCGCTCCTTGGCGGTGGACAGGGGCAGCTGCAGCCGCGCCGCGACCTCCCGCATCGGCAGTTCCTCGAACAGCCGCAGCTGCACGACGGCGCGCAGGCCGGGCTCGACGCCTTCCAGCGCCCGCTCCATCGCCCGGGCGCGTTCGCGGGTGCCGGCCACGCGGCTCGGCGTCGTCGAACCCGGCGGCAGCATCGCCGACACGGACTCGTGGCTGGCCACCATGGTCGAGAACGGGGCCGTCTGCAGCCCGCCGCCGCGCTTGGCCCGGCTCCAGGTCCGGCCGGCGTCGCGCACGCGGTTCTGGGCGATCGACAACAGCCACGCCCGCCACGCCGACAGGCCGCGCCACTGGTGCTGGTCGCGGTCGCGCCACGAACACCACAGCGTCTCCTGCCAGATGTCCTCGACGGCGACCGACGTGCGGAGCCGCGGCCCGAGCCACGAGCCGATCACCACGAACACGCTGGCGACGTCGAGGCTCTCGACCAGCTGGCCCCACTGGCTGGGGTCGCGGTGGGGCTCGGTGCCGGGCAGGGTGTCGTCCATGGGGGCCGCCGCGCGGATGATACTGCGCCGGCTCCGGGCGGGGCCCGCCACCCGACGCCCGGCGGGAGGCGTCGCTGCCGGCGTTCGCCGCATCGGCGCCGGTGCCACGCCGGCGGCAGGGCTCGCGCCGCGGCTGGCGGGCAGCTTTTTCGCCGTGCGATGGGAAACTCCGGCGACCAGCGTCGGTAGAGACGGCGTCCGCATCGGTGGCGTGAACCCCGACCGCGGGCGACCTCCTACGAGACTCTCCACCGAGGAGACGCGGGCATGGTGTCCGGGTCTCCGGGGGCGAGGTGGAGAGTCTTCTTTCCCCCTGCGGCAGGTGCTGTCGCACGGCCCGCAGCGCCTGCCGTCAGCGCACGCGCTGCAACCAGGCATCGACCTGCGGCGTGGCACCGAGCGCGGTGACCAGGGCCTCCCGCAGCTCCTGGCGCGTGGCGCCGAAGTGCAGGGCGCCGCGGGCATGGCCGACGAACTGGCGCAACTGGTCCTGCGCCGCCAGCACGGCGACGGCCATCAGTTCGCGGGCGCGAGGCGTCAGCCACGGTCGCGCCAGCACGCGGCCGTAGGCGGCCTCGAGCACGAAGTCGTGGAAGTCCGGGTGGAAGCCGCGCAGCATCGCATGGACGGACTCGGTGTTGCGGCCGTAGATGCCGGCGAACAGGGCCTGCCCGGCCGCGGCCTGCTGCTCGGGCGGCAGGGCGCCGCCGCCCGGCGTGGTCGCCGGTGGCCAGGCCTCGGCCAGGGTCTCGAAGGCGGTCACCACGCGCGGGAAGCCGGCGAACAGCACCGCCTGCAGCAGGGCCTCTTCGAAGTCCTGCCGCGGCTGCTGGCGTTCCCGGCCGCGCCGCGCGCACGCGGCCAGCCGCGGCCAGTCGCCCCGCCAGATCGCGACCGAGGCGGCGACCAGCAGGCGCACCTCGGGGGCGAGGCCGTCGCGCTGCAGCAACTCGTCGAGATCGATGCCGGCGGGCAAGGCCATGGGGGCGGACGGTACGCCCGGCAGCTCAGTTCGCCAGACTGGCTTCGCGCACGGCGGTGCGGATCGACTGCAGCGTCTCCGGCGACAGCCCCAGGGCCTGCATGGCGTCGGCGTCGCAGCAATCGCCGCGGTAGCCGCCCTCGTTCCCGCCCGCCGCTTCGTGCGCCAACGTGTTGGCCGCCTTGACGACGAAGCCACGCGCCCAGTCGTCGGCGCTGGTCGCCGGACTGTGGTGGTACATCACCGCGGCCTGCACGACCGGAGGCAGCTTCCAGCGCAGGGCCAGCAGACCGCCGACGTGCGCGTGGTTGAAGCCGAACACCTCGCCCTCGGCCCTCGCCAGCGGCTGGCCGCCAGCCTGCGACGCCTTCAGCGCCTCGAGGAACCGATCCGACTGGCCGTCGATCAGGATCAGCTTGCCGATGTCGTGGATCAGGCCGCAGGTGTAGGCGTCCTCCTTGGAGAGCCCCGTCGCCGCCGGCGCGTGCAGGGCCAGCTCACGGCAGGCGATCGCCGTCTTGCAGCTGTGGTCCCAGAGCCAGCGGGCGTCGAAGCCCGGCACGCCCGGCACGTGGCCGAACGTCTGCAGCACGGTGGCCTGCACGACCAGGTTCTTGATCACCTTGAGGCCCAGGATCGAGCAGGCGAGGTTGATGTTCGAGACCGGGTTCTTGAGGCCGTAGAAGGAACTGTTGACCAACCGCAGGACCCGCGTGGCGATCGCCGGGTCCTTCTCGATCACCACGGCGGCATCACGGGCCGAGCCGTCGGGCGAATGGAAGATGTGGGTGATCTCCTGCAGCACCGTCGGGATGGTCGGGATGCTGACGGTGCCATCGACGAGATCCTCGAGTTCGGCGGTGGTGCTGATCATGGGCGTGGCGCGCGCGACGTGGGCGGCCGTTCTTCGTCGCTCCGGGCGTCGGGCTTGATGCGTCCCGCTGCGTCGCGGGGGCGCCGAGCGGGGTCGCCGTGGCCGAGCGCGCGCACCTGCGTTGCGAGCGCGCGTTCGTGCGGTTCGAGCTGGCCGGCCACCGGTTCCAGTTCGAGAGCCGACGCGATCGCGGCGACCAGCGCGGCGCCGAGCCGGGTGGTGAAGTCGGCGTCCGGGTCCACCACGTCGGCGGCGGCGGCGACGAACGGCGTCAGGGCGGGTCGCCGCAGCACGATCGAGCCATGGTGCAGGATGCGCGCCCGGGGTCGCGCCAGCCGCCGCTGCGCCGAACCCAGCAGCTTGCGGTCGCCGACGACGACGTCGTCGCGGCCTGGCACCGCGAAGCACCAGCGGTCGGCGCACCGGGTGGCGGCGCCAGGGCCGGTGTCGCGGCGGCGACAGGCCACCCCCGTCCGACCGAGGGCGAGCACCGCGGCGTCGTGCAGCAGGACGTAGCTGGCGCGGATCTCGCGCGGCAGCACGTCGGCGTCGCAGGTCAGCGCGAACGTCGTTTCCTCGCCGTGGTGGATGGCGCCGCCGCCCGTCCGGCGGCGGACGATCGGCGTGCCGGCAGGCAGGTCGGCGAAGTCGGCGGGGTCCTGGAACCAGCCCAGCGAGACGGCGTGGGGGCTCCAGGAGTAGAGGCGCAGCGTCGCGCGCACGTCGCCGAGCAGCAGGGCCTCGTCGATGGCCATGTTCCAGTCGCCCGGCGCGGCGCCGTCGAGGATCACGCGCAGGGTCGACACGGTCAGCGGCTGCGGCGCCCGTCGACCGGGCGGGGGCCGGTCGGGGTCATCCCTCGGCCTTGCAGTGCGCGTCGTAGGCCGCCGCGTCGATCAGATCGGGCGATTGGGCGGTCACGCGCACCTTGATCATCCAGGCCTTGCCGTACGGCTCCTGTGCCAGCCATTCGAGGTTGTCGGCCAGCGGTGCATTGCAGTCGACGACCTCGCCGCCGACCGGCGAGTAGAGGCTGCTCACGGCCTTGACCGACTCGATCTCGCCGAAGCTCTCGCCGACGGTGACCGACGAACCCTTCGCGGGCAGGTCGAGGAACACCAGATCGCTGAGGTGGGACACCGCGTGGTCGGAGATGCCGATCGTGGCGATGCCGTTCTCGATCTTGCACCACTCGTGGCTCTTGAGGTACTTGCGGTCGGTCGGGCGCATGGGGAGAGGGGTGGGTTCGGGGGGGCAGGCAGCGGCGGCGGCGGCGGTCGGGCGTCACCGCGCGCGCTTGTAGAAGGGCAGCTGCACCACGGTGCACGGCTCACCCTTGTCGCGGACCAGGAACTCCAGGTTCGTGCCTGGAGTCGCCAGGTCGCTGCGAACGTAGGCGGTGGCGATGTTGGTGTCCAACGTCGGGGAGATGTTGCCCGAGCAGACGTGGCCGACCTTCTGGCCGCCGTGCACGAGCGGGTAACCCTGGCGCGGCACGCGCTTGCTGGAACTGGTCAGGCCGACCAGCCGGCGGCCGGTGCCGCCGGCCGCGACCACGCGCTGCAGCGCCGCGCGGCCGACGAAGTCGTGGTTCATCTTCACCGCCCAGTCGAGCCCCGCCTCGATCGGGTTGGTCGTCTCGTCGATCTCGTGGCCGTAGAGCGGCATGCCGGCCTCGTGCCGCAGGGTGTCCCGGGCGCCCAGGCCGATCGGCTCCAGGCCGTCGGCGGCGCCGGCGTCGAAGAACGCCTGCCAGACCCTCGCCTCGTGGCCGGACGGCACATAGACCTCGAACCCGTCCTCGCCGGTGTAGCCGGTGCGCGAGATCTCCATGGGCAGCCCGCAGACCTTCGCTTCGGTCCAGGCGTAGTACTTCAGCGACGCGAGGTCGGCATCGGTGAGTCGCTGGGTGATCTGCTGCGACAGCGGCCCCTGGATGGCGATCATGCCGAGCTTCGCCGTGCAGTCCTCGACCACGACGTCGAAGTCCGGTGCCAGGGTCCGGAGGATGCCGAGGTCGCGCGCGCAGTTGCCGGCGTTGACGACCAGGAAGAAGCCGTCGTTGCGCGGGTTGCGGTAGACGAGGATGTCGTCCTGGGTGCGTCCCTCGGCGTCGAGGATCATCGCGTAGCGGATCCGACCCGGCGGGATGGCGGCGGCGTCGTTGGTCTGCAGCCGCTGCAGGAACGCTTCGGCCTGCGGGCCGCGGATGCGCAGGCGGCCCATGTGGCCGAGATCGAACATCCCCGCCTTGTGGCGCACCGTTCGTGCCTCGTCGAGGATGCCCCGGTACTGGACCGGCATGTTCCAGCCGGCGAACGGCACCATGCGGGCGCCCAGGGCCAGGTGGATCGATTCGAGAGCGGTGGCGTGCGTCGTGGACATGGCGGCGGGGGGCGGCGCCGCAGTCTAGCGGCCGGCCGCGACCGCGGCCAACGTGCCCTGCCGCGTCCGCGCCCGGCCTGGCTTCAGCCGGACAGCCGGCGAGCCAGTTCGTCGACGTCGACGCCGGCCACGTCGGTGGCGCGGATCGGGCCCAACGCCGCGAGTCGCTGCCGCTCGTTGGCCGACATGCAGTCGTCGCGCGGCAGCAGCAACGGTGCGGCGTCGCCGCACGGTCCGACGGGGGCGTCGGCGATCGCGTCGGTGCGGCGATTGCCGCCGGGCGTGACCCGATCCCGGCCGCCATCGGCCGCGGCATCCAGGCGCGGGGCCTGCGGCCGCAGCGGCGGCGGCGCGAACGGCAGCAGCGAGCGCCAGGTCGCGCGATCGCCGGTGTCGTCGAACTCGGTGCCGGCCAGGCGCGGCTCACACCGCTCGAACGGATGGCGCAGCTGGGCGAAGCGCCGCGGGTCGGCGCGCCGGGCGTGCTCGAGCTCGCGCCGCCAGCCGGCGTAGTCCCCGGCGGCGAAGCACAGGCGGCCGAGCTGCACGTAGGCGCTGAAGTCGCAGCCGCGCAGCACGAGCACGCGTTCGTAGTGCCGTCGTGCCGCCCGCGAGCAGCCGAGCCGGTACGCGATCCACCCGCCCAGCGAGTGGAAGATCGCGAGCAGCGATCGCAGCAGCCGGCCTTTGGCACCCATGGGGCGGAGCGTAGGGCGCGGATCCGGCCGCGGCAAGGCGGTGCAGGGGGGGCGGACGGCGACGTCCCGGTGCGGTGCGGCTTTCCGCCATCGCCTCAACACCGCCTTCCGGGGCGGTCGATAGGACGCGCTGGCAGCCGGTAGGCAGCCGACCAGCGAGCACCATGGCACTACGAGGGGATCTTGCGAGTGTGGATCTGGCACAGGTGTTCCAGATGCTGGCCCTCAACAAGAAGGTCGGCCTGCTGAGCATCCAGTCCAGCAAGCTGTGGAAGGTGCTCTACTTCGACCAGCGCGGCGTCACGGTGCACCACAACGTGCACCGGGTGCTCGAACGGGTCGTCGCCGGCCTCTGCCGGTCCGGGCGGCTCGATGCGGCGGCGGTGGACGAGGTGCGCGATCATGCCGCCCGCACCGGCCAGCCGCTGACCGACGGACTGCTCGCCGGCGGCTACCTGGAGCCCGCGGAGCTCGCCGACCAGTACCGCGCCGAACTCGAGGAGGAGATCTACGACCTGTTCTTCTGCCGCGAGGCGCGGTTCGAGTTCCACGAAGGCGCGACGCACCTCGAGGGCCGCGACGGCGCGATCGACGAGCGGTTCTTCTTCAACTGCGACAGCGTCATCATGGAGGCCGCCCGCCGCATCGACGAGTGGGCCTACATCAGCGAGCGTGTGCCGACGACGGCCGAGGTGCTGGTGGCGACGGTCGCCGAGATCGACCCCGCCGCCTACGGCGCCGAAGGACCGGCCGTGTTCGAACTCGTCGACGGGCGGCGCAACATCGCCCGCATCGTCGAGATCACCGGGCTGTCCAACTTCCAGGTCTGCAAGGTGCTGAGCCAGATGCTCGACGGCGGCGCCGTCGCGCCGGTCGCGGCCGAGGATCTGCTGCCGCTGGCCGCCGAGTGCCTGCGCGCGAGCCGCCTGCAGGACGCGATCAGTCTCTACGAGCGGGCGATCGGCCTGGGCACCGGCCTGCCGGAGGCGCACACGCTGGCGGCGAAGGCCTACCAGGCGGCCGAGGAGTACGAGCACGCCGTCTACCATCTCGAGTGCGAGGCGGAGCATCGGGCCGCGGCCGGCGATCCGGCGAAGGCGGCCCAGGCGCTGCTGCAGGTCAGGCAGCTGGTGCCGACCGATCTGCAGGCGCGCGAACGCCTGGTCGAACTGACGCTCGGCGAGAAGGCCGTGCGGGTGCCGGGCTTCGATCCGCTGGCGGAGGGCAAGGAACTGGTCGACCTGCTGATCGCGTTCGGCGACGTGCAGCGGGTGCGCACGCTGCTCGAGCGCCTGCTGCTGGTCGCGCCGCAGGACCCCGACCTGAAGAAGGCGCTGGTCAACGTGCACGTCAAGGCCGGCGACCAGAAGCGCGTGGCCGAGCTCTACGAGTCGATCGCCGACGATCTGGTGCGGCAGGGCAAGCCGCTGGAGGCGGTCGCCTACCTGCAGAAGATCCTGCTGGTCGACCGCGGCCGGGCCGACGTCTCGGAGCGGGTGCGCAAGCTCTACGAGTTCGACGAGCGCGTGCGCCGTCGTGGTCGGGCGCTCGGCCTGCTGACCATCGCGTTCTGCCTGCTGCTGGTGCTCGGGGTGGGCTACTGGTTCTACAACCAGCGGGCCGAGGAGGACTTCGCCCGCATCGACGTCGCCGAACTGCTGCTGCACGAGGACTTCGCCGCGGCCGCGACGGCCTACCAGGAATTCGCGCGGGTGCATCCGTTCACCACCGCCGTGGCGAAGGCCGAGGGCGAACTGCAGCAGATCGAGGCCGCGCGGCAGCGCTTCGAGGCCCGTCGCGAGGCCGATCGGTCGCAGCGGCGGCGCGAACTGGAGCGGTTGCGCGAGGACTACCGGGTGCAGTGGGCCCGGCATCGCGAGCAGTTCCTGGCCGGTCGTCCCGAGGAGTCGATGGAATCGCTGACGCGCGCGCGCCAGCGGATCGCCGAGGCCGGCACCGCCGACGACATGGCGTGGGCGCAGCAGCAACAGGTGGAGCGCACCTGGACGCGGCTGCGCGATTTCCTCGCCGAGGCCGAGCGACTGGCCGCGGCGTGCGAGCAGGCGCTCGCCGCCGGCGAATGGCAGCTCGCCCGCGAGCAGGCGCTGCGGCTGCACGCCGAGTTCGACAGCACGCAGGCGGCGCGGCGCACGAGTCTGCCGGTCCTGGTTCGCACCCGGCCGGCGGGCGCCGTCCTGGCCATGGAGGGTGCTGCGATGCAGCGTCCTGGCGCCGCCGCCGACGAGCCCCTGCTGACTCCTGCCGTCGTGCCGTGCCCGGCCGGACGCGAGGTGACGCTCGTGGCCCGCCTGGACGGCTTCGAGCCGCGCACGATCGTCGTCGACGGGCGCCAGCAGGCCACGGTCGATGTCGTGATGGAGGTCGTCGCCAACCGGCGCATCGCCTTCTCGGCCCCGGTGCAGACCGGAGTCGGCGTCGGCGACGGTTGGCTCGCCGTCGGCCTGCGCGGCGGTCGGGTAGGCCTCGCCCGGGTCGACGACGGCAGCACCCGGGTGCTCGACCTCGCCGGCCTCAAGGCGGTCGACTCGACGCCGGTCGTGCAGCACGGTCGGGTGTTCTTCACCACCAACGAAGGCACCGTCGAGTGCATGGCGATTCCCGGCGCGACCGGCGTGTCGCCCTGGACCGCCAAGCTGCCCAGCGGGGCGGCCACCGAGCCGATGGTCGCCGATGGCCGCGTGGCGGTGGTCGACCGCGACCACGTGCTGCGCTGCTGGGAGCAGGTGTCGGGCACCCTGGTCTGGTCGGTTTCGCTCGACAGCGCGCCGTCGGGACCGCCGACGATCGACCGCCGGCGGGTGCACGTCGGGACCGCCGACGGCCGCATCCTGACGTTCGACGCCACGGATGGCCGCCGGGCCGGCGTGCTGACGAGCCGCGACTCGATCACCACCCGGGTGCTCTGCGATCGCGGCGTGCTCTACTTCGGCGTCGCCGAGGGGTTCGTGCGCGCGGTCGACGCCGCCGAAGGCCGGGTGCTGTGGTCGCAGTCGGTCGGACGCAACCTGGCCGACGGCGACCTCGTGCTGACGGCGAAATCGCTGGTGACCTTCGACCGCGACGGACAGCTGGTGGTGATCGACCGGGCGACGGGCACCGTCACCGGGCGCCTGGCCCTCGACGGCACGCCGCAGCGTGGGCTGCGCACCCAGCGCAATCGGGTGTTCGTGCAGCTGCGGCGGCCGAAGATCCGCAGCACGCCGCCGCACGACGTGGTGCAGGCGATCCAGGTCGAGCCGCTGACGCTGTTGTGGGAGTTCGCCGACACGGGCGCGTCGCCGGGTCTGCCCGGCAACGACGAGTTCGTCGTGGCGCTGCCGTCGACCAGCGGCGAGGTGATCCTGTTCCGCTGAGCCAGCAACGGGGGATGAAATGCATCTGATCCAGCGGATGAAGGTGTGGAAGGAGCTGCGCCAGCTCGAGCAGCGCGCCCGCGAGGAGCCGTCGCCATCGACCTTCGTCGACCTCGGGCAGGTCTACATCAATCTCGACATGCACGACAAGGCACAGCGGGTGGCCGACGACGGCCTCGCGCTGTTCCCCCGGTCCGCCGAGCTTCGCCAGCTGGCCGACTGTGCGCGTCGGGGCACGAGCCGCCAGCGGGCGGCGGATCTGCGGGCCAGGCTGACCCGCTCGCCGAACCCGAAGACCTACCGCGAACTGGCCCAGCTCTACATCGACCTGGGCGACGCGGCGTCGCTGCACGCCTTGTGCCAGGAATGGAGCGTGCGGTTCCCCGAGGATGCGGGTGCCTGGATGGCGATCGGGCAGGCCCGACTGCTGAACTTCTACCGCGACCTCGCGGCGCGCGAGGGGCAGGAGGCGGTGCGGTGCCTCGAGCGCGCCGTGCGCATGGACGGCAAGGACGCGCAGTCTCGCCGTCTGCTCGGCGAGGTCCTCTACCGCATCGGCGCCGTGCGCTCGGCGCAGGTGCACCTGCGGGCCCTGCAGGAACTCGATCCGGCCGATGCCGAGGTCGAAGCCCTGTTGCGCCACGTCGCCGGTCTCGCCGACCAGGGCGACGACGTGCGCGCCCTGCTCGGCGGCGTCGAGGAGCAGGGCTGCCTCGTGCACCCGCCGCCGCCCGTGGCCGCGAGCGCCCCGCGCCAGGAGGAATCGGTGGCGCGGGTCCGCGAGGGCCTGGCCACGGTCGCCGAGATCGAGGGGGTGCGCAAGGCGACGTTCATCAAGGGCTCGCGCGCGCTGGTCAAGGGCGCCATCCGCGACGGGCGCGACCCGTTCCTGCGCGTCGTGCGCGTGGTCGCCAAGGCGGCGCATCGCTTCGCGCGCCGGCTGGACATCGGCAATGCCAGCAAGACCGTCGTCGACGGTGACTTCGGCCACATCTGCGTCTGCGTCTACGGCGACGCCCTCGCCGGTGCGCAGTGCGATCGCGGCACCGACCTCGACCTGGTCATGGCCGAACTGCAGGAAGTAGTCGCCGGGGCGTTGCACATGGTGGCAGGAGAAGGCGCATGAGCAGGATCCAGGACACGGTCGCCGAGTTGCACCGCCTCCCCGGCGTCAAGGGCGCAGCGCTGATCACCAACGACGGCATGGTCGTCGCCGCCGCCCTCGACGACCGGTTCGAGCCGGAGGTCATCGCCGGCCTCGCCTCCTACCTGCTGATGACGACCCAGCGCTGCCTGGCCGAGGGGGGGCTCGGCAAGGCCACGCACTACGTGCTGACCGCCACCCACGGCAAGGCGATCGTCGAGACCTTCGACGATTCGTCGCTGGTGGTCATGGTCGACCAGTTCGTGGACCTGGGGCGGACCGAGGCCGAGGTCCGCGAGGCCGCGCAGCGCATCCGCCGCGCCTCGCGCATCGCCTAGTCCGGCTCCGGCGCCCGGGTTTCGCCGCCTCGGCTCAAGCGGCGACGGCCGGCTGGCCGATGACCCGCGCGTCGCCGACGGGACTCTCGGTGCGGTCCCGCCGGCCTTCGAATCGCACCGCGTGCGGAACCATGGTCCAGATCAACTTCGCGCTCAAGGAAGTCAACTGCAAGGTCGTCTTCTACGGCCCGGGCATGAGTGGCAAGACCACCAACCTGGAGATCGTCCACCAGAAGGCGCCCGAGGAGAACAAGGGGGAGCTGACGTCGATCTCGACCGACGGTGACCGCACTCTGTTCTTCGACTTCATGCCCCTCGACCTGGGGAACGTCGCCGGCATGCGGACGAAGTTCCAGCTCTACACGGTGCCCGGTCAGGTCTACTACAACTCGACGCGCAAGCTCGTGCTGCAGGGCGTGGACGGCGTCATCTTCGTCGCGGATTCGGATCCGGAGAAGATGGAGGAGAACATCGAGTCGTACGCGAACCTGATCGAGAACCTCGCCGAGTACGGCAAGGACGTTCGCGAGCTGCCGCACGTGATCCAGTACAACAAGCGCGACCTGCCGAACGCGATGCCGGTCGCCGAGATGGACAAGCGGCTCAACAAGTTCGGCGTGCCGACGTTCGAGGCCGTCGCCTACACCGGCGAGGGTGTGTTCCCGACGCTGAAGACGCTCGCGGCGATGGTGCTCGAGAGCATCGAGAAGATCGATGGGCGGAACCCGCGCAAGCCCGCGGCGGCGCGGTCGCAGGCGGCGCCGGCGAAGCCCGCGCCGGCGGCGGCTCCCGCAGCC
>JAHBXX010000004.1 GCA_019636245.1 Planctomycetota bacterium | reverse complement strand
GCCAGGCGGCCGCGCCGACGCCGGGGGCCGCGCCGAACGCGGCGATCAGGTCGTGCACGCTGGCGAACCGCGCCGCCGGGTCCTTCGCCAGGCAGCGCTGCAGCACGGCGCGTTCGTCCGCCGTCAGGTGCGCCGGCAGCGCCGGCACCGCGGTCTCGTGCTGCCGCAGCACCTCCCACTCGCTGTCGCCGCGGAAGGGCACCTGGCCGCACAGCAGTTCGTAGAGCACGACGCCCAACGAGTAGACGTCGCTGCGGTGGTCGCCGCGCCGCTGCAGCAGCTCCGGCGCCATGTAGTACGGCGTGCCGCGGCCCATCGACAGGCTGCCGCGGCTGTGCGTGACCAGCTTCGACAGGCCGTAGTCGCCGAGGCGCGCCACGCCGCCCTTCAGGAACACGTTCGCCGGCTTGACGTCGAAGTGCACGAGCGAGTGGTCGTGCAGCGCGGCGAGGCCGCGGCAGACCTGCAGGAACCAGCGCAGCAGCTCCGCCTTCGCCTCCGGGTCGGGCGGCGTGCCGCCCGCCGGCATGCGGTCGCGCAGCGTCTCGGTGCCGGCGAACGCCATCACCAGGTACGGAATGCCGTCGATCTCGCCGCGGTCGTCGATCGACACCAGGTTCGGGTGGTCGACCTGGGCGAAGTGCTCCACCTGCTCCAGTTCCGCCAGCACCGCCCGCCGCACCTCGGCGTCGTCGACGCGCAGGAACTTGATCGCGTAGTCCTTGCCGATCGACTGCCGCCGGGCCCGGAACACCAGCCCCGACATGCCCGCGCCGAGCTTGGTCGTGATCTCGAAGCCGGCGACGTAGCCGGGCTTGCGGTAGTCGCGGTAGAAGGCCTCCCAGTCCGGCGCCGGGCTCGGGGCCGGAAGCGGCCCTGGCGAGGGCTGGGGCTGGGGCTCGGTCATGCGCGAAGGGTAGCGGAGCGGGCGAGGCGCGCACTACGCGGCCGACCCGCGGAGATTCCCGGAACGGGCCCGGGCAGCGGCCTGGCCGGCCTAGCCGGCCGGGTGCGGGCACGCGCACGGGCGGGCGGCGCAGCGCGGGCATCCGGCGCCGTACTTGCGCCGGCCGACCGCCTCGAGGTCGAGGCCGTGCAGCGACGCCAGCGTCGAAAGCCAGGCGTAGACGTCGCCGAACTCCTCCTCGAGGTTCTGCCGCTCGCCGCGCCGGATCGCGCGCACCAGTTCGCCGACCTCTTCGACGAACCACAGCAGCGTGCCCTGGGGGCCGCGGGCGGCGTCGCGCTCGAAGTAGATCGCCTCGATCAGGTGCTGGAACGACCCCGGCGGTCCGACCCGGCGCGCGGCGCTCATTCCTGCCCCGCCTTCTTGACGGTGATCAGCACCACGTCCTCGCGCAGGCCGTCGTCGCCGGCATCCTGCTCGATGCCGCCGAGGACCACGTTCATGAACATGTTGGTGTGGCGCGGCGAGTGCTGGCGCAACAGGTCCAGCAGGCCTTCGGCCCGGTGCAGCGCGTCGTTGCCGAGCACGAGCCGGGTGCCGGGGCTCATCGCGATCTCCTGCGGCCGCAGCGACTTCTCGAACACCGGCCCGTCGTCGAGGCCGATGGCGATGCCCTCGGCGTTGAGTTCGAGCACCTCGCCGCGCTGGCAGATCAGGAGCGGCGACCGCGCGCCGGCCTGGTAGAGCTTCGCGCCGGCGGCCGTCACCTGCAGCAGCGAGGCCTTGGCGCAGCAGCCGGGAGGCAGCTGCGCCTTGCAGACCTTGTTGGTGTGCGCCAGCGCCTTGCGGGGCGTCGCGCCGGCGCCGAGCGCGCGGTGCAGTTCGTCGCGCGCGAGCCGGCAGGCGAACACCGCCAGCGCGCCGTGGCCTTCGGCGGTCACCAGGTAGAGCACGACCCCCGGCTCGTCGCCGCCCAGCGCGACGCCGTCGAAGTAGTCGAGCCCCCCACGCGAGCCCGCGCCGAGCGCTCCGTCGACCTCGTAGCCCGGCGCCGCGGGCAGCCGCTGCGGCACCGTCCGGTCGCGCAACTGCTTGACCAGCGGGTCCATCGACACGAGCGCCGCGCCGCCGGCGGCCTCCTGGTTCTTCAGCAGGTCGGCGAGGTCGGTGGCGAGGTACTGCACCGAGCGGCCGAGCGCGCCGACCTCGTCGTCGCCGCTGACGCGCACGCGCACCTCGGAGCCGCCGCGGCCGAGCTTGCCGACGGCCAGACCGATGTCGGTGATGCGACCGGCGATCCGGCCGCCGAGCACCCAGCCGGCGCCGCCGGTGATCGCCGCCACCAGCACCGAGAGTCCGAGTCCGACCTGCCAGCCGCGCGCGACCAGGGCCGGGTCGTCGATGCCGGCGCCGAGGTTCTGCACCAGGCCAAGCGTCAGCAGCAGGCCGCCGCCGAGGCCGGCGATGGCGGTCCCGACACCGAGGTGCAGCGCCAGCTTGCCGTTCGCCTTCGAGCTCTTTCGCGCCATGGGGAGGGAGGGGCCGCGGGGGTGCGCCGCGGAGCGCGCATCATGCGGCAGCGGACCGCGGGCGTCACCAGCCGAGCAGACGCATCGCGAGCCACACCGAGATCCCGGCGTAGACGCCCGCCATCTGGTCGTCGGCCATGATGCCGACGGCGCCCGGCAGGTCCTCGAGCCGCCGCGCCGGCTGGATCTTCAGCACGTCGAAGCCGCGGAAGGCGAAGAAGGCGACCATGTGGGCGGTCGCGCCGACGGCCGCCTGGGCCAGGAGCGCGTAGACCAGCACCGTCACCAGGTAACCCACCACCTCGTCGAGCACGACGGCGCCGGGATCCTCCTTCGGCCACGTCCGGGCGATGAACGCCGACTGCGCGCAGCCGAAGGCGAACAGCAGCGCCGCCGCCCCGGCCCAGGCCCAGAGCACCTGGCCGGGCAGCAGCCACTGCAGCGTGACCGCCAGCAGCACGCCGCCCAGCGTGCCGACCGTGCCCGGGGCCCAGGGCGAACAGCCCAGGCCGAAGCTGGTCAGCAGCAACCAGCGGCACCGGTCGAGCGGGCTCACCGCGCGTCCCCGAACAGCACGTCGCGCGCCTTCCAGACGTAGTTGGCGCCGGAGACCACGGTCAGCACCAGGCTGACCCAGAAGGAGCCGAGCGCGAGCCAGACCCAGAGTCCGGTCCCGGCGACCATCGTCATCAGGCTGCCGACGGTGATGCACTGGGCGACCATCTTCCACTTGCCGAGCCGGTCGGCGGGGAAGGGGCGACCGCTGGCCTCGACGACGCCACGCACGGCGGTGACCAGGAACTCGCGGGCGACGACGACCACGACATACCAGGTGGTCAGCACCGTGGTCGCCGGGGGGAACTGCAGCAGCGTGATCAGCGAGCCGGCGATCAGCACCTTGTCGGCGAACGGGTCGGCGACCCGGCCGAAGGCGGTCACCAGGTTCCACTTGCGCGCCAGGTAGCCGTCGAGGAAGTCGGTGATCGCCGCGACCAGGAACAGCACGAAGGCGACCCAGACGAGGGGCGCATCGATCGACCCGGGGCCGCCTGGGCCCGACCGCGCCGGCGCCAGTTCGAGGCAGACGAACACGCCCGCGGTGATCGCCAGGCGGCTCAGGGTGATCAGGTTCGGCACGTTCACGGCTGCTTCGCCGCCGGCCTGCCGGTCAGTTCGTAGTCGTCGGCGCCGATGATCACGATGTCGAGCATCTGGCCCGGTTCGGCGGCTCCCTTCGGCAGCAGCACGCGGCCGTCGACCTCGGGGGCGTCGGCCCACGTGCGCCCGACGAGGCGCTTGGCGTCGGCGTCGTAGCCGTCGACGAGCACCGGCAGGTTCCGGCCGACCAGCGACTCGTGGAAGGAACGCATGACGCCGCGCTGCAGGTCCATCAGTTCGGCCACGCGCGCCTCGGCGACTTCGGCCGGAACCTGGCCGGGCAGGTCGAACGCGGGCGTGCCTTCCTCCTGCGAATAGGGGAACACGCCGAGGCGCTCGAAGCGGTAGCTGGCGACGAGATCCTTGGCCGCCGCGAAGTCCTGCTCGGTCTCGCCGGGGAAGCCGGCGATCAGCGTGCTGCGCACGGCGATGCCCGGCACCTCGCTGCGCAGCCGGTCGAGGATGCCGCGCACCTGCTCGCTGCTGACGCCGCGCCTCATCGCCCGCAGCATCGGCGAACTGATGTGCTGGATCGGGATGTCGAGGTACTTCACCGCCTTGGGGTGCTCGCGCAGGAACGTCGTCAGCTCCTTCGCCACCGTGTGCGGGTAGGCGTACATCAGCCGGATCCAGCGGATCCCCTCGACCTCGCCGAGCCGCTCGAGCAGCACGTGGATCTGGCGCTTGCGCGTCGTATCGAGCCCGTAGGCGGTGCTGTCCTCGGCGACCACGACGAGTTCCTGCACGCCCGCGGCGGCGAGGTTCTGCGCCTCCTCGACCAGCACGTCGATCGGCTTGCTGCGGTTGCGGCCGCGCATCTTGGGGATCGCGCAGAAGGTGCAGGTGTGGTCGCAGCCCTCGCTGATGCGCAGGTAGGCGAAGCTCTTCGGGGTCAGCAGCACCCGCCGCGTGTCGCTGCGCGGCCCCTTCGGCTTGCCGCCGTCGACCGTGGCGATCCAGCGGCGCGTGCTGCCGTTGACGATCCGGCGCACGACCGCGGGCACGCCCGAGTAGTCGGACAGGCCGAACACCGCGTCGAGCTCGGGGATCGAGCTCCGCAGCTGCTCGCCGTAGCGCTGCGCCAGGCAGCCGACGGCGATCACGCCCTTCAGGCTGCCTTCCTCCTTGAGCCGCGCCACCGACAGGATGGTGTCGATGGACTCCTGCTTCGCCGTCTCGATGAAGCCGCAGGTGTTGACGACGACGACGTCCGCGTCCTCGGGGTCCTGGACCACCTGCAGCCCCTCCTCGACCGCGTGACCGAGCAGCACCTCGGAATCGACGAGGTTGCGCGCACAGCCCAGGCTGATCAGGGAGACGCGGATCGCTTCGTTCACGCGACGGGAGCTCCGCGCCGGGCCAGGGCCCGGCGAACGGCGGTCACTGCGGCTTCTGCTGCACGACCCAGACCTTGACGGTGGTCTCGATCGACGCGTGCAGGTGGATCGGCACGTCGTAGACGCCGATCGTCTTCAGCGGCTGCTCGAGGCGGACCTGACGGTCCTCGACGGGCAGCCCCTTGTCGCGCAGCGCGGCGGCGACGTGCACCGCGGTGACCGAGCCGAACAGGTGGCCTTCGGCGTTGGCACGGCCCTCGATCGTGACCGAGGCCTCGGCCAGCCGCTGCCCCAGGTCCTTCAGCCCCTGGACGCGGTTCTGCTCGTCGAGCAGCGCCTGCGCGCGGGCCCGCTCGATCTCGGCCACGTTCGACTTGGTGACCATCACCGCGAGGCCGCGCGGCAGCAGGTAGTTGCGGGCGTAGCCGGTCTTGACGTCCACCACGTCGCCGACCCGGCCGAGGTGTTCGACGTTCTGCTTCAACAGGAGTTCCATGGCTTCACATCCTCCCCACGAAGGGCATCAGCGCGCACAGGCGCGCGCGCTTGATCGCCGCCGCCAGCAGGCGCTGGTTCTGGCCCGAGAATCCGGTGCGCTTGCGCGACTGGATGCGGCCGTTGGCGGAGACGAACTTCGCCAGGTAGGCGACGTTCTTGTAGTCGAGCGGCTCCTCGGGCAGCACCTCGCGGCGCCGGGCGCCGAAGCGGCCGAACTTGCTGCGCCGGCCCCCATCGCGGGAACCGCCATCGCGCGAACCACCACCGTTGCTCTGGGACATCGTGCTCATGGTCATGCCTCCGTCGACTGGCCGGTCTCGATCGTCGACGACACCTCGACGGGCGGTTCCTCGACGGGCGGCGGCAGCGCCGGCGCGTCGTCGGCCGGGATGTTGTTGACGTCGAAGTCGCCCTCGGGCTCGTAGGCGGACTGGGGCACCTCGGCGCACTCGACGAGGAGGAACCGCAGCAGCGACTCGCTGAACTGCAGGTCGCGGCGGATGCCGGCGAGCGCCTGCGTGTCGGCGCCGAAGTAGACCAGCAGGTAGGTGCCGCGGTGCTGGCCCTTGATCGGATAGGCCAGCCGCCGCTCGTCCCAGCGCTTGCCGCTGAGGATCTTGGCGCCGTGCTTCGTGAACATGGCCAGCATCGCGTCCTTCAGCGGCTGCCAGCCCTTGCGCACCTCCCGGTTGTCGAGGAGGCACATGCATTCGTAGGTGCGGGTGCGTTGCAACTTCATTCTCCCGGGCGGTTGCCCGTGTCGGGTCCAGCGGAACGATCAGGTCCAGGGGAGCCGCCGCCGGCCAGGTCGAGGCCGTTGTAGGTTCCCATCAGGTTCTGCACGTCCGCGCCGTCGAGCCACTGCAGGGCGCAGTCGGCGGCGCGGTCGAGCACACGACCGAGAACCTCACGTTCCTCCGGGAGGAATGGAGCCAGGACGAAGTCGGGCCAGTCGGCGGGATGCAGGCCGGCGGGACGAGGTCCTTCGGAACCTCCACGGCGCGGCGCCGGGGCCGGCGGGCGTTCGGGAGGCTGCCCGATACCGAGACGGAGACGGGGAAACGCATCCGAGCCCAGCAACTGCTGGATGGACTTGAGGCCGTTGTGGCCTCCGGCGCTCCCCGACGGCCGGATACGCATCCGGCCCAGCGGTAGGTTCAGGTCATCGACGATCACAAAGAGCGATTCCGGCGGGCGGCCGGCGTGCCGCAACAGCGGCGCCGCCACTTCACCGGACAGGTTCACGTAGGTCTGCGGCTTCACCAGCAGGAACTCGCGTCCCTTCCGGCGACCCGCGCAGATCCTCGCCTTCACCTTGCCCGAGAAGGCGCGCGAACCATCGTCCGTGCGCCGCTCGAGCCGTTCGAAGGCCAGCCCCAGGCGGGAGGCCAGCAGGTCGAGCACCTGGAACCCGACGTTGTGTCGGGTTCCCTCGTACTCGGCGCCGGGGTTGCCGATGCCGAGGACGATGCGGTGCCAGGCCATGGCCGCGTCCGGGGGGCGAAGAAGCTAGACAGGAGACGCCGCCCGCGCAAGGCCGGCGGCGCCGTTCCGGCTCGGCCTGGCTCAGCCCTTGGCCGGCGGCTTGTCACCCGCCGGGGCCGCCGGGGCCGCCGCCGCATCGGCCGCCGGGGCCGCCGCCGGGGCCTCCTGGGCGACGACGATCAGGGCCACGTGGCACACCGAGGTGTGGGCCGGGGTCACGAGCGTGACGCCCGGCGGCAGCGCGATCTGGCCGGCCTGCACCGACTGGTCGAGATCGAGCGCGCCGACGTCGTGCTCGAGGCCTTCGGGGATCGCCGTCGGCAGGCACCGCACGGTGAGCACCAGGTGGTCCTTCACCAGGGTGCCGCCCTTGCCGAGGCCCACCGGGTGGCCGACCAGCGCCACTTCGACCTGGGTCTCGATCGGCTTGGTCAGGTCGACGCGCTTGAAGTCGGCGTGCAGCGGCCGGTCGGTCGTCGCCTGCCACGCGATCTCGTGCAGCAGCGCCGATTGCGCCGCGCCGCCGATCTCGAGCTGGAACAGCTTGTGGTGGGCCTTGACGTGCTGCTCGAGTTCCCACTCGGAGATGGCGATCGAAACCGGCTCCTGCCCCTCGCCATAGACGACGGCGGGCAGCCAGCCCTGCGCGCGCAGCTGCGCGACCTGGTTGCGACCGAGCGCGGTACGGCGCTCGGCCTTCATGCGGACGACTTGCATTGGTCTACCTCGGTTCGGTGATCTCGGTCGGACGTGGCGTTCGCAGCGGCGCGCTCATCGCTCGCTCTCGAACAGGATGCTGACGCTCTCGCTGCGGTGGATGCGGTCGATCGCGCGCGCGAGCAGCTGCGCCATCGAACAGACCTCGAGCCGCGCGATGCGCTTGTCGTGCACCGGCACGGTGTCGGCGAACAGGATCTTCTCGACGTCGGCGCCGTTCAGGCGCTCGACGGCATTGCCGCACAGCACGGCGTGCGTGGCGATGATGAACACCTTGCGCGCGCCCTTCTCCTTGACGATGCGCGCGGCGTCGACGATCGAGCCGCCGGTGCTCACCATGTCGTCGACCAGCAGCACGTCCCGGTTCCGCACGTCGCCGATCACGTGCTCGATCACCGTCTGCTCGCCGCTGAGGCGGCGCTTGTCGATGATCGCCAGGTCGCAGCCGAGGTCCTTCGCGTAGGCGCGCGCCAGCTTGGTGCCGCCGATGTCCGGCGACACGACCATGACGTTCTGCGTGTCGAGCTGCCGCACGCGCTCGATCATCACCGGCCGCGCGTAGAGGTGGTCGACCGGGATGTCGAAGAAGCCCTGGATCTGCGCCGCGTGCAGGTCGACGGCGACGACGCGGCTGTAGCCGGCCGTCACCAGCAGGTTGGCGACCAGCTTGGCGTTGATCGGCACCCGCCCCTCGTCCTTGCGGTCCTTGCGCGCGTAGCCGAAGTACGGGATCACCGCGGTGATGCGGTCCGCGGAGGCGCGGCGCAGGCAGTCGGCGAACGACAGCAGCTCGAACAGGTGCTCGTGCACGTTCGGGCAGGTCGGCTGCACGACGAACACGTCGGCGCCGCGCACGTCGCATTCGACCTTGAGGTTGATCTCGCCGTCGGGAAAGCGCGCCAGCGACGCCGCGCCGAGCGGAACGCCCATGAACGAGCAGATGTCCTGGGCCAGGCGCGGGTGCGCCGTGCCGGTGAAGACGCGAAGTCGCTCGCCGCGCATGCTCATCCCTGTCCCTCGCGGCGCGGCGGCAGGTCGCGCTGCTTCAGCTTCCTGGCCGGCACGCCGACCCACACCTCGCCGGGGCCGATCCGGCTGCCGCGCGTGACGATCGCCCCGGCGCCGGTCATCGCGTCGTCGCCGACGGCGCTCGGCGCGACCAGCACCGAACCGCTGCCGATGAAGGCCCGCGCGCCGATCTGCGTCGCATGCTTGTGCACGCCGTCGTAGTTGGCGGTGATCGTGCCGGCGCCGATGTTGGCGCGCGCGCCGACCGTGGCGTCGCCGAGGTAGGTCAGGTGCTTGGCCTTGGCGCCGGCGCCGAGGATCGTCTTCTTGGCCTCGACGAAGTTGCCCACCTCGGCGCCGTCCTCGAGCACCGTGCCCGCCCGCAGATGGGCGAACGGACCGACCTCGCAGTTCTCGCCGACGACGCAGCCGGCGCCGATCACCGTGCACGGCAGGATGCGCGTGTCGCGGCCGATGCGCACGCCGTGGTCGATCCAGGTCGTGCCCGGATCGGCGATCAGCACGCCGTTCTGCAGGTGCTCGAGCAGGATCCGCTCCTGCATCACGGCCCGCGCGTTGGCCAGATCGACCAGCGAGTTGACGCCGAGGATCTCGGTCGGATCCTCGGCCTCGAGCGTCGGCACCTCGCGCCCCGCGGCGGCGAGGCTCGCCACGGCGTCGGTCAGGTAGTACTCGCCCTGCGCGTTGTCCGGGCGCAGGCCCTGCAGCGCCCGCTGCAGCGCCTCGCCGTCGAAGCAGTAGAAGCCGGCGTTGATCTCGTCGATCGCCCGCTCCTCGGCCGAGCAGTCGCGCTCCTCGCGGATGCCGACGAAGCGGCCCTCGGCGTCGCGCAGGATGCGGCCCAGGCCGCTCGGGTCGTCGGGGCAGGCGGTCAGCACCGAGCACGGCGTGTCCTCGGCGCGCAGTTCGCGCAACCGCCGCAGGGTCGCCGTCGTCACCAGCGGGCAGTCGCCGTAGACGACCAGCACGTCGCCACGGAAGCCGCCCAGCGCCTGCATCGCGACCTGGACGGCATGGCCGGTGCCCTTCGGCGCCCCCTGGTCGACGAAGCGCAGGTCGCGCAGCGAACTGCCCACCGCCGCCCGCAACGAGGCCTCGACGGCTTCCTTGTGGTGGTGCAGCACGACGACCGTGCAGTCGGGCTCGAGCGGCGCCACCGCCGCCAGCGCGGAAGCCGCCAGGGTGCGGCCGCAGAGCGGCAGCAACACCTTCGGCATGCTGACCTTGGTGCGCTTGCCGAGGCCAGCAGCCAGGCAGATCACTGCCAGCGGACGCGACATGGGAAGAGGGCCGGACTCCGGGGAAAGGGGGCGAGGATTCTGCGGAGGCCGGCCGCTCCGGTCAAGGCCGGAGTGGCGCCCCGCCGCCGGGTCCCGCCCCACGGACGCCGCGTCCGCGTGGTCGGCCGCGCCGCGGCCTAGAACTGCCGCGACTCGACGTTGGTGCGGAACCAGCCGGTCACGGGATCCCAGCCGACGGCCTGGAAGGTGACGCGCTGGCCGGTGAACACCCCCACCGGCACCGTGTAGATCTTGGTCAGGCTCGGCGTGCCGAACTGCCCCGGGTTGGTGTTCCAGGCCACGATCGGGAAGTGGTTGAAGCTGTCCTCGAGGAACAGCGTCGACGGCACGTACGGGTTGGTGAACACCGGCCCGAAGAAGGTCGGCAGCAGCGGCGTGCCGGGGAACGACGCCATGATGATCAGCGGCACCTGGGCCGGCACCGCGGTCGTCGTGTTGGTGACGGTGGCGACCAGCAGGCTGCCCGCCGGCGTGATCGACAGGCGGCGCGTGAACAGCGAGAACGTGCCGCTCGTCTGCGAGCCCGGCGTCGCCGCGGTCACGGTGGCGGCGCCGCCGGTGGTGGCGCTGGCGATCGCCATCGTCTGCGCGTAGCCGTTGGCGTCGGCGACCACCGGATTGGTCGTGGTCAGGATCGCGCCGGCGCCGGCGACGGTGAAGTTGACCAGACCGCCCGGCAGCGGGTTGTTGTTCGGGTCGAGCACGCGCGCCACCAGGGGCTGCGCGAACAGTTCGCCGCTCAGGGCCACCTGGCCGCCGCCGCTGATCGCCAGGACGCTGTTGGTCGGACCGAGCGGGCGGATGCGCTTCAGGAAGCCGCCGCTGGTGGCATAGGTCGTCGGGTGCTGGACGAAGTAGAGGGCGCCGTCCTGGCCCTGGCGCAGGGACGGGGTGCCGACGTAGCCGGTGCCCCACACGGTCACCGCGCCCCACGCCGAGCCGGTGTGGTCGATGCGGCGCATCTCGCCGGCGAAGTAGTCGAGAAAGAACGCGTCGCCCTCGAACGAGGCGCCGAAGTTGTAGGTGCCACCGGGCAGGTTGCGGTAGCGCGGGCCGCCCATCACCGACTGCCACGGGTTGTAGGCGACGTCGGCGATCGGCCCGACCAGCCCGGCCGGCGCCGAACCGCCGCAACCGCCGCCCGACATGGTGCCTTCGCGCCACGGCCAGCCGAAGTTGACCAGCGGCAGCGGGCCCGACGCCGGATAGACGTACTCCGAGAACTCCTCGCGCGTCGACAGGCCGACGTCGCCGATGTAGAGGTTGCCGGTCAGCGGATCGATGGTCATGCGCACCGGATTGCGCAGGCCGTGCGCGATCACCAGCTGGCTGATGTCGCTGTTGGCGCTGAGCGGATTGGTGCCCGGGTCGAGCGCCGAGAAGGTCGGCGGCGTCGTGTTGGCCCCGGCGCCGAGCACGGCGACGCCGACGTCCATGCGCAGCACGCAGCCGACCGCGCTCGTGGTGCTCTGCGCGTTGCAGGCCACGGCGTCGTCGCCGACCGAGAGGTAGAGGTAGCCGTCGGGACCGAAGCGCGCCGAACCGCCGTTGTGGTTGAACGCGGAGTCGGGCATGTTCGTCAGGATCGCCCGGCGGCTCGCCGCGGCGAACGACAGCGACGTGCTGCTCGGATTCGCCAGCGCCCCGGTGCACTGGTAGCGGTCGAGCTTCAGGAAGGCGTCCGCCGAGCTCGAGTACCAGACGTAGAAGTAGCCGTTGTTCGGGAAGTCCGGATCGGCCTCGATGCTGAGCAGGCCACGCTCCGAGCCGGCCTCGACGTTGGGCACGGTGCCGATCGTCACCGGCGCCAGGCCGTCGACGTACACCATGATGGCGCCGCCGCGGTTGGCGATCAGGATGCGGCCGTCGGGCAGGAAGCAGAAGTCGTGCGGCGCCTGCAGCCCGCTGTTGACCAGCGTTTCGACCAGGAAGCCGGCGGGCACGGTCTGGGCGTGGGAGGCCACGGCGAGGGTCGCGGCGCAGGCGAGGGGGACGAAAAGGGAACGCAGCATTCGGATTCCTCGGTCACCGAGGCGGTGGGACCGGCGTCGGCGAACGACGCCAAGGGGCGGACAGGCGGGCAGGAGTCTAGCGCTGGCGCGCCGATGCGGCAGGGGCGGACCCCGCGGATTCGCGCCCGCTCCACCGTAACGCGAAGCCGCACGGCGCACGGCGTCCGCGTCAAGGTGGCGAGCGCGGCGATCCGATCGGATCCGCGAGATGGCCACGATCGCCTTCGGTGCCCCCGGCATCGACCGCTTCCACCTGCACCAGCGGCTGGCGGTCGAACTGCAGCAGCGGCGGCACCGCGTGGCGGTGATCGAGACCGACCCCGTGGCGCGCACCTTCTGGCGCCACCAGGGCTTCGACACCTCGTTCGTCGACGCGACGAGGAATGCCCTGCGGTCGTCGCCGGCCGACGAGCTGGCCGCGCGGGAGACCCTGCGGCTCGGGCTGCGCGCGAACACGCGGCGGACCCGGCAGTGGCAAGCCCGCTGCCGTCGACGGCTGGCCCGCCTGCTGCCCGGCCTGCAGTCCTGGTTCGAGCTCGTGCGACCCGGCCTGCTGCTGCTGCACCCGCCGCGCAGTGCCGAGCACGCCCTGCTGCAGTTCGCCGCGCGCGCCGCCGGCGCCGCGGTGCTGTGGACGGGCGACGGCCTGTTGCCGCACACGCTGCAGATCGACCCCGAAGGCCTGGATGGCGATGCCGCGGCCGCGCGGCGGCATGCCTTCGACCATCGCGGCGGCGAAGCCGATCCCGCCCTGCTCGAGGCGTGCCTCGCCGCGTCGCTTGCCGGGGCGATGCCGTGCGCGCTGCGCCGCCAGAGCGTGCAGCCACCCCCGCCTGCCGCCCGCCTGCGCGACCTGCTGCCGGCCCTGCGGCGAGACGGGCTCGGCGGGCTGCCGCGGGCCCTCCATGGCTGGCGCCGGGCCCTTGCCACCGCCCCCCACGCCGCCGCGGCGATTCCCGACCTGCCGGCGCGGCCCTTCGCGACCGTGCTGCTGCAGGACGCCACCGACGAACGGCTGCGGCTCGACGCCCACGCACCGCCGTCGCCGGCGGAACTGGTCGCCGCCGCCGCCGCCGCGACCGCGGCGATCGACCCCGGCCTCGAGCTCGTCGTCGTCGCGCCGCGTCGGGGCCCGGCCGCGCGAACGCTCGCCGCCGCCGCCCGAAGCCGCCAAGTGCACCTGCGGCCCGAGGCCGCGGCCGCCGCCGCCGCCGCCACCGGGCTGGTCACCTTCACCGTCAACCACCCGCTGGCGTGCGTGGCGCTGCTGGCGGGCTCGCCCGTGCTGCACACCGGCAGGGCCCGCTACGGCCTGCCCGGCGTCGGCACGCGGGCCAGCCCGGCGGCGTTCGCCGCCGCGCTGCCGGCGGCGCTGGCGGACGACCAGCCGACGCTGCGCCAGCGGTTCCTGACGCGGCTGCTCGGCGGCGAGCACGTGTTCTGCTCCGGCACCGAACCGGACCACAACGGCATCCTCGGGCTGGCCGAGGCGATCGAGGCGGCGCTCGGCGTGCCCCCGGCCGGCGATCGGCCGCGCCACCGGCCAGGGCCCGCCTGGCCGCTCGCCGTCGACCGGCCGCGGCGCAGATCGGCTCCACCGGCCGACGGGCAACGGCCGATGCCACCGCCGTGACGCACGCGGTCCGCAGCAACCTGGCGACGCTGTTGCTCGGCGTGCTCGGCCAGCGGCTGCTGCAGCTGGCGTCGTTCCTGTGCGTCGGCCGGGCGCTCGGCGCCGAACGCCTCGGCGTCTACGCCCAGGGCATCGCCGTCGCTGCGCTGCTCGGCGTGCTCGCCGGCGCCGGCGTGCGCAACCTGCTGGCGCGGGCGATCGCCCATCACCCCGACGCCACCGGCAGCCTGCTGGCCACCGCCGTGCGCGCCCGCCTCCGGGCCGGCGCGGTGCTGGCCGGCGTCGGCGCGCCGATCGCGTTCGCCGTCGCCGACGAGCCGTGGTTCTGGACCCTGTGCCTGCTGCAGGTGGTGCCGGCCGCGTTCGACCTGAAGAACCTGTTCGACGCCGCCGGCCGCACGCGCGCCGAGGTGGCGCTCGAGTCCGGCACGGCCCTGCTGCACCTGCTGCTGGTGCTGGCCTGGCTGGGCAGCGGCGGCCGCGACCTCGTCGACCTCGCGGCGATCGGCCTCGGCAGCCGCTGCGCCTACGCGCTGCTGGCGTTGCCGGCGATCCGGGCGCTGCCGAACCGGGGGGCGCGCCCGGCGGTCGTGCGGCAACGGCGCCGCAGCGCCGGCGTCGCCGTGGCCCAGGGGCTGCACGAAGTGGTCGTCGCCGGCGACATCTGGTTCGTCGCGCTTGCGTTCGGCAGCAGCGCCGCCGGCTTCTACGCCGTGGCGACGCGGTTCGCCGGCGCGGCCCTGCTGCCGTCGACGCAGCTGGCGCGGCTGCTGCTGCCGCACCTGCTGCACGCCGGCGCCGGCGGCAACCCGGGCCGCACGCTCGCCACCGCCTCGCGCGCCACGCTGCTCGCGAGCCTGCCGATGCTGGCCGGCGGCGCCGCGGTGGCGCCGCGGCTCTGCGCGCTGCCCGGCGAAGCGTTCGCCGCCGCGGCGCCGGCCCTGGTGCTGGCGCTGCTCGGCGGCTGCCTGCAGCACGGCGGCTGGCAGCAGAGCCACGCGCTGCTGGCCGCCGGCCGCGATCGCGCCTACGCGCTCGGCCTCGCCGGGCCGGCGCTGCTGCAGCTCGCGCTGCTGGCCGCGGCCGGCGCGCTGGGCCCCCGCCTCGGCCTCGACGCGGCGGCCGCGGCCATGCTCGCCGCCGGCCTCGCCGCCGCCGCGAACGGCGCGTACTTCTTCGCCGGCGCCCGGGCCGTGCGCGACCTTCGCCCCGACGCCGAGGTGCCGCTCGGCGGCGCCGTCGTGCTCACCCTGGCCACCGGCCTCGCGGCGGCGCTGCCCGCCGCCTGCCTCGACGGCCCGGGCGTGCTGGCGCTGCAGCTGCTGGCCGGCGGGGCGGCGTTCGCCGGCGGCCTGTGGTGGGTCGAACTGCGCGGCCGCCTGCGACGGCTCGGCGACGGCCTGGTGCGGTCCAGCGGCTTCCGCGCCTGACGCGCTGCTCAGCCCGCGCCGCCGGAACGCCGATAGCAGCGGCACCATGCTGACCAAGAAGCCGTGGCGGCTCGGCACCCGGGCGCAGGTCCTGCTGCGCGGCCTGCGCTACTCGCCGATCCTGCCCTACGCGTCGATCGACGGCTGGCTCACCGTCGACGAGGCGATCACGCTGTTCGAACTGGCGCGTTCCCTGCCGCACGAGCAGCCGGTCGCGGTCGAGATCGGCTGCTGGCAGGGCAAGAGCAGCGTCTGCATCGCCCGCGGCCTGCGGCGCAAGAACAGGCCGCGGCTCTGCTGCGTCGATCCGTTCGACGCCAGCGGCGACGGCGCCAGCGCCGGCGCCTACGCCGAGCGGGCGCAGGGCCTGCCCGGACCGCTGCGGCAGGTGTTCGAGCAGAACCTGCGCGACGCCGGCGTGCACGACGTCGTCGAGGTCCAGCAGGGACTCAGCCACCAGCGGGCCCGCCAGTGGCGCGGCGCCATCGACCTCCTGTTCCTCGACGGCGACCATGCCTACGAGGCCGTCGCCCGCGACGTCGCCGACTGGGCGGTGCACGTGCGCCCCGGCGGCTACCTGGCGCTGCACGACGTGGTGCACCCGGTGCACACCGGGCCGCGTCGGGTCGTCGACGACCTGCTGCGCGGCGACCCGCGCTGGGTCGAGCCGCGCTACGTCGACAGCATGTTCGTCGTGCGCAGGACGGCGGCCTGACCGACGAACAGCCGCAGGCGGCGGTCGAGCAGGAACGTCAACAGCATGCCGAGCCGCAGGCCGAGCCCGGCCCGCGGTCCGGCCGCGAGCAGGCGCTCGGCGAGGCGGACGCGCCAGCGCGCGTAGAGCCGCGGGTGCCTGGTCGCGATCGTGGCGTGCAGCCGCATCGCCCTCCGGTCGGACTGCGCCAGCATCGTCGAACCGTGCTTGCGGTAGTGGAACAGCGGCGCCGGCACGTGCACGAAGCGCGCGCCGAGCTCGAGCGCCGACAGCCAGAAGTCCCAGTCCTCGTAGCCCGGTGCGTCGGGGCGGTAGCCGCCGATGCGATCGAACAGCGTGCGGCGGAACAGGCTGGCGTAGACGAGGCAGTTCGCCGCCCGCAGTCGACGGCGTGTCGCCGGGCGCGTGCGCAGCGGCCCTGCGGCGTCGCCGAAGGTGCGGCCGAGGGGGGTCGCCACGTCGCCGCCGTCCTGCTCGAGCGCCCGCAGCAGCCGTTCGACGGCGTCGGGCGCCAGGCGGTCGTCGGCGTCGAGCGGCAGCACGAACGGCGAGGTCGTCGCGGCGATGCCGCGGTTCCGGGCCGCGGCGAGGCCGAGGTTGGGCTGCCGCAGCAGGGTGATGCGACGGTCCGCATGGCGCGCCGCCAGCGCCGTGGCGACCGCGGCCGTGTCGTCGGGGCTGCCGTCGTCGACGATGACGATGTGCAGGGCCGGCCAGGTCTGCCGGGCGGCGCTGTCGACCGCCTCGGGCAGGAAGCGGGCGTAGCCGTGGCAGGGGATGACCACGGCGACCTCGGCCGGCGCCACGGAGCTCGTCACGCCGCCACCATCGGCCGTTCGGCGCCGCGAACTGGTGGCCGCGGCGGGGCGGATCGCTAGCCTGCCGCCGTGGCCCCCGCCCCGGTCCTGTTCTGCTCGCACGTCGTCGATTGGGGCGGCGCCGAGCGGGTGCTGGCCGACCTGCTGGCCACCCTGGACGGCCGCCAGTTCCTGCCGCACCTCGCCTGCCCCGGCGACGGCCCGCTGCCCGCCCGCGCCCGGGAACTCGGCGTGCCGGTGCACTCGGCTCCGCTCGGTGGCCGCACGCGGCTGCGCAAGCTGCTCGGCATCCCCCGCGCGGGCGCCGCGCTGCGCCAGCTCGCCGCGCAGCTCTCCTGCCGGCTGCTGGTGGCGAACACGATGCTGGCCGGCTACGCGGCGGTGCGCGCGCAGCACGATCGCCTGGCCTGCCTGTGGCACCTGCACATCGTCCCGGGGTCGTGGTTCGCCCGTCGGAGCCTGCGGCGCGCCGCCGCGGTGGTGACGCCCTCGCGGGCCGGCGCCGCCGCCGTCGACCCGCGGCTCTTGGCGCACGGCCGCCTGCACGTGGTGCCGAACGGCGTCGACCGGCGGTTCTTCGCTCCCCCGCCGGCGACGCTGCGGGTCGGGCTGGGGCTGCCGGCCGCGACGCCCCTGGTGGGCATCGTCACCCGGCTCGATCCGCCGAAAGGACACGAGGTGCTGCTGCGCGCCTTCGCCGGCCTGCCGGCGGCGGTCGGCGCGCATCTGGTCGTGGTCGGCGGCGAGGCGTTCGCCGGCCACGAGGCGCGGGTGCGCGGCTTCGGCGCGCGCCTCGCCGCCCTCGCCGCGACGCTCGGCATCGCCGACCGCACCCACTTCCTCGGCCACCGCGACGATGCGGCGGCGATCCTCGGCCAGCTCGACGTCGTCGCCGCGCCGAGCACGGCCCCGGAGTCGGCGCCGCGCGCGATCAGCGAAGCGCAGGCGGCCGGGTGCGCGGTGGTCGCCAGCGCGATCGGCGGCACGGGCGAACTGATCCGCCACGGCCACGACGGTCTGCTGGTGCCGGCCGGCGATGTCGGCGCCCTGCGGGTGGCGATCGGCGTCCTGCTGGCCGACCCGGAGAGGCGCCGCGCGCTCGGCGCGGCCGGCCGCGCCCGGGCGCTGGCCGACCATTCGCTGCCGGCGTTCGCCCGCCGTTTCGAGGCCGTGTGCCGCGAGGTGCTGGCCGGCCTGCCGGCGTAGACCGCCGGTGGCACAGCCGCGCGGCGGCTCAGCCGCCCATCTGCGCCATCGCCTGCTTCAGCACGCTCTTGGCCACCGGCTTGTTGCGCGGCTTGCGCTGCGACATCAGTTCGCGCGTCAGCATCTCCTCCAGGTCGCGGTCCTGCTGCTGGCGCGCCGTCGCCGCCGTCTGCTCGAGCTGCCGCGCGGCAGCGGCGTTCGGGCAGGTCATGCGCTGCGCCTGCGCCGCGGCGTCGTAGTGGCGCGCGCCGGGCTGCACGGCGACCAGGCGCACGCCGTCGTGCGTCGTCACCATCGCCCCCTCGGGCACCTCGAGCCAGCTGCCGCGGCCGACGACGTTGCCGCGTTCGCTCCAGCGGTCGCGGATGCCGGGGTCGATCGGCCGCTCGTCGTCGAGCAGGTAGCTCGGCGTGACGTCGTAGTGCGTGCACAGCGCCAGCAGCATCGGCAGGGTCGGCAACGACCGCCCCTGCTCGAGGTGGGACATGGTCGCCGGCCGCACGCCGAGGATCTTGGCGGTGACTCCCTGCGCTTCACGCTTCAGTCGAGTCCGGAGGTAGAACAGCTTCAGATGCAGACGACGCATGGGGTTACAGGGGATGGAACGAGGGGAGGCGAGGTCCTGGGCGCGGGGCTCGTTGCCGCCGACCGCGTCGCGGTTCGCGATCTGCGAAAGTGTAGCACCCGCTGGAGACAGAGGGATGAGGAGGATGATCCTGGCGTCCTGGAACCAGACCGGAAACGGTCTGCGGCCGTTGGCATGGGGATCCGGGCCGTGCATGCTCTGGGCGTCATGCGCGACGCGGTGACCAGACGTAGGACGAATGTCACCTAGCTGGCAACGGTGCGAAGTAACCCTCGCGCCGTCGGCCGAACCTGGCGATGCCCTCCTGGCAGCCGAGTTCGGGGTACCGGTGGCCCCCGTGCACGACGAGCAGGCATGGCAACTCGTCCGCCAGGAAGCCGGATTGGCACTCCAGGCGCCGCTGGCCGGTGGCGGCCTGCTCCTGCACCTGGACCTGGCGAGCGGCCCGCTCGCCCGGCGGCTGCGCAGCGCCCGGCGCGACGAGCCACTGGCCCGGGCGGTCGGCCTGCCGCGGCGCGCCACCCCGC
This sequence comes from Planctomycetota bacterium, assembly GCA_019636245.1. Taxonomy (GTDB): domain Bacteria; phylum Planctomycetota; class UBA1135; order UBA1135; family UBA2386; genus JAEUHS01. Next base: position 164,164 of record JAHBXX010000004.1, on the reverse strand, counting down.
CGTCGGTCGTCGACGCCACGGCGGGCCTCGGTCGCGACGCCCTGGTGCTGGCCCAGCTGGGCTGCCAGGTGCTCGCGCTCGAACGCCAGCCGGCGCTGGCGCTGCTGCTGGCGGCCGCCCTGCACGATTCGCCGCTGCGCACCCGGCTGCAGGTCCGCTGCGTCGACGCGGTGGCCTGGCTGGCCGCATGCCCCCCCGCGGCGGCGCCCGCCGTCGTCTGCCTCGACCCGATGTTCCCCACCACGGGCACCGCCCAGGTCAAGAAGGAGATGCAGGTCTGCCGCGCGCTGGCAGGCGGAGCCACCGGCTCTGCCGACGGGGAAGCCGATGCCGAACTGCTGCGTGCGGCGCGGCGGCTCGCCCGCGAGCGCGTGGTCGTGAAGCGCCACCCGCACGCCCCACCGCTCGCCGAGCGACCCTCGTTCCAGGTGGCCGGCAAGCGCGTGCGCTTCGACGTCTACCTGACCGGCGGCAGCGCCACCGCGGTGTAGTCGCCGACCGTCTCGCGGCCGTCCGGCGCCGCGGGCAACCGCGCCAGCACGCCGTCGACCTCGTGCGCCCGCATGCCGCTCAGCACCAGCGGGCTGCGCCGCCGCCACAGCGCCAGCAGCGCCGGCAGCGCCGCGTGCAGTTCGTCGGCGGTCAGGTTGGCGACCACGAAGTCGGCGGGTGCCAGCCGCTCCGGCCCGCCGAGTTCGATGCGCGCCTGCGGCAGCAGTTCCCGCGCCGCGGCGACCGCATGGGCATCGACGTCGCAGGCCTGCACGTCGCCGCAGCCGCGCACGCTGGCGTAGAGGGCCAGGATGCCCGAGCCGGTGCCGACGTCGGCGAAGCTGGCCGGCCGGTCCCAGACCCGGTGCAGACAGCGCAGCGCCGCCTGGGTGCTGCCGTGCTCGCCGCTGCCGAAGGCGTTGCCGCGCGGCAGCAGCAGCTCGACGCCGACGAAGCCCGGGGGCCGTTCGACCCACGGCGGCCGCACCAGCAGGTCGGCCGCGATCGGGATCGCCGCGTCGTGCTCACGGCCGGTGACGGCGAAGTCCCCGGGCCGCACGGCCAGTTCGCGCACCGACACGCGCGGCTGCGGCAGCGCCGGCAACGGGCCGTCGAGCCAGACGCGGAAGCTGCCGTCGTCGTGCTCGAGCACACCGAGCACCTGCGCGTGCACGTGCAGCCAGTCGAGCGCCTCGGCCGCGTCGCCGCCGCCCAGTTCGAACGCCCGGAGGTCCGGGCTCACGGCGCCGGCACCACGAGCCGCAGGATCTCGTCGAGCATCGCCTCCGGCTCCACCATGCGGCCGATCGCGTCGTAGCCCTCGGCGAGGTGGCCGGTCACCGGCCCCAGGAAGCGCACGCCGCGGGCGGCCAGCGCCGCGCAGTTGGCCTGCACGGGCGCCGCGTTCCACATCGCGTCGTTCATCGCCGGGCAGACGACCAGCGGGCAGCGGCAGGTGAGCGCCAGCAGCGCCACCGGGTCGTCGGCCGCCCCGAGCGCCAGCCGCGCCAGCAGGTCGGCGGTGGCCGGCGCGATCAGGTAGACCTGCGCCCACCGCGCCGCCTCGATGTGCGGCGCGGTGCCATCGGCATCGACCTGGGTCGACGAACGCACCACCTTGCCGCCGGTCAGCCCTTCGAAGGTCAGCGGGCCGATGAACTCGGTCGCCCGCGAGGTCATCGCCACGCGCACGGCGGCGCCGCGCTGCACCAGCCGGCTGGCGAGGATCGCCAGCTTGTAGGCGGCGATGCCGCCGCCGATGCCGAGCAGCACGCGCGGGCTCAAGGCCACAGCAGCGCCTCCACCGCCCGGATCGTCGCCGGCAGGTCGTCGTTGACGATCGTCACGTCGTAGAGCGGCACCCCGGCGACCGGCTCGCCCGCCGCCTCGACCTCCTGCTCGGCGATCGCGATCCGCGCGTCGATCTCGGCCGCCGTGTTGCTGCCGCGGCGTTCGAGGCGGCGGCGCAGTTCGGCGATGCTGGGCGGCGCGATGAAGACATAGAGCCCCGGGATGCCGCGCTCGCGCAGCTGGCGCGTGCCCTTGACCTCGATCTCGACCAGGAAGACCTTGCCGTGCGCCAGCGCCGTGTCCATCGGCCAGCGGGGCGTGCCGTACAGGTTGCCGTTGTAGGAGGCCCATTCGAGGAACTGGTTCTCGCCGAGCCGGCGCTGGAAGTCGTCGCGCGACAGGAAGTGGTAGTCGACGCCGTCGACCTCGCCGGGCCGCGGAGCGCGCGTCGTCGCCGACACCGAGAACTCGACGTCGCCGTGCTGCTTCAGGGCACGGCAGACCGAGGTCTTGCCGGCGCCCGAGGGGCCGGAGATCACCACCAGCCTGCCGCGACGCGCGGTCATTCGAGGTTGGCCGCCTGTTCGCGCAGGCGGTCGATGCTGGACTTCATCGCCACGACGACGTGCGCGATGGCGCTGTCGGGCGACTTCGAGCCGAGCGTGTTGGTCTCGCGCAGCAGTTCCTGCAGCAGGAACTCGATGCGCCGCCCCACCTCGCCGCCGCGCTCCAGCACGTTGCGGATCTCGGCCGCATGGTGGTCGAGGCGCTGCAGTTCCTCGGCGGTGTCGACGCGGTCGCCGAACAGCGCCACTTCGCGCACCAGGTCGACGGCGGGCAGCGGGCCCGGCGTGTGCTGCTGGACGAACTCCTGCACCCGCTGCAGCAGGCGGGCGCGGTAGGCCGCCAGGACCTCGGGTGCCCGTTCGGCCGCGGCCCGGCGTTGCGCCTCGAACGCCGCCAGCTGCTCGACCATCGCCTGCACCGTGCCGGCACCGTCGGCGGCCCGGCCGCGCTGCAGGTCGTCGAGCGCCTGGCCGAGCAGGCCGCGCAGCGTCGTCGGCAGCGGCCGCGAAGTCACCGCTTCGCCGCGCGCCGCCGCACCGGTGCGCTGCAGCACGTCGGCGACCGTCGGCGGCGGCAGCGCGTTCTCGGCGGCGAGTTGGCGCAGTTCGGCCGCGGCGTCGGCAAAGGCCCGGCGGTCGAGCGCCCCCGGCCCGCTGGCCTGGCGTTCGACGACCACCAGGACCGTGCCCCGGCGCAACCGCTCGCGCACCGCCTCCTCGATCGCCGCCTCGTAGGCGGCGCAGGCGGCCGTGGTCCGCACCTTCACCGCGAGCGAGCGCCCGTTGACTGTGCGCACCTCGATGCGCAGCGGGCCTGCCTCGGTGTCGCCCGCGGCGAAACCGGCGCCCGTCATGCTGAAGGCCTGGCTGTCCATCGCACCGGCCGGCGGCACGCGGCCGCCGACCGCGCCTTGGGTCAGGCGACGTTCCAGGTGCCGGCGATCAGCATCGCGGAGCCGCAGAAGATGGCCGCCAGCAGGAAGGTCACCTTGTTGATGCCGCCCGCCTTGACGCCGAACGTCTCCGCGCCGACGCCGCCGAAGGCCTCGGCGAGCCCGCCGCCCTTCGACTCCTGCAGCAGGATCAGCACCGTCAGCAGCACCGACGAGATGAAGAACAACACCCAGCCGAGGTAGTAGAGGACGATCATGGTCGGAGTCTCGAGGCGTGCACGCCGAGGGAGCCGCGGCGCGGGTCCTCAGCGCTGGTCGTATTCGATGATGGGAAGGAACGTCTCGGCCTGCAGGCTGGCGCCGCCGACCAGCAGGCCGTCGACGCTCTCGATCGCCATCAGCTCCTTGGCGTTGTCGGGCTTGACGCTGCCGCCGTAGAGGACGCGGATCAGGCCGGCGGCCTCGTCGCCGACGCGCTGCACCAGCCACTTGCGGATCGTGCGGTGCGCCTGTTCGACCTGCTCGTTGCTCGCCGTCTCGCCGGTGCCGATCGCCCAGACCGGCTCGTAGGCGACGGTGATGCGGTGCGCGTCCTCCGGCCGCACCTTCTCGAAGCCGCTCTCCAGCTGCCGCTTCAGCACCCGGTCGGTGCGGTTCGCCTTGCGCTCCTCGAGCGTCTCGCCGATGCAGTAGATGGGCAGCAGGTCGCTGTCCAGCGCCGCGCGCACCTTGCGCCCCATCCACTCGTCGGGTTCGCCGAACACGTGCCGCCGTTCGCTGTGGCCGACCAGCACGCGATCGGCGCCGACCTCGCGCAGCATGCGCGGCGCCAGTTCGCCGGTGAACGCACCGTTGGCCTCGTACCAGATGTTCTGGCCGCCGACGCCGAGCGGGGAACCCTGGGCCACCGCGGTCACGTCGGCGAGGTAGATCGCCGGCACGAAGAACGCCACCTCGCGGTCGTTGCCGTCGCCGAGCCGCCCCTTGACGGTCTTGATCAGGTCCAGCGACCGCGCGCGGTCGAGGTTCATCTTCCAGTTGCCGGCGATGTACGGCTTGCGGGCGCGATGGATCACGGAGCGATGACCTCGTCGTCGAGACAGCCTTGGGGAATGGCGCCGGAACGCGGCGCCGCGCCGGCCGGGCGCGGCTCGGCCCGGACCCACTGGCGGCCGAGCGCCGCGGCCAGACGCCGCAGGTCGGCCATCAGCGCGGCGAACGCCGCCGGCCGCAGCGCCTGCCGGCCGTCGCACAGCGCCCGTTCGGGCGCCACGTGCACCTCGATCAGCAGCCCGTCGGCGCCGGCGGCCAGGGCCGCCTTCGCCATCGCCGGCACCAGCGACGCGTCGCCGGTTCCGTGGCTGGGATCGACGACGATCGGCAGGTCGGTGCGCTGGCGCAGCGCCGGCACGGCGCCGAGGTCGAGCAGGTAGCGGGTGCTGGGGTCGAACGCCCGTACGCCGCGCTCGCAGAGCAGCACGTCGGAGTTGCCCTCGCGGCGGATGTACTCGGCGGCCAGCAGCAGTTCCTCGAGCGTCGCCGCGGCGCCGCGCTTGAGCAGCACCGGCAGCCGCTGGCGGCCGACCTCGCGCAGCAGCGGGAAGTTCTGCATGTTGCGGCTGCCGACCTGCAGGATCGCCGCGCTGGACGCGACCAGTTCGACGTCGCGCGGGTCCATGACCTCGGTCACGACGGGCAGGCCGGTGGCGCGCGACGCCTCGCGCAGCAGATCGAGACCGGCGGGCCCCAGGCCCTGGAAGGAATCCGGCGAGGTGCGCGGCTTGAAGGCGCCGCCGCGCAGCACGACCGCGCCCGACGCGGCCACCGCCTCGGCCGCCGCGAGCAGGAGCTCACGCGACTCGACGGCGCAGGGCCCCGCCATGACGACGAAGGCGTCGCCGCCGATCTGCAGGCCATTGCCGAGGGTGACAGTCGTGGGCACGAAGGGAGGGGTCGCGGGCGGGGGAAAAGCGGGAAGACGATAGGGTGGCCGCCGCGGAGGGTCAATCGCGCGCGGACCGGGCGCCCCCTGGGGCCGTCAGGGCACCAGGCCGGCCGCAAGGCCCAGCGCGGCGTAGGCGGTCGAGGCCGTCACCATGTAGCTCGAGCCGAGGAAATCGCAGAACGAACCGTCGGCCCGCTGGGTCTCGAGGAGCTTCGGCCGCAGCCGGGCGCGGAACGACTCGCGGCGGGCCGGCGGCAACAGCTCGATGGCGAGGGCGCAGTAGTAGTGGCCGAAGAAGTAGAAGTAGCCGGCGTTGGCGTAATAGGCCTCGTGCGGGATCGGCCGCATGCGCGCGACCCGCAGGAAGCGGTGGTGCTCGAAGAAGTGCTCGAGACCCTGCTCGATCACGGCGTCGGTGATCCCCGGATCGCCGCTGCGGCGCAGCGCCCAGTTGCCGACCTGGATCCGGCCGAGGCTGCCCTTGATGTCGTTGATGTGCTCGCCGCCGCTCACGCGCGGCACCGGATTCAGGTCGTATTCGTAGGCGCCGTTGGGCAGGCGGCAGCGCCGCACGTAGTCGGCCGCGCGGTCGCGCACCGCGGCGTCGGGCAGCCAGCCGAACTGGGCCGCCAGCCCCAGGGCGGGCACCACCGCCGCGGTCGAGAAACTGGTCCCCCACGTGGGCCGCCGCGTGTAGGGCGGATCGTCGTAGTAGCCGAAGCCGCCGAGCGGCTCCTGGTTGCGCTGCAGCCAGGCGAAGAACTCGCGCCCGCGCCCGGCGACCCGGTCGCGCCATTCGTCGGTCGCATAGCGCGGGTCGAGGGCGATCTCGACCATCGCCACGGCGCCGTAGAGCCACCCCCAGACGGCATCGTTGTCCCAGTTCGACCCGCGCCTGGTCATGCGGCAGTCGCAGAGCCAGCGCACGGCGCGATCGAGCGCGCGGCGCCGTTCCGGCGTCTCCCGGGCGTGCAGCAGCGCCATCGTCGCGAGCCCGTGGGCGGCCACGCTCCAGGCGTAGTGCGTCTCGACCGCGAACGACATCTCCATCGTCGTCTCGCACGAGGTCGACCCCCAGCTGCCGTCCGGGTTCTGCGCCCCGACCAGGAATCCGATCGCCCGGTCGAGACCGGCCTGCGCGGCCTCGCGGCTGCCCGGCTCCGGCGCGGCGTCCTGGGCCACCGCGACCGCCAGCAACCACGCCGGCGCCCAGCAGCCCAGCCTCACGCCGACTCTCCGGCGAGCGCCTCCTGCAGCTCGCGGATCTCGGTCTCGAGCTCGGCGATGCGTTCGGTCAGCTTGCGGCCGCCCATGTCGAGCTCGAGCCGGGCCTTGTCGGCGTCGAACTCGGCCCGTTTGCGCGCCAGTTCGGCATCGGCCAGCTTGTGCCGCAGATCGCGTTCGCGCTTGGGCAGCTCGAACTGCTCGTAGTGGGCGAACTCCCGGCGCTCGACGGCGAGGCGGCGCTCGGCCATCTCCATCGACCGGCGCCCGCGCTTCAGCACCAGCTCCTTGGTCGTGCGCGCGAACTCGTCGGCCTCGTACATCGCCGTCAGCTCGGCCAGCTCCTCCTTGCTGTGTTCGGCGTGGTAGACGCTGCCGTCCAGCGAGATGCGCCGCGACTCGATCTCGCGCGGCCGGACGTCCTGCAGGAACACCTCCAGCTCACGGCGCGCGACCTCGAGGTCGGCGGCGGTCCGCTCCAGCGTGGACTCGACCGCCAGCAGCCGGCTGCGGCGCTCGATCTCGTGCAGTTGCACCTCGACCTTGGCGTGGGCGAGTTCCTGCTGCTTGTGGCGCAGCGTCTTCTGCTTGTCCCGCTTCTGGTCCTGCTGCTGCTTCGCTTCCGCCGCCGCCTTGGCCGCGGCCGCCGCCGGGTCGCTCGGGGCCGCGGCCGGGGTCGGCGCCGCCGGGGCCGGGGCAGTGGGCGGCGTCGCGCAGCCCGACAGGAAGGTGGCCACGAGCGCAGCGGACAGCAGGCGATACCTCATGGACGTCTACCTACACCCCGCCGGCCGTCGGCACCAGCGCGACCGCGGCGACCGCTCGCCGCCGGGGCGCGGACCGTGGCCGGGCACCCCCGCCGCAACGGGACTGCGCTAGCCTTCCGGGTCGACCGCCGATGCCCGCCGACGCCGACCAGCCGCACCTCGATCGGACCACCTGGAGCCGGCTCGTCGACAGCATGGATGCGGCGACGATCTTCGTCGTCATCGCCGGCTGGGTCGGCGGCAACGCGCGGGTCGACGTCTCGGTCGAGGACGTCTGGCAGGAGACCCTGTGGATGGCCTGGCGCGACCGCCGGCAACACCAATGGACGAACCTGAGCCGCTACCGCGCCTGGCTGCTCGGCATCGCCCGCAACCGGGTGCGCGAGGCGATCCGCAGCCGGCTGCGCCAGAAGCGCGGCGGCACGGCGTCGCACGCCCGGTTCTCCGAACTCGGCGGTCCCGACTCGGTGGACAACTGGCTGCCGCCGCAGTCGACGACGCCGAGTCGCATCGCCTCGAACCTCGAGCGGGCCCGCGTGCTGGAGCGCGCGCTCGAACAGCTGGAGCCGCCGCTGCGCGACGTCGTGCGCCTGCGGGTGTTCGAGGAGCTGCCGGCCGTCGAAGTCGCGGCGTCCCTGGGCATTCCGCTGTCGACCTGCAAACACCGCTTCGTCCGCGGCCTGCTGGCGTTCCGCGCCGCCGTGCGGCACCTCGGCGGCCAGCTGCCGACCTCGCCGCCGGAGTCGCCGTGACGACCGTCCCGCCCGCCGACGACACCGCGTTCGCCGACCTGCTGGACGATCTGTTCGCCCAGCTGCTCGACGGGCACGAGCCCGACCTCGCCGCCGCCGCCGCCCGCCACCCCACGGTCGCGCATCGCATCGTCGAGGCGGCGTCGCTGGCCAGCAGCACCGCCGGCCGCCGCAGCGTCGCCCGTCCCTCGCTGCCTGGCTACGAGATCGTGCGCGAACTCGGCCGCGGCGGCATGGGCACGGTCTACCTCGCCCGCCAGACGGCCCTCGCACGCGAGGTCGCCCTGAAGGTGTTGCCGAACACGTTCGCGGCCTCGACGCGCAGCCGCCAGCGCTTCGTCGACGAAGCCCGCGCCCTGGCCCGCCTCGACCACCCGCACGTGGTCACGATCCACCGCATCCTCGACGAGGGCGACGTGCTCGCCTTCGAGATGGAGTTCGTCGACGGTCCCAGCCTGCAGCAGCTGCTCGACCACCTGCGGCAGCACGGCCAACGCACGGGTGCGCCGCCGGCCCTGGCGCCGATCGCCGACCTGCTGGGGCTGCCCGTCGCGCACCTGGGTGCCCGCCACCCCACCCAGTTCTTCGTGCGGCTCTTGACCAAGGTCGCCAACGCCCTCGCGGTGGTGCACGCCGCCGGGCTGGTCCACCGCGATGTCAAGCCCGCGAACGTGCTGCTGCGGCGCAACGGCGAGCCGGTGCTGGTCGACTTCGGCCTCGTGCAACCCTCCGTTCCCGAGCGGCGGCAGGGCGAGGGCTTCGTCGGGACGCCGGTCTACTCCGCGCCCGAGCAGCTGCGCGGCGACCCCGACGTCGGCCCCGCTGCCGACGTCTACGCCCTGGCGGTGACGCTCCACGAGTGCCTGACGCTGCAGAAGCCGTTCGCCGGCCAGAGCACCACCGACCTGTTGCGCCGCATCGAGAGCGGCCGCTGTGTGCCCCTGCGGCGGCTCGCGCCGGGCGCCCCGCGCGACCTGGAGACGGTGCTCGCGCACGCCATGCAGGTGGACCCGTCCCGCCGCTACCCGCAGGCCGGGGCTCTGGCGGACGACCTGCAGCGCCTGCAGGACCTGCAGCCGATCCGCGCCCGGCCGCCGGGCCCCGTGCGACGGCTGGCGCAGTTCGCGCGCCGCCAGCGCGCGCCCCTGCTGGCCGCCGGTCTCGGTGCGGCGCTGGTGGCCGCCGCGACGTTGGCCTGGCTCGACCGCGCCGAAGGGGCACGCCAGCGGCGGGTCCAGGCGCACGAACTGGCGCAACACGCCCAGCAGCAGCTCCTCACCGGGCGGGGCCGCAAGCTCGCCTGGCTGCCGACCGGCGGCGGACTCGCCCGCCAGGCCGATCCGGGCGCCCAGGAGGCGCTGCACCGCGCGCACGTCGACTACGCGCAGGCCGCCGAGCTCGATCCCGCCGACGCCTCGATCCGCGGCGGCCGCGACGTCGTTCGCCTGGCCCTGTGGCTGCGCCAGTTCGCGGTCACCGAACCGGACGCGCTGCGGCGCTCCGTCGAGGGCGGCGATCTGGCCCGCCTCACCAGCGACCTCGGGCCGCTGACGCGGCGCACGGCGCAGCGGCTGGCGCTGGGCACCCTCGGCGAGGACCTCCCCGCCGAGGACCTGCTCGCCGCCGCGCCGGAGGACCGCGAGAGCGTCGGCCTGCTGGGATTCCTGGTCGGCGACTTCGACACCTGCGAACGCGCGCTGCAGGGCCTGCCCCCGGAACGTCGCGATCGCCCGCTGGTCGACGCCGTGCTCGGCCTCGTGCACCTCGCCGATGGCAGCCCGACCCTCGCCTACCCGCACCTGCTGCAGGCGCACCACCATTTCGCCACGTCGTCGGCCTTGGTGCTGGGCATGGCGGAGGCCGCCCTGGCGCTCGGCGACGTGGAACTGGCCCGCCACTGGTTGCAGCGCGTCGGCGAGGCCGACGGGCCGCTGCGGCGCTGCCTGGAGCTGGACCTGCGGCTCGCGGGCGAAGGCGGACCGGAACTCGAGGGGGAATACGAGCGGCTCGCGCAGACCTACCCCGGTGAACCGACCCCGCGCCACCGGCTGGCCCAGCTGGCGTGGCGGCGCGGCGATCCCGGGCGCGCCGCCGCCCTGCTCGACGGACTGGTCGCCGCCTGGCCGGCCATCGCGCGCTTCCGGCTCGAGCGGGCACGTCTGGCCCTGCAGCAGCGCGACCTCGCCAGCTACGCCACGCAGGTCTTCGCCGTGCTCGACGAGGATTTCGGCCGCCGCCGCTCGCGCGGCAGCCGCGCCGACCTGCTGGAGATCCTGCGCCTCGGTGGCCTCGATCGCCTGGCCACGCGCGGGCGCGCCGAGGACCCCGCCGGTGGCGTTGCGCGTGCCGTGCTCGGCGGCGAGATCCCGGTGCGCGCCTTCGTGCCCGGCTGGCTGGCCGACCACTACGAGGCGCTGTTGCCGCTCCTGCACGCGGCCCGCAGTCGCACGCGCGAGTGGCTCGCCCGGGAGCACCCGCTGCGGCACCCGCTCGGCGAGGCCCTGCTGGACTTCCTGCACCTGGTCGCGTGCCTGCCCGCGCCGCCGTGCATCGACTGGCGCCTGCAGACCGCCGCCGCACTGGCGCCCGCCCTCGTGCCGCCCGTGTTCCCGCTGCTGCTGGAGCTCAGCCTCGCCGTGGAGATGCGCTTCTCGCCGCGCAACTGGCAACGGACCCCGCTCCAGGCCCCACCGAAGCCGGTCGACCTGCCTCCCAGCCTGGTCTGGGGCCACGCCCTGGTGCGCATCGACGACCGCAACGGCGACGGCCTGCCCGAGGTGCTCGCCGGGGTCGTCACCCAGGCTCCGCGGGCGGCGCGCGGCCTCCTGGCGGTCCTCGACGGCCGCTCGGCGGCCGTGCTGGCGAGGGTCGAAGGCGACTCGGACGAACACATGTTCGGCCACGCCATCGCCGCGCTCGGCGACGTCGACGGCGACGGCGCCGCGGACTGGCTGGTCGGAGCGCCGGCGGGAACGCCGGGCACGCGGCACGGCACCGCCGAGGTCTGGTCGGGCGGCACCCGCCAGCGCCTGGCCCGCCTCGACGGCGACGGCCCCGGCTTCGGCGTCGCCGTGGTCGGCCTCGACGACGTCGATGGCGACGGGGTGCCGGACTTCGCGGTCGGCACGGCACCGATCCTGCGCAACACGGCAGCCCAGGGGCAGGTGGACCTCTACTCCGGCGCTTCCCGTCGGTGGCTGCGCACGCTGCGCAACGACGTGCCGGGGGTCTGGTTCGGCGCCTGCCTCGCCGCGCTCGGCGACGTCGACGGCGACGGCATCGGCGAACTCGCCGTCGGCGGCAACTTCGGCGGTGCGCCCGGCCTCGTGCGCCTCTACTCCCCGGTGTCCGGCGCGGTCCTGCGGTCCTGGTCGGACGACGACCGCGAGCACGGCTTCGGCGCCGGGCTGCTCGGCCTCGGCGACATCGATGGCGACGGCCGCGCCGACCTCGCGATCAGCGCGGTGCGCGACGACTCCGGCCGCAGCGCCGACGAACTCGTGCTCGTCTCGACCGCGACCGGGGAACGGCTGCGCACCTTCCGGGGGACGCAACCGGGCAGCCGCTTCGGCGCCACCCTGGCCAGGGTGGTCGGACCGGCCGGGCGCCAGTTGCTGGCGGTGGGGAGCCCACTCGGCGGTCCCGGCGCCACGGGTACCGTCGAGGTGATCGATCCGGTGGGGCGTCTGGTCTCGACGCTGCGGGGCCCGATGGCGCTCGGTCAGTTCGCCGGCGCCATCGCCTCGAGCGGCGACACCGACGGGGACGGCTGGCCGGAGCTGTTCGTCGGCGGGCCGGTCGATGGCGGCCGCGGCCAGATCTGGCGCCTCGAGACCCGGGACGCCCACTTCCCGCGGCGGCAATGAGGCGTGATGGGTTGGCCGGCCGGAGCACGGATGGCTCCTTGGCCCCCAACCAAGACGCCATGAACCACACCCTCCTGGGCGCAATCGCCCTCTCCCTGACCGTCTCCTCCCTGACCGCCCAGTGGACCCAGGCCGCGCCGGCCGCATCCCCGACCGCCCGCAGCGGCGCGACGATGTGCACCACCCCGGCGGGCAACGTGATCCTGTTCGGCGGCAGCCTGAACTTCGGCGCCACCAACCAGACCTGGAGCTACAACGGCACCACCTGGACCCAGGTGACGACGACCGGCACGCCACAGGCGCGCAGCAACATGGATCTGGTCTACGACCCCACGGCGGGCGTCTACCGCCTGTACGGCGGCGTGCAGTTCGGCTTCATCGGCAGCACCGTCTACGACCAGACCTGGGAGTTCGACGGCTCGGCCTGGACGCAGAACATCATCGTCGGCCCGACGCCGGGCGGTCTCTGCCAGCACGGCACCAGCTACGACACGGTGCACAACGTGATGGTCGTCTACGGCGGCCTGCCCAACCCGACCTTCCCGATCGACTCGAACAGGACCTGGGAATTCGACGGCACCGGCTGGGCGGAGACCGCCGTGTCGCCGGCCGTGAACCCCGGCCCGCTCGAACGCCCGGCGATGTGCTTCCACATCGGCATCGGCAAGACGGTGCTGTTCGGCGGCATCGACGTGCAGACCGGTGGCAACGACAAGACCTGGCTCTACGACGCCGGCACCAACAGCTGGAGCGAGCTGGTGGTCACCGGCCCGAAGCCGGCGCCCCGCACCGGCGCGAAGATGGCCTACGACCCCGTCCGCGGCGTCTGCGTCATGACCGGCGGCGCCGACTGGACCGATCCCACGGGCCAGACCTACTTCACCGACACCTGGGAGTTCAACGGCCAGGTCTGGACCCAGGTCGCGACCGGCGTCGCCGGCGGCCGCATGGACAGCCCGCTCGCCTACATGCCCAGCCGCAACCGCATGGTGCAGTTCGGGGGCGCCAACTTCGCCACCTTCGTGATCTTCAACGACACCTGGGAGTGGGAGTCCGGCAGCTTCGGCTCGGGCTGCGCGGGCACCAACGGTACGCCGCGCCTCTCGGTCGATTCGTCGCCGCGCCTGGGCCAGAGCTGGACGGTCACGGCGTCGAACGTCAACCCGGCGCTGAACCTCGGCATCCTGGCGTTCGGCTTCACGCAGCTGCCGGGCGTCGACCTCGGCCCGGTGCTGGGCATGCCCGGCTGCCTCGCCTTCACCACGCCCGACGTGATCACGTCGCTGCTGAGCGGCAACAGCGGTTCGTTCAGCTGGACCTGGCCGAGCGTCTTCGGCTCGGTCGGTGACCGGTTCTTCGCCCAGGCGCTGTGCCTGGACCCGACCGTGAACGCCTTCGGCTTCACGATCTCGAACGCGATCGCGGTCACCGTCGGCCTGTGAGCCGACCGGCCGGGCGGCACGACCGGCAGCTCCGGTCGGCCGCCCGGCAGCCGTCCACCCCGCCGCCGGGTGCACGGGCCCAGGATCCGCCCCTCCCCTGCCGACATCCCACGAGGACCCCATGCTGCGCCCCCTGCTGCACCCTGTCTGCCTGCTCTGCTGCACCACCGCACCCGCCCTGGCCCAGTGGGGGCCGATCCCGGCCGCGAACGCGCCGTCGGCACGAGCGGGCGCCATCGCGGCCTTCGACGTGCTGCAGAACCGGACGCTGCTGTTCGGCGGCAATGCCGGCAACGAGCTGTGGAGCCTGGCCAACGGCGTCTGGACCCAGCTGACGCCGGCCGTGCTGCCGCCGGCGCGGCACCGCGCGGCGCTGGCCGCCAATCCGTTCACGGGGGAGATCCTGCTCTACGGCGGCCTCGCCGCCGGCGGCACGGGTCAGTTCGCGGACGACACGACGTGGTCCTGGAATGGCAGCACGTGGACCCAGCTGTCGCCATCGACGAGCCCCGGCGGCCTCGAGCGGCACGCCATGGCGTTCGACTACGCGCGCCAGCTCGTGGTCGCCTACGGCGGCCGCCAGAACTCCTGGGCGCCGAACCAGGCCCTGTCGGCGACCTGGGAGTACGCGAACGGCAACTGGACCCAGGCGCTGCCCGTGAACTCGCCGCCAGGCCTCACCGACGCGGCGATGGCCTACTTGCCGCCGCAGAACGTGGTGGTGCTGTTCGGCGGGCGCGACAACAACGGCACCGGCCGCGATGAGACCTGGACCTACGACGGCACGACCTGGACCCAGGTCGCCGTGGCCGGCCCGCGGCCCGCGGCCCGCGCCGGCGCCCGCATGGAGGCGATCCTGAACCGCGGCGTGCTGATGCTCGTCGGCGGCCGCGACCCGGTGTCGATGGTGATCCACAACGACAGCTGGGAGTTCGACGGCACGACCTGGACCCAGATCGCCGGCGCCTACGGCGGCATGTATCCGCCGCGCGCCGAGTTCGCGTTGGCGCACGACTACGCCCGCGACCGGCTCGTCGCCTTCGGCGGCGTCGGCGCCACCAACATGCAGTTCGACGACACCTGGGAGTTCGGCGCCCACTTCCAGCCGTTCGGCACGGGCTGCGCCGGCTCGGCCGGCACGCCGCAACTGGCCGTGGGCGCGCTGCCGCGGCTCGGCACGGTCTGCACCGTCGACCTGGTCAACCTGCCCCCGGGCCAGCCGTTCGGCGTCATGGCCGTCGGCCTGAGCCGCACGCAGTGGCCGCTCGGCAGCCTGCCGATGCTGCTGACGGGCCTCGGCATGCCGGGCTGCCGCGCCTACTCGAGCGCGGAACTGCTGGTGCCGATCCCGGCCAGCAACGGCGTCGCCACCTGGAGCTTCGACTTCGCCACGCTGCCGAGCCTGCTCGGCGACGTCTACCACCTGCAGGGGATCGGCATCGATCCGGGCTGGAACCCGGCCTGGCTGACGACGTCGAACGCGGCCACGCTGGTGGTCGGTTACTGAGCACGGAACCCAGGCCCGGACGACTCCGCGCTGCGTCGCGACGGCGCCCTCGCTACGCTTGGCACTCCATGCCGCTCCGGCCGCGCAGCCTGGCCTACGCCTTGTTCCTGCTGGCCTTCCCGCTGGCGCATGCGCTGCGCTGGCTCGACGGCCCGGAGGTCACGCACTCGCTGGTCTGGCTGCCGAGCGGCATCGCCGTCGCCGGCGTCTTCCAGCTCGGCTGGCGGGCCGCGTGGATCGTGTTCGTGGCCGTCGCCGCCGAGCGACTGTGGATGGACTACGAACCGCTCGCCGCGGTCCTCGCCGGCCTCGGCTCGACGGCGGAAGCGGTCGCTGGCGCGGCCGTGCTGCGAGCGATCGGTTGCGACGGAGGTCTGGGGCGGCTGCGCGACGTCCTGGCCGTGTTCGCGGCCGCCACCGTGGCGCCGCTCGCCAGCGTCGCCTGCTCCCTGCTCGCGCGCGGCCTGCTCGGCCATGGCCCGCAGCGCTCCGGCTACGACGGCTGGTGGCGCATGAACGCGCTGGGCATCCTGATCGTCGTGCCGTTGGCGCTGGCGTGGTCCGCCGGTGCGCGGCCGCGATGGCCGATGCGCCGGGTGCTCGAGGCCGGAGCCACCGGGCTGACGCTCGGCGCCGGCCTGTGGTTCCTGCTGGTGCATGCGCCGCCCGGACCGACCTCGATCGTGCTGCTCTACGGCGTGCTGCCGCTGTCGCTGTTCGCGGCGCTGCGCTTCGGCCCGCCCGGCGCCACCGTCGCCGCGGCGCTCGGCACGCTGCTCGTGGCTTCGACCTCCAGCCATGGTCTGGGCCCGTTCGCCGGCGTGCCGCTGGCCGAGCGCTACGTGCCGACCCAGGTCTTCTGCCTCACCCTGCTGGCCGTGCCGCCCCTGTTCGGCGCGCTGCTCGCCGAGCGCCACGCGAGCGTCCAGCAGTGGATCCGCAGCGAGGGGCTGCGCACCGCCCTGATGGACGTGCTGCCCGACGTCGTCTACCGCATCCGGCGGGACGGCACCGTGCTCGACGCCGTGGCCCCGGCGGGCGTCGCGCTGCCCACCCCGCGCGGCGAACTGATCGGCCGGCGGCTCGACGCGCTGATGGCGCCCGACCTGGCCGCGAAGCTGCTGCGCGCCATCGACGAAGCCTGCCGTCAGGGCCGGTCGCGCCCGATCGAGTACCCGCTGCTGTCCCGCGACGCACAGCCGATGCGCGAGGCCCGCTTCGTGCGGCTGGCCGCCGACGAGGTCCTCGGCCTCGTGCGCGACATCACCGACCGGGCCGCGGCCGAACGGTTGCTCGCCTGGCAGGCCCGCATCCTGGAGCGCATCGCCGGCGGTCGCCCCGTGCAGGAAGTGCTGCTCGAGATCGTGCGCGGCATCGAGGGACAACTGCGCCACGGCCACTGCTCGATCCTGCTGCTGCGCGGTCGGCACCTGCACGTCGCCTGCGCCCCCTCGCTGCCCGCCCGCTACAACGCCGCCGTGGAGGGCGTCGAGATCGGCCCGAATCGCGGCACCTGCGGCAGCGCGGCGCACTGGAACCGCACGATCGTCACGGTCGACATCGCCACCGACCCGGCCTGGGAGGGGGCCCGGGCCGCGCCGCTCGACCACGGCCTGCGCGCCTGCTGGTCGGTCCCGATCCGCTCCGCGTCGGGCGGCGTGCTCGGCACGTTCGCCCTCTACCACGGCGAGCCCCGGCGACCGACGACCACCGAGATCGAGGTGGTCGAACGTGCGGCCGTCGTCACCGGCATCGCGCTCGAACGCGAACACCGCGAGGACCTGCTGACCTCGATCCAGCGGCACGTCGCCGAGGGGCTGTTCCGGTTCGTGCCCGACCAGGGCCTGGTCTACGCCAACGAAGCGCTGGCCAAGCTGTTCGGCTACGACTCGCCGGCCGAGATGCTGGCCGCGGTCGCGGCGGGCCGCGCCATGCCGCCGCAGCACCTGGCCGACGTCGCCGCGCTCGGCGCCGCCCCCACCGGCCAGCCCGAGGAGCTGTGCCTGCACCGCCGCGACGGCTCGACGTTCTGGGGTCTGGTCTCGCGCACCCGGATCGGCGCCGAAGACGGCGCCAGCGCGGTCGTCGGCGCCATCGCCGACGTCAGCGGCCGCCGCTCGCTCGAGGAGCGCGTGCGCCAGGGACAACGCATGGAGGCCGTCGGCCGGCTCGCGGGCGCCATCGCCCACGACTTCAACAACCTGCTGACGGCGATCGCCGGCCACGCCGACTCGCTGGAGTCTTCGTTGCCGGCCGACGATCCACGACATGCCGAATTGCGCGCCATCCAGGACGCCAGCATCCGCGCCGCCGGCCTGACCGGGCAGTTGCTGGCGTTCGGCCGTCCGCAGGTGCTGGCGCCGCAGGTGCTCGACCTCGCCGTCGTGGTCGACGAGATGGCCGAGCTGCTGCAGCGGTTCGCCGGCGCGTCGGTCGCGTTGCGGCGCGAACGCGGCGCCGGGCCCGTGCCGATCCGCATGGACCGCGGCCAGCTCGAACAGGTGATCCTCAGCCTGGTGGCCAACGCGCGCGAGGCGATGCCCGACGGCGGCACCCTGACCGTTGGCACCGCAGTCGCCGGACCGGGCGCCCCCGCCATGCCGGCGACGGCGGTCGCCTCGTCGCCGTGGGCGTTTCTCTGGGTCGGGGACACCGGCATCGGCATGCATGCGGCCCATGTGGCCCGCGCGTTCGACCCGTTCTTCACCACCAAGGCGCCGGGCATGGGCAACGGCCTGGGGCTGTCGCTGGTGCACGGCATCGTCGAGCAGAGCGGTGGCAGCGCCCACATCCACAGCGCCCCGGGCGCCGGCACCACGGTCTGGATCCAGTTGCCGCTCGCGCCGGCGACCGAAGCGACGCCGGCCAACGACGCGACAGCGACCACCGCGGCCCCGCCGGCGGACACCGTGGCGCCGGCGACGATCCTGCTGGTCGAGGACGAACCCCTGGTGCGCGAACTCGTGCAGCGGACCCTGGCCCGCGCCGGCCACGTCGTGCTGGCCGCCAGCGACGGCCCGACGGCGCTGGCGCAGGCCCACCAGCACCCGGGCCGCATCGACCTGCTGGTGACCGACGTGGTGATGCCCGGACTGGGCGGCCGCGACGTGGCGCGGCAGGTCGCCGAGCACCGCCCGGGCCTGCCGGTCCTGTTCATCTCCGGCTTCACCGGCGACGGCGGCGACCTGCCGCTCGGCGGCCATGCCCACCTGCTGCACAAGCCCTTCACGGCCCAGGCCCTGTTGGCGGCCGTGCACGAGCTGCTGCAGACCACACCGCGCTGATCCGCCGGCGACGTCGTCGGCCCCGGTCGCAACCTCGCCGGTTCCTGGCTAAACCAGGGCGATGCCCCGCCGCAGCACCCTGCTCTGCCTCGCCTTCCTCGCGGCCTGTGCCACGGGCGGCACCCAGCCGTCACCCGGGGACCCGGGTTGCACCTGGGCCATCGCCCTGCACGGCGGCGCCGGCACCCTCGATCGGGACGCCCCGGCGGCGGACCTCGAGGCCTACCGGAGTGCCCTGCGGCGGGTCCTCGAACTCGGCCGCGACCGCCTCGCCCGCGGCGACGCCGCCGTGCTCGTCTGCGAGGCCGTGGTGCGCGAACTCGAGGACGATCCGCTGTTCAACGCCGGCCGCGGCGCCGCCCTGAACGCCGACGGCGGCCACGAACTCGATGCGGCGATCATGGACGGCAGCACGATGGCCTGCGGCGCCGTCGCCGGCGTGCGCACCGTGCGCCATCCCGTGGAACTGGCGCGGCTGGTGATGGAGCGCACGCCGCACGTGCTGCTGATGGGCGACGGCGCGGAGCGGTTCGCCGACGCCATGGCCGTGGAACGCGTGCCGAACGAGTGGTTCACCACCGAACGCCGACAGCGCTCGTTCGAGGCCTGGCGGCAGCAGCAGGACCGGGACAACCAACGCATCGGTCCCGGCACGGTCGGCTGCGTCGCCCGCGACCGGCAGGGGCGGCTCGCCGCCGCAACCAGCACCGGCGGCCTCACCGGCAAGCGCTTCGGCCGGGTCGGCGACTCGCCGATCGTCGGCGCCGGCACCTACGCCAACGCCACCGCCGCGGTCAGCGGCACCGGCACCGGCGAACAGTTCCTGCGCCACACGGTGGCGCGCACCATCGCCGCGCGCATCGAACTGGCCGGCGACGATCTGGCCGCCGCCGCCGCGGCCGTCGTGCTGCGCACGCTCGACCGCGACGACGGCGGCGTCGTCGCCGTCGACGCTGCCGGCCACGCGGTCGCCGTCTACAACTCGGATGGCATGTACCGCGGCATCGCCGACAGCCGCGGTCGCTTCGAGGTGGCGATCTTCGAACACTGAACCGGAACTGCTGGCAAGAACGGACCTCCCCGGCCCGCGATCCGGGGAGGTCCATTCTCGCCATCCGTTCCGTCAGCGAGCGCGAGGCGCGAGGCGCACCAGGTAGGCGCCACTGGTCTCCGAGGGCTCGAGCGCCACCAGTTCGCGCTGCTCGGCCTCCTCCAGCAGCTCGTTGAACGACCGGAAGCCGTAGTAGCTCTCGTTGAAGCCCGGCTTGCGGCGCTTCAGGGCCTGCTTGACCATCGAGCCCCAGATCTTCTCGTCGGTGCCGCGCTCGCTGGCGAGCGCCTCGATGGTCTCGAGGATCAGGTCGAGCGCCTCGCCGACGCGGTCGTCGGCGCCGCGCCGCGCCCCGCCGGCAGCCTCGGCGCCGGCGCGCGCCGGCGCGCGGCCTGCCGCGCGCGTCTTGCGGGCGGGTTTCTCGCGCACCAGGTCGTCGTAGTAGATGAACTCGTCGCAGTTGGCGATCAGCAGGTCGGAGCTGGAGTTCTTGACCCCGACGCCGATCACCTTCTTGTCGTTCTCGCGCAGCTTGCTGACCAGCGGCGAGAAGTCGGAGTCGCCGCTGATGATCACGAAGGTGTCGACGTGCGGCTTGGTGTGGCAGAAGTCGAGCGCGTCGACGACCAGGCGGATGTCGGCCGAGTTCTTGCCCGACATGCGCCGGTGCGGGATCTCGATCAGTTCGAACGCCGCCTCGTGCATGGCGCCCTTCCAGGCCTTGTAGCGATCCCAGTCGCAGTAGGCCTTCTTCAGCACGATGTTGCCCTTCAGCAGCAGGCGGTCGAGCACCTTGTCGATGTCGAACTTGGCGTACTTGGCGTCGGCCACGCCAAGGGCGACGTTCTCGAAGTCGCAGAAGACGGCCATGTTGGCGGTGCCCGGCGTGGAACTCATGGCGCCGGATGGTAGCGGCGTGGCGTGGCGCGGCACCTGCTTATCCTGCGGCGCCGCCACGGGCGCCGGCGGCGTGGCCGTGGTCGGCGGCTCAGCCGGGCGGCGCCTGCAGCAGCGTGTCCGTCCGCACCGGCTTCAGCGGCACGCGCACGACCGGCAGGTCCATCGGCCGACCCGGTTCGCCGCCGGCCAGGGCCTGCAGGAACGGGCCGCAGATGCGCCCCTGGCATGGCCCCATGCCGGCGCGGCAGCCGACCTTGATCGCCCGCAGCGACGTCCCGTGCAGTCCCGCGGCGGCGCGCGCCTGGTGCAAGGTCACGTCCTCGCAGCGGCAGACGATGGTCTCGGGCGTGGCGAGTTCGGCGAGACCGGGCAACGGCGCGAAGGCGCCGAGCAGCCGATCCGCCGCGCGGCGTTCGGCCGCGGCGCGCTGCGCCGCCCCGGCCGGGGCCGGGCCGCCGCGCAGGTCGCGCAGGATCGCCGCGGCCGCCGCTTCGCCCTCGGCGGCCGCGACCTCGGCGCCGCCGATGCCGCACGCCTCGCCGACCGCGTGCACGCCGTCGACGGTGGTGCGCTGGTCGGCGTCGACCACGAGGCAGTGGCCGCCGCGCCCGGCGTCGAACCGCGCCGCACAGCCGAGGTGCAGGCCCAGTTCGATCGACGGCACGAGGCCGAAGCCGGCGCCGACGACGTCGACCTCGATCGTGCGCGCCGTATCCCGCCGCGGGCGCCCCTCGGCGTCGACGCGGCCGATCACCGCGCGCTCGACCCGGCCGTCGCCCTCGCAGGCGAACACCGTGCAGCCCCACTGCAGGCGCACGCCGGCGCGCCACAGCTGCCGCGCGTACCACAGCGCCTCGCGCCGCCGCCCCGCATGGCCGAGCACTCCGGGCAGCGCCCGCCACAGACGCCGGCGCGGGCTGGCCTCGAGCGCGGCCACGACCTGCACGCCGGCCTGCCGCAGCGCCGTCACGGTCGGCAGCAGCAGCGGCCCCGAGCCCGCGACCAGCGCCCGGCGGCCGGGCGGCACCGCGAAGCCGCGCACCATCACCTGCAGGGCGCCGGCGGTGAGCACGCCCGGCAACGTCCAGCCCGGGAACGGCAGGCAGCGGTCGTGGGCGCCGGTGGCCAGCACGATGCGCCGGCAGCGCAGCAGCCGCGAAGCGCCGTGCTGCTCGAACCACAGCCGGCCGGGGCGCGCGTCCCAGACGGTCGCCAGCGGTTGCAGCGTGGCGCCGCTGGCGGCGAACGCGGCGAGCAGGGCATGGCCGCTGGCATGGCTCGGCGGTTCGTGGTCGGCCGCCGGCCTTGCCGCGCCGGGGGGCAGTTGGCGGAAGATCTGGCCGCCGGCGCCCGCGCCCTCGTCGAGCACGACGACCGACAGCCCCCCGGCCGCCAGCCGGGCCGCCGCCGCCAGGCCGCCCGGACCCGCACCGACGACGCCGACGTCGGCGTCGACCACGCTGGCGCCGTTCACGGCCGCCCCCCGGGTTCGACTCGCATGCCGTCCTGCACGAGCGTGGTGCAGGCGCGAACGACGGCGCCGTCGACGCGGCAGAGGCACTCGTAGCAGACGCCCATGTTGCAGAACACGGCCCGCGGCGCGCCATCGCGGCTGCTGTGCCGCAGGGTGCGTTCGCCGAGCCGCCACAGCGCCATCGCCACCGTGTCGCCCGCCCGTGCCTCGACGGCGCGACCGGCGAAGGTGAAGCCGACCGAGGCCCTTCGGTCGCCGTTCACGCGCAGAACCTCGCCGGCAGCCAATGGCGCGCCTCGACGTCCGCGGGCAGGCCGGCGATCTGCTGCGCCAGCAGCCGGCCGGTGATCGGCCCGAGGGTGATGCCGAGCCCTTCGTGGCCGGCCGCAAGCCACAGGCCCCGGACCGGCGGCCACGGCCCCACCAGCGGCTGCTTGTCGATCGCGTAGGGCCGCAGCCCGACCCAGGCGCGCACGACCGGCGCCGCGGCGAGCCCCGGCACGTAGCGGCATGCCCGCAGCAGCGAGCGGTGCAGCAGTTCGCGATCCAGGGTGCGATCGAAGCCGCGGAACCGCCGTGTGCTGCCGATCAGGCAGCTGCCGCAGCTCTGCGGCTGCACGTTGACCGCCTGCCCGCCCGGATCGTCGGTGCGGCTCGGATCCACCGCGGCGACGCCGTGCGCGAAGCGCAGGTAGCTGACCTCGAGCAGTTGCGTGCGCACCGGCGTCGTGTGGTGGCCGGTGACCGCCAGGTTGCCAGCCCGCGGGAAGATCGGCAGTCGCGGCTGGCCGCACCGTTCGGCGAGTTCGGGCGCCCAGACGCCGGCGGCATTGACGACGTTGCGGGTGGCGATCGGACCTCGGGCCGTGCGCACGGCGGCGATGCGGTCGCCGTCGCGATCGAAGCCGGTGACCTCGCAGCAGGGACGAACGTCGATGCCCGGGCACCGCTGCCGGGCGGCACGCAGCATCGCGGCGCAGGCCGGCATCGGCAGCACGACCGCGTCGCCGCGGTAGTGGAGCGCCGCCGCGAGATCGCCGGCGAGGCCGGGCTCGAGTTCGCGCAGCTGCCTGGCGTCGAGCAGTTCGGCCGCATCGCCGCGGGCCACGAACTGGTCGCGCAGCACCGGCAGCAGGGCCAGGTCCTCGTCGGTGTCGGCGAGGTAGAGCGCGCCGGTGTCCTGGAAGTCGAAGCCGCCGGTCTCCGCCTGCAGTTCGCGCCACAACCGCACGCTGGCGCTGGTCAGCGCGTAGGCAGCCGCATCGTCCGGCGTCACCATCAGGTGGCCCATCGACGACCCCGACGTCGCGCCGGCGATCGGCCCACGGTCGAGCAGCACGATCCGGGTCGAGGCCGGCAGCACCTGTGCCAGCTGGTGCACGACGGCGCAGCCGACGATGCCGCCGCCGACGACGACCAGATCCGCGGTCTCGACCATCAGGTCCGCCGATGATGCCGGCGGCGGGCCGCGGCGCAACCAGCGTGCGCCCGCGCCGCCGGTCAGCGACGTTCCGGGCGGGCGACCTTGAACAGGCGCCGCTTGCCGAGCAGCAGCCGGTGTTCGAGGTGCTGCCGCTGGGCGGCGTAGAAGTCGCGCAGGAAGCGGGCGTGCTGGTTGCCGATCGCGGCCGGATCGGTCCAGCCGATGCGGCGGCAGATGCGCCGGCAGACCTCGGCCACCACCGGGTCGCTCGTGCCGCGCCTGGCCTTGCGCAGCACGTCCTCGAGCACCGTCAGTTCGTGCTCGCCGTAGACCGACAGGTGCTCCGGCGTGAAATGGAACACGGCCTCCGGCGCGGTGCCGCCGGCCCGCACGTCGGCGAGGTCGCGCGCCAGCGCCACGCGCGGCGACACGACGACCCGCGTGCCGGCCAGCAGATCGCCGATCCGCAGCCGATGGCGGTTGGTCAGCGGGAAGAACAGGAACCCCAGGATCCACAGCGTCGCGAGCGCGCGCATGGGGCCGGTGTGGTCGGCGAACAGCGCGTCGGGCTGCAACAGCAGCGTCAACGGCAGGAACAGCTCGACCTCGCGCGTCAGGTTGCGGGCCAGCACCGTCTCCACCGTCAGCGGCCCCCCGTCGGACCGCACGACGCGCAGGTGGAACAGCCGCTTGCCGGGCGTGCGGCCGTGCCAGCGCGTCTCGAACCAGACGAAGTAGCCGTGGCGCAGCAGGAACAGCACCAGCAGGACCGCGCCGGCGCCGAACGTGAACCAGAGCCCGAGCGCCAGCACCAGCCCGCCCAGCAGCACGAGGCCGAGGTCGACCACGAGCGCGACGAGGCGCTCGGCGGCGGTGGCGCGCTGGAAGTGCAGCTCCAGCCCCTCCGGCGTGACGATCGTCTCGGTGCCGAGCGGCGGCGTCATCGACGCCCCCGCCCCGCGAACACGAAGTAGCCCGTCCACAGGCCGGCGAAGACGCTCGCCAGCCCGTAGCGCACCGGCAGGCTGTGCACGACCTGCCGGAACACGCCCTCGACGAACGCCGCCAGCAACAGCATCGCCACGCTGCCCGCGACCACCGCTCCCATGCGGCGGCCCGCCACCGTCAGCGCGTGCAGTCGGGAATGCACGCCGGGGAACACCAGCTGCCAGCCGACCGCGAGGCCAGCCGCCCCGCACAGCACGATCGCGAGCAGTTCGGTCACGCCGTGCGGCAGGATCCACGACCACCACTCGACCGCGAGCCCACGGTCGTGGAACAGCGCCGTCATCGCGCCGAGCAGCATGCCGTTGTGCAGCAGCAGCAGCACGACGGGCAGGCCGAAGACGAAGCCGAGCCCATAGGTGAGGATGCCGACCGACGAGTTGTGGGTGAACAGGAAGCTGGCGAACGTCAGCAAGGCCTCGCCGTCGCCGCCGAACAGGGTCGCCCGCAGGGCCTCGGTCGACGCCGTCGGGTCGCGTCCCGAGGCCATCGCATCGTCGACGAACAGGTAGTAGTGCTCGGGATCCGCCTGCACCATCGCGTAGGCGAGGCCGCCGCCGAGCAGCACCACCAGGGCCGATGCGAGCACGTGCCAGCGGATCGACCGCACCGCCTCCGGGAAGCCCCGGGCGAGGAACGGGCCCACGACCTCGGCCACCCGGCGCTTCGGCGAGTAGACGACGAGGTAGGCGCGCGCAACCAGCGACTCCAGGTGCTGGCGCAGGCCCTGGTCGAGCACCGACGACCGCGCCACGCCGAGCGCCGACAGCGCCGCCCGGTAGAGCACCGGCACGCGTGCCAGCTGCTCGGGCCGCAGGCTGGCGAGACCGGAGCGTTCGCAGCGCGTGACGAGCTGCTCCAGTTCGACCCATGCCGCCTGCCGTTCGCGGCGGAACCGCACCGACCAGGGCGTGGCGGGTTCGTGGCTCACAGCAGCTCCCGGCGCTTGACCTGCAGGTAGCGCCGCACGAGTTCCGGTCCGACCTCCGCGGCCTCGGCATCGAGCACCTGGGCGCCGGCGCTGCGGATGCGTTCGAGCACCAGCAGCCGCTCGCGGCGCATCTCCTCGGCCACGACGGCGCGGTGCAGGTCCTCGACCGATGCCGGCTCCTGGCCAGCCAGCCGGGCCAGCAACGGGTCGCGCATGGCCACGAACAGCAGCAGGTGCCGTCGGGCCAGCCACTGCACGTTGCGCAGCATCAGTTCGGCAGTGACGCTGTCGACGAAGTCGGTGAACAGCACCACCAGGGTGCGGCGCCGCAGCTGCCGGAGCAGCTCGGTCATCGCCAGGGTGAAGTTCGTCTCCTCGCGGCCGTAGTCGAGCGCCGCCAGCCGCGCCTGGATCGCCTGCAGCGCATGCACGCCGGCCTGCGGCAGCAGCACGTGCTGCGGCGCGGCGGCGAACGCGAACGAGCCGACCCGGTCGCCGGTGCGCAGGCACAGGTAGCCGAGCTGCAGCGCGGCGTGGATCGCATGGTCGAGCCGCGGCATGCCGTCGAGCGGTTCCCCCATCAGCCGGCCCGCGTCGAGGCAGAGCATCACCGGGTGGTCGCGCTCGGCGCGGAACTCGCGGCAGAGCAGCGCCCGATGCCTGGCCGAGGCCTTCCAGTCGACCGCCCGTCGGTCCATGCCGGCGACGAACTCGCGCAGCGAGTCGAACTCGCTGCCGTCGCCGACGTAGCGCTCGACCTTGAGGCCGACCTGGAACTCGCGGTTGGCGGCCATGCGCAGCGCCCGGCGCCGCACCGCCTGCACGTCGGTGACCACCGGCACGGTGCGATCGACGGCCTGCCGCCGTTCCGACCAGAGCAGCCCGAGCGGGCCGCCGCAGCGCAGGTGCACGGCCGCGAGCCGCAGGGTGCCGCGACGCCGCGGGTGCAGCGGCACCCTCGTGGTGGCCACGATCGGCGGCAGGACCGCCATCGTCGCCGGCGCCGGCGGCTCGGCATCGCCGGTCAGTTCGAGCTGCAGTTCGAGCCGGCAGCGGCGCGTGGCCGTGGCCGCGAGTTCGACCTCGGCCGGCTGGCCCAGGTGGACGAGCTGCGGCGGCGACACCGCGACCGGCAGCGTCGCCGGCAGCAGGAACCAGTCGATCGCCAGGGCGACGCCCAGCGCGGCCAGCCACAGCACCCACGGCTGCCACGCCCAGGGCTCAGGATCCAGCGTCGGCAGCGCGGCGATCGGCAGGCCCGCGGCGAGCAGACCGAGGGCACGCGGCGTCGGCCGGATCATCGCGGCGCCTTGATGCCGGCCAGGATCTGCTGCACGACGCCGCCGGCGTCGGCGCCCTCGATCTCGGCGGCCGGCGTCAGCACCACGCGGTGCGCCAGCAGGGGCACGGCGAGCTGCTGCACGTGGTCGGGCAGCACGAAGTCCATGCCCTGCACGGCCGCCAGCGCGCGCGCGGCCGCGGCCAGCATGTTGACGGCGCGCGGCGACGCCCCGCAGCGCACGGCCGCGTGCTCGCGGGTCGCGCGCACCACGTCGAGCAGGTAGTCCAGCACCGGATCCTCGAGCCGCACCGCGGCCACGGCGGCGCGGGCCGCCTGCAGGAACTCGCGCCCCACCAGCGGCTCGAGCCCGAAGCCGTCGAGATCCGGCACGGTCCGGCCGTGCACCGCGGCCATGCGGCGCTCGTCGGCGCGCTCGGGGTAGCCGATGCGCAGCTTCAGCAGGAACCGGTCGAGCTGCGCCTCCGGCAGCGGATAGGTGCCCTCCTGTTCGATGGGGTTCTGCGTCGCCACGACGAAGAACGTCTCGCCGAGCGCGTGCGTGCTGCCGTCGAGCGTGACCGAGCGTTCCTGCATCGCCTCCAGCAGCGCCGACTGCGTCTTCGGCGGCGTGCGGTTGATCTCGTCGGCGAGCAGCAGTTCGGTGAAGATCGGCCCCTTCTGCAAGGCGAAGCGGCCGGTCTGGAAGTCGAACAGGCTGGTGCCGAGCACGTCGGCCGGCATCAGGTCCGGCGTGAACTGGAGGCGCGCGAACCGCAGCTGCAGCGAGCGCGCCAGCGCGCGGGCGAGCAGCGTCTTCGCCGTGCCGGGCACGCCCTCGAGCAGCACGTGCCCGCCGGCCAGCCACGCGGCGAACAGCAGTTCGACGCCCTGGTCCTGCCCCATCACGACCCGCGCGATCTGTTCGCGCAGACGCGCCGCGGTGGCGGCGATCTCATCGGCCTGCATGCAGCAACTCCTCGGTCAAGGTCCGGATCTCGCGTGCGGTCGCCACGGCGTCGCGCACGCTGCCGTCGCGGCCGGCGCGCCCGAGCAGCTGCGCCAGCCGCTGCGCCCGCCCGGCATCGCCGAGCCGCGCGATCACGAAGTCGGCGCACAGTTCGTCCGACAGCCCGCGCGGCGCGTGCAGCGCCTCGGCCGTCGTCCGCATGCGCTGGCGACCGTAGCGGCGCAGCGACGGACCGTGGTGGCTGCCGCGCCGCAGCAGCGCCGCGACGTTGTCGATCAGGAAGCGCTTGCCGGCGACGAGCGCCGGCGGCGCCGGCACCGGCGCGCCGAAGCGGCCGCACGCCGCCCACAGCACCGCCGCGACCACGAGCAGCAGGTGCGCCGGCACCAGCACGTGCGGGAACTGGCCGGCGACCTGCCAGATGCCGGGTCCCATGGCGTCGCCGTGCAGCGTCTCGTCGAACACGATCGCGCCGGGGCCGCGCAGGGAGCGCAGCAGGCGCACGACCAGTTCCGCGTTGGCGCCGCGCACCAGGCCATGGTTGGCGATCACGTCCGGGTCGCTGAGCACACAGACATCGCCGAGGCGGCCGACCAGCACGCCCTGGTCGCACTCCAGCAAGGGTTCGAGCCGGCCCTCGCCGGCCGCCAGCAGCTGGCAGGGCCCGACCAGCACCGGCTCGGGCCAGGACCACCGCGACCGCCAGCCGGTGGCATGTTCGGTGCGCACGAGCCGAGGCGGCAGCGCCTCGGTCCATCGGCCGAGGGCGGTGAGCAGCGGGTCCACGTCCCGCGCGGCGAGCAGCCCGCTGTCGGCGAGCCATGCCGGCTGGTCCGGGTCCGCTTCGCCGCTGCGCTTGGGCAGCACCAGCAGCATCGCCGGCACCTGCTCGAGCCAGGTCGCCACGCGCGACTCGTCGCGGCGACGCAGGTCGCGTGGTTCGGCGAGCACCAGCAGGCCGCACTCGTCCAGATCGCGGACCCGGCGCAGCTGCAGCACGGGTTCGCCGAGATCGCGCAGCAGCCGGATCAGGCCGAAGTGGCCGATCGCCGAGCGGCTGTAGCCGTGCGCGCCGGGGCCGCGCACGCCGGCGCCATCGCCGGGGAACAGCAACAGCCAGCACGCGGCCAGCAGCGACGAAAGCGCCGCCGCGGCGACGAACCGCGCTCCGCGCGCCGAGAAGGCGTTCACTTCGGCGCCGGACACGCGGCCTCCCAGCGCTCGAGGTCGACCCGCGCGGCGGCATAGAGCGCGCCATCGGCGGCCCGGCCGCCGAAGTGCACGAGTTCGACGGCGTGCACCAGCCGGCGCAGCGGCTCCGCCGGCACCCGACGGCCCTGCACCTGCCGCAACACCTCCCGGGCCGTAGCCGCCGCCGGCAGCAGCCCGCCGCTCTGCGCCCAGATCGCGAAGGCGCGCTGCAGCAGCGCGTGCACGGCGCCGGCGAAATCGCCCGCCGCGGCGAACTGCTCGGGGTCGGGCAGGGCACCGGCGGCTCCGGCCGTCGCCGCCGGCGGCGGCCGCCGCGGCGCTGCCGGCGGCGGCGCGGCGTCCCGCCGGGCGAGCACGCCGCGGGCGATGGCGACCACCAGCCACACGACCGCCAAGCCGACGATCGTCCACAACAGGATCGTGGCGACGATCGGCGGCATCGGCAGCCCCAGCCGCCACCCGGGCGACGGCGCCTTCGCCGGTGCTCCCGACCGCTCGCCGCGCCGCTCCCGCGCCGACGACGCGGCCGCCCCGTCCGGACCGGCCGCCGCCTCGCCCGGCAGCTCCGTCTGGCAACCGTGCCGGACGAGCGCGCGTTCGACGTCGCCCGCCGCCAGGCCCTGGGCCACGAGGGGGCCGCCCAGCAGGACCGCGACCGCGAGTCGACGCAGCAAGGCCATGCGCGCGCCCACGCTAGCCCGCGGCGGGGCGGTTGCAATCGGCAGGGTTTCCGCATGGCCGCTCGCCTCCCGGCAGCTAGAACCCCAGCTCGACCGAGGAGGTGTCCCGCATGGCCGTGTCGTCCCGCTACTCCCTGTCCGTCGGCGAGCTCGTCGGCAAGACGTTCTCGATCTACCTGCGCAAGCTGCCCGCGCTGCTGCTGCTGAGCGCGATCGTGCTGGCGCCGTGGATCGTGCTGCTGCTCTCGGCCCGCGAGGCATCGACCCCGAGCCGTGGGGTCGCGATCGCCATCGCCCTGCTGCAGGCCGTGCTCGGCATGGTGCTGACCGGAGCGGTGACCTACGGCGTCGTGCAGGACATGCTCGGCCGGCCCACCAGCCTCGGCCAGGTCATCGCCATCGGCATGCAGTCGCTGCTGCGGGTCCTGGGCACCGGCATCGTCGTCGGCACCGTGGTCGGCATCGGCATGCTGCTGCTGATCGTGCCCGGCATCATCCTGCAGGTGGTCTTGTTCGTCGCCATCCCGGTGGCGGTGATGGAGAAGAAGGGCGTCGGCGACTCGATGAGCCGCAGCGCCAAGCTGACCGAGGGCTCCCGCTGGCAGGTGTTCGGCGGTGCCGTGCTGGTGTTCGTGGTCACCGCCGGCATGGCCGTGCTGGGCGCGTTCGCGTTCGCCACGACGTCGGAGGAGGAAGCCCCGCTCTGGTTCGAGATCCTGACCGCGGTGGCGCTCGGGCCGCTGAGCGCGACGATGGGCGCCGTCTGCTACGTGCTGCTGCGCCAGGGCAAGGAACACGTGGACGTGCAGCAGATCGCCGGCGTGTTCGACTGAGTCCGCGCCGCGCGGCGGCGGCCTCCTGGCTCCCGGCCGGGCGCCGTGCTACTCCTGCCGCCATGCCCGTGACCCGCGTACTGGTGTCGACCCTGTGCCTCGCCGTCCTGCCCGCGCAGCAGGACGACGCCGAACGCATCGCCCGCGCCGATGCGATCCACGCCCGGCTCCTCACCCTCGACACCCACAAGGACATCGAACCGCTGCTGGCGCCCGACTCGCTGCCCGAGGATCCGCTCACGCGGGAGCGCTTCCGCCGCAAGTACGATCCGTCGGTGCGCGGCGACCAGCAGGTCGACTTCCCGAAGATGCGCGACGGCGGCTACGACTGCGCCTTCTTCGTCGTCTACGTCGACCAGCGGCAGCTCAACGCCGGCGGCTACCGTCGGGCGCTGGCCGAGGCGAACGCGAAGTTCGACGCGATCCACCGCATGGTGCGGCAGTTCCCGGACGCCATCGGCCTCGCCACCTCGCCGGACGACGTCGAACGCCTGCACCGCGACGGCAAGCTGATCGCCTGCATCGGCATCGAGAACGGCTACCCGATGGGCGAGGATCCCGCGCAGATCGAGGCGTTCTTCGCCCGCGGCGCCCGCTACATGAGCCTCGCCCACAACGGGCACAACCAGCTCGGCGATTCGCACACCCCGGCGCTGCCGCTGCACGGCGGCCTCAGCGACCTCGGCCGGCGCGCGATCGAGACCATGAACCGGCTCGGCATCATGGTCGACGTCTCGCACGCGGCGAAGTCGACGATGCTGCAGGCGGTCGCGCACAGCCGGGCGCCGGTGATCGCCTCGCACTCGGGAGCGCGCGCCGTCAACGACCACAGCCGCAACCTGGACGACGAGCAGCTGCGGGCGCTGGCCGGGAAGGGCGGCGTCGTGCAGTGCGTCGCCCTCGCCGAGTTCCTGAAGAGCGATCCGGCGCGCAGCCGGGCGGTGCGCGCCTGGATGGCCGAGTGCGGCATCGGCCAGGGCAACGACGACGAGGCGCTGGCCGCCGACGAACGCGACCGGCGCTGGGAGCGGTTCCGCGCCGGCATGGCGGCGATCGACCGCGACCACCCACGGGCCAGCGTGGCCGACTTCGTCGACCACATCGACCACATCGTGCGCATCGCCGGCATCGACCACGTCGGCATCGGCAGCGACTTCGACGGCGGCGGCGGCATCGACGGCTGGCGCGATGCCAGCGAGAGCCGCAACGTCACGCGGGAACTGCTGCGCCGCGGCTACGACGAGGCGCAGATCGCCAAGATCTGGTCGGGCAACCTGCTGCGCGTCTGGCGCGAGGTCGAGCGGGTCGCCGCGGCTGGCGATTGAACCGGGCGACGGCGCCCGCTCGCCGCCGGCTCAATCCTGCAACTCGCCGGTCTCCTGGCCCTCGTCGAGCGCCGGCGCGTCGTCGCCGAGGTCGACGAACGCGGGCGTGTGCACCTCCCGCTCGTCGCCGTGCACGTCGACCCAGACCTCCTCGACGGCGGTGCATTCGCCGCCCTGCCAGCGCGTGCGCAGGAAGTACGACAGCTCGTCGCCGTTGTCGTCCTGGCGGACCCGCGGCACGTAGGCGGCGTTGAGGAACAGAGTCTGGCCGCGGCGCACGAAACGGGTGCGCCGACCACCGCGCGGGTGCACCAGGCGGTGGTGCATGTGGCCGGCGATCACGGCCCGCACGCGCAGGCCGAAGCCCTCGATGCGCTGCATCGCCAGCGCCAGGTCGCGATCGCCCCAGTCGCCGCCGGGCTTGCCGAAGTCCTTGCCGAAGATGTCGTGCGTGCGGTCGCCGAGGCCGAGCGGACCATTGTGCGCCAGGATCACCAGGTCGCGGTGCTGCGCGTTGCGCGCCGCGTCGACGATCGCGGCCGCCGACTGCCGCATCGTGTGGATGCCGTAGATCTCGTCGTAGAGCTCCGGGCTGCGCAGGCTCTGGCCGCCCCACGAGAACGGCCGCGCCCCGACCAGCGAGATGCCGGCCCGGGGCACCTCGCGGACCGCGTAGGCGACGTGGTCCTCGCCGAGCACGTCGAGCGATTCGCGCAGCTTGTCGGTCGCGGTCTTGCGGCCGAAGCTCTGCCAGGCGTCGTGGTTGCCGAGGATCACCGCCTTCGGCACCGGCAACGACGCGACCGCGCGCACGATCGGCACGTCCTCGTCGCCCAGGTCGCCGACGAACAGGGCCAGATCCGGCCGCGACCGCTCGAGGAAGGTCGCGTCCGCCGGCCGCCACCAGCGATGCACGTCGCCGACCACCGTCAGCGTCGCCTCAGGTTCCTTGCCGCGCGCAGTCAAGGCCGGGCAGGCTAGCGACGGCCCCGGCGCGGGCCTCGCAAGAAGCGGGAAACCGGCCGCGACGTCACGCGTCCAGGAGGCCGTGGCGCACCAGCCGCTCGCGGTAGGTCGTGCGCGGCACGCCGAACAGTTCCGCGGCGCGCGTCAGGTTGCCGTTGGCCGCGGCCAAGGTGCGCTGCAGGGCTTCCTTCTCCTGCTGCTCCAGTCGCTCCTTCCACGTGCCGGCGCCGGCGGCCTCGCCCGCGACCGGCGTGGCGGCACCCGGGGCGACGGAGCCCGGGGCGACGGCCGCTGGCGGCCCGGACGACGCGCGGTCGAGATCGAGGTGCGCCGGCCGGATCGTGCCGCCGCCGGCGCGCAGCGCCGCACCCTTCACCACGTGCCGCAGTTCGCGGATGTTGCCGCGCCACGGTGCGGCGACCAGGGCCGCCTCGGCCTCGGCCGACAGCGCCGGCACTTCGGCGAAGCCGAGTTCCTCGGCCGCCTCGGCCAGGAACCGCTGCGCCAGCGGGCGCACGTCCTCACGCCGGTCGCGCAACGGCGGCAGTACGATCTCGAGTTCGCGCAGCCGGTAGTAGAGGTCCTCGCGGAACCGCCCCTCGCGCACCATGCGCTCCAGGTCCTGGTGCGTGGCGGCGAGGATGCGCACGTCGACGCGCACCTGCCGTCGGCCGCCGACCGGCGTGACGATGCGGTCCTGCAGCACGCGCAGGATCTTCGCCTGCAGCCCGAGCGCCATGTCGCCGATCTCGTCGAGGAAGATCGTGCCGCCGTGCGCCTCCTCGAAGTGACCGCGGCGCGCCTGCAGGGCGCCGGTGAAGGCGCCCTTCTCGTGGCCGAACAGCATGCTCTCCATCAGCTGCTCGGGGATCGCCGCGCAATTGACGGGCACGAACGGCCCCTTGCTGCGCCGCGACAGCTCGTGCAGCGCGCGCGCCACGACCTCCTTGCCGGTGCCGGTTTCGCCGCGCAGCAGCACCGTGTAGTCGGCGGGCGCGTAGAGCTCGACGCGCTGGACGAACTCGGCGCAGGCCGGACTCCCGGTCTCGAGCGCCCAGTGCCGCGCCTGCCCGCCCGGCGCCGGACGATCGAGCAGGCTGCGCACCAGCACGCGGTTGCCGAGCGCAGTCGCCAGGATGCGGCCGCAGAAGGCGACGCGCTGCAGGTCCTCCGCGGTCAGCTGCGCGCCGTCGCGGGTGCAGTCGGCGTAGATCACGCCGAGGTTCTTGCCGAGCGCCTGGATCGGCAGCGCCACCGCGGCCGAGATGCCCTCGCTGCGCACGCTGTGGAACGTGCGCGCCACCGGATCGGAGGCCGCCACCGGCACGTGCACGACGCGGCCGCTGTCGCGCACCTGCTCGACCAGGGAACGGCTGACGCGGAACGGCCGCCGGTCCTCCGGCCGGCTCATGAAGTAGGCCTGGTCGTCCTGGTCGAGGTCGAGCAGCACGTGCACGCGGTCGGCGCCGGTCGCCCGCAGGATCGCCGCCATCGCCGCCGGCACCATCTGGGCGGGACTCTTCAGGCCCTCGAGGTGGTCGGCCATCTCCATGAAGGTGCGATACCAGGATCCGACCGGCGATCCGGGTGCGGGGGACAGGGCGGCCGGATCGAGTTCCTCCGCCGCCGAGGCCGCGGCAGCCCGGTGGCGCACGCGCACGAGCGCCGGACCGACGTTCAGCGTGTCGCCGTCGAGCAGGTTCTCGAACCGGGCACCGATGGTGCCGGTGGCGCAGCGCACGGGGAACGGCAAGCCGGGCTCGGCGCGCACGCGCAGCCGGCCGCGCTCGTCCCGGGCCACCTCCAGCACGCGGCCGAAGACGCCCGGCAGGTCGATGCAGACCGGGCACTCCGAGCGCAGCCCGCCGATCCAGAAGGCATCCTCGTCGAGTTCGACCTCCCTGGTCCCGGCGCGGTCTGTGATCTCGAGGCTGATCGGCATCGTCGGATTGTCGCCGCTCGCCCCACGGACCGGGAAGTGCCGTCGGTTTTCCGCCGCGCCGGTGGCCGCGGCTGCGCCCGCCGCCCGCCGCCCGGGTAGAATACGGCGTTCCGACACCACCCCGTCCCCCTGGGGACCGCCCTGCTGTCTGCGTCTCGCACCGGCCCGCCCGCGGCCGGCACCGTCGTCCACCATGACCCGCCTCGCCGCCTCCGCGGACGAACCCCGGCTGCTGCACGCCTCGCCCGAGCGCGTCGTGCACGTGGTCCGCGAGAGCCCTGGCGGCCGACGGGTCGTGCGCAAGCTCGTGGTGTCGGGCTCGCTTGCCGACGCCGAACGCGAGGTCGCCCTGGGCCAGTTGGCGGCCGGACCGGGCGTCGTCGCCTACCTCGGCGCCACCCTCGACCCGGCGAGCCACCGGCCCTGCCTCACGACCGAGTACGTCGACGGCCAGGATCTCGACCAGATCGTCGCCGAACGAGGCGCCCTGCCGGCAGCGTTCGCGTGCCGGCTGCTGGCGCCGGCGGCGACGACCCTCGCGCGGCTGCACGCCCTGCGCGCGCCGGCGGCGCCGCACGGGCTCGCGCACGGCGACGTGAAGCCGAGGAACCTGCTGTGGACGGGCACGGACACGCTGCTGCTCGACTTCGAGCACGCGGCCGCGCAAACGCCCTCGTCGGCCGACGGCACCGACGCGGCCCCGCCGGCGGGCTTGCGGCCGAGTGCGGCCGACGATGTGTTCGGCCTGGGCAGGACGCTGCGCTGGCTGCTGGGCGGCGGCATCGACTGCCCCTTGCCGCAGCACCCGGATCTCGAACGCCTGCTCGCGGTCCTGCTGGAGCCCTCGCCCGAGCGCCGCCCCCGCGCCGCCGAGGTCGCGGCCACGCTGGCGTCGCTGGCGGAACGGCTCGAGGACGACACCGACGAGGCGGCGCTGGATGCGCTGGCGCGCGGGGCGAAGGTCGCCGCCGGCGTGGCCCGACCGGGTGTCCGTCGATGGCAGCGGCGCGCGCAGCGGCTGCAGGCACGCCTGCCGCAACTGCTGGTCGTGCCGAGCGCCGTGCCCACCGAACCGGCGGCGCTGTGCCGCGAATTGCGCACCGCGGCGCGCGTGCTGCGGCGCTTCCCGCGCCATGCCCCCACGCTGCAGTGGCGCCAGACCCTGGGTCGGGCGGCCGGCCGACTGCTCGCCGCCGCCGCCGAACGGACCGCCGCGCTGCGGCGCTCCGAGGAGTTCGACGTCGCCGCCCACTGGCTGCGGGATGCCGGGCATCTCGCGCGCGACTGGCTCGAGCTGCCGGGCGCCGGCACGCTGCCGACCGACGCCACCGCCACGCCCACGGCACTGCACCGCGATCCGATCGCCTTCCTCCAGCAGCTCGGGCACGAGGTCGCCATCGCGCGCGCCGACCTCGCCGCCGAGACCGCCGCGATCCTGGCCGCCCAGGCCCGTCTCGACCTCGACGGCGCGGCGCGGGCGATCGACGCGATGGCGGAGCGCTGGGGCGGCGCCTCGCCGACGGCGACGCGGCAGCGCGACCAGCTGCACCGCCTCAGCTTCTACCTCGAGCGCATCGCCAGGTCGCAGCCCAACGTCGAACGGGTCGCCGCGGCGTGGGACGCCGTCGCGCTCGTGCCGGTGACCGAACTGGTCGCCGCGGCAGCGACGGCGATCCAGGGCCGGGCGCGGCGCGAGACCGCCACCGGCATCGTCGGGCTGCGCAGCCTGCAGATCACGCTGGTCAACCTCGCCCAGGAGTTCCCCCACCTGCCGCAGGTGCCGCCCGCGCACGAGGCCTTGGCCCATGCCCTGGTCGACCTCACCGACCGGGCCTGGCAGGAGCTCGACGCGACCCGCACGCTGCTGCGCAGCGAGCCGGTGCCAGTCCGGCCGCTGCAGGCTGCCTTGGCGCGCCTGGACACCCTGCGCATCCTGGACGCTTTCGTCGACCGACCGGAGCGGGCGCGCAGCCAGCTGCAGGACGCGATCGAGGCGCTGCGCCTGCGGCTCGACCAGGCCCGCGCGACGCGCGATCGCCTGGCCGAAGGCGCCGAGAACGCCCTGGCCCGCGGCCACTGGACCACCGGCCTGTTCGACATGGAGCGAGCCGTGGCCGGCCTGAATCCGGTCGACGACCAGGAGCGGGCCGAGGCCGAGCGACTGCAGGAACGTCTCACCGAGGCCCGCCGGCGGCGGCAGGAGATCGACGCCGCCGTGCGGCGCAACGCCGAACTGCTGGCCCGCTACGCGCGGCTGCAGGACGAGCCGACCTCGTCGTCCGCCGACCGGCTGCAGGCATTGGCAGCCCGTCGCGATTGCCTGCATCTGCTCGCGATGCACGTGCCGGCCGACCGGGCCGCGCTCTACACCCGGGACCTGCGCGACGTCGAGACCCAGATCGCCCTCGAGCAGGCCGGGGCCGCCGAGCAGCAGCTCGATGCGGCCACCGACCCGTTCGAACGCGCGCACCTCGCCCGCGCCGGCGTGGACCAGATCCTGGCGGCCGTGAACATCGCCAGCCAGGCGGCCCCGGCGCCTGGCCGCCTGCTGCGCCTGCTCGAACACTGGCAGCGCCTGGCCGCCCAGGCGCAGCAGGCCGTGGCGCAACGGCAGGCCGAGCAGAACGCGGCCCGCCGGCGGCGACGCCAACGCGTCGGGCTGGCCATCGCCGGCGTGGCGGCGATGGCCGCGCTGCTGCTGGTGCCACCCTGGCACCGCGCCGACGCGGCCTCGGCGCAGCCCGGCGGGGCGGACCGCGGCCGCACCGGCCGCAGCGACAGCGCCCCCGCGTGGCACCACCTCCCTCCCGCCCTGCAGCCCGCCGCCGCCGCGCTGGGCGCGGCGGCGGAGCAACCCGCCACGGCGACCGACTTCGACCCGGCCGTCTGGCGCCCGCGGTTCGAAGCCTCCCTGCGCGAGTTCTGCCTTGCCGCCGACCTCGAGGGCAACGCCGCGCCGGCGCGGACGTTCGCCATCGCCTGCTGGGATCGGGCCCTGGCCGTGCTCGGTCCACGCCTCGACGAACGGGCCGCGGCCGATCTGCCCGCCTGGACGGCGGCGCTCGAACACGAACTGGAGCCGCTCGGCGTGCGGCCGTCGCGCCGCTGAGCGGCGCCTCAACCGCTGAGGCCGTGCTGGTCGCCGCGCACCGGCTGGCGCGGCACGCGCTCCCAGCGGAAGCCCGCCAGCAGGTCGCCCGGCATCGCCCGGCCGCTCGCCGGCCCGAGGCCACTGAGGAACGCGAGGTACCCCACCACCGCCGCCGCGGCCACCCCCGCGGTGCGCAGGTGCCGCAGCGTGGTGTCGCCGTGCCGCTTCGCCAGCCGCCGACCGTCCCCACCGACGACCAACGGGACGTGCCGGAAGGTCGGCGGCGCGAGCCCCAGGGCCGCGTAGAGCAGCAGCTGCCGGGGCGTGCTCGGCAGCAGGTCGTCCGCACGCACGACCTCGGTGACGCCCTGTGCCGCGTCGTCGACGACCACCGCCAGCTGGTAGGCCGGGCCGCCATCGCGCTTCTGGATCACGAAGTCGCCGCCCGTGGCGCCGGCCTGCGGCCCGCAGAAGGCGTCGACGAACGGCACCGCATCCACGTCGACGCGGAACCGCAGGGCGGCCTCGCGTCCGGTCGCCGCCTGGGCCGCCGCCAGGCTGGCGAAGCGGCCGCGGCAGGTGCCCGGATAGGCGGGCCCTTCGTCGCCCGCGTGCGGCGCCGAGGCCGCCGCCTCGACCTCGCGCCGCGAACAGACGCAGGCGTAGGCCCGTCCGGCGGCCGCGAGGGCCGTCGCCGCCTGCCGGTAGCGCTCGAGCCGGGCGCTCTGCACCACCGGTTCGCCGTCCCAGTCGAGACCGAGCCACTGGAGATCGTCGAGCGCCGCCTGCGCGGCACCGGCCTTCACGCGCGGCCCGTCGATGTCCTCGAGCCGCAGCAGTAGAGTGCCGCCGCGCGAACGCACCGACAGCCACGCCAGCAGGAACGTGCGCGCGTTGCCGAGGTGCAGGGCTCCGGTGGGGCTCGGCGCCAACCTACCCACGAGTCCGGTTCCGGATGCCATCGCCATCGCCGCAGGGCCTCGTTCTACGCATCGATGCGAAGGTCTGCCACGTCGAGGTGGACGGCGAACGCCGGCAGCTGCCGCTGGCCGGCAAGCTGTTCGAGGGCGCCTCGCGCGAGAAGCGGCCGCTCGCGGTCGGCGACCGCATCGTGCTCGGTCCGAGCGGGCGTTCGATCGACGCGGTGCTGCCGCGCAGTTCGCAGCTGCACCGCCGCGCCAGCAGCGAGGGTGAGGAACAGGCGCAGGTGCTCGCGGCGAACCTGACCCAGG
Source organism: Planctomycetota bacterium (assembly GCA_019636245.1). Taxonomy (GTDB): domain Bacteria; phylum Planctomycetota; class UBA1135; order UBA1135; family UBA2386; genus JAEUHS01. The sequence goes on along the minus strand of JAHBXX010000004.1, from coordinate 125,822 downwards.
TGCTGGCGGTGGCCAGCGTCGACTCGCCGCCGTTCCAGCCGGAACTGGTCGACGGCATCCTGGCGGCAGCGGCGCGCGAGCGCATCCCGGCGACGCTGGCGCTGACCAAGGCCGACCTGGATCCGGCCGCCGCGGCGCGGTGGCAGCAGGTCTACGCTCCCGCCGGCGTGCGGACCCTGGCGACCAGCATCCGGCCCGGGCACGAGACGGTCGCCGCGCTGCAAGAGGTCGCCGCGCTGCTCCACCACAACCGCACCGTCGTCTGCGGCCTGTCCGGCGCCGGCAAGTCGTCGCTGCTGAACGCCGTCGTGCCGGGCGTTCAGTTGCGGGTCGGCGACCTCAACCACATCCGCCAGGGTCGGCACACGACGACGCACACGGAGCTGCTGCCGCTGCCGGGCGGCGGCCACGTGCTCGACACGCCGGGAGTGCGCAACTTCCACCTGTTCTGCGTCGGCTCGCAGGAGCTGCAGTTCCTGTTCCCCGAGATCGCGGCCCTGCTGCCCCAGTGCGAGTACCGCAGCTGCCTGCACGCCGAGGAGGAGCATTGCGCCGTGCGGGCGGCCCTGGCCGGCGGCGCGCTGGCGCCGTCGCGCTACCGCAGCTACCGCACGATGCTCGAAGGGGCGCTGGACGCCGAGCGACCGGCGGGCCGCGCCGGGTCGGCACGGCGGCCGGGCGGCGGGCGGCGACGGCCGGGCCGGCGCTGACCGCGGTCGGTCAGGGGACGAACACGAGGCACTTCCAGCCCCAGGTCGCCAACAGCAGCGCCACCGCACCGGCGAACAGGCGTCGCACGGGCAGGCGCACCAGCAGGTCGGCGAACGAGCGGCGGCGCACGAGGCACGCCGCGGCGTGCAGCGCGGCCAGCAGGGCCGTGAGCATCAGGGTGGCGCCGAACGGCTGCGTCGCGAACGCCGCCAGCAGGTTGCCGTGCACGAGGTGGCAGGCCGCCGTGGTGACGCCGCAGGTCGGGCACGGAATGCCGTAGGCCAACGGCCACCCGCACGGCTCGAGCCCCAGCTGCTCGTGGGTGCCGAAGCCGCGCCCATCCGGCTGGACGCCCCGGAGCACGAGGGTCACGGCGGCGACCCCGCCGACGACGACGGCAGCGGCGCAGCGATCGGCCCAGGCCGCGACCGGCCCGTCGGCGAGCGGGATCGTCAGCGGCGCGCGCACGGCGGGGGTCGCGGGTGAGGTCATGACAACAGGCGGGCCGCCTGGCGCCGCCGCGACGCGAGATCGTGGCGGCAGCGGCGGCCGGGTCAAGCCGGTCCTCGAACGGGTCGGGGCGACCCCGCCGGACCGGCGGGCAGCGGCGGTCAGCGGCGCAGCGCGCGCCGCAGGCGGAGCAGTTCGCCCATGGTCGTAAACGCGGTCGTGCAGCGGATCGAGGAGGCGCCGTGCACACGCGGTCGATGCTGCACCGGCAGTTCGCGCCAACGGCCGCCCAGCTGCCGCGTGCGCAGGAACAGCTCCGCGTCGACCAGGAAGCCGCGGCTCTGCAGGTCGAGCCGCTGCACGAAGTCGCGGCGGAGCATCTTCAGGGCGCAGTTGACGTCGCGCACCCGGAGCCCGAGCAGCACCCCGACCAGCCAGCGGTAGACGGCGGAGGTGAGGCGCCGCAGGCGCGGATCCCGGCGCGCGGCCCGGTAGCCGACCGCCATGTCGACGTCGGCGAGGCCTTGGTGCAGGGCCGGCAGATCCCGCAGTTCGAACTGCGCGTCCGCATCGGTGTAGGCGACGACCTCGAGCCGCGCCGCGCGCAGCCCCCGGGCCAACGCCGCCCCATAGCCGACGTGGCCCTCCGTGCGCACGAGGCGGATCCGCGGCTCGTGGCGGGCGCGCTCGGCGACGATCGCCGCGGTCCGATCGACGGAACCGTCGTCGACGACGATCAGCTCCCAGCTGCCGGCGATCTCGCCGAGCGCCTGCACCGCTTCGGCGACGGCGAACGCGATGCCGGCGGCTTCGTCGTGGGCCGGCATGACCAGCGACAGGGCCGGGATCCTGCCGGCCGCGAGCGGAACGGCCGGGTCCGCAGCCGGTGCCGGCGAGGTTCCTGCTGGGTCCGCCGAGGCTGCCATGGGGGTCGCGCGACCTGGAGTGGAGGCCATCGCCGGGCGCGATGCAAGGCGACGACCCTCCGTGCCGGGGCAACGCGGGCGGAGAAGGTCGCCCCGCTCACGTCCCGAAGTCGTAGACGTAGGCCATGCGATCCTTGCGCACGATCGCGTAGTCGAGGCCCTGCAGCAGACCGAGTTCCGGCTGCTCGAGGTCGAGGCCACGCACGACGGGCTTCTGCATGACGAAGTACTTCCGGTTCACCACCGGCTGCGACTCGTAGGCGCCACTCTCGATCAGGCCGGCGATCTCGAACTGCACGATGCCGTTGTAGAAGGCGCGGATGCGGCTGGTCTTGACGCTGCCGCTGGCCAGCCGCCGTTGGGCCTCGTCGCCGGCCACCTCGACCAGTTCGTGCGCCAGGATGACCTCGCCGACGTTGACCATGACCGAGGGCGTGCGGATCACCTCGTGGCTGCGCAGGGAAACCAGCGTGGCATCGTGCACGGGCAGGAACGTGCGCGTGTAGTCCTCGAGCAGGTTCGACAGCCGCTTGTTCTTGTTCGGCAGCCGTCCCTTGATCAGGAACACGTCGGTCAGGAACAGGTCCTCGACGAACACGGGAGTGGCTGCGGCGCCGCGGGGTTCGGGTCGTTCGTTCATCGTTGTGCTTCGTCGAGGAGCCGGCGGATCCGGCCGGCGAGGTAGAAGGAGCCGGTGACCAGCCGCGGGCCGGCCCGCCGGCGCAGCGCCTGCAGACCGGACGCCGCGTCCGCCGCCACTTCGCACCGGGCGCCGTGCGCACGCAGGTGCGCCGCCAGCGCCTCGGCGGCCTCGCTGGCCGTGCCCGAGAGTTCGGTGACGACGAAGTCATCGGCAACCGCCAGCAGCGCACTCAACCCCTCGCGCCAGCGCTTGCCGGCGGCGCTGGCGAACAGCACCGCGGCGCGGCGGCCCGGATGGCGCCGGCGCAGTTCGGCGGCGACCGCGAGCAGGGACTGTTCGGTGTGGGCGCCGTCGAGGACCAGGACCTCGCCGTCGTCGTCGCGGCGCACCTCGAAGCGGCACGCCAGTCCCGGTCGCGGTGCCGGATCCACCGGCAGGGACGCCGCCGGCAGCAGGTGGGCGAACGCCGCCGCGGCGAGCGCCAGCGCCGGCAGTTCGAACGCCGCCGCGTCCGGCAGGAACACGCTCAGGTCGCGGCCGTCGGGCAACCAGAGACGGGCGCGGCAGCCTTGCGGCTCCCAGCGCACGTCGCGCAGCCCGAACTGCTCCCCCAGGACAAGCAGCCTGGCCTGCACGGCCTCGGCGTGGCGGCGCAGCACCGTCAGCGCCTCGCCTTGCGCCGCCGTGAAGCCGATGCCCGCCGGGCGGACCACGAACGCCTTCTCGCCGGCGATCGCGGCCACGGTGTCACCGAGCACGTCGGTGTGCTCGAGTTCGATCGTCGTGACGATGCCCGCGTCGACCGGCAGGGCCGTCGTCGCGTCGTGGCGGCCGCCGAGGCCGACCTCGAACACGGCCAGATCGACGGCCTGCTCGGTGAACCAGTCGGCGGCCGCCACGGTCATCGCCTCGAAGAACGTCGGCGGGCGTTCGCCGCCGGGTGCGGCCAGCACCGCGGCGAGCAGCCGGCGCAGGGTCTCGACCTCGACGTTGCGGCCATCGACGGCGAGGCGCTCGAGCAGGGTGCCGGTGTGCGGCGACGTGTAGACGCCCGCTCGCCGCCCGGCCGCCCGGGCGAGCGCGCCGAGGAATCCGCACGTCGTGCCCTTGCCCTTGCTGCCGCCCACCTGCACCGCCGGCCGCGGCCGCGGCGGCGCGCCAGGCCGCGCCAGCAGACGCCGCATGGTCGCCAGGTCCCACAGCCTTCGGTCGGGGCGGAGCCGCTCGTAGTCGACGAGGCTGGACAGCAGCGGGGCGAGGGCTTCGGCGGCGGGGTCCATGGATTCTCGACGCCCACTGGGCGAACGAGACCTCGGCGGCAACACTACCGACCACACTCCCTCGGAGGTAACGCATGCCGGCCCGGTTCCCGTTCGCAGTCGCAGCCCTGCTCGTTCCCGCGTTGCTGATGGCCCAGGACGGCGATCGGGCGCGCCGGAACCGGCGCGAACCCGAAGCGCCCGCGCTGCAGCACCTGACGTTCCGCGAGACCAGCTTCCGCAGCGAGGCCGTCGACCGCGAGGTGCCCTACGGCATCTACCTGCCGAAGGGCTACGACGACGACGCCAACCAGGCGGTCCGCTGGCCGCTGGTGATCTGGCTGCACGGCATGCACGAGGACCACCTCCGCTTCCACCAGCGCGGTGGCGCCCCCGTGCTCGACCGGGCGATCGCCGACGGCAAGCTGCCGCCGTGCGTGTTCGTGACGCCCAACGGCGGCCGCACGTCGATGTACTTCAACCGCAAGGACCAGCGCTGGGAGGACCTGATCACCAAGGACCTGCTGGCCCACCTCGACGGCACCTACCGGATCCGGGCGGAGCGGCAGCAACGCGCCATCCTGGGCGTCAGCATGGGCGGCATGGCCGCCCTGCGCATCGCCTTCACCCAGCCCGACCTGTTCGGCGTCGTCGGCGCCCACAGCAGCGCCGTGTTCGCCGAGGATCCCGACCAGTTGCCGGAACGGCTGAAGGGCTACGCCAAGCGGCTCGGCCTCGACGAGGTGTTCGGCGATCCGATCCAGAAGGAGCCGTGGCAGATGGCCAATCCGCTGTGCATCGCCCTGCAGCTCGAGCCCAAGGCCCTGCACGGCCTGCGGATCTACTTCGACGCCGGCACCGAGGACCGCTATGGGTTCCAGGCCGGCAACGAACTGCTGCACGAGGCCCTGGCGGCGAAGGCGATCCCGCACACGTGGCGCCTGATCGAGGGCGGCGGCCATTCCTGGGGCTCGAACTTCGAGCACCAGACGCTGCCGTACTCGTTCACAGCGGTCGGCGAAGCGTTCGCCGGGCGCGGAACGGACGGCGCCAGGCAGACCGTCCCCGGCGGACCAGGCGGCGCTGGCAAGGGCGAGAAGCCGGGCTCCGCGGGCGGGGAGGGGGCGGATCGCTGAGGCCCCGGCCGGCGCCCCAGCCCGGAAATTCCGCCCCCCGTCGTGTGCCCCCGCTGCATCCTGGCCGATGAGGGGGACTAGAGAGGTGCGCTCCGGCCCCGGCCGGTCGACCTCCCGTCCATCGGGTCCACTCGCATGTTCCGCCTCGAACACCGCGTGCGCGTCTTCGTGTTCCAGGTGCTCGACCAGCGCGTCGAATACCTGCTGCTGCGGCACAAGCCACGGGAGGAATGGCCGCTCGGCCCGGTCGTCGGGCCGGTGACGCCGGGAGAGAAGCTGGAGGACGCGATCCGGCGCGAAGTCATGGCCGAGACCGGCCTGCGCCGCCCCGTGCACCTGATCGAACTGCTGCAACCGCAGAAGGAGCTGTTCGGCGAGGTCGGTGTCGTCGAATGGCCCTACGCCTGGCAAGCCGGCACGCCGAGCGAGCCGGTCGGCGCGCTGCGGCCCGGACCGATGATCGGCGAGATGCACTGGTTGCCCTTCGAGCAGGCGTTCCGCACCCTGGAGCTGCCCGCCGACCGGGACGCCCTGGTGCGCCTGCAGTTGGGCCTGCAATAATCCGCATCCCTTTCGGGGCCAGCGTCGTATACGAACGGAGCCACCGGATGCGGCTGCTCCCGTCCGCGCCCTCCCTGCCACCTCTGCCATGAGCGACGATCGCAAGACGAAGACCGCACCCGACGACACCCTGGCCGACGGCCGCCTGCCGAGTTCGGCGATGCGCAGCTACGCGTTGCTGACGCCGGAACTGAAGCAGCTCTACATGGGCTTCTACAAGGCGACCTACGGCAAGTCGAAGCTCGACCTCAAGACGAAGGAGTACATCGCCATCGCCGCGGCGCTGACGTCGGGCTGCAAGGGCTGCCTCGAGGGCCACCTGAAGAAGGCGAAGAAGGAAGGTGCGACCAGCGAGGAGATCGCCGAGGTCATCGCCATCACGCTGGGCGTCAACGCCGCCACCATCGTCGATCGCTCGGACATCGCCAACTTCCACCTCGGCGGCCTGTTCGAGCGGCCCGACGGCCAGGGCTGAGCCGCCGACCCGGACCGGGGCCAACCCGTTCCGGGGTCGGCCCGTTATCCTCGTTCGTGCCGATGCGCGCTCCCCCACCCCCGCGGCTGCTGCCGCCGATCCCCACCGCCGTCCGCTTCCTGGTCGCCGGGGCCATGCTGGCGGCGATGGTCTACGTGGTCTTCGGGCTCGGCGAAGGCCCGGAGCCCACCGCCGACGAACCGCGCGTCGAGCCTGTCGTCGCCGTGCCGATCCTCGACCGCGCGGTGCTCGGCGCCGCCGGCGACGACACCCGGGAGCGGCGCCTGCAGCTCGAGCCGGAGCCCTTGCGCCACCTGCTCGCGCTCGCGATCGACGTCGGTCCGACCGTGGCCGCGGCGCTCGGCGCGCCGGAGGAGGCGGTGCCGCTCAAGGTCCTGCGGGCCGACATGCCGACATGGCGCGGCCGCTGGCTCTGGTACGAAGGCACCCTCGAGGACCTGCAAGGCCCGCGCGAAGGGCATCCGCTGGCCGGCTACTCGATCTACGAAGCCACGATCCGGCTCGCGGACGGCGGCCACGCGATCGCCGCCTTCTCGATCCCGCCGGAGGACTCGATCCGACGCGGCGCGTGGGTCCGACTCGAGGGCTACCTGCTGAAGTTGCGCGACACCACCTACCCGCTCGACCTGCGGCAGGCGCCGATGCTGGTCGGGCGCTCGATCCAGCGCGACTACGAGGACTGGGGCGGCGTGCACGCCCTCGACGCGGCCGTCCTGGCCACGATCGACGACTCGAGCTACTGGCCGGGCGACAAGATGTGGCACACGCTGGAGGACGACCAGACCGAGGCGCTCTGGCACCTCGCCGCCTTCGCCCGCGACACCACCGACCGGCGCACGTTCGGCGAGTGGCGCCAGCTGCCCGCGCTCAACGCCGCCGAGTTCTTCGACCGCTGCAAGGACGGACAGCTCGAACGAGGGCTGCCGCTGCGCATCATCGGCACGCTGATCTGGCGCACGACGCTCGCGGCGCCGGCCAATCCGGCGGGGATCAAGTTCTGGACCGTTGCCTGGGTCCAGGTGCGCGAGTACGGCGGCGCCACGGTGCCGATCTGGGTGCCCAGGCGGGTGGGCGAACTGCCGCTGCGCGCCCAACTGGAGGTCCGGGCGCACTACTACCGTCGGTTCGCCTACGAGGCGAGCAACGGCGAGCGACGCTTCGTGCCGCTGTTCGTCGCGGCCGACCTCGATCCGTTCGTGCTCGGCACGGATCCGACGATGCGCCTCCTGGGGCTGGTGCTGGGGGGGATCCTGACCGGGCTCATGCTGCTGCTCTGGTGGAGCCAGCGGCGAGCCGAACGCGATGCGCTGCAGCACCAGCGGGCCATGGACGACCGCCGGCGGCGGCGCCGCGAGCGCGCCGCGGCGAGGACGGCGAGTTCCTCGAGCCCCTGACCTCGCCCGCGGGCGGTGCAACGGGACACCGCCGTTACCGACGAGGCAAGCTTGGCCTCCGAAAGGCCTTGCGGCGCCAGCGCCGCCGCGGACCTGGCGGCGGGCGCGCGGAATCCACGCCGCACCGGAACATCCCGGACGCCGCCGACGTCTTGCCCGCGGAGGAGCCAACGAACGATGGCGACACGATTCGAACTGGTGCTCGACGACGCGGGCAGATTCCACTTCCAGCTCCGCAGTCCCGACGGCGACCTGCTGCTGCGCAGCGTCGGCTGCGATGGCAAGATCAAGGCCCAGACGGCGGTGCTGCATGCACGCAGCGGCCTGCGCGACCCCGAGCGCAGCAAGGCCGAGGCGGATGCCGAGGGTGGCCACTGGGTCGTCGTACGGGAAGCCGACGGCGCGCTGCTCGCCCGCAGCCCTCGCCTCGGGGATGCCGCCGCGGCCCGGGCGCTGCTCGACCGGATCCGCGGACTCAGCGACACGGCACCGATCATCGACCTGACCAAACGGCGGGCCGAGAACGCGGCCAGTTGATCCTTCACGCGCGCCGGGCGCGCGCCGCCGTGGCCAGCCGGCAGGCCACGTTCCACGCCCGGCGGATCCCCGCGGCCATGTGCACACCGTGCCAGCAGAAGTCGCGGCCGTCGCAGAGTTCCACCACCGGCGTGCCGAAGGTGCGCTCCCTCGCCAGACGATCGCGATCGGCGGCCGTGAACGCCCAGGGTTCGCTCGGCAGCAGGACCACGTCGGGGCACCAGCTGCGCACCTCGTCGACCGACGTCGACGGATAGCGCGCCGCGGCGGCGGCCGCGACGTTCTGCAGGCCGATGCGGCCCATCAGGTCGTGGACGAAGGTGGTGCCGTTCACCGTCATCCACGGTTTGGGCCAGACCGCGTAGAACGCCCGCAAGGGTGCGGCACCGGGTGCTCCGACCGCCGCCTCGGCGAGGATGCGGTCGATCTCGCGCACGAGCGGCGCCGCGGCCTCCGGCACGCCGAGCCTCGCCGCCAGTTCGACCAGGGCCGCCGTCGCCTCGTCGACCGAACAGGGCGTCTGCACCAGCACCGGGACCCGCGCCCGCAGCCAATCGATGTCCTCGGGCCGGTTCTCCTCGGCGTTGGCCAGCACGAGGTCGGGGCCGAGCGCCACCACGGCGTCGAGCCGCGGGTTCTTGGTCCCGCCGATCCGCGGCACCCTTGCGAGCTCCGCGGCCGGCTCGACGCAGTACCGGGTGCACGCGACCAGGGCCCTGCCGCCCCCCAGTCGGCAGACGCTCTCCGTCGCGCTGGGCACCAGGCTCACGATCCGCTGCGGAGCACCGGTCATGTCGGTGGACGCCACCGCACGGGCAACCAGCGGAAGCGGCCGATCCCCAGTCCGCGGCGCATCGCCTCCAGCGATTGCGCATGCCGGTGGGCATGTTCGTGCTCGCCGTCGCGGTGTTCGCTGCCCACCGGACACGCGCTGCGGCTGCGGCAGTGCGCGGCACAGGACTCCACGTGGCGCTGTGCGGCGCAGCGGGCCAGATCCTGCCGCCCAAGACCATCGTGCACGCCGGCGGGGCAGGCGGCGACGCAGGGACGACTGCAGCCACAGCAGGGTTGGAAGCGATCGGCGATCGAGGCGTCCGCGACCGGACCGAAGGGTCGGCCATCGACCAGGACAACGCCCCGCACCCGCACCCACGGACCGAACTCGGGGTGCAGCAGGTGGCCCGTCACCGGCGAGATCGTGCCGAATCCCGCCGCTTCGCCCAGTTGCTCGAACGGCAGCCGCGTGCCGCCTGCGGGGGCCACGGCGCGGGCCGGCAGGGACGCCGCCTGCAAGCGTGCCTCGACGCCGCCGACCTGCTCGATCGCATAACGATCCAGCTCGGCCGCGCAGTCGCGGGAGAGCACGATCCACGACCGGGCGAACCGCTGCCACAGCTGCCGCCCCCCGCTGCCGAGGACGAGCACCGTGCCGCAACCCGGCGCCATCGCGCGGATCCGGCGCTCCTTCGTCTGCGAGGCATCGAACCGCTCCGCATCGACCATGCCGAACAGGTTCAGGCCTGCCTCGGCAGCGCCGCAGCGAACGTCGGCCAGCAGGGATGCGTGCATGGGTCGGGACGGCTGCCGGCCACACCGGCAGGCAGCCGGACTTTTCGGGTGCCGGGAGCATCCCCGCAAGCCCCGCGCCCATACCCGGCCAGCCGCCGTGCTTGTCCGGCACGGCAGGACCGGTATCGTCGCCCGCCCCCGCGGGGAAGCCGGTGCGAATCCGGCGCTGTCCCGCAGCTGTCACCGGGAACGAACGCCCGAAACGCCACTGGGACCGCCGCGTCGGCGCCCTGGGAAGGCGGGCCAGTAGGTCGAACCGGAAGCCAGAACACCCGCGGGGAGCGATCCCGAGGATCGCCCCAACGAGTTTCCGTCCGGCGCGCGAGACGCCGAGGTGGTCGATGCACGAGGAACGGACCGGTCGGTCGGCCGGCGGGCTTGCTGCCGCGCTTCCCCTTCTCTGTCTCTGGCTGTTGTCCCCTGGTCCCTTCCTCGCGCGGGCGCCCGCGCAGGCGCCGCCGCTCGGCTGGGGAGTCTCGGCGACGTTCTCCGAGACCGCGCAGCCGTTGCAGGTGCGCGCCCTGCTGCAGTGGGACGCCAGGCAGCACGTGGTCGCCGTCGCGCACGAGGTGTACCTCCTCGGCGGACAGCGGACGGCCCGAAGCCGGCCGGTCCTGGATCTCGGCGCCAGCGACGACGTCGCGTTCCTGGCCCCCTACCCGGGTGGCCTCGTGGCCGCGGGTTCGCTCGTGTCCGCCGTGGTCTGGGTCCTGGACCCCCGGCTCGGCGCGATCACGAGTTTCCCCGGGGTGCGCAATGCCTTCGATGCCATAGCCCTCGGCGCCGACCTGCTGGTCAGCGCCAACCCGCTCTGGCCACAGGGTGGCGCCCAGTCCGGAGTGTGGTTGGTCGGTCCCGGGCGAACGCCGCGCGAGATCCTGCCCTTGGTCGGGCCGTCGGCACCCCTGCTGCTGCGAGCGAACGGCGACCTCGTCGTCGGCGAACTCGGTTCCCTCGTGCCGCCCCCTGCCGGCACGGCCCGCCTGCTGCAGGTGCCAGCGCTCCGGGTCGCCGCCGCGATGGCCGGCGCCACGCTGTCGATGGCGGACGTCGCCTCGGTCGGCAGCGGATTCGATGGCTTCTACGACCTGACCGAGGACGACGCGGGCCGGATCCACGCCACCGATCCGATGCGCAGCCGCGTCGTACACACCGCCCCCGGCGGCCTCGTGCCGGTCGGCACGACGATCGACCTCGGACCCGGCGCCTACGCGCTCGGTTTGCAGTTCGTACCGTTGCCCTCGGCACCGTTCCGCGGCTTCCAACCCGCGGACACCGCGCCCCGGCTGGCCGTCGGCAGCACCGACTACGCCACCCACTTCACCTGGCGGCAGATGCACGCCGCGCGGCCCCGGTTGCAACCGACCGCCACGGCCGTGCCGCCAGGCCCGTTCCCCATCGACCTGGCGAACGCACCCCCCCAAGGCCTGGCGCTCGTGCTGGCCAGCCTTGCGGGCAGCGGCGGCGAAACGGTGGTCGCCACCCTCGGCGGCATCCCGCTGTGGCTGGGCCTGGACCCGCTGGCAGCGATCCCGCTGGCAACGGGCGTCGTGGCGCTGGACGGGTCCGCGCACCTCGTCGCCCCGAATCCAGGTGGCCAGTCGATCGACATCGACGTGCAGGTGCTGGCGTGGGACGCCTTCGGCACGGGCGATCTGGGCACGACCGCGCCCAGGCGGCTCCACCTCCTGCCTTGATCGCCCCGGCGGCAGCGGCCGCCGCGCGCCCCCGCCGTGCGGCTGGATGCGAAGTCGTTACAGCGCCCTGCTGTCGGCGAGCCGCCACGGGCGACGTAATAGCGGCCTTCGCCCGGTCGCCTCGCGGCACCCCACCCGCCCATGCCGAAACACGTCCTGCTGCTGCTCGTCGGTGCCCTGGTCTTGCTCGTGGCGGGCGGCCTCACCTTGCCGAGCCTGCTGACCCCCGAGGAGACCCGGCCGCTGCGCTGGTCCGAGCACGAGGAGATCGACCTCGACGAGGTCGGCGACGCCGCCGCCGCGATGCCGGGCGACACCAGCGTGCAGCGCACCGAGATCGAGGCCGCGGCCGGTCCGTTCGCCGCGGCGGGCGAGGCGCGTGTTGCGCTGCTGTTGCGTGGCCGCGTCGTCGATCGCTTCGGTGCGCCGCAGGCTGGCGCCAAGGTATGGCTCGAGTTCGGCCGTGGTGGGCCGCGCCCCGGCCAGGGCGCCGGCCAGCGTCGGGTGCCCGACCCGGTCGAGACCGATCGCGAGGGTCGGTTCGCGTTCCAGGGCCAGACCTTCCGCTCGCTGCGCGTGTCGCTGCAGGTGCTGCACCCGCGCTTCGCGCCCGCGCTGTTCGACAAGGACCTCGGCACGGTCACCGCCGAGGCCGATGTGGGCGATCTCCAGGTCGAACGGGGCGGCGAGGTGGTCGGGCGCGTGACCGACCTCGGCGGCAACGGCATCGCCGGCGCCGCCGTCGAGCTGCTGCCCGAGAACGGCAACCGCATGCGGTTCCTGCGCGACCGCGAGCAGTTGCTGGCAGGGGCCAGCACCGACGCCAACGGCTACTTCCGACTGCCACGGGTGGCGGCGGGGGACTGGTCGCTCGGCGCGAAGGCGCAGAAGCACACCGAGGGACGTTCGAGCGTGTTCGCCGTCGAGAACGAGCAGGCCATCGATGTCGCCGACATCCGCCTCGGACCGGGCTACGAGGTGGTCGGCGTCGTGCTCGCCACCGACGGCAAGCCGATCGCGGAGGCCAGCGTGAGCGCACGCTCCTTGCGCGGCGAGAGCCAGGAACCCGGCGGCCGCGAGTACCGCACCACGTCCGACGCGCAGGGACGCTTCACCCTCGAACACCTGCCCGGGGGATTCTTGCGCCTGGACGCCCGCGCCGATGGCTACCTGCCCTCGCACCTCGCCCCCCTCGATCCGACCGCGGGCGTCGTCGTGCGGCTGACCCTGCCGGACGGCCTGCGCATCACCGGCACGGTCGTCGACGAGGACGGTGCACCCGTCCCGCTGTTCTCCGTGCGCGCCGTGCGAGTCCGCGGCCTGCCGGCTGCCGGCATGGAGTCGACCGATCCGGCCCAGATGTTCGAACGCATGCGCAGCGGCAACCTGGACCCCGCCGAACGCGAAGCGATGCGCGGTCAGTTCGAGCGCCTGCGCGGCGAGGTCGAGGACGGTCGTCGGGGAGCACGGGCCGAAGGCGGCGGGCGCGCACCCGGCGGCCAACGCGAGACCGCGCGCCCCGAGTCGCATCCTGGCGGCCGCTTCGCCGTCACCGGCCTGCAGGAGGGCATCTACGAGCTGCTCGTGCAATCGCCCGAGCACGCCCGCTACGTGGGCGAGAACGTGGAGCTGAGGCTCGGCGCGCCGGTGGCCGACCAACGCATCCGCCTCGACCGGGGCGTGTACCTCGCCGGCGTCGTCCGCGACGACCGCGACCTGCCGGTCGTCAGCGCGCGGGTTACGCTGCGGTCGCCACAGCCGGCCCGTCGGGACCGCGGCGACGCCGAGTCCGGGCGCGCCGATTTCGTCGGCATGGGTCGCGAGTTCGCGCGCCAGCTGGCGGGGGCGGCCTGGAACCTGGAGGCGACGACCAACGTGGACGGCGAGTTCGTGCTGAAGCACCTGCCACGCGGCACCTACCGGCTGCAGGCCACCGCCGATGGGTTCGCCGAGGCCAGCGTCGATCCGTTCGAACTCGGTGGCGATCGCTCGGGGGTCGTGCTGCGCCTCGGCACGCTGGGCGCCGTCGTCGGCATGGTGCGCGGCCTGGCCGAAGGGGAGCACACCCAGGCCCGGATCGCCGCGGTGCCGGCCTCGATGGGGAACATGGGTCCGGGCATGTTCCGCGGCCGCGGGCAGGGCGGCCCGTTCCGCACCGGCGAGCTCGCGGCCGATGGCTCCTACCGCATCGAGGGCCTGGAACCGGGTGGCTACCTGGTGCGCAGTTGGATCGGCTCGCCCCAGGAGCTGATGCGGGAGTTGGGGCCGCGGTTCTTCGACGGCTCGCTGACCGCCGACGTGACGGTGCGCGGCGGCGAGGACGTGCGCTTCGACGTGGCGCTGTGGCGGCCGCAGATCGGTTCGCTCTCCGGCTCGATCCTGCTGAATGGCGTCGCCGGTGCAGGCCTCAGCGTCGAGCTGACGCGGGTGGACGACGGCAACAGCGCCGCGCGCGACGATCGGCCCGGCGCGGGCGGCCGCGGCATGTGGGGTGGCTTCGGTACGGCGCAGCAGACGACCGTGGCCGCATCCGGCCGGTTCCACCTCGAGGGCGTGCCCGCGGGCGACTACCGGCTGCGGGTACAGCAGGGCCGCCGCCGTGGCACCCTGCACGACGAACGCGTCCGGATCGTCGCCAGCGTCGACACCGAACGCCATCTCTCGCTGCGCGCCGTTTCCGTGGCGGGACGCGTGACGGCCGACGATGGCACCCCTGCCAGCGAGCGGAACGGGCAGATCGCGCTGCTGCCCGGACTCACCTCCCTGCCCGAGAACCTGAACGCGTGGCGGCGGGACAACCCGGCGTTCGAAACCCGCATCGACGACGGCGCCTTCCAGTTCGAAGGGGTGCCGCCCGGCAGCTACCTCGCCGTCGTGACCGTCCGGGGCCGGGAACGTGCCTCCCAGCCCGTGACCGTCGGCGAAGGCGGAGCGACCGACCTGGCCCTGCCGGCGGGCCCGGCCCGCGCCGCGGCGGCCGAAGGTGCGTCCGAGCCGGCGGCGACCCCGCGGCGTGGCCAGCCGCGGTAAGCTCCGCCACCCCGCAACCCCGGAGCCACCATCCGCCTGCTCGCCGCCGCTGCTCTCGCCCTGCTGCTCGCCATCGCCATCGCGGTCGCGGGGTTCTGCGGGCTGCTCGCCTGGCAGCGCCCGCCGGTTCCGGCGCTGCCGGGGATCCCCTTCCCGCCGACCCCCGCCGCCCTGGCCCGGCCGGAACGACTCCCCACGGCAACGGAGTTCGATCGTCAGGTGGTGCCCGCGACGGCCCGTCGCCGCCGCACCCACGCCGAATTCACGGTGCGCCTGCACGGGTTCGCCCTCGAGGCCCTCGGACCCGCTGCCGGAATCGCCACCTACGACGCCCACACCGGTGCCGACTTCGCCTGGACCCCGCTCTCCGCGGGCATGCCCCTGGACGACGACGCGTGGTCGTTGCCCTCGGCGACCCTCGTCCGGGGTGACCTGGTCGTGGCGCTGGCGAGCGCGCCGGGACTTGCCCGCCACGGCTACGTGGCGCGCACGATCGTCGCCGGCGACCGCGGCGCCGCCGGGCAGGCCCTGGTCGTCGACCTGCGCGGCGGCATCACGACGGTGCGGTTCGAACTGCCCGCCAGCGCCCAGCGGGCCGGCCCCTTGCGACTGGTCCGCTGCGACGATCCCCAGTGGCTGCCGACGTTCCACGCCGCCACCGGCATCGAACTGCAGGCCGGGCAACCGACCGCATTGGCCCTCGGGGCCGGCGACTACGAGCTGATCGACCCGATCGCGCCCGAACGGCGGCAGCGGTTCCAGGTGCCCGCGAGCGGCCCGGTGGTGCTCAGTCCGACCTTGGCAGGGGCGCGAGGCAACCGTCCTTGACCTGGTAGACGTGCGGCGAGACCGGGCGAGCGGACTCGCGCGCGATCGCGGCCGTCGTCGCCATCAGTCGTTCGAGCCGCGAGCCCTCCGCCCGCCCGACCCACAGGGTGTCCCGTTCGGGAATCGCCACGAGCAGTCCCTCCGCCTGTTCGAGCAGCAGCACGCGCGCCGCGTCGAAGCCATCGCCCGACTGCAGCAGGACGGGTTCCTGGCCGGCATCGGCGACGCGCAGGGCCTCGCGGCCGCGCCGCGCGAGGTTGGCCAGCGCCAGGTGGTGCACGTCGGCCTCCGACTTGCGCCACCGCCGCAGGTGCTCCCGGCAGACGAACACCATGCAATGGGGATCGTCGAGCACGTAGACCGTGACGAGATCCTCGTTCAGCGGTCGCTGCACCAGCGCGGCGTCGCCGAACGCACCGTGCGCCTCGACCCACGAACGGCTGCGGACCTGGGGCAGCAGGATCGGCGCTGCCGCCGCGAAATCGACGTCCTCGACGCGATCGAGTCCCGTCTCGCCCACGTCCGCGACGAGCCGCGCCACCATGCGGGCAAAGGCATCCGGGAACGCCTGCGCGTGCCGCCACGCCTCGTGCAGGCCGACCGGGGTCTCCTGTCCGTCGATGCGCAACAGGCAGGCGAAGCGACCCGGCAGCATGCCGAGGAACTGCACGCGTGGGTGCGCGCGCGCCAGTTCGTTCTCCAGGCGCAGCACGAACGCAGCGACGGGCGACGGATAGTCGCCCTGCAGTCGCCGCAACCGGTGGTGCACCAAGGCCAGCAGCAGAGCCAGGCCACACCAGCCGAATGCCACCCACCACCACATGCCGCGGTTATCGGCTGCGGGCGCCACGGACGTGGAGGTCTCCTCGCCGGCGGCGCCCACCGGCCCCTCGGACACGACCTGCCGTCGACCTGGACGGCGCCGCCGGCATCGCTGGCCAGGGCCCGCCGGTTCCGGGATGATCCGCCGATGGCCGGTGACCGCCGCATCTACCTCGACAACGCTGCGACCACCCGACCGCTGCCGGCCGTGGTCGAGGCGATGGCACGCACCCAGATCGAGTGCTTCGGCAACCCCAGCAGTTCGCACTCGTTCGGGCCGCCGGCGCGGCGTGCGCTCGAGGACGCACGCGAGTTCCTGCGCGGCTCCCTCGGGGCCGCCCGGCTCGTCTTCACCTCCGGCGGCAGCGAGGCCGACCAGCTCGGCATCGTCGGCAGCGCCGCCCTGCGGCCGCCGGGACGCGTGCTGATGGCCCGCAGCGACCACCCGGCGCTGCTGCAGTGCGCCGGATTGCTGGCCCGTTGGCGCCACCACGTCGGCGTGCTGCCCGTCACCGAGCACGGCGACCTCGCCCCGGAGACCCTGTTCGAGGCCCTGGGCCGCGACGTGCGCTGCGTCGCCCTGCTGCACGGCCACAACGAACTGGGCACGCTCTGCCAGCTCGACGATCTGGTCGAACTCGTGCGGCGGGCCGCGCCGGACGCCCATGTGCACGTCGATCTCGTGCAGACCTACGGCAAGTTGCCGTTCGATCTGGATGCCATGGGCGTCGATTCCGTCGCCGTCTCGGGGCACAAGTTCCACGGCCCGCGCGGCGCCGGGTTCCTCGCCCTGTCGAGCACCGCCGAGGTGGCGCCGTTGCTGGTCGCCGGCGGCCAGGAGTCCGGCCTGCGCGGCGGCACCGAGAACGTGCCCGGCGCCGTCGGCATGGCGATCGCCGCCGAGGCCGCGCTGTCCCATCAGGCGACCACCGCGGCGCACACCGGGACCCTCGCCGCACACGTGCACGAACGGGTGCGCGCCGCCCTGCCCGACACGCTCCGGCTCGGCCATCCCGAACGCCGGTTGCCGCACATCCTGTCGCTGCGCCTGCCCGGCGTCGTCGGCCAGACCCTGCTCGAGCGCTGCGACGCCCGTCAGGTGGCGTTCTCGACCGGCGCCGCCTGCCACGGCGCCGACGAAGCCCAGGCGGGCAACCCGGTGCTCGCCGCGATCGGCCTCGACCGCCGGGCCCAGCGCGAGGTGATCAGGCTCTCCTTCAGCGGCGAGACGACGCACGCCGAGGCCGCGTCGGCGGCGCAGATCATCGCCGAGGAGGCCCTGCGGCTGCGCTCCCTGTCGCCGAGCGAGGCGAATCGGCGATGACCGACCTCACCGACCTGTCGCCGGCCATGGCCCAGTACATGGCGCAGAAGCAGCGGCATCCCGAGGCGCTGCTGTTCTTCCGCATGGGCGACTTCTACGAGCTGTTCTTCGACGACGCGAAGCTCGCGGCGAAGGCGCTCGGCATCACCCTGACGAGCCGCAGCAAGGGCGAGAGCGCGATCCCGATGGCCGGCGTGCCGGTGCGCGCGGCCGACGGCTACCTGCGCCGCCTCGTGCAGATGGGCCACCGGGTGGCGATCTGCGAACAACTGCAGGATCCGAAGGACGCCAAGGGCCTGGTCGAACGCGACGTCGTCCGGGTCGTCACGCCCGGCACCCTGACCGAGGACCACCTGCTGGACGGCCGCCGCAGCAACCACCTGGCCGCGGTCGCGACCGGCAAGGACCGCGTCGGCCTCGCGTGGCTCGAACTCTCGACCGGCAGCTTCCAGGTGCACGAGTGCTCCCCCGACCGGCTCGCGGACGAACTCGCCCGCATCGAGCCGGCCGAGCTGGTGCTGTCCGAGGCCCACCGCGGCGCCGAACTCCCGTGGCTGCCGGACGGCGTGCCGGTGGGCTGGCGCGCGCCCTACGACTTCGGCGCCGAGAACGGCCTGCGCACGCTCCAGCAGCTGTTCCGCGTCAGGACGCTCGCCGGCTTCGGCGTGCAGGACATGCCACTGGCGACCGGCGCCGCCGGCGCCCTGGCCGCCTACCTGCAGGAGACGCAGCGGTGCGCGCTGCCCCACCTGCAACGGCTGGAGGTCTGGCACGCCGACGGACACATGCAGCTCGATCGGGCGACGCGCCAGAGCCTCGAACTCGTGCAGACGATGCGCGACGACGAAGGCACCCCGCTGCTGCAGATCCTCGACCGGTCGCACACGCCGATGGGCGCGCGCCGGCTCCGCGCCTGGTTGCTGGCCCCGCTGACCGCGGTTGCACCGATCCACGAACGGCAGGACGCCATCGCCGAACTGCACGGCGACGCTGAGCTGCTGGCGTCGATCGCCGGCCAGCTCGCGCACGTGCTCGACCTCGAGCGCCTGACCTCGCGCGCCGCCTTCGGCCGCGCCAACGCCCGGGACCTGCTCGGCCTGCGGCAGAGCCTCGACCGCCTGCCGCCGATCCGCGACCGCCTGCAGCGATGCACGGCCGCGCGGCTGCGCCGCCTCGGCGAGGCGCTGGATCCGCTGCCCGATCTCGCCGCGGCGATCGCCGCCGCCCTGGTCGACGAACCGCCGCTCGGCCTGCGCGACGGCGGCCTGATCCGCCCGGGCCACCACGCCGCGCTCGACGAGCTGCGCACGCTGGCACGCGACAGCACCGAGTGGCTGGCCCGCTACCAGGAGGAACTCTGCCGCCGGACGGGCATCGCCAGCCTGAAGATCGGCTTCAACAAGGTCTTCGGCTACTACATCGAGGTCACCCACACGCACCGCGCGGTGGCGCTGCCCGCCGAGTTCCAGCGCAAGCAGACCACCAAGAACGCCGAACGCTACGTCACCGACGAGCTGCGCACGTTCGAGACGCGCGTGCTGAAGGCGGACGAGAACGCCAGGGCGCTCGAGTACGAGTTGTTCGTCGCGCTGCGCGAGCGCGTGGCGGCGGAGCTGCCGCGGCTGCAGTCGACCGGTCACGCCATCGGCGACCTCGACGCGCTGACCGCGCTGGCGCTGGTGGCCAGGGAGCGAAACTACTGCCGCCCGGTCGTCGACGACTCGACGACGCTGCGCATCGAGGACGGCCGCCATCCGGTGCTCGAGGCGACGCACGCGGCCGGCGCGTTCGTCGCCAACGACACCGACCTCGAACCGCCGGCGCGTCGACTGGTGCTGCTCACCGGCCCGAACATGGCCGGCAAGTCGACCTGGATCCGACAGAACGCGCTGATCGCGATCATGGCGCAGATCGGCAGCTACGTGCCGGCACGATCGGCGCACATCGGCATCGTCGACCGGGTGTTCACCCGTGTCGGCGGCGCCGACGACATCAGCCGCGGTGCCTCGACGTTCATGATCGAGATGACCGAAACGGCGAACATCCTCAACAACGCCACCGCGCGCAGCCTCGTGATCCTCGACGAGGTCGGGCGTGGCACCAGCACCTACGACGGCCTGTCGCTGGCCTGGGCGATCGCCGAGGACCTGCACGAGCGCATCCGTTGCCGCGCCCTGTTCGCCACCCACTACCACCAGCTCGTCGACCTCGCCGGGCCCGGCAAGGGCGTCGTCAACTGCCGGGTCGCGGTGCGCGAGTGGGGCGAGGAGATCGTGTTCCTGCATCGCATCGAGCAGGGCGGCACCGACCGCAGCTACGGCCTGCACGTCGCGCGGCTCGCCGGCATCCCCAGGCCGGTGATCGAACGCGCCCGGCGCGTGCTCGACGAACTCGAACGCGAGGGCTGCGAGTTCCGCGACACGCTCGTGGCGGCGCAGGAGCGCGCCCGCCCCGGCCCGCGGCAGCGCGAGCTGTTCGCCCCGCCGCCGGATCCGCTGCTCGAGGAACTGCGGCAGCTCGACCTCGACGGCCTCACGCCGCGCGCCGCGCACGACCTGCTGCGGCGATGGCAGGAACGCGCGGCCGCGATGCAGCCGCGGCGCGAGCCCGACCGATGAGGGGTCGGCGATGACCGACCCGATCACGATCCGCCCGTACCGCCCAGGCGACGAAGAAGGGCTGCTGGCCGGCCACAACCGGATCTTCCCGCGGCGCTCGCTCGCGCACTGGCAGTGGAAGTTCCGCGACAACCCGACCGGCCTCGTCCACACGATGGTCGCCGAGCACGCGACCGAGGGCATCGTCGGCGCCTACGTCACGATCCCGGCCCGCGTGCGCATGGAGACGGCGACGCGCCTCTGCGGCCAGTGCGTCGATCTGTGGGTGCTGCCCGAGCATCGCCGCCACGGCCCGCGCCCGGGTCTGTTCGTCAACCTCGCGCTCGCCCACTACGAACTCTGGGGCGGGCAGGACGCCGACCAGAACGCCTTCCACTACGGCTGGCCGATCGCCACCTGGCGCATCGGCCAGCGCTACCTGCGCTACGAGATGGTGCGCGACTGGGACTTCCTGTTCCGCGAGCGGCCGGCCGGCGGCTTCCCGGTCCGCCCGACCTCGGCCGAGCTGGAGGTTCGCCGCGTCGCCCGTTTCGGCGCCGAGGTCGACGCGCTGTGGGCCGCGCAGGAGCGTTCGCTGGCCCTGGCGCTGGTGCGGGACTCCCGCTACCTGAACTGGCGGTTCGCCGACGCGCAGGATGCGCACTACGAACTCTACGAGTGCCGCGAACGGGGGTCCGGCCGCCTGCGCGGCATCGCGGTCGTGGCGCTGCGGGACCTTCTGTTCCCCCGCACCTGCTTCCTGGTCGACTGGCTGCTGCCCGCCGACGATCTGGACGCCACCATGGCCCTGGTGGCCACGGCCGAACAGCGCGCCGACGCCCTGCAGGCCGGCGTGCTGGCCACCCTCTTCCAGCATCGCGATCCGCGATTCCTCGGCTTCCAGCGCCTGGGTTTCCTCGTCTACGGTTCGGTCTACTTCCAGGTCGTGATCCCGTTCGACCAGCACGACACGCACTTCTACAAGGAGCACTGGTACCACACGCTCGGCGACTCGGACCTCGTCTGAGCGGCGAGTGGCGGGCGGCGTCGACGGCCGTTCAGCGCCGCGGCCCCTGCAGGATCACCCACGTCACGCCGCCGATCACGGCCGTGAGCACGAGCAGCACCAGCCAGCCGGGCACACGCCGTTCCTTCCTGCGTTCCATCACGTGCGCGTCCCCCCGAACAGCACGGCACCCAGCGCACCGAACACGATCGTCGGCGACCAGGCCGCCACCACCGGGTGCAGCAGCCCGTGCGAACCGAGGTTCTGGCAGGTGATGTCGAGCATCGTGAAGCCGCCGCACAACGCGATGGCGAGCAGCAAGCGTTCGGTCCGGCTGCCGCGCTCGTACCAGATCGCCATCGGCAAGGCCAGCAGCAGCAGCAGCAGGTTGCCCAGAGGATGCGTGAAGTGCCGGTGGAGGGCGAGGCGCACGTCGGCGCGATTCGGCCGCGACTCGACCAGTTCGAGCAGATCGGTGTAGGAGAGGATCTCCGGGTCGATCGTATCCCGGCTCCGCTGCAGCAGGATCTCGGGCGTCACGTCGGGTCGCTGCAACCAGGCCTGGGGGACATCGCGTTCGCGGCTGATCGCCTTGCCCTCGGCGAGCCGCCAGTCGCGGCGCTCCGGATCCCAGACCGCGACCGGCGCGCTGACCAGGGTCGTCTCGATCGCCAACGCCGACTCGGTCAGCATGCGCACGCCGCGCAGCGTCTTCGCCACCGGATCGAACTCGCTGACGTAGAGGAACTGGTCGATCTCGCCGCGCACCTCGTGCACCAGGTTGGTCTGCACGGCCGAACCGCGGCGAAGGAACGTCTCGTCGGCGGCGAGCGCGGCACCGACGTGCGGCACGACCCACTGCCAGCAGGCCGCCATCGCCAGGCCGGCGCACGCGCCGCAGACCAGCATCGGCGCCAGGATGCGCTGGATGCTGCGGCCGACGAACAGCATCGCCACCACCTCGTTCGCCTGCTGCAGACGCGCCACGGCGAACATGCAGGCGATGACGGTCACGAACGGCGTCACGGTCGTGAACAGCACCGGCAACAGCTTGAGGTAGTAGAGGCCCAGGTAGACCGCCAGCTGCATGCCGCCGAACCCCTGCTCGGCCGCTCGATCGACGTAGCGCGGCAGGTTGTTCAGCAGGTCCAGCAGGATGGTCAGGAACAGGAAGAACAGCAGGCAGGCGCCGAAGGCGCCGGCGACGATGCGGCCGACGTAGCGGTCGAGCAGCGTCATCGCCGCAACTGCCTCCAGCAGAAGGGCACGCCGACGACGAGCAGCATCGCCGCCGGCAGCCAGGCAGCCCACGGACTGGCCGTCGTCAGCAGCAGCCGGGCACCGAGCACCTCGCCGAGGTAGAAGACCGCCAGCGGCACCAGGGCGAACACGAGCGCCAGCACCCGGCCCCGTTCGCGCGCGAACTCGGCGATGCAGAAGCCGATCGGCGCCAGCAGGGCCGGCATCAGCGAGAAGCAGCAGCGCCGGAACAGCGCGTAGACCGCCTCGTGCGGCCGCAGATGCACCCCGCGCAGCACCTCGGCGAGCAACTGGTCGCTGCGCAGGTCGTCGTCCCGGTCGTGGCGCCGCTCGCGGTCGGCGATGTCGCGCAACGGGATCTCGATCGGGATCTCGCGCGTGTAGGCGCCGCCGATCGGGTCCCGCACCCCCTGCGGCAGGATGTGGATGCTGTCGCTGAACCGATCCGGCGGCGGCATCGACACCCGGTCGACGCGCAGGATCGGCGACCGCATGTCGGCGAGCACCCGCTCCGGCGGACAGTAGATCGTGCAGTCGAGGTAGTCGGTCCCGACGTGCTCGCGGAACGTCATCACGTAGCCGGTGTCGAGGATCTTGATCCGGTCCGAACCGAGCTTGAGGTTCAGGAACGCGTTGCGCACCACGTCGGCGACCACGCGGTACTTGTGGAAGTGCACGTCGGGGATCACGTAGTGCATCGCCACCGAACCGAGCACCGACAGCAGGATGCCGACCAGCACCGCCGCCGACATCGGCACCCGCGGCGAGATGCCCGCGGCGCGGATCGCCAGCAGTTCACGGTCCTGGGCCGCGCGCACGAACGTCAGCACGGTGGCGATCAGGAACGCGATCGTCAGCAGGTGCGGAAACGCGTCCAACGCGAACAGCAGGGTGATCTTGACGGCGTCGAGCACGCCGCCGCCCTGCGACCGCTGGATGCCGCGGGCGATCGACGACAGCAGCACCACGGCGAACATCACCAGGAACGTGATGGCGGCGTTGACCGTCAGCTCCCTGAGGTAGTATCGCTGCAGCTTCCACATCGAGTCGCGCCATGGTTCCGCAAGGCAGTCCGCCGGGCAACGGCCCAGAGGCGCATTCCACGTCGATCGCCGTGGGCAGAGCGCACGCCCGTGCCGCCACCTCGATCGCGGCGCCGCTGGCGCACCTGCTGCGGTACGACGTCGCCGATTGGGGCGGTCTCGGCTTGCATTCGCGCAAGGAACGCACCGTGCGCAGCGTGCTGCACGGCCGACTCGGCGACTTCGACGTGCACGTGAAGGTGTTCCGACCCGACACGCTCGCCGACCGCGCCCGGGATGCCCTGCGGCGCGATCGCGGCGAACGCGAGGCGGCCAATCTGGCCGTGGCTCGATCGCTGGGGTTGCCCGCCGTCGAGGCGCTGGCCTGGGGCGCGGCGATCGACCGCGGTCAGCTGCGCAGCTTCGTGCTGACGCGCACGATCGCCGACGCGGAGCCGTTCCAGTTCAGGCTGCCCGCCGACGTGCAGCGCTGCGTCGGCGCGCTGCTGCGCCAGGCGCACGAGCGGGGACTCGATCCCGCCGACCTGCACCCGGGCAACCTGCTCGTCGACGACGCCGGGCGGCCGTGGCTGCTCGACCTCACCTCGATGCGGCACGCCGGCGCGGTGCCGCTGCGGCGGCGGGCCGCGGCCCTGGCCCTCTTCTGCCACGATCTCGACGGAGGCCCCCTGGACCCGGCGGCGAAGGACCTGCTGCAGGGCTACGAAGCGACGGGCGGACCGATGCCTGCATCCTTCCGCCGCGAACTCGAGCTCGCGACCCGCCGCTGGCGGGCCCACGCCCTGGTCGCGTTCGGGCGCCGGGCCACGCGCAGTTGCCGCCACACCGAGGTGCCTTCCCGGCGAAGGGGACAACCCCGTTGGCACTGGCACCTGCCGGCAGCCGCCGACGCCGCTCCGCTGCGCACGGCATGCCTGGAGTTCCTCGCCACCGCCCCGATACCGCTGCGGCGGGGTCGGCGCGGCGCCGTCTGGCTCGACGGCGACCTGGCCGTCAAGGAGCGCGACCGCGGGGCAGCGCGCTCGCTGTGGCGGGCTGCCTACTGGCTCTCGTTCGCCGGGGTGGCCACGGCGCTGCCCGTGGCGCTGGGCCTGCTGCCCGACCGCGGGCTCGTCTTCTGCCGCCGGCTGCATGGCCCGACGCTGGCCGAGGAACTGGCGACCGGCACCGCCGACCCGTTGGCGACCGCGAGCGCGCTCGGCACCAGCGTCGGCCGCCTGCACGCGCACGGCCTGCGCAACCGCGACCTGAAGTTCGAGAACCTGGTGCGCGATCCGGACACCGGCTGGCCGTGCATGGTCGACCTCGACGGCGTGCGCCGCTGCCGGGGCGAGGACACCCGTGGGCTCGGCGCCGACCTGGGCCGCCTGCTGGCGGCGTTCGTGGCCGCCGGTGCGCCGGGTGGAGCGGCGGCGCAGCGCCGCTTCGTCGCCGCCTACCTGCGCGCCCACCGCGCCCTGCGCCGACCCGTCCCCTGGCGGCGGATCCGTCGCCGCGCGGAACTGCGGGCCAGGGAGTGGGCCAGCGCCCACCGCCCCGCCGCCGGTCAGGCGAACTGAAGGCGGGCGAGTTCGTCGCGCAGGCGGCTGGAGCCGCCGTCGAGGACCTCGAACATCTTGCCGTCGCGGTAGTGACGCTCGACGTGGTACTCGACCGTGTAGCCGAACCCGCCGTGGATCTGCACGGCTTCGTCCGCGGCCAGCACCATGGCGTCGACGGCGGCGACGCGGGCCTGCATGGCGGCCGCGGTCGCGTCCTGGCCCAGGTCGGCGAGGCGCGCGGCGTGCCAGGCGAGCTGCCGCGCGGCGTCCACCAGCGCGCGGCCGTCGACCAGCTTGCGCAAGACCGCTTCCTGCACCAGCAGCGGCTTGCCGAACGCGATGCGCTCGGCGGCATGCTTGCGGGCCGCGGCAAGGGTGGCGGCGCCGCTGCCCACGGCCGCCGCGGCCGTGCCGAGGAGCGCCAGCAGCCGCGCCTGCGCGATCGCCCGCTTGGCCGCATCGCCCGTCACCAGGACCTCGGGCCGAGCGCCGCTGCAATCCACCTGCGTGCACTCCGCGCTGTGGAGGCCGAGCGCGCCCAGCTCGCGCCGTCGCACCGTCGCCGCATCGACCCGGACGAGGGCCCAGCCCGAGCCCTCGCGCGCCGCGACCACGAACTGGGTCGCCGCACCGCCGCCGGGCACCACCGTCGCGCTGCCGGCCAGCAGCCCGCCATCGAGCCGGATCGCGTGCTCGGTGCCGAGGAAGGCCGACGGCCGGGCGCCGGCGAGCACGTCGTCGAGGCCGGCTGCAGCAGCTGCCTCCAGCGCCGCGGCGACCTGGACCTGTTCGATCCACAGCCGGGCCAACGAACCGCTCTGCGCCCCCACGGTCTCGAGCGCGGCGACGAGCGGCAGGAGGCCCATGCCGGCACCACCGTTCGCTTCGGCGACGACGAGGCCGAACACACCGAGCTCGGCCAGCGTGGCGAACTCCGAACGCAGCGGGCGACGGTGCTCGTCGGCCTCCTGCACGACGGGCGCGACGGCGTCGTCGACGAACTTGCGCACCGTGTCGACGACGAGATCCTGGTCCTCGGTGAGTTGCAGATTGTGCATCGGGGGATCCTGGAGACGGGGGTCAGCGCGCGCCTTGCCAGTAGTAGAGGAAGCGCGGACCGCTGCTCGTTCGCAGCAGCGAACCGACCGGGTCGGCGGGAGCCGCGGCGTCGGCTCCGAACAGCAGTTCGCCCAATCCGATCCGTCGACGATGTTCGACGATGGCCACCGGCTTGCCGGTCCTCTCGCGGAACCAGGCCACGGCGGTTTCGTGGTCGCCCAGCTCGTCGACGAGTCCGTTGGCGACGGCCTGCGAAGCGGTGTAGAGCGCCCCCGTCGCCAGGGCGAGGACCTGGCCGCGGTCGAGGTTCGGCCGCCCCTCGTCGACGACGTCGACGAAGCGGTCCAGCAGTTCGTCGACGATGCCGGTCAGCATCACGCGTTCCTCGTCCTGCATCGGCCGCGTCGGCGACAGCAGGTCCTTGAAGGGCGTGCGGGCCGACTTGATCACCACCTGCTCGATGCCCCACTGCTCGGCGGCGCGGGCGAAGTTCCAGGCGCTCATGATGACGCCGATGCTGCCGGTGATGCTGGTCGGGCGGGCGACGATCCGGTCGGCCGCGGCGGCGACGTAGTAGCCGCCCGACGCCGCCATGTCGCCGAACAGCGCCATGATGCGCTTGTCGGGATGCTCGCGGCGGAACCGCACCAGCAGCTGGTGGATCTCGTCCGAGTCGGTGACCCCCCCGCCGGGCGAATCGATGTGCAGGAGGAGCCCGTGCACCTCGTTCGACGCCGCCTTGCGCAGGGCACGGCGCACCTGCGACACGGTGCCGCCCGCAGCCCCGAGCAAGGGGCTGCCCGCCTCGGCGATCGCGCCATGGATCCGCACCTGCAGGATCTTCGTGCGCGCACCGCGTTCCCCAGCGACGTGGACTTCGTCGAACACGCCATCGGCCTCGGGGCCGAAACCGGCGCCAGCGAACGTGCCGATGCTCAGCAGCAACAGCAGCACGTTCAGTCCGGCCGAGGCGACGAGCAGGATGCCGAGGAAGATCGCGACGAAGAAGGCGACCCCGCGCGACTCCCGGGGTTGCCCGGCGGCACCGGGCCACGGCTGCGGCGGCACGCCCGGAGGCCGGGCCGGATCGTCGCCAGGAGGAAGCGGAGGGACGGTCATTGCGGACTCGTCAGGCCGCGAGCGATCACGAGCCGCTGGATGTCGGTCGCGCCCTCGTAGATCTCGGTGATGCGCGCATCGCGCAGGAGGCGTTCGGCGGCGGTCGCGCCGCTGACGCCGTCGAGCCCCAGGACCGCCACGGCCGCCCGCGCGGCCCGGTTGGCGAGCCGCGACGCGCACGACTTGGCCATCGCCGCCTCGACGCTGCAGCGCACGCCCTTGTCGCGCAGGATCGCGGCGCGCCAGGTCAGCATCCGGTAGGCGTCGAGATCGCTGGCCAGATCGGCCAGCAGCCACTGGTCGGGCTGCGTGGCCGTCGACCGGCCCTTCGCATCCACCTGGCGCGCCAGGCTGTCGCGGATCAGCTCGATCGCCGCCCGGGCGATGCCCAGCGACTGCGAGGCGATGCCGAGGCGACCGCCATCCAGCGTGTCGAGCGCGATGGTGAAGCCCTGGCCCTCGGCGGCGATCAGGCAGTCGGCTGGCACCTGGACGTTCTCCAGCACGATCTCCGTGGTCGGCGAGCCGCGCAGCCCGAGCTTGCGTTCCTTCTTGCCGACGCCGACCCCCGGCCACTGCCGCTCGACCACGAACGCCGAGATGCCCTTGACGCGGTCGGCGCCGGTGCGCGCGAACACCACGAACAGCTGGGCCTCGCTGCCGGTCGTGATCCACAGCTTGGCGCCGTTCAGCACCCAGCGGTCGCCGTCGCGTCGCGCCTCGCACCGCAGCGCCGCCGCGTCGGAGCCCGAGAACGCCTCGCTGAGGCAGTAGGCACCGAGCCATTCGCCGGTCACCAGCTTCGGGAACCAGCGTCGCTTCTGCGCGTCCGAGCACCACTTGCCGAGCAGGGAGTTCACCAGCGAGTTGTGCACGCTGATCGTGACGCCGGTCGATGCGCAGACCGCGTTGATCTCCTCGAGCATCACGCAACTGGCGAGGTTGCCCATGGCCGAACCGCCGTATTCGCGATCGACCGTGGTGCGCAGCAGCCCGAGTTCGGCCGCCGCGGCGACGGGTTCGCGCGGGAACCGAGCCTCGGCGTCGTAGCGCGGCGCCTCGCCGAGGTGTCTGGCGGCGAAGTCCCGCACGAAGGCACGGAACTGCTGCAGCTCGGCGGAGAGTTCGAAGTCGGGGACCTGCACGCCCCTGTCTGCGGTTCGCGTCATCGCTTGGCCTGCGCGTAGTCGTAGAAGCCGCGTCCGGTCTTGCGCCCCAGGTGGCCGGCCGCGACGAGCCGGCGCAGCAGGGGGCACGCCCGGTACTTGTCGTCGCCGAGGCCGTCCTTGAGGACGTCGAGGATCGACACGCAGACGTCGAGGCCGATGAAGTCCGCCAGGGTCAACGGCCCCATCGGGTGGTTCATGCCGAGCTTCATGATCTCGTCGATCGCCTCGCGGGTCGCAACGCCCTCCATCAGCGCGAAGGCGGCTTCGTTGATCATCGGCATCAGGATGCGGTTGGCGACGAACCCCGGATAGTCGTTGGCCGGCACCGGCACCTTGCCCAGCGCCCGCGACCAGGCCAGCGTGGATTCGGTGGTCGCGTCGCTGGTGTCGTTGCCGCGGATCACCTCGACGAGCTTCATCAGCGGCACCGGGTTCATGAAGTGCATGCCGATCACGCGGTCGGCACGCCTGGTCTTCGCCGCCAGGACGGTGATCGAGATCGAGGACGTGTTGCTGGCGAGGATCGCGTGCGCCGGCAGCAGCGCATCCGCCTCGCGGAACAAGGCGGCCTTGACCTCGAGGTTCTCGGTCACCGCCTCGACGCAGAGGTCGACCTCCTGCAGGTGCTTCCTGTCGGTGGTGCCGACCAGGAGCTTCTTGGCCCGGTCCGCCGCCTCGCTCGTCAGCGTGCCCTTCTCGACGAACTTGCCGAGGCTCTTGTGCACCGTCGCCAGGCCGCGTTCGACGAACTCGCCCTGCACGTCGATCATGTAGGTCGGGACGCCGCAGGTGGCGAACGTCTGGGCGATGCCATTGCCCATCGTGCCCGCGCCCACGACGGCCACGGACTTGGGGAGATTCGGGTTGCTCATCGGATCAGATCCTCTCGACGCTCATCACCACCGCATTGCCGCCGCCGAGACACAGCCCGGCCAGTCCGCGCGTCTTGCCGTGCCGCTGCAGCGCGTGCAGCAGGGTGACGAGGACGCGGGCGCCCGAGCAGCCGATCGGATGACCGAGCGCGACGGCGCCACCGTGCACGTTCCACCGGGCCGGGTCGATCTCGAGCTGGCGCTGCAGGGCGACCATCTGCACCGAGAAGGCCTCGTTCATCTCGACGAGGTCGAAGTCCCGCGGGCTGCTCTTCTGCAACGCGCAGAGCTTCCGGGTCGCGACCTCGGGGGCCATCATCACCCACTCCGGCGCCAGGCCGCCGGTCGCGTAGCCGGTGATGCGCGCCATCGGCGCGAGGCCGTGCGCCTTGGCCCAGTCCTCGTCGCACACCGCCACCGCCGCGGCGCCGTCGTTGATCGAACTGGCGTTGCCCGCCGTCACGGTCCCGTCCTTCTGGAACGCCGGTCGCAGCCGGGCGAGCGCCTCGACGGTGCTGTCGGCGCGTGGCCCCTCGTCGCGCTCGAAGCGCACCGTCTCGCCCTTCTTCTGCGGGATCTCGACCGCGAAGACCTCGTTGCGGAAGGCGCCGTCGGCCTGGGCCGCCACCGCGCGCCGGTGGCTCTCGGCCGCGTAGGCATCCTGCTGCTCCCGCGTCACACCGTACTTCTGGGCCACCAGCTCGGCGGTGTTGCCCATGTGGAAGTCGTTGTAGTGGTCCCACAGGCCGTCCCAGACGATCGCGTCGACCGCCTGCGCGTGGCCGAGCCGCGCACCGTTGCGCGCCGCCGGCAGGTAGTAGGGAGCGTTCGACATGGACTCCATGCCGCCGGCGATCGCCACCTGGAGGTCGCCGGCCTTGATCGCCTGCGCGGCGAGCATCACCGACTTGAGGCCCGACCCGCACACCTTGTTGATCGTGACGGCGGCCGCCGCGTCGGGGATGCCGGCGTGCCGGAGCGCCTGGCGCGCCGGGTTCTGGCCCAACCCGGCCTGCAGCACGTTCCCCATCAGCACTTCCTCGACCTGGTCGGCGGGGATCCGGGCCCGGCGCAGGGCCTCCGCGACCGCAAGGCCACCGAGTTTCGGCGCCGTCACGGAAGCCAGGGCACCTTGGAACCTGCCGATCGCAGTGCGGCAAGCGGAGACGATGACGGGGCGGCCCATGGGACGAGGCTCCTGTGCGGGGTTCGGGTCGACGGAAGGGCGTTCGGCAGCTTCGGCGGCGCGGTTTCGACCGGCCGGCGAGGGGGCGCAGTCTAGGCCGCCCCAGGCGGGCCCGCCATGCGCCGGCGGGCTCATGCGGCGGGGAACCAGCCGGCGCCCGAGCCGACGGCCTACCGGGCGCCTACGCGCCCGGCAGGCCGCAAGAGGTGGTGGAGTCGAGGGGAGTCGAACCCCTGACCTATGCATTGCGAACGCATCGCTCTACCAACTGAGCTACGACCCCGCGCACATCGGGGGCAGCAGGTTAGCGAGCCGGGGCCGCGAGGTAAAGAGGCTCGTGTCGGCGCGGATCCGAAGCGACCTCGCGCGCCAGCAGGCCGGGGCGCGGCCGGCCGGTGGTGACGAAACCGGGCACCCGTTCGCGTTCGACCGCGAACACCCAATCCCCGGCGGCCTGGAGCGGGAGCCCCCCCGGCTTGAGCTGGGTGACGCCGTGGGCCAGCACCAGCGGTCCGCCGACCCTGGTCGGCGCCGCGACGTGCGCTTCGCCCCCGACGACGAGGCCGGCGTCGCAACGGATCGCCGCCGTCGACTCCGGCAGCCCCAGGTAGACGTTGCCGGCGCCCTCCGAGGGGCCGGTGAACGCATCCGCACCCCGCAGGACATCGCCGGGCGACCAGCGCCCGTTGCCGTCCCGGTCGGCGAACACGGGCTCGCCGCGGGAGCGGCTCGCCACCAGCACGAGACGCCCGGGACCATCCACCTGGATGGACCTGCCCAGGTACAGATTGCCGCGCACGACCACCACGAGGTCACGCTGCAGCGCCAACCGCAGGGGACGGCTGCCCACCTCGACCCAGAGGTTGCCGCAGACGACGACGAGCCCGCCCGCGGCATCGAGGTCCGCGGCACGGCGCGGCTCGAACACGAAGTCAGGGCGGTCGGTGCCCGATTCCCACGTCAGCAGGGCGACACCTCCATCCTGGCGGAAGGCGGGCAGCTGGTCGGCCCGCGGCGCCAACGAGACTTCGGCAGCATCGAGGCACGGCAACTGGTCGGCCGCGACACGACGCAATCCGACGACGAGATCGCCGCCGGGAGGATCGACGGCCGTGCCGGGATACCGGAAGGCGTCCGGCGCCGCACCCGGCACCTCCGAGCAACGGAAGGCGAACGTGTCCTGGCCCGCAACGACGCTGCGCAGGTGGTACAGGCCCCGATCGCGGGTCAAGGTCACCTCGACTGCCCCCACATCGACGCGCGCGAACGTCGTCGCCGGGTCGTGCTCGAGCGCCGTGGCCAGAGCGGTGTCCGCGGCAAGTCGCGCCAGCTCGGGCATCGCCGTCGCCCGGGTCGTCGCGGCGCTGTGCAGCGAGGCACCCAGGTCGCCGAGCGCCAGGCTGATCTGCACGATCGCCACACACGCCGCGAGCAGCAGCGGGGCGTCACCGAGCGCCCGCCAACGCCGCCCCCCCCGGGATCCCGGCCGGCAGGTCATCGCCGGCTCGCCTGGGCATGCGGACGCAGCGCCAGTTGCCGCCCCCAGGCCGTGGTCCCCACCACGACGTCGTGATCGGCGAACAGGCCCGTCAAGGGTTGCGTGCCCGTCGCCGGCAGCACCGGTGCGCCCATCAGTTCGCCGAGCTGCACGATCTGGCGACGCCGATTCTCGACGGCTCCATCCAGCTCGCCGGCACATGCGCGCAGTTGCTGCGCTGCCCAGCCGCTCACCAACAGCACGATCGCCGCAACCAGCCACTCGCCGCCGCGTGGACCGAGCCGGAGACCGTGCCTCCGGGCGGCGCGCAGCCCGTTCGCCTCCGCGGCCGTCCCGGTCACGGCGTGTCCTCGGCCGCGACCGCGGACTCCATCTCGATGACGTCGCCGCCGGTACGCACCCCAGCTGGCGGATTGGCGTTCAGCCAGTCGAGCAGTTCGTTGCACTCCCGGACGACCCCGGTCAGGGGATCGCCGCGCCGCACGTGGACGCGGAAGGCGAGATCTCCGCTGCGCATGCGGCGCAAGGCGTCCACCAGCCTGCGCTCCGGCCCCATCAGCCGCCCGGCGACCCTTGCGGCCTGGACCCCGACCAGGGCGGCGCAGGCCAGCACGAACCCACCCAGGACGAAGACCAGGCGCAGGTCGGCGCGCACGACGCGATCGGCGGCACCGGCATCCGCGAGCAGGACGCGGCAGTGATCGACGAGCAGCAGCGACGTGGCCGCGACCACCAGCACCGGCAGTACCAACGCCAGGTGCCGACTGGCGGCCAGGGCCAACGGCTGGACGCCGCGATCAGTGGAACGCCGCGGGTGCGACGGCATGTTGGATTCGCAAGGAGCGCCGGGACCGACCCTGGGCAGGCGTCGTCGCCAGCCAGCTCGGCCCCCCCGGGATCGGCTGCCGTGCGTGGCGGGTTGAGCCGTGGCTCGCACGGCGTCCCGCACTTGGACACAAGCTCCGGCAAGCCGCTTGCCGATGATCCCACACGTGCCGCCGCGAGCGGACGGGACGAACCATGGGTGAGCAACTCAACACGCCGGACCAGGCAGGCAAGCGGGCCACGATCTTCGCCGTGACATCCGGCAAGGGCGGCGTCGGCAAGACGTCCTTGTCGGTCAACCTCGCCTGCGAGTTCAGCCGGCGCGGGCATCGCACGATCATCGTCGACACCGATCTCGGCCTGGCCAACGCGCACATCCTGGCCGGCATCAAGCCGGCGAAGACCCTGTCGGACTACGTCGAGGGCAAGGCCGAGCTGGCCCAGATCATCGAGACCGGCCCCTGCAAGGTGAAGTTCATCAGCGGCGGCAGCGGCGTGAAGGAGATGGCCAACCTGGACGACAACGGGCGGGCCCGCATCTGCGTCGCCGTCGAGGAACTGGCGCCGTTCTGCGATGTCGTCCTCCTCGACACCGGCGCGGGCGTGTCGAAGGGCGTGACCGACTTCGTTCACCTCGCCGACCACGCGATCGTGGTGACCACCAGCAACTTCGCCGCGATCGCCGACGCCTATGGGATCGTCAAGGTCCTGGTGCAGGACGGCTACAACAAGCCGATCCACTGCGTGGTGAACCGGGTGCGCTCACCCGAGGAAGCGGAGCAGGTGTTCCTGAAGCTGAAGGGCTGCACGGAGCGCTTTCTGGGCTTCGACCTCAACTGGCTCGGCCTCCTGCCGGAAGATAGCTCCGTTGAGGGCGCGGTCTTGAAGCGCGCCCCCTTCAGCGAAGTCTTCCCCGGCAGCGTCGCTGCGCGATACCTGGCGAAACTCGTTTCGGGCCTCGAACGCTACGTCGGGGCGCCGCGTACGACGCCGCAGGCCGCCAGGACGTGACGGGGAAGTCGGACCACACGGCAGGCGGAGAGCCGGCCGGCAACAGGCCACGAGGGAACCAGGGGAAGCAAGTGATGACTCGCACCACGAAGCAGGACGCGATGGAACGCATGGATCAGGCGGCGGGCAAGCTCGCCGCCGCGGCCGAAGAGGCCTTCGGCCGTCAGGCCAACAAGGGGATCCTCGCCGACAAGGTCGCCGAGGAACTGAACGTGCCGCGGCGCACGGCAGCGCGCGTCCTCGACGCCGTGCTGGACGCCGTGAGCGATCTGCTGCGCGGCCGGGGCAAGGTGGCGGTGAAGGGCTTCGGCACCTTCGAACGCCGGATCCGCAAGGGGCGGGCCTACAAGCACCCGCTCACGGGCGAGAGCATCGACGTCGCCAACAAGGAGACGATCATCTTCAAGCCCAGCGACCAGCTGATCGTCGAAACCCGGACGAACGCCGCGCCCCGCAACCGGAAGTCCCCGGGGCTGCCGACCGACGACATGCTGTTCAAGGGCTGAACCGGGCGCGGGCGACGCCCGCGCACCAAGGCGTCACCTGCCGCGCACGGCCAGCGGACGGCGCGGCACTCCGCTGCGGCGCGGCGGCGGCGATGGGCTATCCTGTCCCGGGTGACTGCGAACCAACCGACCGTCGAGACCTTCCGCGCGGCGTGCATCCAGTTCGACGTGCGGTCGGGTGACGTCGCGGCCAACTGTGCCGCCATGCGGGCGGGCATCGAGGAGGCCGCGGCCGCCGGTGCCGCGCTCTGCGTCCTGCCCGAGTTGTGGTCGACGTCGTTCCTGTCGACGTTCGACGATGCGACGATCGCAGCCGCCGAGGCCGCGGACCGCGAACTGCAGGAGCTGACGGCGACCCACGACTTGATCGCCGTCGGCAGCGCGATCGAGGCCGATGCAGGGCGGATCTACAACACCGCGACCGTGTTCGACCGCGGCGAGTCATTGGGCTCCTACCGCAAGATCCACCTGTTCTCCCCGAACCTGGAGCCACGCCGCCACGCGGCGGGCAACGAGCCCAAGGTCTTCGCCACGCGGCTGGGGCGACTGGGCATCCTGATCTGCTACGACCTCCGGTTCCCGGAACTGGCCCGCTACTACTTCCACAAGGGCGTCCAGCTGCTCCTGGTTCCTGGCCAGTGGCCCGAGGCAAGGGCCCAGCACTGGCGAACCCTGCTCCGCGCGCGAGCCATCGAGAACGAGGTGTTCGTGCTCGGCAGCAACCGCACCGGACAGGAACCGTCGCCGAAGAGCCAGGAACTGCAGTCGTTCCCGGGCGATGGCCGCATCGTCGATCCGACGGGCGAGATCCTGGTGGCAGGCGCTGGCGACTCGGGCGCCCTGGTCGCGGAGATCGAACTACGCAAGGTCCGCACGATGCAACGCATCCTGCCGGTGCACCGCGACCAGCGCCCCTCCGTCTACCGGCGGTTGTTCGACGACGCCTGGCCGGAGATGCTGGCCAACGCCGGCGAGGGTGTCGATCCGGCGGACGAGGGGGCCGGCTGAAGCGCCGGCATCAGTCGACGAAGGCCTGCAGTTGCCGGAGCTTGGCCGGCTTCTTGATCCTGCCGATGGCGGCGTTCTGCAGTTGCCGGACTCGCTCGGCGGTGATTCCCAGCTCCACCGCGATCTCGCCGAGAGTCTGGGGCTCGTGGCCGTCGAGACCGAATCGGCGCCGCAAGATGCGCTGCTCCCGCGGCGGCAGATCGGACATCGCCTCGTCGAGAGCCTGCCGCAGATCGCCAGGCGGGATGGCGTCGGGGATCGGCACCTGGTTCGGGTCCGGCAACGCCTGCGCCAGGGTGCCGCCCTCGCCTGCCGAGGTCTCGGCATCCAGACTGACGGCATAGCGACGGGTGTTCAGAACCCAAGCCACGCGCTCGGCAGGAATGCCGACCCGGGCTCCGATCTCCTCGTGCGACAGTTCGCGGCCTTCCCGGCGGCCTGCTTCCTGGGCCCGTCGGATCTTGCCGAGGATCTTCTGCACCCAGATCGGCACCCGAACGGTGCGCGAACTGTTGTAGAGCATCTTCAGGACCGCCTGATGCACCCAGTACTGGGCATAGGTGCGGAAGCGGACGTCGCGCCGCCAGTCGAAGCCGTCGATCGCCTGGAACAGGGACGCGTTGCCCTCCTGGATCAGGTCGGCGGTGTCGACGCCGAGCCCGCGGTAGCGGTTCACCGTGCTGAGCACGATGTAGAGCGCCCCTTCGACGTAGAGATTGCGCAGCTCCTCGAACTGCTCGACCATGGTCGCCAACCACCCCCGGTCGACCGGAGCGTCGCTAGGGCGGGCCCGCAACTCCGCGACGGTCTCGCGGGCCGGCCGCCGGATCGACGCCTCGATCTGCTCCTCCGGGAAGCCTGCAGCGCGCAGGTGCCGTTGCACGAGCACGCGGAGGAACTCGTGGCGACGCGCCATGCGGAACTCCTCGTCGCGATCCATCGGTTGGATGCGCCGGAGTTCGGTCTGGTAGGTCGTGCCGCGCAAGTCGGGGATGTCAGCCAGGACTGCCGGATTGGCAGCCACCCGCCGCATCTCGCGGAAGGTAGCCAGATCCAGGGTGGCACGGCTCCGGCCGAACTCGTCGGCCAGTCGCTCCACCGTGGCGACGAACCGGTCGGTCGTCACGTCGAGCATCTGGTCCAACTGCTCGAGGGAAACGATCTGCCCGTCCGGCAGACGGTTACGCCGCTTCGGCAAGATCTTGGACAGCATTTGCATCGCCTCCGTGGCAGTTGGCCTCCGCGACGCTCGATACGAGCGCCGCGCCAGCAAGTTGTTCGTCGTTCCGATACGGGCGGACGCACCACTTGGGGGCGCGGACGACAACAACCATGCCCGACACGACGGGGGCGAGGTGCCTGGGCTCCCCGAAGGAGGGCGGGGAGCGCCTACTTCTTGCGCGTCAGCAGCAGGACGAGCGCCAGCAGCAGGACGCCACCGCCGATCCAGAACGGTGCCGGGGAGGCGTGATCCTCGGCGGCCAACCGGGACCAATCCGGCTCGGTCGCCCCCGGGCCCTCCGGCTCCGGGGCGGGGGGGGCCTGGGACTCCGGCTCGGACGTCGAGGCCTGGGCGCCGAGGACGCGATCGGCAGAGCCCGCCGCCGGCGCCGCGGCCTGGCTTGGTGCGGCCGTCGACGGTGCCTCCCCTGGGGAGCCAGCTTCGCCCCCGGCGACCGGCATGCCGACCACGGCGGGGTCGGGCACGCGCCCCACTTCGACCTCGGCGTTGATGCGATCGACGAACCGGCCGATCGGCTGCGCCGATGCACCATCGTAGATGTCGAACCGGAGGTCGACGCTCACCGGCTGCTTGGTGCCGAGCGGGGCGTCGGGCGCCACGGTCACGGGAATCTCGAGGATCGCGTAGTTGTCGTAGACGGGGCGCCCAAGGTAGGCCGACGCGTGCCGTCCCATCTCCGCGGGTTGGACGGAGAGCCCACCGAGGGTGACGACACCCTGGCGGCTCCCCCCGAGCATCTCCATCGGCGCGGGCGACGGCATCACGGCCTGGCCGTTGAAGAGGGCCGAGATCACCAATGTTCCGCTCTGGCCGGGCAGCAGTTTCGCGGGCTTCAGGGCCGGGACGAAGCGGCAGAAGGCGGACGCATTGCTGCGAACCGAACGCGCGAGCCGCTCTTCCGGCGTCAGCCGCGCCAACTCCTCTTCTTCGTCCTTCTCCGTGCGCTCGCCATCGCGCTCCTGCTTCTCGCCATTGCCGCGTTCCGCGCGGGCCCGGATGCGCCGCTCCATCTCCGCTTCCCGCTCGGACAACCGGTCTTCCTGCCCCTTGGCAACGACAGCCAGCAGCAGCAGGGGAAGGAGGCGACAGAATGCGATCATGGGCAGGTTCCAGGGGAGGGGACGGGCCTTGCACGCCGGGTGCACGCCGATGCTGCCGCGATCGGCGCGACGGCGAAAGGACTAGGACGGAACCGGCCGGGGTTTGCTTCCGCCCCCGGCGATCCTGGCGGCAGTCGCCGGGCGCAGGCGGCGCTGCCTCGCCGGTGGTGCCGGGCCGACGCTGGCGCAGGCCGGCGGACGGAATCCGGCAGGGCTTGAAATGTGCCCTATTCTCAGGCTATTTCTCGGGCGATGGCCATGC
This sequence comes from Planctomycetota bacterium, assembly GCA_019636245.1. Lineage (GTDB taxonomy): Bacteria > Planctomycetota > UBA1135 > UBA1135 > UBA2386 > JAEUHS01. The sequence goes on along the minus strand of JAHBXX010000004.1, from coordinate 88,134 downwards.
CGCTTGCCGCCCCGACCGAAGCCGCCGTGCTCGACGCGCTGCGCGCCGTACAGGACCCCGACCTGCGGCGGGATGTGGTCGAGCTGGGCTTCGTGAAGGACCTGCGCATCTGCGGCAGCAACGTCGCCTTCACGCTCGAGCTGACGACGCCCGCCTGCCCGGTCAAGGACCTGATGCGCGACCAGGCGCAGCAGGCCGTGGGCAGGCTGCCCGGCGTCGAGCGCGTCGAGGTCACCCTCTCGGCCAGGGTGACCGCAAGCCGTCCGGTCCTGGGCGAGAAGGGGCTGATCCCGGGCGTCAAGAACGTCGTGGCCGTGTCCTCCGGCAAGGGCGGCGTCGGCAAGTCGACGGTCGCCGTGAACCTCGCCTGCGCCCTCCGGGCTGCCGGGGCCAAGGTCGGCATCCTCGACGCCGACGTCTACGGCCCCAACGTGCCGCTGATGCTGGGGGTCTCGGGCCAGCCCGCCGTCGAGGACAAGCGCATCGTGCCCTTCGAGCGCCACGGGTTGCAGGTCATGTCGATGGCGCTGCTGGTGGCCGAGGACCAACCGGTGATCTGGCGTGGGCCCATGCTGCACTCGGCGGTGCGGCAGTTCCTGTTCGATGTCGCCTGGCGGGATCTCGACTACCTGATCGTCGACCTGCCCCCGGGCACAGGCGACGCCCAGTTGTCCCTGAGCCAGCAAGCGCACCTCATGGGGGCCGTCATCGTCACGACCCCGCAGGATGTCTCGGTGCTGGACGTGAAGAAGGCCATCCGCATGTTCCAGACCGTGAACGTGCCCGTGCTCGGCGTCGTCGAGAACATGGCTTGGTTCCAGCCACCCGGTTCGGGCGAGCGTTACCACCTCTTCGGCACCGGTGGCGGCGCGCGGATCGAACGCGAGTTCGGCATTCCCCTGCTCGGTCAGGTGCCGATCGAGATGGCCGTCCGCGAAGGCGGCGACACGGGGCGGCCGATCGTGCTCGCCGCGCCCGAGTCCGCCAGTGCGCGCGCCATGGTCGAGATCGCCGGCAAGGTCGCCCAACGGATCAGCATCGCCAACGCAGAGTGAATCGAATCATGCACCAGAACACCGACAAGAAGACCGCCTTCACCCCGAAGTCCACGATGCTCGAGGTCCTGACCGCCGACCCTTCGCTCGGCATGGTCCTGATGCGCGACTTCCACCTCGGCGGCTGCCGCAACTGCGGCTTCAATCCCCACGACTCGATCGAGGACGTGGCGATGCAGAACGGGATCCCGACCGAACGGCTGCTGGCCGCGATGAACCGCACCGGAGCCTGACCCGGATCCGGGGCCTGACCCAGAAACCGACGGCTCGCCCGCCACCGCGCATCGAGGGCGCGAGTCGCCGCGAGCAGCCGTTCCGTGTCGACCGGCGGGCCACCCGTGGCACGCCGCACGACGAACGCCTTGCACGCCCGTCACCGAGGGTCAGAATGTCGCTGCCGCGACGGCGGACCCGAGCCACCACGAAACCCATGGTCACCGAACTCACCGACGCCAACTTCCTGAGCACGCTCCAGGCCGCCAAGGTCCCCGTGCTGGTCGATTTCTCCGCCAGTTGGTGCCAGCCCTGCAAGGCCCTGGCACCGACGATCGAGAAGGTCGCCGGCGAGTACAAGGGCCGGATGGACGTCTACAAGATCGACATCGACGCCGCCCAGGACTCGGCGGCGAACCTCGGCATCATGAGCGTGCCGACCTGCGTCTTCTTCAAGGAAGGCAAAGAGGTCGATCGCTTCACGGGCAACGCTGACCTGCGCACCGTCAAGGGGCACGTCGACCGCGTGCTCGGCTGAGTCGCCACAGCAGCGCGAGCCCGAGCGGGACGCTGCCCACCGCCAGCCAGCGCCGACGACCGGCGCCGACCACGGGGCAGGGCGCGAGCACGCGCAGGCCGCCGACCGAGGCGGTGAAGACGTGCTGGCCGATGGCCTCGGGCACGAAGCCGATCGCACCCGCCGCGCTGGTCGCCCCGAGTGGCCGAGCCACGCCGGAGGGAACCTCGACCTCGATCGGGCAACCCGCGACCGGCCCTTCTGCCCCGCGCAGCGTCACGGTCATCGGCTCGCCGACCCGACCTGGGTAGGGCTCGATGGACAGCTGTTGTCCCAGCAGGACCACCACCAGGGACGCAACGAGGCTCACGATCCGATAGTCTGCCGCCTTGCTCCCGGAAATCGAGGACCGCGGCCGCGCCCCCTTCGCCGAGGTGCTGGCGCACATGCGGGCGCTGCATCGGCAGGTGCACCTCGGCGAGAGCGCAGGCCGGGTGCTGCTGGTCGAGCACGATCCCGTGTTCACCGCCGGCCGCGCCACCCCGGCCGACGATCTTCGCCCCGGCATGGTCGAGGTCGAACGCGGCGGCAGGATCACCTACCACGGGCCCGGCCAGTTGGTCGTCTACCCGGTCCTGCGCCTGCCGCGCCGCGACGTGCGGGATTGGCTGCGTCGCCTCGAGCGCCTCGGCGTCGAGGTGGCCAGCACGTTCGGGCTGTCGGCGACCCCGTCGGTCGACGGCACCGGCGTCTTCGTCGACCGACGCAAGTTCGCGTCGATCGGCGTCGCCGTGCGGCACTGGATCAACCTGCACGGCATCGCCATCAACGTCGCCATGGACCTGGCGCCATTCCACGCGGTCCGCCCGTGCGGCCTCGCCCCGGAGGTGATGACCGACCTGAGCACGGCGGCCGGCCGGCCGATCGACATGGCAGCGGCGAGGCTGGCCGTGCGCGCCGCGGTTTCCGTGCTCGTCGTCCCCACCGCTGCGCTATGAACCCAGGCCGATGACGGGCAGCGTGGAACTCGATGCCGACGGGGCCAACCTCCTGATCCGCTTCCCCTACCGGGAGGATCTCGTCGCCCTGGTCAAGGAGCTGCCGGGCCGTCGCTGGGATCCCAAGGGCAAGGTCTGGCGCGTGCCGAGTTCGCAGGTCGAACGCGTGTTCCAGCAGCTGTCCCGGCATCTGTTCGACTTCGCGCCGGAGATCCCCGCGCTGCTCGCCGGCACCCTGGGCCGGCCCGCCACCGCCGGCGCAGATGGGATGCCGGATCCCCCGGCAACGCCGCAACCAGCCCCCGAGTCCACGCCGGCCGCGGCGGCGGCGATGACCATCTCGGCCCTCAACAGCCGCGTGCGGGACTGCCTGCGGTCCTCCTTCCCCAGCGCCGTGTGGGTCGTCGGCGAGGTGCTCGACTTCGACAAGTCGTCCGGTCGGGAACACCGCTTCTTCCAGCTGGTCGAGAAGTCGCCGCAGCAGGCGCGCGCTGTCGCCGTCGTCGAGGTCGCCCTGTTCGGTCGCACCGCCGCGACCCTGTTGCCGCGCCTGGCCCGGGGCGACAGCCCGCTGACGCTGCGTGACGGCATCGAGATCCGGGCCCTCGTCCGGGTCGATCTCTACGTCGGCAGCGGCCGCTACCAGGTCGTCGTCGAGGACGTCGATCCGACCTTCACGCTCGGCAAGCTGGCTCTCTCGCGGGAGCAGATCCTCGCCGAGATCGGGCAACGTGGACTCGCCGAGCGCAACCGATCGCGCGGCCTGCCCGTCCCGGCGCTGCGCGTCGGGGTGCTGACCAGCCCCGACTCGGATGGCTGGAACGACTTCCTGCGCCACCTGCAGGAGGCGCGGATCGGCTTCGAGATCACCCTGGTGCCGATCCGCGTGCAGGGCACCGAGCTGAAGCGGAGCCTGCTGCAGGGCCTGGCCTGGTTCGCCGACCGCGCCGGTCGGTTCGACGTGCTGTGCATCGTGCGCGGGGGTGGTTCCCGCACCGACCTCGCCTGGTTCGACGACCTCGACCTGGCCATCGCCGCGGCCACGCACCCGCTCAAGATCGTGGTCGGCATCGGCCACCAGCGCGACCAGACCGTGCTCGACGCGATCGCCCACTCGGAGAAGACGCCCACGGCCGTCGCCGACCTCTTGGTTCGGGGGGTGGAAGCCGCCCGCGCCGACACCGCCGAACGGGCCACGAACCTGGCCGCGGCCGCAACCCGACGGCTGGCGGCCGAGCGGGTGCGCCTGCGAGAGCATGCGGGCGCCGTGCAGCGAGCCGTCGAGCGCCGTCTGCACCTCGAACGGATGCGGGTGGCGACCACCGCGCACGACCTGAGCTCCCGCCTCCTGCTGCGGTTCGCCGCCGAAGCCGCGGCCCTGCACGGCCGGGCGACACGGACGAAGCACGCGGTCGAACGGCAGCTCGACCGGACCCGGGCCCGGCTCGAACAGTGCGGGACGCGCCTGCGGCTGCTCGATCCGGCGCGCGTGCTGGAGCGCGGCTACACGCTGGTGCGCGGCCGGGACGGCGGCATCCTGCCTTCGGCAACCCGATTGCACGCCGGGACCGAGGTGCAGATCCAGTTCCGTGACGGGCGCGCCGCCGCCCGCATCGAAGGCGTAGACCAGGATCGACCATGACCGACAAGAAGAAGAAGGGCGACGAGCCGACCTACGCCGCCGCCAGCCACGAACTCGAACGAATCCTCGCCGACATCGAGTCCGGCGACTTCGACCTCGACCTGCTGTCCGAGCGGGTCGAGCGCGCAGCGGCACTGCTGGCGATCTGCCGCCAGAAGCTCGCCACCACCGAAGCCAAGGTGAAGCAGGTCGCCGCCGACCTCGCCGCCGCGGTGGAACCGCAGGACACCGACGACGAGGCCGGGTCGTGAACTGGGAACTGGCATTCCTCTGGTACGCCACGTTCCTGGTCAGCGTCACCGTGCACGAAGCCGCGCATGCCCTGTTCGCCAAGCTCGGCGGCGACCCGACCGCCTACCTCGGCGGCCAGGTCACCCTGAACCCGATTCCGCACGCCCAGCGCGAGCCGTTCGGCATGGTGCTGCTGCCCCTGCTCAGCCTCTACCTGAACGGTGGCCGCTGGTGCTTCGGCTTCGCCAGCACGCCGATCGACCCGTTGTGGGCCTACCGCCACCCTGGCCGGGCCGCGGTGATGTCGGCCGCCGGCCCGCTCGCGAACGTGCTGCTCGCGGCGATCGCCTTCGTCGTGCTCTGGATCATCGGCCGCCCCGAACCAGGCGCCGCCGAAGCCGTGCACCGCATCGCCGGCACGTTCCTGTTCCTGAACCTGCTGCTGGCCGTGTTCAACCTCGTGCCGCTGCCGCCGCTCGACGGCGCCGGCGTCGTCAAGGGATTCGGCCGACCGGTGCGGGCGGTCATGGAACAGATCGAACGGCTGCCCTACGTCGGCATCGCCGGGTTCCTGCTCGCCAACGCGATGGTGCCGACGCTGTTCGTGCCGATCTACCGCACCGTCAGCAGCTGGCTGCCGTACCCCTACCGCCCCTGGTAGTCCGGCGCGACGGCGCTGCGGCCGAGGTCGTTCACCGGCCGGTGATCGCCGCGCGCACTCGCTCGCCGGCCGAGCGGCACGGGCTCATCGACCGCTCGTAGGCGAACTCCGGGTCGCGTGCCTCCTGGTCGCGCAGCAGGTAGCCGACCTCGTCGTCGCAGAGCCCCAGGACGACCAGCTCCGGCTGCCCCAGCTCCGCTCGCAGCTGCCGCGCCAGCGCCGGCTCCATCTCGCCGGGCACGGCCACGGCCGCGAAGGTGCCGATGCGCAGCCAGCCGACCGTGCTGCGTGCGTGGCCGGCGTACAGTTCGCGTTGCAGCACGGTCGCCAGCCGACCGAACCGGAAGCCCGCCGCCACCATCGGCAGGTAGACGTCGCGCCGGCGGACCTCGACGGCGTCGACCGGCACCGGTTCGGCCGCCTGCAGCGCCCGTTCGCACAGGTCGCAGAGCGCACGCCCCATCGCCTCGACGCCGGTCTGATCGCGCGGCTGGACGTCTGGCGAGACCATCGCCCCCAGCGCCCCGTTGGCGAACACCGCCTGGCCGTGGCCCCGGGCCCGCCACTGGTCGCAGAGGTCGCCGACGAAGTCCGCGCCGATCGCGGTGTTGCGGCGCGGCAGCACCTCGGGATGGCAGGCGAGGTGCAGCAGCGAACCGAGCGGACGGCCGTCGGCGATCGCGCGGGCCTGCAGCACGGTGACGCGGCGATCGAACACCTGGGCGCGGTTGGCGTTCTTGACCAGGCCCGCTGGCGGCAGCAGGGCCTCGCCGCGCACCAACCGCGCCGGCGCGGCGTTGGCCTGCGCCTCGGCGACCGCCGCCGCTGTCGCCTCGCGCACCACGGCCAGGTACTCGTGGTCGCGGCCCGAACTCAGGAAGTACCAGCCCCAGAGCCCGATCAGGTCGGGACCGGCGTGCGTGTGGCTGGCGCAGACGAAGACGTCGCCGTTGGCGAAGCCCTCGATACCCGCCTTGATCCAGTCGACGTCCTCGCGCATCAGGCCGAGGTTGTCGATGCCGGCGATGGCGAACCAACGGCCACCGGTCTCGAACACGAGCACACGCACCTTCAGCGGCGAAGCGACCGCGGTGCTCGTGCGCGCCAGGTCGAATCCGGCCAGATACACGCCGATCGGCGGGGTCACGTCGCGCTCGGCGCTGCCGACGCGGAGCCCGGCCGAGGCATCGACCGTCACCGCATGCTCGGCGAGGCGATCCGGCATGGCGTGCTGGAACACGCCGTTGCAGCCGGCGCCCGCGCACAGCAGCAACGCGCCGACACGCCCCACCGCCCGACCCGCGGGCATGTCAGCTGGTCTCGAGCAGTTCGAGGGCACGACCCAGCGATTGCTGGCCTTCGGCGGCGCCGCGGTACTTCGCCGCCCGCCGCAGACTGCGCAGGTAGTGGATCAGCACCTCCCGGTCGTCCAGGTCGCGCAAGTGGTCGCGGATCTGCTCGTGGCCGTTCGCGCGCAGGTAACGGGCGCAATCCGCCTTCGTGACGGTGCGACCGCCGTGGAACGGATCCACCAGCACCGGCCGCACGCCGTGCAGGCGGACCAGGAAGTGGTCGGGCAACGCAACTCCGGCCACCGACAACCCGGCCCAGCGCGCCACCAGCAGGTAGATCAGGGACAGCGACACCGGCACGCCGATGCGGCCATGCAGCACCCGGTCGACGAGCACGTGGTCCAGTTCGAGCACGCTCGCGTTGCCGCCCTGCAGGCCGAACTCGTCGTGCAGGCGCTCGGCCAGCATGCGCGCGCACATCGGCAGGCTGCGGCCGACGAAATCGCGGCGCAGCCGGTTCGCCTCGAGCCGCAGCACACGCCCCAGCTCGGCGGCCGGCGGCACGAAGGTGCGCACCATGTTCGACAGCAGCAACGCTCCCTCGAGCAACACCGGCGACGAACTGCGGGAACCCGGTCCGATGCGCAGGCGCCCGAAGCGCCGCAGGCTGTCGCGGACCTCGAGCGCGCGCAGCAGGACCCGGCAGCGGGCCCGCGTCCGTGCATGCTCGCACTGCGCGCCCTCGCGCAACTGCGGCGCGGCGATCTCGCCCCAGCGCAGCAGGCGGTGGTGCGCCGCGTCGCGGACGGTGCCGCGGTCGTCACCCAGCAGCGCGATCGCCGCGGCGATCTGCGCCGGCGACGGGGAAGAAGGCTCGAGGGGTGCTGGCTCGTGGTTCATCGTGTGGCCGGGCCGCGATGGCGTTCGCCGCGCCTTCGCTGACCCCGAGCATAGCGAGCGCGCGCCAAGGTTCTCCGGTGCGGATCCGCCTTCGTGGCGATCATCGGCGAAGCTGGCGCCGCGCGCGCCGAGGCGCTGCAATCGCCCGTTCGCGGCAGCACGGCGACGAAAGTCCCATCGCATCGCCGCTGCCTCGCCGACGGCCCGCTGCCCGCATGCACGACCACGCCAACCCCCTGTCGATGAGCCCCGAGGAGTTCCGGCGCCTCGCCCACGCCGTGGTCGACTGGATCGCGGACTACCGGCAGGGGCTGGCCTCCCGGCCCGTCGTCTCGAACGTCCCGCCGGGTTCGGTGCGCGCCCAGCTGCCGTCGACGCCGCCGACGGAACCCGAGGGCTTCGGCGCCGTGCTGGACGATCTCGACCGGACGATCGCGCCGGCGTTGTCGCACTGGCAACACCCACGGTTCTTCGCCTATTTCCCTTCGAACAGCGACCTCGCCGCGGTCCTGGGCGACTTCCTGTCGACGGGCCTCGGTGTGCTGGGCCTCGCCTGGCAGTCGGCGCCGGCCCTGACCGAGGTCGAGGAGGTCGCCGTCGACTGGCTGCGGCAGATGACCGGCCTCTCGCCTGCCTGGAGCGGCGTGATCCAGGACACGGCGTCGACCGGGACCCTGGTCGCCCTGCTCTGCGCCCGGGAACGCGCCAGCGGCCACGGCGCCGCCACGCGCGGCCTGCAGCACGCCGGGCCGCCGCTGACCGTCTACGCCAGCCGCGAGGCCCACAGCTCGGTGGCGAAGGCGGCGCTGCTGGCCGGCTTCGGCCGCGACCACCTGCGGCTCGTCGGCGTCGACGCCGACCGGGCCATGGACCCGCGCGCGCTGCAGGCGGCCCTGGAGGCCGACGCCGCCGCCGGCCGGCGACCCTGCGCGATCGTCGCCACGACGGGCACCACCACCACCACGGCGATGGATCCGGTCGACGCCTGCGCCGACCTCGCCGCGGCGCATGGCGCCTGGCTGCACGTCGACGCGGCGATGGCGGGTTCCGCCGCCATCCTGCCCGAGTGCCGCCACCTGTGGCACGGCATCGAACGGGCCGACTCGATCGTGACCAACCCGCACAAGTGGCTCGGCGCCTCGTTCGACTGCTCGGTCTACTTCGTACGCGACGAGCAGCACCTGGTGCGCGTGATGAGCACCAACCCCAGCTACCTCCGCACCGCCGTCGACGACCAGGTCCGCAACTACCGCGACTGGGGCATCGCCCTCGGCCGGCGCTTCCGCGCGCTGAAGCTCTGGAGCCTGATCCGCACGCACGGCACGGCGCGGCTGCAGGCACGCCTCCGCCGCGACCTGGCCAACGCCCGCTGGTTCGCCGACCAGGTGCGCGGTCTGCCGCCGTGGCGGGTCCTCGCGCCGGTTGCCCTGCAGACCGTCTGCGTCCGCCACGAGCCGCCCGGCCTCGCCGGCGAAGCGCTCGACCGTCACACGCTGGCCTGGGTCGACCGCCTGCACCAGAGCGGTGCCGCCTGGGTCACGCCCGCCCAGCTCGACGGGCGCTGGTTCGTGCGCGTCTCGATCGGCGCACTGCCGACCGAACGCGCCGACGTGGCAGCCCTGTGGCAGGCGATGCAGCGAGCGGTCGGCTGATCACGCCGGCGGCACCGGGACCGCCGCGACCGACGGCAGCGCGACCCGGAACGTCGAGCCGTTGCCCAGCTCGCTCTCCACCTCGACCCGTCCGCCCAGGCGCTCGACGGTGTTCTTCACCAACGTCAGGCCGAGCCCGGTGCCATGCGCCTTGTCGGTCAACTGGTCGCGGCCGACCTGCCGGAACGGCTCGAAGATCGTGTGCAGGTCGAGGCGCGAGATGCCGACGCCCTGGTCGGAGATCTCGACCTGGATCTCACCGCCCACGCACCGCGCCTGCACGTCGATGGGCGCATCCTCCGGGCTGAACTTCCGCGCATTGTCGAGCAGGCGCTCCCAGACGTCCCGCAGGCGATGCGGCACCGCCGCGACCGGTGGCAGGTCGGCGGCGCACTGGCAACGGACCCGCAGCTGCACCGCGGCCGGCAGCGACTGGATGGCCGTCCGGAGCGTGGCCGCCACGTCGGTGGGCTCGACGTCCCAGGCCGCGGTCGAACCCAGCTGCAGCACGTCGTCGACGAGCCGCGCGAGGCGCTGGGCGCCGTGGTCGGCGATCGCCGCGAACTCCTGCAGCACCTCGAGGTCGGGCTCCCGCATCTGCACCAGGATCTCCGTCGCGCCCTGGATCTGCGCCATCGGGGTTCGGAACTCGTGCGAGACGTTGGTGACGAACTCGGCCTTCGCTCGCGCCGCGGCCAGGGCGGCGTCGCGCGATGCCACCAGCTCGCGTTCGGTCTGCTCGCGGCGCCGCAGGCTCTCCTGCAGCTGCGCCGTCATGTGGTTGAACGCCTTGCCCAGTTCGCCGAACTCGTCCCGGCTCCGGATCGACACGCGCACGTCCAGTTCACCACGCGCGACGCGGCGCGTCGCCTCGGTCAGCGACAGGATCGGTCCCAGGGTGCGACGCATCTGCACGAGGCTGGCGAACAGCACGCAGAGCAGGGTGCATGCCGCGGTGAGCAGGAACCAGCGCACGAAGCCATCGACCATCCCGGAGGCCTCGCGCAACGGCCGCGACTGGACGACCAGGAGGTCCATCGCGTACTGGGGGCGCAGGAAGGCGCGCCAGTAGCGCGCCAGGTGCGGTTCCCCGTCGGCCTGCCACTCGAAGGTGCCCGACGAGGGCTGCCTGGCCAGCGTGGCCAACAGCGGCGTCAGGTGCGGCAGATGCTCGAACGAGTGGTGCAGCACCCGACCACTGGTGTCCAGCACGGCGAACTGGGCGCCCGGACTGCGCAGTTCCTGCGCATCCCAGAAGCGGTCGTCGCGCAGCTCCGCCACCAGGAGCCTGCCGGCAGCGACCTCGCCGATGGCGCGCAGCATCACCAGCTGGGGCGTCGATCCGGCGATCCTGACCAGCGCCTTGCCGGCGGCAAGGTGGGCGCGGTCGATCTCGTCCAGCAGCGGAACGGGCACCGATGCATCGCCGCGCAGCATCTGCGTCGCTTCGCCCTCGGCGAGCCACAGCGCCGAGCAGCGGCTGGCGACCTGCTCGTGCAGATCCGGCAGGCGCCCGGCCTCCGGCCCGCGCTCCGCCTGCTCCACGAGTTCCGCCACCAGGTTCAGGTCCGCGGCGACCTGGGCGAGGCGCGCCGCGAGGCCCATGCCCGAGGTCTTGGCGCCATTGTGCAGGGCCTCGCGCAGGTCGGCGTTCATCTGCTCGGTGACGCGGGACAGCGTCACGAAGGCGAAACCCACCAACGGCAGCAGCGCGCAGCCGAGGAACAGCGCCACCAGCCGTCGGCCGATGCGCGACGCCAGGACGCCCGTCGCCGCCGTCCGCCCGCGCTCGGACATCTCAGCCGCCCTCGCCGGTCGGACCCGCCAGCGCCAGGGCGGCGACCGGCGCGGTGACGGGCTCGGGCAGGACGTCGTCGCGCGGGTCGAACCGCTCGATCGCCGCGAGGCGCCGCTCCAGCTCCCGGTTCGCCGCCAGCACCGGTTCGAGTTCGGACGCGGCCGCCTGCGGCAGGCGGTCGAGCGCGTCGTGCAACGCGCGATCGAGCACCGCCTGCGCGGCCTGCATCGCCTCGACGCGCGCCGCGATGCCGGCGACGGCGCGGTTGAGGCACGCCACTTCCTCCTGCAGGTAGTCGCCCGCCCGGGTCCGCAGCGGCGCCGGCAGCTTGCCGTCGGCCATCAGCCGCAGGTTGCGCTTGTAGCGGACCAGGGGGCCGGCAATGCGGTGCGAGAACTTGATCGACCCGAGCACGACGATCAGGAAGCACCACAGCGCCAGCCACCAGAACCGCTCGTGCATGTAGACCATGACCACCGCCTGCTCCTCGAGCACGACGGCGCGGTCGACGTCGCGGAGGTTCCACAGCAGCGGCAGGAAGATGCCGGCGCAGACGGCGACCAGGACCAGGAGCCCGTAGAGCAGGCCATGGGCGCACAGGCTGCCCTGCAGCCGCCAATCGACGATGTAGCGCCAACGCAGGATCCGCCGGTTCATGACCTTCTCCCTAGTAGTCCGAGGCGAGGCCGAAGAAGCCGCCGTTGTTGGCCCGGATGACGTCGTCCTGGCCCATGATCTCGCCGAGCGAGACGCTGGTGCGACCGTTCGGGCCGAGGCTGAACAGGTCGTAGTCGGTGTTCAGCGGGAACATGTAGCGGTCGCGCCGGCGAGTGGCCTCGGTCGGCACGTCGGTGAACATCGAGAAGCCAGTGCTGGCGGCGATGCTGGTCACCAGCGAGTCGGCCTCGGTCGAGAGCACTTCGCGGTCGAGCTTGCCGAGCACGGTCGCGGCCGTGTCCCGGGCCGCGCCCACGCGACCGGACAGCAGCTGCACTTCGTCCTGCACGATCGCCCGCGGCCGTCGCGGCCGCGGCCACGGCACGAAGCCGGCCCGACGGGGGCCGAGGCTGCCGCTGGCGCCGCCGGTCTCGCCGCCCAGGCCGCCGGCGGCACCGCCGCTGACGGTGCCGCTGCCGCCACCGCCACCGCCGACGATGGCGCTCGGGTCGACCAGGCCCACCTCGATCGCCCAATGCAGCCCGTCACCGGTCCCATCCGCGTAGTTCAGGTAGCAGTAGGGCACCCCCCACGGATCCCTGCGGCCGCCGAAGCCGACCTGGTGCAGCGTCAGCGGCCACCGGCCGGCGTTGGACGCCGCGTAGGCGTCGATCGCATGCGACATGGTGACGAGCTCGTGCCGCGCCTTGCCGATGCGGGCGGTGCGCAACGCCGACACGTACTGCGGCACGCCGATGCCGGCGAGGATCGCCAGGATCGACACGACGATCATCAGCTCCAGCAGGGTGAAGCCCGCTGCGGCGACCGGCTCCGTTCGGCGTGCTGCCATCGCCGCGGCTATCGGCGGCCGGCGGAGCGCCTCCTTAGCCGCCGTCCGGCCGCCCGGCGGACCGCGCCTCGCCCACTGTCGTGGTCTTCGACAGCGAGGAGTGGTGCCCAGGACAGGATTTGAACCTGCAAGCCCTTTTGGGGCGCTAGCACCTCAAGCTAGTGCGTCTGCCAATTCCGCCACCTGGGCCGATCCGGCGCGGGGCGGGGGAAGGTAGCCGGCACGGAGGCGTTTTCAACCCTGTCGGTGCCGTCGCCCGCCCGGCCGAGGCGACGCTCCCCCGGGCGACCGTTCACCGCAGGTCGGGCAGCAGGGTCGCCAGGAAGCGGATGTAGCTGTTCTCGAGTTCGAGCTGGACGAAGCCGGCACGCAGGACCTTCGCGAACGCCCGCAGCTGCTGCATCTTCGCCCGGTCGTCGGCGGTGAAGCTGGTGCGCTCGCGCCGCCACTGCTCCTGCATGTGGGCCACGACCGCCTGGTCGAACTCGCCGCCCGGCTGCGTCATCGAGCGCGGCATGCTCGCCAGGCTCGGGTACTGCGGGTAGCGCGTGCGGCGCACCTGCTCCTCGGCGGCCGGCCGGCTCTGCCGCAGCCAGTCCGGATCCGGCGTCGTGCTGGCCGACTCGGCGAACTGCAGGTAGTCGTCGAGCACCGGCACCAGCGTCTCGCCGCGCAGCCACACGACGCCGTTCAGCTCCGCCGGCATGTTGGCCTCGAATGCCTCGAACTCGGGCAGCGAACGCATCGAGCGCACCCCCGACAGCGCGGGATACCGCGTCCGCAGGATGTCGCGCACGAACGGACCGGAGTTGGAGACCACGAAGAAGTCGCGGAAGACGATCATCGCGATCGCCCCGGTGGCCGGGATCTGCGGATTGGTGAACTCGCTCACCGGCTCGGCGAAGGTGCCGTTCGCGTGCGGCACCTTCAGGTAGTAGACGCGACGGAACCAGAACGTCTGGAAGTGGGCGCGCAGCATCGCCACGAAGTCCTCGACCAGCTGCGTCGTCCCGGGCCGCAGCCAGAACACCCACGCCACCTGCGGCATCGGCGACCGGGCCGTGACCGGCACCTTGAGTTCCCCCTTCTCGTCCCGGTCCTCGTCCGGCACGTTGCGGCGGAAGACGAACCCGGTGCGGGGCAGGAACGCCAGCTTCAGCTTCTCGATCAGGTCGCGCATGTCCTGCAGCGGCGCACCCTGGAACACCGCGCGCTTCATGCTGTCGTTGATCATGTCCTTGTCGGCCTGGTCGAGCGCGTCGAACATCGCGTAGAGGAACTCGCCGGCGGGCATGCGCAACGCCGCCGCCGCGCAGGCCGACTCCGGCACCATGGCCAGGAACGGGTCGAGCCACTCCGAACGGCGCTGCTGCTCGGCCCGATAGAAGCTGCTCTGGAACGACGTGTGCTGCTTGCTGTTGAGTCCGACCTGGCCGGTCGCCGAGATCCCGTCGGGACCGAAGATCAGCCCGCCGGTCACCTGCTGCCAGCCCTTCAGGTTCAGGAAGCTGGCCATGACGCGTTCGTTCATGCTGTCGCGGTTCTGCGGGTTCGGCCACTCGGCGGCGAACCGGCGGAAGCCGTCGAACGCGTTCGGCTCGACCACGAACTCGAGCACGTTGGGCCGGTCGACGGCGTTGCGCCGCCCCCAGTCGTCGATGCGCCGCTGGGCGCCGTCGGTGTAGGCCGGCATCTGGCCGATCGGCTCCTCGTCGCGGCCGCCGTCGATCAGGCGCTGGCTCTGGTCGAGCAGCCGCCGGTGGTTGCCGATCATCAATGCGTCGAGGTGCCGCTTGACGTAGAGCGGTGTCGCCGCGCCCGGCAACTTCACCTGCAGCAGGTCGCCGTCCTCGGCGATGTCGATCCCGTGCGGCCGCAGCCGGTCCTGCACCAGCCCGAAGCGCAACAGGCCGTCGGCGGCCCGGATGCGCCACGACACGCGCGTGTAGCAGCACCACCAGGGCTCCGCCAGGGGTCGCGGCGGCTGCTGCTCGTAGTCCAGTTCGTAGCCGGCGACGATCACCTCCTGGCCGAGCAGGTCGCGCAGCACGTCGATCGAGCCGCCGGTGTCCCGGCGCACCTGCTCGAGGGCCTCGGCCGCCTGCTGCAGCGCCCGGTCGAGCCCTTGCCGCTTCCAGTCCTGCACCAGACGGGTCTGCATCACGTCGCCGTAGGCGCGCGCGTCGCTGAACGCGGCCCAGAAGCGCGGCTCGGGGAAAGCGGCGAAGTCGCCGGCGAGGCGCGTCTTGCGGGCGAAGAAGTTGACGCCGCGCGGCACGATGTCCCGCAGTTCCGGCAGCGAGGCCTCGAACGGATTGAAGACGAACGCGACGACGAACAGGAACACGAACGCCGCGGCTGCGGCGGCGGCGATCGCGAACCGGCGCAGCCACCGCCGGCCGCGCTTCTGCTTGGGCTTCACCATCTGGGACCGAGCGTAGCGGAACGCAGCTCGCATCAGGAGCGCGAGCGCGCTCCGACGGCCGCGGGCGGTCGGACCTTCCCGCCCGAGCACCGGGCCGGCGGCTCGCGCGCGTTTGCCTTCGCCGCGGCGGGCAGGTCTACTCGCCGCATGGCCGGCCCCGTCCCGAACGCCCGTTCCCGCCGCATCGAGGAGTCGGCGACCCTCGCGATCACGGCCAGGGCCGCGGCGATGAAACGGCGCGGCCTCGACGTCGTTTCGCTCGGCGCCGGCGAACCGGACTTCCCCACGCCGGGGCCGATCGCCGCGGCCGGCATCCGCGCCATCGAGCAGGGCAAGACGCGCTACACCGCCGCCGCCGGCCTGCCCGAACTGCGCACCGCCGGCGCCGACTGGCTGCGGGCCACCTTCGGCCTCGACCACGGACCGGCCGAGGTCATGGTCTGCGCCGGCGCCAAGGCGGCGCTGCACATGGCGCTCGACGCCACCGTGGAGCCCGGCGACCGGGTGCTGATCCTGGCCCCCTACTGGGTGTCCTACCCGGCGCTGGTCACGATGGCCGATGGCGTGCCGGTGGTCGTGCCGCCGGTCCCCGAGCGGGGCTTCGTGCACGACGCGGACACGATCGCCGCCGCCGCGCGCCAGCACGGGGCCCGCGGCCTGATCCTCAACTACCCGAACAACCCGTCCGGCGCCGTGCCGACGCGCGCCCAGTTGCAGGCCATCGTCGATGCCGCCAGGGCGCACGACCTCTGGCTGCTGTCCGACGAGATCTACGGCAGCCTGCTCTACGACGGCGCCGAGCACGTCTCGCCGGCGACGCTGCCGGGCGGCCGCGAGCGCACGATGGTCGTCAGCGGCTTCACCAAGAGCCACACGATGACCGGCTGGCGCACCAGCTTCCTGGCCGCGCCGCAGGCGGTGATCGACGCCTGCAGCCGCATCCAGAGCCAGGTGCTCGGCAATCCGTGCACGATCAGCCAGGAGGCGATGCTCGAGGCCTGCCGGACCCCGCTGCCGGCGGAGCACGCGGCGCGCATGCAGGCCTTCGGCGAACGGCGGGCCTTCCTGCTCGAGGCGCTCGCGGGCGTGCCCGGGCTGGCGCTCGAGCCGCCGCGGGGCGCCTTCTACGCGCTGGTCGACGCGCGGGAACTCGGCCGCCGCCGCGGACTCGACGACGTCGCCATGGCGGAACAGCTGCTCGAACGCCACCTGCTCGCCGTCGTACCCGGCAGCGCGTTCGCGATCCCGGGCTTCCTGCGCCTCAGCTACGCCGTGTCGATGCCCGAGCTGCAGCAGGCCGTGACGCGGCTGCGCGACTTCGCGGAGGCGCGATGAACCACGACGAACAGAAGCAGCGCGTCGTGCAGGCCCCGAACCTCGCCGCGCTGACGGTCGCCGACCACGACTGGGACGTGTACGCGCAGCTCCGTTCGTGGAAGGAGCTGCAGACCCGCGACCAGAAGCCGTTCCTGGTGGTCGAACTCGCCGACGTGCACGCCGTGATCGAGGCCAAGATCTGGGGCGACGCGAAGGACGCGATGGAGGCCACGAAGGCGGCGCCGCTGCGCGGGCCGGTCAAGGTGCGCGGCCGCGTCAAGGAGTGGAACGGCAAGGCGCAGCTGGTGATCGAACGCCTGAAGGCGATCGCGCCGGGCGAGGCGCCGGACGGCTTCGACATCGATCAGCTGGTCGACCCGGCGCTGGCGCCCGTCGAGGACCTGTGCTGCCGCACGCTGGTGTTCGACATCGAGACGGTGCCGGCGTTCGACCGCCGCGAACTGCCGCCGACGGTCGCCGAGGCGCTGGCCGACAACGCGCAGCGCAAGGAGATGGAGCCGCAGGCGGTGATGGGCATGTCGCCGTTCTTCGGCAAGGTGGTGTCGCTGGCGATCGGCGACGGCGACGCCGAGCCGGGCGAGGACGACGTGACCGTGCTCGCGGTACCGCCGGACGGCGTCGAGCTCGCCGATTGCCCGCGCTGGCTGCGGCCGATGGGCGAAGCCGCGCTGCTGCGTTCGTTCTGGGCGCTGGCCAGCCGGGCCGAGACCGTCGTGACGTTCAACGGCCGCGGCTTCGACGTGCCGTTCCTGGTCGCGCGCAGCCTGATCCACGGCATCCCCGCGCGCGTCGACCTGATGTCGCAGCGGTTCGGCCTGCAGCCGCACCTCGACCTGTTCGAGTTGCTGACGCAGCGCGGGCGCGGCCCGAGCAAGCTCGACGTCGTCTGCTGGGCGCTCGGCATCGAGAGCCCGAAGGAGGTGATGGACGGGTCGATGGTCGCGCCGGCCTACGAGCGCGGCGAGATCGTGCGGATCGCCGAGTACAACGCCCACGACGTGCGCGCCACGGCCGCGGTCTACCGGCGCTGCCGCGACCTGATCCTCCGCTACCGCGCCGACTGGAAGTGAGCCAGGCCGACCCGGACCCGGCCGCGGCTGCACCGGCCGAGATCCTGCCGTTCGTCGGCGCCATCGCGCTGGTGGCTGGGCGCGGCGCTGGCACGCGGCGGAACACGGACGCCGTTCACAGCACCAGCGCGTTCCGGCAGCCCGCCGGCAGCGCCGCGAGGCACATCTGCTGCAGCCGCCGCCGCGCCGCCTTGTCCTCGAGCGACGTGAAGACGTAGAGCTTCCACGTGCGCGG
Organism: Planctomycetota bacterium; assembly: GCA_019636245.1. Taxonomy (GTDB): domain Bacteria; phylum Planctomycetota; class UBA1135; order UBA1135; family UBA2386; genus JAEUHS01. Next base: position 70,600 of record JAHBXX010000004.1, on the reverse strand, counting down.
ATAGCTGTCGGCGAGGTCGCGCAGCCGCGGGATCTGCTCGGCGAACGCATCCAGCGGCAACGTGCGCTCGCCCGCGCCGGGAAAACGCACCAGCGTCTTCGCCTCCTTGAGCTGCATGCGGCGTTTCGGGCAGTAGAGGATCACGTCGACCGGCTGGCCGAACGTGCGCTGCGCCGCGGCCTCCAGCTCCGCCTCCCAGGCGAACCGCGGCTCCGGCTGGCCGGGCGTGAAGAAGCGAGCGAGCAGTTCGTCCTGCACGCCGTGGTTCTGGTAGTAGGGCAGCACCAGGACGCGCTTGGGCAGCGCGCGGCGGCGGTAGCGGGCGACGAAGCGGTGCAGGCGCGCCGTCGCCTCGGCTTCGCCGAGATCGAGCCGGCCCAGGTGCAGCACCAGCGACGCGTCGGTCATCGACTGCAGTTCGCCCGGCGCGAGCGCCCCGGCGCGCAGCGCCAGCTCCACCATGCGCGACAGCAGGGCGCCGGCGGCGACCTTGGCGTGGTGGTAGTAGACGCGCTCGCTGAAGTGGTAGCGGCACTCGAGGACGCGCAGCAGCTCGCTGACGATGTCCTCGCGCAGCATGCCGTTCTTCTCGCAGTCGACGAACATGCGCCCGTCGGCGCGGCCGACGCGGAAGTAGTCGACGACGCGGCGGTCGTAGCGCAGCTCGAGGCCGGTGTAGTGGGCGTCGCGGCGCAGGTAGTCCAGCAGGTCGGCGTCGATCGTGTCGCTGACGACCTGGCGCCAGAACGCCGGCACGCTGCGGCCCGCGCCGGCCAGCACCGAAAGCACGTCCTGGCGCAGCCCCTGGCGGTCGAGTTCGGCGCCGAGCTCGGTGTCGCCGAGCACCGTCTCGAAGCGCGCCGGCTCGTCGTGCCGTGGCAGCAGCCCGGTCTGGTCCTCGATGTTGTGCCCGTAGGGAATGTGGGTGACGTCGTGCAGCAGCGCCGCGGCGCGCAGCACGCGGCGCTCGGCGTCGGTGACGCGGTGGCAAACGGCCGGATCGCGCGCCGCGTTCCGGTTGCAGGCGTCGAGCAGCTGGTCGCAGACGTGCAGCGTGCCGATCGAGTGCTCGAAGCGCGTGTGGGTGGCGCCCGGGTAGACCAGGCTCGCGCTGCCGAGCTGCTGGATGCCGCGCAGGCGCTGGAACTCGAGCGTGTCGACCAGCCGCAGCTCGTCGCGCGACAACTCGATGTCGCCGTGCACAGGATCGCGCAGGATGCTCACGCGGGGCCGACCGTAGCCGCGGCCCCACCGCCGGCCAAGAAAAGTGGGGACCGGGCCCGCTCGGGCCCGATCCCCCCACCACACAACGAAGCCACACGAGGTACGCGCAGCGCTCACACGCGGCACGCAGACGGAGGATACCCCGCGACCCGGGGCGAGGTCGGCCGGCGCGCCGTGTGGCCCGTCCCGCCGCTCCGAGGCGGCGATGCCATGGCGCCTCGTGCGTGTCCCGCGGCGAGAACGCCGACCGGGCGCGTTCAGGGCGCCGTGGGCGCCTGCAGTTCGACGGTGCCGGTCACGGCCAACCCCGTGTACTCCCGCGCGCCGACCACCTCGCCGTCCCGCCGGGTCGTCAGCACGACCGTGAAGCGGCCGGGGTGCGGGAACGACACCTGCCACGCCTGGTCGGCCTCGACGGCGGCGTGCACGCCGCCGCCGAGGTCGGTCGACGCGCGCCACGGCACTCCGGGCGCGGGCGGCAGCAGCCGGAAGGCGCACTCGCCGCCCTGCCAGGGAGGCAGTTCGATCGCCGCCGCTCCTAGCGCCGCCGCCGGCAGGTCGAGGCCGGCGCAGTCCACGGCCCGCAGCGACACGATCGCATCCGCGGCGGGCAGGGCGCCGATCGCGATCCTGCCGTCGGCGTCGGTCGCGCCGAGGCAGGTGCCGCGCACGGGCAGCTGCGGCGGCAGCAAGCGTGCCGAACCCGGAACGCCGAGCGCCTGGCCGGGCAGCCGCGACCAGACGGCCGTGCCCGGCCGCGGCGCGCCGGCCGGATCGACCACTCGCAGGCGGAAGGCCGAGGCCGCGAACTGCAGCGGCACGACGGCGCGCTGCGGCCGATCGCGCACCACCACGGCGTGCGGCGCGACCGCCGGCAGGAGCGCATGCCGCACGACGACGGCCACCTGGACGTCCGCCGGCAGATCGGGCACGCGGGCGCGGCCGTTGTCGTCGACCGGGAAGCCGTCGTCGAGAGCCTGCACGAAGAACGGGTAGGCCGCGAGGCCCGTGCTGACCGGCCCGTCGGGCAGCACGAACACCCGCGCCGCAGCGATGCCGTCGACGGCCGCCGCCAGCTGCACCTCGAGCGACGGCGCCGGAGCCAGCACGGCGGCCAGTTCGAGGCCGGGCGGCGCCACCTCGACGGCGCGCCACTGCGACGCGCATTCCGCGGCGCCGATGACGAACGGCACCCCCGCGCCCGCCGGGGTGTCGAGCTCGAACGCCCCGGTGGCGTCCGTCCGCGCTTCGACGCGGCGGCCGTCGGCGTCGATCTCGCCGAGCCACACCCACGCCTCGCGCCGCGGCAGGTCCTGCGCCGCGACGATGCGACCGTGCACGGTCACCCGGGCGCCGACCAGGCACTCGGCCACGCCCTCGGCGGCGAGCGCCACCTGCCGCAGCAGGCGTCGGCCATCCGGTAGCGCGACTTCGACCATCGCCACGCCGTCGCGCGGCCGCTCCGCGGCGAAGCCGGCCCCTTCCCCGGCCAGCGGCACCGCCGGCAGCCGGACCCCGCTCCCCGCGAGCAGCCCCCGCACCCGCTCCACCGGCGGCGGCACGAACACCGCATCGGCGCGCACGGCGACGTGCACCTGCAGACCGGGCCCGGCCTCGACGCCAACGGGCACCCGATCGTCGTCCTGCCACGGCCGTGGATCCGGCGGCGGGAAGGCGCCGCGCAGGCCCGGCGGGTGCGGCGCCGGTTCCGCGCCCCGGCCGAATCGGTAGCCGATCGCCGCCGCGACGACGAGCCCGAGCAGGAGGATCGGAACGATGCGGCGTTGCATGCGGAGCCGGAACGGAAGGAGGATACCGTCGCCAGCGTCCGAGCGCCGGCGCGCTCGCGACGCCCTGCCGTGCTCCTGCCGATCGCCCTCGACTACCGTCCCGCGCTGCTGTCGTGCGCCGGCATCGGCCGCGCGGTGCGCGAACTGGCCGCGGCGCTGGCGGCGCGCGACGACCTGGCCGTGCACCTGTTCGCCCACAGCCTCGCCGCGGCACGGCGCCCCGTCGCCGTGCCCACGGGCGCGCGGCTGCACCGGCTGCCGATCGCCGGCCGCAGCCTGCCGTGGCTGGCGCGCCTCGGCCTCGGCGCCGACCGCCTGGCGGGACGTGTGCCCGTGTTCCACTGGACGGACTTCGTGCAGCCGCCGCTTTCGCGCGCGGCGGCCGTGCTGACCGTGCACGACCTCGCGTTCGTGCGCGACCCGGCCTGGCACGGCGCCAACGCCGCGGTGCTGCGCGAACGCACGCGCGCGGCGCTGGCGGCGGCGACCGCCGTCGTCGTGCCGTCGCGGGCGACCGCCGCCGACGTGCGCGCGTTCGCGCCGGCGGCGCCGGCGCCGCACGTGGTGCCGTTCGGCGCCGACCACGTGCCGCCCCCGGCGCCGGCCGGTCACCCGTTCGGCGGCCGCCGCTACGTCCTGTGCCTGGGCACGATCGAACCGCGCAAGGACCACCGCACGCTGCTCGCGGCCGTTCGCCTGCTGCCGCCACCCCGCCCGCTGCTGGTGGTCCTGGGCCACGTCGGCTGGGCCTGCGGACCGATCGTCGCCGAGCTTCGCGCCGCGGTCGCCGAAGGGCTCGTGCACTGGCGCACCGACGCCGACGATGCCGCCGTGTTCGCGCTGCTGCACGCCGCCGACCTCCTGGTCTACCCCTCGCTGTGGGAGGGCTTCGGCTTCCCCCCGCTCGAAGCGATGCAGCTCGGGGTGCCGGTCGTCGCCTGCGACACGGCGCCGATGCAGGAACTCGGCGACGGCGCGCTGGAACTGGTGGCGCCGCACGACGCCGGGGCGCTCGCCGCCGGCATCGCTCGCCTGCTGGGCGACCGCGCCCTGGCCGAACGCCGGCGCGCCGCCGGCCGGCGCCGCGCCGCCGCGTTCCGCTGGCGCGACTGCGCCGCCGCGCACGCGGCGATCTACCGCGAGGCAGCCGGATGAAGGTGGTGTTCGACGGCATCTGCCTCGGCGACGGCCCGATCACCGGCGTCGGCCGCGCCTTCCTGCACGGCCTCGCGGCCTATGCGGCGGCGTTCGGCGGCGACCTCGACCTGCTGCTGCCGCCGGCCGCCGAGGATCCGCGGCTCGACGGCGTGAACGCCGTCGCCGCCCCGGCCGGGGCATGGTCGCGGCAGCGGACGCTGCCGCAGCTGCTGCGCCGCCTGCGCGCCGACGTGCTGCACAGCCCCGTCGCCGCGGTGCCGCTGGCGGCGCCGTGCCCGACGATCGCGACCGTGCACGACCTGCCCTGGCGCGCCGCCGATCCCGTCGAACGCACGCCGCTGCGGCGCCGCCTGGCGACCTGGCTGGCGCTGCGGTCGGCCGCGGCGGTGCTGGCGCCGTCCCAGTTCACCGCCGCGGCCGCCCGCCCGCTGCTGCGCGATCCCGAGCGCCTGCACGTCGTGCCGCACGGCCTGCCGCCGCTGCCGGCCGCGCCGCGGCCGCCGCGCGACGGTCCGCTGCTGGTGCTCGGCGACGACCGTCCGCGCAAGAACCGGCAGCGCACCCTCGCCGCCCATGCCCTCGCCGCCGCCCGCAGGCCCGACCTGCCGCCGCTGCGGTTCCTGGGCCCGCCGGACGCGTACGTCGACGAAGCCGAGAAGCGGCGGTGGCTGCTGCGCTGCACCGCCCTGGTGCAGGCGTCGCTGTTCGAGGGCTTCGGCCTGCCCGTGCTCGAGGCGTTGCAGGCCGGCGCCCCGGTCGTCTGCAGCGACCTGCCGCCGTTGCGCGAGCTCGCGGGCGACGCGGCCATCTACGTCGATCCACGCGATCCGGCCGCGATCGCCCGGGGCCTGTTGCGCGTGCTCGACCCCGACCTGCGCGCCGTCCTGGCCGCCGCCGGACCGGCCCGCGCGGCTGCCTTCCCCGCCGCCGACACGGCGGCGCGCTGGCGCGCCGTGCACACGGCGCTGCACCGGCGATGAAGCTGCACGTCGCCGTCGCCGGCTGGCTGCTCGGCCCGCCCTCGGGCGCCAACCGGCGCCTCCTCGCGCTGGTCGCCGCCGCCGGCCGCCTGCTGGCGCCCGGCGAGCGCATCACCGTGCTGCATGGCGAGACGTTCGCGCCGCCGGGCGACGACGGTGTGGCGTGGCGGCCGATCGCGATTCCGCCGGGGCCGACCCTGGAGCGGGCGCGCGCCGAACGGCGTCTGCTGCCGGCGGCGCTCGACCACCTCGGCGCCACCGTGCTCGACCACGGCTTCCTGCCGCTGCCGCGCACGCTGCTGCCCACCTGCCTCTTGGTGCACGACACGCGCGCCGCCGAAGGCCTGTCGCGCTGGCCGCGCTGGCTGGCGCGCGCGGTGCTGCGCCGCGCCCTGCGCCGCGCCGATGCAGTGGTCACCCCCAGCGCCTGGACGGCGCGGCGGCTCGAAGCACTCGCTCCTGGCCTGTCGCCGCCGATCGTGGTGCCCAATGGCGTCGAGCTGCCGCTGGCCTGTGCCGCAACCGCGCCGCGGCGGCCGCTGCCGCCGCAAGGCTACCTGCTGCACGTCGGCCACCTCGAGGCGCGCAAGAACCTCGACGTGGTCGTGCGCGCCCTCGCCTCGCTGCCGGCCGCGCAGCGACCGGAGCTGTGGCTTGCCGGCCGCGACGCCGGGCGCGGCCTCGAACTCGCCCGGGTGCCGGGCGTGCGCTGGTTCGGCGCCGTCGACGACGACGAACTGCCGGCGCTCTACCAGCACGCGCGCGCGGTCGTCGTGCCCTCGCGGCACGAGGGCTTCGGTCTGTGCGCGCTCGAAGGACTCGCGCACGGCCGGCCGGTGCTCGCCAGCGACGCCGGCGCGCTGCCCGAAGTCCTGGGCGGCACCGGCGTGCTGCTGCCGACCGACGACAGCGCCGCGTGGGCGGCGGCGATCCTCGCCACCGCGGTCGACGACGGCGGTGGCAGCAGGCGGCGGGCGCGGGCGCAGCAGTTCGCGTGGCCGGAAGCCGCGGCCCGGCTGCTGGCGGTGTGGCGGCGCCTCCACGGGCAGCGGTTCGCCGGCCGGACGGACGGCCGTGGCGCGCCGGCGGATTGAGGACCCGCGTCAGCGCACCAGGTGCACGATCGCGTAGACGACGCCGGCGGCCAGCAGCAGCACGGCGCCGTAGAGGAGGGAACGCATGCCACCGCTCATCTGGCCGAGGTCGTCGGCGAGCAGGCCGCCGGCCGCCTCGGTCTTGTGGTACTGCAGCAGGCGCGACGCGGCCTTCACCTGCGGTTCGCCGGCCGCGGCACGGGCACCGGCGGCTGGCGTGGGCGCGGCCGCGCGGCGGACCTCGACCACCTCGTCCTCGAACTCGACGACCTGCCGCGGCGGCGGCGGCGGCGGCGGCGCGGCGGCTCCTGCCGGCGCGGCAGGCGGAACGGGCGGCGCCGGCGGCGGAACGGCTGGTCGCGGCGGCAAGGGAACCGCGGGCGGGGGCGCGGGCGGCGCCTTGGCGGGTGGCTCGGTCGCCGCGGTCGGCGGCGCCGCGAACAGATCGTCCTCGTCGCCGAGAGCGGCCGCCGCCGGCCTGGCAGCGGGCGCCGCGCCCGGCGGCGCCCCGTCGACGTAGACGAGTTCGGTCTTGCCGATCCGCACCGTGTCCCCGGGCCGCAGCACGCGGCGGGTCACCGGCTTGCCGTTGAGCAGCGTGCCGTTGCTGGAGCCGAGGTCTTCGACCTCGACCACGCCGCCCTCGACGACGAGGCGCGCATGGCGCCGCGAGGCCTTGCCGTCGTCGACGACGACGTCGCAGCCGGCGACGCGGCCGATGACGAGGCCGTTCTGCACCGGCACGATCCGACCATCCGACAAGCGCAGGTAACCGCTCAACCGAAGCTCCGCACGCCAGGAGGCGCGACGAGGAAAGGCAGGCGGCGCAGGATACCATCCCGCCCGGCATGGCAACCGCCATCTCGGCTCGCCAGCTGGCGGTGACGTTCGCCGGCCGCGGCAAGAGGGCCGCGGTCCCGGCGCTGCAGCCGCTCGATCTCGACGTCCCGCGGGGACGCATCGTCGGCGTGCTGGGGCCGAACGGCTCCGGCAAGACCACGCTGCTGCGCGTGCTCGCCGGCCTGCAGGCGCCGACCGGCGGCACCGCCACGGTGCTCGACCTGCCGCCCACCGCGCGGGCGCTGCGCCGCCTGGTCGCGTTCCAGCCGGAGGGCCCGCTGCCGCTCGACGTGCTGTCGGCGCCCGAGTTCCTCGCCTACGTGGGCGCCGAGTTGGACCTGCCGAACGCCGAATCCGACGCGCGCGCGGCGCGCTGGCTCGAGCGGCTCGACCTGCGGCACGCCGGGCGCCGCCGCGTGCGCACCTTCAGCACCGGCATGCAGCGGCGCCTCGCGCTGGCCGCCGCGCTGCTGGGCGAACCCGAGGTGCTGCTGCTCGACGAGCCGACCGCCGGGCTCGACCCGTTCGGCAGCGCCGTCGTCATGCAGATCCTGCGCGAACGGGCGGCGGCCGGCGGCACCGTGCTGATGGCCTCGCACCACCTGCTCGAGGTCGAGGAGATCTGCGACGAGGTGCTGGTGCTGCAGGGCGGCAAGCTGCGCGCGCGCGGGCCGTTGGCCACGCTGCTCGGCACCGAGGCACGATCGCTGGTCGTGCGCGGTCTCGACGCCACCGCCATGGACCGCCTCGCCGCGACCGCGCGGGAACTCGGCGGCGAAGTACTGGCCGTCGAACCGCAGCGCCGGCACCTGTTCGCCCTGTTCCGCCAGCTGGCCGACGGCACGCGCCCGGAGGCGGAGCGATGATCGGCCGCGCCTGGCGGCGACCGTTGGCCCTCTGCTGCCGCGCCTGCCTGGCCGCCGCCTGGCTGCCGACGCTGGCGGCGGCGGGCCTGGCGGTGCTGCTGCAGGCGATGCTGGCCGTGCCGCTGCCCGGACTCGCCGACGCGCCGGGAGCCCGGACCCCGTGGTTGCACCTGCCGCTCCTGGTGGCCGCCGCGGCCTGCGCGGCGCGGGCGGCGGCGTTCTGGCCGCTGGTCGCCGCGCGCCGGCAGGGCGCCGACCTGGTCGCCCGCCTGCAGCGAGGTCCCCTGCGCGGCTGCGGCGCCGCGGTCGCCGGCGCCCTGCTGGCGCAGTTCGTGCTGACCCTGCCGCTCGCCACCGTGTTCGCCCGCTGGCTCGGCGCCCCCGCCAGGGCCGTGGTCGTCGTCGAGCTGCCGTCGCCGCCGCGCCCCCTGCTCGCCGCGGGGCAGCCGCCGCTCACCTTCGCGCTCGGCGGCCGCCGGCTGCGCGAAGTGCACCTGCGCCCGCTGGCGGGGCCGCCGACCGGCGCCTTCGAGCCCGCCACCGTGGAGGTGCGCTGCGACGGCGAACGCATCGGGACCGCCACCCTCGCCGAGTCGCGGCAGCACGTGCGGATCGCCGCGCCGCCGCGGCCGGTGCAGACGCTGGAACTCACCCATGCCGGCGGCACCGTGCCCCTGCTGTTCGGGCCCGGCAGCGTCACCGCCGTCGAGGCGGCGGAGCGCTCCGCGGCCTGGAACGGGACCACCGCGGCCGTGGTCTGGCTGCTGCCGAGCTTCGTCGCCCTGGCGGTGGCCCTGCTGTGCGGCGCGCACGCCGCCTTGCCGACCGCGCTGACGGCGGCCTTCGGCCTGCTGTTCGTGCAGACGGTCGGCGGCGCCGGCCCCGCCGACGCGGCGGTGCGGGCGCTGCTGCGCGGGCATTGGGTCGGGGCCACGGTGCCGTTCTCGGCGTGGCTCCCTTCCCTCGCGGCGGGGTCGCTGGCCATGATCGTCGCCATGCTGCTGCGCCGGAGGCCAGGGCGATGACGAGACACCCGCTGCCGATGGTCGCCGCCGCCGGGTGCATGGCGCTGGCCTGGGTCGCCGCGCCGCCACAGCCCGCGGTCGGGCAGGAGCTGGCCGCGGCGTTCGTGCGGCCGGCGATGCTGCCGTTCGTCTGGAGTTCGCTCGAGGAGGCCGGGCGCACCGGCGACGACGCCGAGTACTTCGCCCGCGCCCGCCAGCTGCTCGAACTGATGCCGGCCTGGACGGACGGCCACACGGTGTTCGCCTTCCGGCTGGCCCTGGCGCCCGCACCGGCCGATGCGACCGACCCGGGCGGGGATGCCTGGCAGCGGCTGCAGGTCGCGCTGGCCTGGCTCGAGGGGGCGCGGGCCACCGCCGGCACCCGCGAGGCCGACCTCCTGCTGACGATGGCCTTCCTGCCGGAGGTCGCCGTGCTGCAGCAACCCGCCCTCGGCGAACGGCTGCGCGCCAGCGGCGGCCCGGCGGCGCTGGCCGACCACTACCTCGCGGCGGCAGAGCAGCTCCGCGGCAGCCCGGCGGTGCGGGAGGCGCGCACGTTCCTGGCGCCGAAGCTGGCGGCGGGGCTGCTGGCGGCAGGCGATCGGCGGCAGGCCATGGCCGTGCTGGACACGGCCATCGAGCGCAGCTTCGACGTGCGCGATCGCGCGCTGGCCGGCGAATGGCGCCAGCGGCTCCTGGAAGTGCGGCGCTGGCTCGACGGCGACCGCGCCGTCGACCTCGCGGCCGTGCAGGCGGACGAACGCTTCGCGGCCCTGTGGGCGCATCTGCGGTGACCCGGCGATGTTCGACCAGATCGTCGCCACCATCGCCGAGTATCCCTACCTGGGGGTCGCGCTGCTGTTCCTGCTGTGCGGCATCGGCCTGCCGCTGCCCGAGGAGATCGTGCTGCTCGCGGCCGGCTACCTCTGCGCCACGTCGGCGAAGGCCAGCCTGCCGGTGATGATGGCCTGGTGCGCCGGCGCGATCCTGGTCAGCGACCTGCTGCCGTTCGTGCTCGGGCGGGTGTTCGGCGTGCGCCTGCTGCGGCTGCGCTGGTTGCGCCTGGTGGTGACCAGGCAGCGGCTGGCCAGCTTCGACCGCTGGTTCCGCCGGCGCGGCGACATGGTGATCGTGATCTCGCGCTTCCTCGCCGGCCTGCGCGTCGTCGCCTTCTTCACCGCCGGCACGATGAAGATGCCGTGGCGGCGCTTCCTGCTGCTCGACGGCCTCGGCATCGCGCTGATGGTGCCGTTGCTGACCTGGATCGGCTTCCACAGCGCGGCCTTCATCCAGCGGGTCGCCGAAACCGTGCAGCGCCTCGAGCGCGGGATCCTGTGGGCCGTGATCGGCGGTGCCGTCGTGGCGGCGACGTGGCTCTGGCTGTGGCGGCGGCGACGCCAACGCCAACGGCAGCAGCGGCCCGGCGAGATCTTCGTCCAGCCGCGCCGGCCGATCGGGGAGATCGGGGAACCGGCCGCGGCGGTCGCGCCGCCGGCGTCCCCGGCGGCGACCGAGGTCCCGGCGCCACCGGCCGCAGCCAGCGGCCGCGATCCCGCCGACGGCTGAGGCCGAGCGCCCCCACGCGCCCCCCGCCGCCGCCCGGCAGCAGGTGCGGCGCCGGCCGACCCAGGCTGCCCATCGCCGACTCGTCGCTTGCCCGCCGAGCCCCCCGGCGGCTATCGTGCTGCCCCCTTTTTCGAGCGCCGGGTGTTTCGCTCCCCGGCGAGCACGCTCCCCATGTACGTCTTCTGGAACCTCCTCTCCCTCGCCATCGCCGGCGCCGGCATCGCCTTCGCCATCCACGTCTTCCGCCAGATCATGCTGCGGGACCAGGGTGACGAGCGCATGCAGAAGATCGCCCTGGCGGTCCAGCAAGGCGGCCGCGCGTTCCTGCACGCCGAGTACAAGGTCCTGGCGATCTTCGTCGCCGTCGTGTTCGTGCTGCTGTGGCTCGGCAAGGAGGAGCAGTACCTCGGCTGGAAGACGGCGGTCGCGTTCCTGCTCGGCGCCACGGCGTCGGGCTCCGCCGGCTACTTCGGCATGTACTGCGCGACGCGGGCGGCGGTCCGCACCACCCAGGCGGCGAAGACCAGCCTGGGCGCCGCCCTCGACATCGCCTTCAAGTCGGGCACCGTCATGGGGATGACGGTCGTCGGCCTCGGCCTGGTCGGCATCACCCTGCTGATGCTGATCTACCGCGACTCGTCGACGAACTTCGCCAACTACGTGCTGGGCTTCAGCTTCGGCGCCAGTTCGATCGCGCTGTTCGCGCGCGTCGGCGGCGGCATCTACACCAAGGCCGCCGACGTCGGCGGCGACCTGGTCGGCAAGGTCGAGGCCGGCATCCCCGAGGACGACCCGCGCAACCCGGCGGTGATCGCCGACAACGTCGGCGACAACGTCGGCGACGTGGCCGGCATGGGGGCCGACCTGTTCGAGAGCTACGTCGGCGCGATCATCTCGACGTCGATCATCGGCTGGTCGCTGGTGCCCACCGGCCTGTCGCCCGACGCCCAGTCGGATGCGCTGACGAACCTGCTGCTCTACCCGATCGTGCTGGCCGCCATCGGCATCGTCGCCAGCTTCCTCGGCACCTTCCGCGTCAAGGCCGACGACGAGAGCAAGCTGTCGGCGGCCCTGTTCGGCGGCCTGATCGCCGCCTCGGTGTTCCTGGTCCTCGGCGGCGCCGTGGTGACGATGGTGATGCAGCCGCGGCCGCTGATGGCGATCGGCGCCACCGCGACGGCCAGCCACTGGAGCGTCTACCTGTCGATGGTGATCGGCCTCGTGGTCGGCGTGTTGATCGGCAAGGTCACCGAGTACTACACCTCGGAGAAGATGGCGCCGGCGCAGACGATCGCCCAGCAGTCGCAGACCGGCGCGGCGACCAACATCATCTATGGCCTCGCCACCGGCATGGCCTCGACCTGGATCCCGACGCTGCTGCTGGCGATCGCGATCTACCTCTGCAACGCGCTGGCCGGCATGTACGGCATCTGCGTCGCCGCGGTCGGCATGCTGAGCACGCTCGGCATCTCGCTGGGCGTCGATGCCTATGGTCCGGTGGCCGACAACGCCGGCGGCCTGGCGGAGATGTCGCACCAGCCGCCCGAGGTGCGCAAGCGCACCGACTCCCTGGACGCCACCGGCAACACCACCGCCGCGATCGGCAAGGGCTTCGCGATCGGCTCCGCGGCGTTGACCGCGCTCGCCCTGTTCTCGGCCTACAAGGTCGAGGCCGCGAAGGAGGCCGCGAAGGTCGGCGAGGTCCTGTCGCTGAGCCTCGACAACGCCAACGTCGTCATGGGCATGCTGATCGGCGCCATGCTGCCGTTCGTGTTCAGCTCGATGGCGATGAAGGCGGTCGGCAAGGCGGCGAACGCGATGGTCGAGGAGGTCCGGCGCCAGTTCCGCGAGATCCCCGGCCTCAAGGACGGCACCGGCGGCGAGGCCGACTACGCCCGCTGCGTGGCGATCTCCACCCAGGGCGCGCTGCGCCAGATGGCGGCGCCCGGCCTGCTGGCGGTGTTCGCCCCGATCGCCATGGGCATGGTCTTCGGCAAGGCGGCCGTGGGCGGCCTGCTCGGCGGCGCGACGGTGGCCGGCGTCATGATGGCGCTGTTCATGGCCAATGCCGGCGGTGCCTGGGACAACGCCAAGAAGTACATCGAGGCCGGCCACCTGGGCGGCAAGGGCAGCGAGACCCACAAGGCCGCCGTCACCGGCGACACCGTCGGCGATCCGTTCAAGGACACGGCCGGCCCGTCGATCAACATCCTGATGAAGCTGATGACGATCGCATCCCTGATCGCGCTGCCGCTGTTCGCGTGAGGTGGTGAGGCGGGGACCGACGCGCCCCGACGGCGGGGGCGCGGCCCGGGCGACAGGTGGACGCGGCGCGGCATGGGGGCTTACGCCGCCAGGGGCGTCGGCTATCCTTCCGGCGTCGTGCGTCCATCCCCGCGCCCCGAGAAGCCAGAGTTGACCACCTCCGCCCCCGAGCGTTCCCCGCGTCCCACGAACACCCCCGACCAGGCAACGCGCCAGACCGCCCTGGCGATCGCCCAGCGTCTCGACGAGAAGCAGGCCAAGGACATCGTCGTGCTCGACGTGTCCGGTCCGCTGGTGATCGCCGACTACTTCGTGATCGCCACGGTGCAGAGCACCCGGCAGGGCCAGGCGCTGGCGAAGGAACTCGACCTCGAGAGCAAGGCCACCCGCGGGCGCCGCCGGCGCAACACCGGCGGACTCGAGACCGAGGAGTCGAACTGGGTCCTGCTCGACTTCGACGACGTGGTCGTGCATCTGTTCCTGCCCGAGGCCCGCGCCTACTACGCCCTGGAGGAACTGTGGGCCGACGTCCCGCGGGTGCCCTTCACGCCGGCACCGCCGACCACGAAGCCGCGCGTCGAGGTGCGCCAGCCGACGGTCGAGGGCCTCGGCGCGTTCCTGCCGCCCGCACCGCCCGACGGCGAGGACGCGCCGCCGACCGGGCCTCGCTGAGCCTGCCGCATCCGCCGCGGGCCGGCGATCGGCCCATCGGCGAGGCGGCGAGCGCGGGCAGCGGCCCCGATTCCTCCGACGGCTTCCGTCCTTCGAACCAACCCTCCGGCCATGAGCGACAGCATCCGTTGGCAGCACTTCGAACCCGCAACGCTGCAGCAGGCGGCGGCGGCGGATCGTCCGGTGCTGATGGTGCTGACCGCACCGTGGTGCCAGTACTGCCGGGAACTGATGGCCCGGAGCTTCACCGATCCCCAGGTCGTCGCCCTGGTCGACGAGGGCTTCGTGCCCGTGCACGTCGACGCCGAACGACGTCCGGACGTCAACCAGCGCTACGGCACGGGCGCCTGGCCGACGATCGCCTGGCTGACCCCGGATGGCGAGTTGATCGCCCACGAGAACTACCTGACCGCCGACCAGTTGCGCCGCCAGCTGGAGCGCGTGCGCACGGCGTGGCAGAAGCGCAAGGGCGACATCCAGCGCGGGCTGCGCGAACTGTGGTCGCACCGGGACGAACGCTCCCCGGCGCCGCGCACCAGGCTGCGCCGGGAGATGGTCGACGACATCGTCGACGCCATCTACGACAAGTTCGACCCGCGCCACGGCGGCTTCGGCACCACCAGCAAGTTCCCCCATCCCGAGGCGATCGACTTCGCGCTGGTGCAGGTCAGCAAGCGCAACGACGAGCGCATGCGCGAGGTCGTGGTGCGCACGCTCGACCGGATGATGGAGAGCCCGCTGCACGACGACGTCGAGGGCGGCTTCTTCCGCTACTCGCGCACGCCGGACTGGCACAGCCCCAACTACGAGAAGCTGCTCGACCAGAACGCCCTGGTGCTGAGGGCCTACCTCGAGGGCTACCAGCTGTTCGGTCGCGACGCCTACGGCCGCGCCGCCGAGGGCATCGCCGGCTGGATGCTGGCGACGATGCGCGACCCGACGACGGGCGCGTTCGCGGGCAGCCAGGACGGCGACCAGGACTACTTCGTCTGCGACCGGGCCGGACGCGCCCTGCGCCAGCCGCCGAGCCTCGACCGCACCGTCTACTGCAACGCCAACGCCTTGGCGGTGTCGAGCCTGCTGAAGGCGGCCGCGGTGCTGTCGCGACCGCAGTGGCGGGAGCAGGCGATGCAGACGCTGCGCTTCCTGCTCGAACACCTCTACGACGGTCAGGACGTGTTCCACTACTGGGACGGCACCTACCACCTGCCCGGTATGCTCGCCGACCAGGCGTTGCTGATCCGCGCCCTGATCGACGCCGCCCAGAACACCGGCGACTCCGACCTGCTGCTGCCGGCCGAGGCCATCGCCGAACGCTGCATCGCCCGGCACAAGTCGCCGAGCGGCGGGTTCTTCGACATCCTGCACGATCCCGGCAACAAGGGGTCGATGCGCCGGCGCAACCGGTCGATCCTCGACAACGCGACGATGGCCGAGTCCCTGGTCCGGCTGTCCTACCTGTCGCGCCGCCCGGAGTTCTACCAGGAGGCCATCGCCACCCTGGAGGCGTTCGCGCTCGACTACAAGGAGTACGGCTACTACGTGGCCGGCTACGGCCGGGCCGTCGACCTGATCTTCTACGAGCCGCTGTTCATCACCATCGTCGGCGATCGTGATGCCGCGGCGTCGGTCGAACTGCGCCGCACCGCCCTGTCGACCTACGTGCCGTCGCGGATCGTCCAGATGCTGGATCCCCGGCACGATCCGATCCTGCTCGCTCGCAGCGGCTTCGCCGTCGAGGCGACGCCCGTTGCCTACCTCGACGTCGGTTCGACCCACCGGACCGCCGCGCGCTCGCCCGACGAACTGCTGCAGGCCATCGAGGCGATCGAGGCCGAGCGGCGGCAGGGCTAGCCGAAGGCAGCGCCTGCGGCCGCGACGGGTCGCGGCGGCTCGGGTCGACGCCCGCCCGACTCAGACTTCGAGGCGCGTCGGCCCCGACTGCTCCTCGTCGGGCACCAGCTCGATCAGACCGCGGCGCAGCTCCTCGCTCGCGATCTTGATGTAGTTGCGCTCGCGGGTCTCGAACAGGGGCTTCTGGCCGCGGACGAGTTCGCGCACGCGCTTCTGCAACAGCGTGGTCAGGCGGAACGAACCGCCGATCTGCTTGACGAGCTCCTGCGGGAGGCTCTGGTCCATGGGGTGCGGCTGGGGCTTGGGGGAACCTGCGGGGCGGAGCAGTGTAGGGATGGCGTGCCCGCCGATCAATGGCCCCGCCCCCCTGCCGCCCACCGTGCCGACGGGTCGGGCCCAGGCGCCGCCCTTGGCCCGTCGGCCGGGGCGGCGGCGCGGCGGGCGCCCGTTCAGAGATCGCGCCCGTCGACCACCACCTGCATGTCGCTCCAGGCGGGCCGGCCGCGGCGGTTGGTGCTGACGACGACGAGGTGCAGCAGGATCGAGCGCGCCGAGCTGGGCCCCACCACCTGCACCTCGAACCCGTGCGGGAAACCGCTGCCCAGCAGGGTGGCGATGCCGTAGCGACCGACGCCGTAGTTGGCCGGCGCGTGGATGGTCGCCACCGAGTGGTGCCGGTAGGACAAGAGACCACGCCCGCTGCCATCCGCCCGCAGGATCCGCCAGGGATCCGGCCGCCCGGAGATCGGGTCGTCCTCGAGCTTGCCGCTCGAGGGGTCGATCTGCCGGAACGTTCCAACCTCGGTCGGATCGCCGCCGCGGCGCCACACCACGTCGCACGGGTCGTGGCGCACGCCGTCGGCGTCCGGCGTCGCCGCCTGCAGGTGCTGCAGCACCTCGACCTGGTCGTCGGCATCGGTGATGCGATCGACCGAGGCCGCATCGGCCAGCGGCTCGCTCATTATGCGCACCAGGTTGAGACCGGTCGGTCGCCCTGCGGTCGGGCCACCATCGGCCGGGGTCAGGTAGTAGTAGATCCACCGGTAGACGTCGACGAGGTAGTCGTTGCCGCTGCTGCACACGAAGCGATCGGTCCACGCCAGCTTGGTGAAGAACAGCGAGTTGCCGGTGATCTGCATCGCCGCCGTGTCGCGCCGGATCACCTCGCCGGGGCTGATGCTTGGCAGCCGCGAGCCCGCCAGCGGCGGCGGGACGCCCGCCAGGTCGAGCACGGCGAGGTTGCCGTTGCCCTCGGGGTCGTTGCCGAACTGGCGCACGCTCGACACCAGTTCGAGGCGCATGCGGTCGACGACGTCCTGGTTCAGTTCCGTGACGCGATTCAGGCGCGCCGCGTACTCCTGGGCGTCGGCGCCCGACAACGACAGCTGCGTGACTGCCAGCACCATGCCGATCAGCAGCGTCGAGGCCACCAGCAGCTCCACCAGGGTGAAGCCGCCGCCGTGTTCTTCGTTTCGTTCCATGGCTCGTGCCTCAGCGCTGGATGAAGATCTTGGTCTTGTGGAACGAGTAGTGCACCTGCGCCCCCTGCCGGTAGCAGTCGATGCGCAGCAGGTAGCTGCCCTGCGGGAACACCGCCGACGGCACGCTCCACGAGTAGGTCTCGGTTCCGGCCCCGCTGTCGGGCAGCAGGTAGGTGCTCGCCGGACGTTCCCCGGGCGTCGCCGGCGAGTCGTCCTGCATGTGGTACCAGTGTGCGCCACCGTCGTTCGAGTACATCAGCACGTACTCGAGCTGCGACTCGTCCTCGCTGTAGGAGCCCGTTGCGGCGTACGGCCCGCCGTCCCAGCGCGTCCAGTCGACCGAGTACTGCACGTCGATCACCGATGGGGCGAGCAGCTCGGTGATGTCGGTCGGCGACTCGATCTCGAGCCGCGCCAGCTGCGGGATGCGCAGCGTGTTGGTCGTGCTGCCGGCCTCGAAGAACGAGTGCACCAGCGACAGCACGGCGAACTTGGCGATGAACGTGGTGCCGTTGTCGACCGCGTTGCTGATGCCGTTGACGACCACGTAGGCGGCGCTGGTGTTGCCCGAGTCCACCAGCTTGACCAGGCCCGAGCCGATGCCCGAGGCGTGCGTGTAGTAGGTCCGGTAGAGCGAACCCGAGTAGCGGCTGGTGTACGGCGTGTAGCTCCAGTGTTCGCCGGTGCCGCCGCTCCAGTTGAGGCCGAACGGGCGCGTGATCGGCGCCCCCGACGGCATCGCCATGCCGTAGTTGTTCGCCAGCTCCTGGCCGACGGCCGTCAGGCTGCCGTTGCCACTGCTGCTGGTGTGGTGGAACGACGACGAGGAAGTGCCGATGTTGAAGAACGCCGTGCAGCCGTTGTCGGCCGTGCGCTGGTGGTAGTTGTTCTGCGTCGTGCCGAAGGCGGTGCGGTTGCTGCTGGCGTAGACGCTGTTGACGGTGCCCTGGTAGAACTGCCCCGAGCCGGTACCTGCAGCGAGATTGCCGCGCGGCGTACCCCCCGTCATGTCGAACCAGGCCGCCGCCGAAGCGTCCGGATAGAGCTCGCCGAGCCACGGCATGCCCCACCAGTAGTTGGCGCCGGCAGCACGCGCGTAGCGCCGCGCGCCGGTGATGGTGTTGATGAAGCCCGTCGAGCCCGGGGCACCGTGTGGCGCCAGTTCGCTGGGAATCGAGTTGGCGTAGCCGTTCGCCGAGTCGTAGCCGATGTCCTGGCCGATGCCCAGGTAGTAGTACGAGTAGCCGGTCAGCGTCGTGTAGACGATCGCGCTGCGGGTGATGCCCTCGCGCAGCAGCTGGAAGTATCGCGGCACGTCGCACGACATCGCCGCGCTCCAGCGGTTGTAGAGGTTCGCGGTGTTCAGGCTCGTGAAGTCGGCGCGCGCGTTCTCGCTGCTGTTGTTCAGCGCGTCGTGGAACCAGTTGTAGCTGTTCGGGAAGTCGTTGCCGCCGTGGAAGCAGTCCTTGTACGGCAGGTGGCGCGGGTCGCCGTTGAACTGCGCCCGCTCGGTGAAGGGCACGTCCTGCGCGCTGTCTGTCCACCAGGCGTAGGTCACCGACAGGTTGTCGGGCTGCACCGGCGTCGGGAAGGTGCGGCCGCCCTGCTGCCAGGTGTCGTCCCCGGCGGCCAGGCCGCTGGCGATGCGGGTGCGCACCTGCAGCACGACGTCACCGGTCGGGTTGTAGTGGTTGCCGCTGTTGTCGACGAACATCGAGTTCGTCAGCACCCCGGGTTGCAGCGTGAGGCGCCAGCGGGCGGTGTTCTTCGGCCCGGTGCCGGCCGTGGTCAGGTCGCAGACGTCGAAACTCGGCACGCCGCTGGCCAGCTTGACGGGGCTGGGGACGTACGGCATCCAGTAGAGTTGCGCCTGCTTGGTGTTGGCGAGGCCATAGGTCAGCCCGCTCTGCACCACGGGCGGCGCCACCAGCGGCGTCTCGTAGAGGTAGATGCGCGTGAAGCGCTCCGCTCCGGCCACGCCGGGGTCGACGAACTCGGCCTCGTAGTACATGCCGCCCGACGGCGGCGAATCGTCGACGTGGTCGGCGGTCGCCCATGCCGTCGCGTAGTTCGAGCTGCCGCCGACGGGGACGCCGCCCGGCACGTTCTGCAGCTGCACGTTCGCTGCCAGGCGCTTGGGCTGCGAGGGGTCGGTGAGGTCCACGCCCATGACCTCGACGACCATCGGCTCGCTCATGCGCACCGGCGTCGCGACCTCGCGCGCGTTCGTGCGGTAGGCGTAGATGCGCAGCCGCAGCGGGTCGGTGTTGCCGGCGTCGTTGTTCCGCGTCCGCAGCTCCTCCGGGTGCGTGACCACGCGCACGTTCGGGTGGCCGACCGGCTCCTTGGCGGCATCGCTGTAGTTCCGCAGCGCCGGCATCGGCAGCAGCTCGCCGTGCAGGTTGATCATCAGTGCATTGCGGTACCGATCCGGGTTGCTGTACAGGTCCTCGAGCAGGAGCCGTAGCGTCGGCTCCTTGGACATGTCCTCCAGTGCGGGCGGCGGCGGGGTGCCCGCCGCGGTCGCCGCGGCGATCGCCTGTTCCCGTGCTTCGATCGCGGCCACCCTGGCCTGCCACAGCGCCAGCTCGTCGGGATAGCGCATGCCGTGGTTGAAGAAGTCCGCCAGCGCGTACGGGTGCGGGTTGACGTTCGCGTCGTAGCCGTTGCGCTCGACGCCGTCGACGTTGATGCGACCCCGCATGTTGTCGGGCACGTAGTAGTACGTCGACGCATTGCCGGCCGGCATGCGACCCGGGTAGTGGTAGGTATCGGGGATCGCTGCGTGGCTGTCGGTGTCGTCGTTGGTGTAGGGCCGGTAGGAGGCGTTGCGTCCGAAGCTGGCCTTGGTGATCCAGTGCGTGCGGAACACCAGGCCCGGGTTGCGGTTCTCGAGGTCCGTGATCATCGATTCGACGAACGGCTTGATCGAGTCCATGAACACCCACCAGCCGGGGATGTTCTCGACCGCCAGCAGGTAGATGTCGAACACCTGCGTGGTCGGGAAGGCGCTGCCTGCCGAGTTGATCACCGCCGACAGGTCGGCGATCGGACGATCGGTGCCGTGCGCGTCCTTCTTGAAGATGCGCACGGTCACGTAGCGCACGTTGCGGTTGTTGAGGCCGACGAACGGCTGCACCGTGATGCGCCGCGACCACATCCACTGGCCGTTGCGCTGGAAGTTGCCCGAGAGCACGTGGTCGGGCGGCACCAGGGAGCCGTCGGCCTGGGTCTGGATCGTCAGCGCCGTGCGGTTGACGACGCCGTCGTCGAGCACGTCGAGGTCGACCGCCGCGTCGACCTGGCCGCGGTCGACGAAGCCCTGGATCTCGGACAGGATCGCCTGCGCCTTGGTGTACGCGAACACCCGGTCGCGCTCGGTCGCCGTCGTCTTGTAGTTGACGGACAGATGGTTGATCAGCACGGTCGCGCAGACCACCAGGATCAGGAAGGCGAAGGTCACTTCCACCAGCGTGAAGCCACCCTGCCGCCGCCAACGAGATGCATGCATGGTCGTGCTCTCCTGCGGAGCGCCCGCTCCGACCGGATTCCGGCGGGTTATCGGCAGAGGGCCCCGGTCGCATGGTGCCGATCGGGCGGCGCCGTCCCGGAACGGGATCTGCGGCGACGACGGCGCCCTGCCGTCGAGGTTTGCAACAGGGGCGCACAGGCTCGATGCTGCGGCCCTTGTCCTGGCATCGATCGATCGCGCGCGCCTTCGGCCGACCGGCCGCCCTGCTGCGCCGCCACCTCGGGCTCGTGTTCGTCGGCATGTTCTTCGTGCCGGTGCACGCCGCCGTCTCGCTGTGGATGCCGCGGCTGCTCGGCGATGCACTCGACCACCTGCAGGCCGGCGGCCCGGTCGAGGTCCTGGAACGAACCTGCTGGCTGCTGCTGGTGCTGGCGCTGCTCGAGTCCGGCAGCCGCTACGTGTCGCGCAAGACCCTGATCGACGCCTCGCGACTGGTCGAGCGACAGCTCAAGCAGGACCTCGTCGCCCACCTGCAGCGGCTGCCGATCGCGTGGTTCGATCGCTCGCGCAGCGGCGACCTGCACAGCCGCCTGACCCAGGACGTCGAACTGGTGCGCTTCGTCATGGGGCCGCTGTTGCTGCACGGCGGCAGCACCCTGTGCCTGCTGCCGGCCGGCGGCTGGCTGATGGCCAGCATGGACGTGCCCGTCACGCTCGCGGCGGTGGCCGTGTTCGGGGTGCTGTTCGCCGGCATGCGGGTGCTGATGCCCCGACTGCACCGCTGGAGCAAGAAGTCGCAGGAGGCGATCGGCGAGATCTCGCAGCGGGCCCAGGAGGACTTCGCCGGCATCCGCGTGGTGCAGCAGTTCGGCATCGTCGACCGCGAACGGGCGGCGATGGCGACCCGCAACCGCCGCTACCTGCTGGCGAACCTGCGGCTCGTGCGGCTGCGGTCGCTGCTGCACGCCATGTCGCACTCGACCAGCGGCGTCGTGATGCTCGGCGTGCTGCTGGTCGGCGGCCATCAGGTCGTCGACGGCGCGCTCACCGTGGGGCAGCTGTTCCAGTTCACCGGCTACCTCGCCTTGCTGACCTTGCCGCTGGAGATCCTCGGCTGGACGCTGGCGACGATGCCGCGCGCCTACGCCGCCGGCATCCGCATCGAGGAGCTGTTCGAGGTGGCGCCCGAGCCGGGCAGCGGCGACGCGCCGCCGCTGTCCGGCGGCCTGCGCGTGCAGGGGCTGTCGTTCACCTACCCGGGCGGCGATCGGCCGGCGCTGCGCGACGTCTCCTTCGCGCTGGCGCCCGGCCAGAAGCTCGGCCTCGCCGGACCGGTCGGCAGCGGCAAGTCCACGCTGCTGGCGCTGCTGATGCGCTTCTACGATCCGCCGCGCGGCACCGTGTTCGTCGACGGCCACGACGTGCTCGACCTGCGCCCGTCGGCGCTGCGCGCGCTGTTCGCGCTGGCGCCGCAGGAGCCGTTCCTGTTCAGCGACACCGTCGCCGCCAACGTCGGCTTCGCCGGCGCCGAGCCGGCGGTCGGCCTGGACGCGGCGGTCGCGGCCGCGGCGCTCGACCAGGACCTGCCGCAGTTCCGCGACGGCCTGCAGACCATCGTCGGCGAACGCGGCGTCACCCTGTCGGGCGGCCAGCGCCAGCGCGTGTCGCTGGCGCGCGCCCTGCTCAGCGAGCGGCCGGGCCTGCTGCTCGACGACACCCTGTCGGCCGTCGACCCCCTGACCGAGCGCCGCATCCTCGGCGGGCTGGAACGCCAGCGCCGCGGACGCACGCTGTTGGTCGCCTCGCACCGCCTGTCGGTGCTGGCCGACGCCGACCAGATCCTGGTGCTCGACCAGGGCCGGGTGGTCGAGCAGGGCGACCACCGCCGGCTGATGGCGCTCGGCGGCCTCTACGCGCAGGCGTTCCGCCGCCAGCACGAGGCCGCCGCCCTCGAGAGCCTGCCGGAGGCGGGGTCATGACCGACCCGTACCAGGACGACGCCATCGAGGGCCGGATCCAGTTCGGCTTCCTGGCCCGCCTGTGGCCGTTCGTGCGCCCCTACCGCCGCGGCTTCGCCGGCTGCCTCGGCCTGCTGGCGGCGTCGTTCGTGCTCGAACTGCTCGGCCCCTGGCTGCTGCGGCACGCGATCGACGGGCCGATGCGGGCGCCGGACGCCGATCGCGGCGACCGGCTGCGCGAACTCGCCTGGTATGGCGCCGGCTTCCTCGCCGTCACCGTCGGCGGCGCGTTGCTCGGCTACGCCTACGGCCTGCTGACGGCGTGGAACGGGCAACGCGTGATCCGCGACGTCCGCCGCCATCTGTTCGACCACCTGCTCGGCGTCGGGCTGTCCTTCCACGAACGGAATCCGGCCGGCAAGCTGACGACCCGCGTCACCAGCGACGTCGAGAACCTCAACGAACTGATCGCCACCGGCGTGCTGCAGTCGGTGTTCGACCTGCTGAAGATCGGCGGCGTGCTGGTCGTGCTGTTCTTCCTCGACCTGCCCCTGGCGCTGTTCACCGTCGCCACGACGCCGGTCGTGATCGCGATCAGCGTGCTGTTCCGCCGCAACGCCCAGCGCGCCTACCGGGCCGTTCGCGGCCGGCTGGCGCTGCAGAACGCCTACACGACCGAGCTGATCGGCGGCGTGCGCACGACCCGCGCCTACGGCAAGGAGACCGCCGTGCTGCAGCGTTACGCCGAGCGCAACCAGGCGACCACCGCCGCGTGGCTCGACACCGTGCTGCACTTCTCGGTGTTCTTCTCGCTGGTCGATCTGGCGCTGCGCGCGACGACGATCGGGCTGTTGTGGTTCGGCGGCACGGCGGTGCTCGCCGGCACCCTGCAACCCGGCCAGTTCGTGCAGTTCTGGCTCTACTACGCCCTGTTGACGGCGCCCGTCCGGGAGCTGGGCGAGAAGTACAACGTGCTGCAGGCGGCCTTCGCCAGCGCCGAGCGCGTGTTCCACCTGCTCGACGCCCCCCGCTTCCCGCCGCCCGACGGCCGTCGGCGGCCCAGTCCCCGGCGCGGCGCCGCGCGCGTCGAGTTCGATCGCGTGGGCTTCGCCTACGACCCGGCGACGCCGGTGCTGCACGAGGTGTCGTTCCAGGCCGAGCCGGGCCAGACGATCGCCATCGTCGGGCCGACGGGCGCCGGCAAGACGACGCTGCTGGCGTTGCTCGCCCGGTTGCGCGACGTCACGGCCGGAGCGGTGCGCCTCGACGGCGACGACGTGCGCGAACTCGATCTCGCGTCGCTGCGCGCCAGGATCGCGTTCGTCGCCCAGGATCTGTTCCTGTTCACCGGCACGGTGCTCGACAACGTGCGGCTGTTCGACCCCACCATCGACGAGGCGCGCGTCTGGACGGCGCTGGAGACCGTGGGCGCCGCCGACTTCGTGCGCCGCCTGCCGCAGGGCCTGCGCGCGCCGGTCGAGGAACGCGGCAGCACCTTCTCGCAGGGCGAGCGCCAGCTGCTGGCGTTCGCGCGCGCCCTGGTCACCGAGCCGGACGTGCTGGTGCTCGACGAGGCGACGGCCAGCATCGACAGCGAGTCGGAGGCGCGCCTGCAGCAGGCGCTGCGGGTCGCCCTGCGCGGCCGCACGGCGCTGGTCGTCGCCCATCGGCTGTCGACGGTGCGCGACGCCGACCGCATCCTGGTCATGGAGCAGGGCCGCATCGTCGAGTCCGGCTCCCACACCGAGCTGGTGGCGCGCCGCGGCGCCTACGCCCGGATGCTGGCCAAGGCCGCGGCCGACGCGTGATCGCCGCCCCGGCGCTTCAGAGCATCGCCCGCACGTCGACGGCGACGCAGCCGTGCTCATAGGCGAACAACGGGTTGACCTCGAGCTCGACGACCTCGGGATTGCTGCGGGCGCAGTCGGCAACGGCCAGGATCGCGGCCACCAGAGCTTCGCGGTCGACCGGCGGCGCGCCGCGGTGGCCGCGCAGCAGACGGGCGCCCTTGATCTCGTTGAGCATCTGCCGGGCGTCGTCGCGCGTCACCGGCAGGAGCCGCAACGTCACGTCGCGCAACACCTCCACGGCCGTGCCGCCGAGTCCGACGACCAGCACGCCGCCATAGTGCGGATCGCGCCGGCAGCCGACGATCAGTTCGGCGGTGGGCCGGGGCAGCATCGGCGACACCAGCACGCCGCGCAGGTCGGGGGACTGGCCCCGGGTGGCGCACCACGACCTCACGCTGGCCTCGATCGCGGCGAAGGCGGCGCGGGCGTCCGCGGTCCGCACGCCGAGACGGACGCCACCGGCGTCGGTCTTGTGCGAGACGGCGCCGGCGACCACCTTCAGCGCCGCGATGCCGCCGTGCGCGGCCACGGCCGCCTCGGCCGCCTCGGGCGTGCGGCACAGCGTCGCCGGCACGAACTTGACCCCGTAGCCGCCGACGAGTTCGCGCGCTTCGGTCTCGAGCAGCACCCGGCGTTCCTGCTGGCGCACCGCCGACAGGCCGCCCCAGGCCTGCGGCACCGGCGGCGGCGTGCCGCGGCGCTGGCTGAGCATCACGCCGCGCTGGTGGCAGGCGCTGGCGCAGCGTGCCGCCACCTCGAGCGAACGCACGACCGGGAAGCCGGCAGCGCGCAGCACGTCGAGCGGCTCGCTCGGCGAGTCGGCGTAGAGGCTGTGCACGATCAACGCCCGGCGATGCCGGCGGGCGCACTCGACCAGCGCCGAGGCGGCCGCCACCTCGCGGGCGAGCAGTTCGGCGGCGAAGCGCCGGTGGTAGCCGCCGAACAGGCCCACGACGAGCACCGTGCCGACATGGTCCTCCTGCATCACCGCTTCGACGCAGCGCGCGAACACCATCGGGTCGGCGTCGGCGCGACCGGCGAGGTCGACCGGATTGCCAGGCGGCTCGCGGGTGGCCAGCAGCGCCTGCAGCGTCGCCGTCGTCGCCGCGGCGAAGTCGGCCAGCTGGGCGCCCTGCCGCAGCAGCGCGTCGACCGCCAGCGTGCCGTGACCGCCGCCGTCGGTCACCACGGCGACCCCGCGGTAGCCGCCGCGCGCCGGCTGCGTGGCCAGCGTCTCGGCGGTGTGGAACAGCTCGTCGGAGCGCCGCACCAGGATGACGCCGGCCCGGCGCAGGCCGGCCCGGAACACCGGGAACGAGCCCGCCAGCGCGCCGGTGTGCGAACGCGCCGCCACCTTGCCGCGCACCGTCTGCCCGCCCTTCAGCAGGATCACCGGCTTCTTCGCCGCCACGCGTTCGGCCACCTCGAGGAACGCGCGGCCGGCGCGGAAACCCTCGACGTGCATGGCGATCGCCGCCGTGTTCGGCTCGTCGCCGAGGTAGTCCAGGTACTCGTCGAACCGCAGGTCGGTCTCGTTGCCGACACCGATGACCTGGGAGAAGCCGATGCGCGAGCGGCGCATCGACTCGATCATGATCTGCAGCGAGACGTTGCCCGACTGCGACAGCAGTGCCAGGCGACCGGCCGGGACGTCCGGCACGCCGATCAGGTTGAGTCCGCGGTGCGGATTGAGGATGCCGGACGTGTTGGGGCCGACGACGCGGATGCCCGTGCGCCGCACCACCTCGCGCATCGCCGCCTCCAGCGCCTCGCCCTCGGGGCCGACCTCGCGGAAGCCGAGCGCCAGCACGACGGCGCCGGCGATGCCACGCGCAGCGCACTCGTCGAGCACGCGCGGCACGGTCGCGGCCGGCGTGCACACCAGGGCCAGGTCGACCTCGCCGGGAATCGCCGCCACCGACGGCAGCACCGGCAGGCCGAGCAGTTCGCCGCCCTTGGGGTTGATCGGGTGGATCGCGCCGGCAAAGGCTGCCTGCCGCAGCGCCGCGACCGCCTGGTAGCCGCGCTTCTGGGGTTCCGCGGAGGCGCCGACGATCGCGACGCCGCGTGGCCGGAACATCCGGTCGAGGACCGCGTGCAGGTCAGCCACCGGTGAACCGCGGCGGCCGCCGCTCGCGGAAGGCGGCGAGGCCCTCGTGCCAGTCCTCGGTGCCCAGGCACCCGGCCAGGGCCTCGGCCTCGGCGGCCAGGGCCTCGGCCAAGGTGCGCTCACGCGCCTCGCGCAGCAGGCGCTTGCACCAGGCCACCGAGCGCGGCGCCATCGCGGCCGCCTCGGCGGCCAGGGAGCGCGCCCGCTCCGGCACCGCGTCGGCCGGCGCCGCCTCGTTGCAGAGCCCCCAGGCGGCGGCGTCGCGGCCGGAGAAGAAGCGGCCGAGCAGCAGCAGTTCCTTGGCCCGGGTCATGCCGACCCGCTCGACCAGCGTCACCGTCGTGCCGCCGCCGACGAACGTACCCAGTCCCAGTTCGGGGAACCGCAGCTTGGCGTCCTCGGCGACCACGGTGAGGTCGCAGGCCAGCGCGAGTTCGAGCCCGGCGCCGATCGCGTGGCCGTGCACCGCGCCGACCACCGGCTTGTCGCAGCGCAGGATCGCCGCGGCGGCATCCTGGCCGAGCTGGGCGTAGCGGCGCTTGTCGTCGTCGCCGCGCGCGCTGGCGGCGTGCGCCTGCAGGTCGGCGCCGACGCAGAAGGCGCGCCCGGCGCCGGCCAACACGACCGCGCGCACCGCCGGGTCGGCGGCTGCCGCCTCGAGCTCGGCGGCGAGGCGCCGGTAGAGCGGCTCGGTGACCGCATTCAGGCGCTCCGGCCGGTGCAGGGTCAGGACCCGCACCGGGTCGGCGCTCTCGACCAGCAGCTCGCTCATGCCGCCATGATGGAGCAGGTCGCTGGCGATGCAACCCGCCCCCGCGAGCTTTCGGCTACTGCCCCTTCTTCGGCGCGAACTCCTCGGGCAGCGAGCCGGTCAGCGTCTTCAGAAACGCGACGATCGACGCCGTCTGCTCCGGCGTCAGGTCGCGGCCGAGCTGCAGCTTGGCCATCTTGACGACGGCCTCCTCGAGCGTCGCCACCTTGCCGTCGTGGTAGTACGGCGCCGTCTTCTCGACGTTCACCAGCGGCGGCACCTTGAAGAAGTGCTTGTCGAACTCCTGGCCGGTGACCTTCGCGCGACCGAGGTCGTCGCTCGGGTACGGCGCCACCAGTCCCGACTTCTGGAACATGTGGCCGCCGAGCAGGCGCGTCGTGTGGCAGGTGATGCAACCGACCTGCATGAAGTCGTTCAGCCCCTGCTTCTCCTCGTTCGTGAGCGCCTTCTGGTCGCCGTCGAGGTAGGCGTCGAAGCGCGACTTGGTCACCAGCGTGCGTTCGAAGGCGCCGACCGCGAGCTGGAAGTTCGCGACCGTCACCGGCTCGGCCGCGTCGGGGAAGGCCGCCTTGAAGCCGGCCACGAGCTCGGGCTTCTGCTGCAGCCGGGCGACCAGCTCCGCCTCGTCGACGAGGCCGTGCTCCACGGGGTTCAGCACCGGCGCCGTCGCCTGCTCCTCGACGGTCTTGGCGCGACCGTCCCAGAACTGCGCGAACTGGCGGAACGAATTGTAGGTCGAGGGGGTGTTGCGGTCGCCGTCACGGCCGTCGCTGCCGGGCGACACGCGCTTGTTGTCGACGCCGTAGGTGGCCAGGTCGTGGCAGGAGGCGCAGCTGAGGTTGCCGTTCTTCGACAGGCCCTGTTCGTGGTAGAGCAGCTTGCCGAGCGCGACCTTCGCCGGCGTCGGCGGGTTGTCGACGGCCGGCACGGTCGGATCGGTGCCGAACAACCGCGTGACCATCGCGTAGTCGACGCGCACCGCCTTGGGCGGGCGCTTCGTGTCCTGGGCGGTGACGGCGGACAGCGCGAGGGCGCTGCAGGCGAGGAGACGGAAGGTCTTCATGGTTCGCTGACGGGCAGCCTCGGCCCGGTGCTCCAGGGGAGAATGTGGGCGGGCCTTCGAGATTTCGCCAGCTTCGGACGCAGCGGTCCGGCACGGTCTCCCCGGCCGGGCCCGGCGCCGTATCCTGGCGCCGATGGCGCCGTTGCTGCTGGCCAGCACCTCCCCCTACCGCCGCGCCCTGCTGCAGCGGTTCGGCCTGCCGTTCGAGGCGGTGGCGCCGGGCGTCGACGAGGACGTCGTCAAGCGGGCTGGAGGGGCTCCCGCGACCATCGTCCGGGAACTCGCCCGGCGCAAGGCGCAGGCGGTCGCCGCTGGCCGACCGGGCGCCGTCGTGATCGGCAGCGACCAGGCCGTCGCGGTCGACGGCGCCGTGCTCGACAAGCCCGGCAGCGCCGCGAAGGCCGTGGCCCAGCTCGAGCACCTGCAGGGCCGCGACCACGAGCTGCTGACCGCGGTCGCCATCGTGCACCCCGGTGGCGTCGTGGAGTTCGTCGATGCGGCCCGTCTGTGGATGCGGGCGCTGTCGCGCGAGGCGATCGCGCGCTACGTCGCCGCCGAGCAGCCGTTCGACTGCGCCGGCAGCTACAAGGTCGAAGGGCTGGGCATCACGCTGTTCGAGCGCATCGACGGCGCCGACCACACCGCGATCGAGGGCCTGCCGCTGCTACGGCTGGCGCATGAGCTGCGGGGGCTGGGGTTCCCGCTGCCCTGAGGCGGGGGCACCGCGCCCCGTGCCGCCGGGGCAACCGCCGGGAACACACCGGCCGCGGGCCCGATCAGGCCCCGCGGGCGGCGGCGAACCCCAGCGAACCGGCCAGCACGAACACCCAGACCAGGGTCGACAGCAGCGCCACCAGCGCGCTCGCCAGCGCGAAGCCGATGCCCAGGCGGAAGCCGTCGCCGATGGTGAAGCCCGGACGCGCCGGTTGCTTGCTGGGGCAATCGTCCGCCGGGCCATGCGGCCCGGAACCTCGGCCGGCAGGCCAGGCAAACGGCGGCGCGGATCCAGCCCGCGCCCGCCGGCCCGCCGCGGCCCGGCGGTGGAGTTGACCTGCCGACGGCGATCGCGACAATCCTTCGCCCGAATTGGCGGCCCCGCCGCCGCGCGCCCCGAGCTCCATGGCCCAGAACATCCGCAACGTCGCGATCATCGCCCACGTCGACCACGGCAAGACCACGCTGGTCGACGGGCTGCTGCGCCAGACCGGCACCTTCCGCGACAACCAGGCGGTCGGCGAGTGCGTGATGGACAGCAACGAGCTGGAGAAGGAGCGCGGCATCACGATCCTGGCCAAGAACACGGTCGTGACCTACCGCGGCACGCGCATCAACATCATCGACACGCCCGGCCACGCCGACTTCGGCGGCGAGGTCGAGCGCGTGCTGTCGATGGCCGACGGCGTGCTGCTGCTCGTCGACGCCGCCGAGGGGCCGATGCCGCAGACCCGGTTCGTGCTGCAGAAGGCCTTCTCCCACCACCTGAAGCCGATCGTCGTCGTCAACAAGATCGACAAGCCGGACGCGCGCCCGCAGGAGGTCGTCAACGAGGTCTTCGACCTGTTCATCGACCTCGACGCCGACGAGCAGGCGCTCGAGTTCCCGGTCTTCTACGGCTCCGGGCGGCAGGGCTGGATGACGACCGACCTCGCCGCGGCCCGCCAGGGCGGCGAGGGCAAGAACCTGCAGACCCTGTTCGAGGCGATCCTCGCCCACATCCCGGCCCCGAAGGACGACCCCGACCAGCCGCTGCAGTTCCGGGTCACGACGCTCGACTGGAGCGACTACGTCGGCCGGATCGCCATCGGCCGCGTGCACCGCGGCCGCATGCGCCAGAACGAGCGGGTCGTGCACCTGTCGCGCAGCGGCGCCCAGAAGGAAGTGACGGTGCGCGGCGTCTATCGCTTCGTCGGCCTGTCGCGCGAGGAGGCCAAGGAGGTCGAGGCCGGCGACCTGTGCGGCATCTACGGCGTCGAGGACATCCAGATCGGCGACACCGTCGCGGCGCTCGACCGCCCCGAGGCGATGCCGGTGATCGCCATCGACGAGCCGACGATGACGATCGTGATGCGCGTCAACGATTCGCCGTTCGCCGGCCGCGACGGCGGCAAGTTCATGACGTCCCGCCACCTGCGCGAACGCCTGGAGAAGGAGCTGCGCGTCAACGTGGCCCTGCGCGTCGAGCCGGGCGACACCGCCGACTCGTTCAAGCTGTCCGGCCGCGGCGTCATGCACCTCGGCTTCCTGCTCGAGACGATGCGCCGCGAGGGCTACGAGTTCGCGGTCGCGAAGCCCCAGGTGCTGTTCCGCGACGTCGACGGCGAGAAGCAGGAGCCCATCGAGTACCTGACCGTCGACGCCCCGGCCGACGCCGTCGGCAAGGTGATCGAGATCCTCGGCACGCGCAAGGCCGAGCTGCTGAAGATGGACCGCAAGGGCACCTTCACGCGGCTCGAGTTCACGGTGCCGGCGCGCGGCCTGATCGGCGTGCGCAGCCGCCTGCTCAACGCCACGGCTGGCCAGGCGACGATGCACCACGTGTTCCACGGCTACGGGCCGTACCGCGGCGCGATCGAGGAGCGCACGGCCGGCGTGCTGGTTTCGATGGCGCAGGGCCAGACCACCTTCTACGCCCTCGACGGCCTGCGCGACCGCGGCGCGTTCTTCGTGCCCGAGGGCGCCGAGGTCTACGAAGGCATGCTGGTCGGCGAGCACTGCAAGGACAACGACCTGGTCGTCAACGTCGTGCGCGAGAAGAAGGCGACCAACATCCGCAGCTCGACCAAGGAGACGTTCGTCAAGCTGCCGCCGCCGCGGGCGTTCAACGTCGAGGACGCGCTCGAGTACGTCGGCGAGGACGAACTGGTCGAGATCACCGCCAAGGCGGTGCGGCTGCGCAAGGCCCACCTGAGGGAGTCCGACCGCAAGCGCAACGAACGCAGCCGCGAGTCGGTCTGACGCCGCCGCGGGGCGGGGAAGCCGGAGCGCGCTTGCCTCGGCGGAGCGGCGCGGCAACCTACAGGTCCGCACATGGACACCCCCTCCTCGCCGCCATCGCCGCCGCTGGTCGGCGTGATCATGGGCTCGCAGTCGGACTGGGAGACGATGCAGCACTGCAGCGCGACCCTGGACGAGCTCGGCATCGCCCATGAGTGCGCGATCGTATCGGCTCATCGCACGCCGGACTGGCTGATGGACTACGCCGGCGGCGCGGCGACCCGCGGCCTGCGCGTGCTGATCGCCGGCGCCGGCGGCGCGGCGCACCTGCCGGGCATGGCCGCCAGCAAGACGGTGCTGCCGGTGCTGGGCGTGCCGATCGAGACGGGAGCCCTGCGCGGGCTCGACGCCCTGCTGTCGATCGTGCAGATGCCGGGCGGTGTCCCGGTCGGCACGCTGGCGATCGGCAAGGCGGGTGCGATCAACGCCGCGCTGCTCGCCGCGGCGATCCTCGGCACCCACGACCCCGCGGTGCGCGACGCGCTGACGGCCCGCCGCCAGCGCGTCACCGCCGACGTGCTGGCCGCGCGCGATCCGCGCCGCGGCGGCCGCTGATGGACATCGGCATCCTCGGCGGCGGGCAGCTGGCCCGCATGCTGGCGCTGGCGGGGCTGCCGCTCGGCCTGCGCTGCCGCAGCCTCGACCCGGCGCCCGACGCGGTGGCCGGCCACGCCGGCGAACTGGTCGTCGGCGCCTACGACGATCCGGAGGCGCTGCGGCGGCTGGTGCAGGGCGTGCGGCTGGTGACGTTCGAGTTCGAGAACGTGCCGCTGGCGGCGACCGACTGGCTCGCCGAGCACGTCGTCGTCGCCCCCACGCCGCAGGCCCTGGCGATCGGCCAGGATCGCCTGCGCGAGAAGCAGCTGTTCGAGGCCCTCGGCATGGCCGTGGCGCCGCACCGCGCCGCCGACAGCCGCGAACGGCTGCACGCGGCGGTCGCCGCCGTCGGCACGCCGTGCATCGTCAAGACCCGCCGCCTCGGCTACGACGGCCGGGGCCAGGTCCGTCTCGGTGCGGCCGCCACGCCGGCCGACGTCGACGCCGCCTGGAACGCACTCGATCCGGCCGGCGGCGGCGGGCTGATCGTCGAGCAGTTCGTCCCGTTCGACCGCGAACTCTCCGTGCTGGCCGCCCGCAGCCGCACCGGCGAGGTCGCGGTCTATCCCCTGGTCGAGAACGAACACCACGGCGGCATCCTGCGGCGCAGCCGCGCCCCGGCGCCCGCCGTGCCCGCCGCGGCGGTCCGGCAGGCCGAGCAGTTCGTACGCGCCGTGCTCGCCCACCTCGACTACGCGGGCGTGCTGGCGATCGAGCTGTTCCTGCGCGGCGAGACCCTGCTCGCCAACGAGATGGCGCCGCGCGTGCACAACTCCGGCCACTGGACCATCGAGGGCAGCGTCTGCTCGCAGTTCGAGAACCACCTGCGCGCGGTGCTCGGTCTGCCGCTCGGCAGCACGGCGATGGCCGGCGGCGGGGTGGCGACCATGGTCAACCTGATCGGCGCCTTGCCGGCCCGCCCGGACCTGCTGGCGTTGCCCGGCCTGCACCTGCACGCCTACGGCAAGGCGCCGCGGCCGGGCCGCAAGCTCGGCCACGCCACCGTGGTCGGGGGCGACCGGGACGAAGTCGACCGCGTCGCCGCTCGCGCCGCGGCGCTGCCGGCCGCCGCGCCGGACGGCTGGGGTTTCGGGGCCTGATGCCGCTCCCGGCGGCCCAGGACCGGGAACGACGCGGCAAGGCGGGCGGCATTTGCTAGAACGCTGGGCCCGCCCGCCATGTCCGAGAGCACGCCGCTGCAACTGGCCGCCCGCCGCCGTTCGCTGCTGGAACTCCAGCAGCGGCTCGGCCACCGGTTCGAGGACCTGTCGCTGCTCGACCGCGCGCTGACGCACGCGTCGACGGGCAACGAAGGCAGGAAGAGCTACGAGCGCCTCGAGTTCCTCGGCGACGCGTTCCTGAACTTCGCCAGCGCCGACTGGCTCTACCGGTCCCATCCCGAAGTCGCCGAAGGCGCGCTGACCGAGACCCGGACCCGGATCGTCAGCCGCGGCCCGCTGGCGGCGGTCGGTCGCCGGCTCCTGCTGCACGACCAGCTGCTGTCCGGCAAGGGCCTGCGCGCGGCGGAGCGCAGCAGCGAACGGATCCTCGCCGACCTCGTCGAAGCGGTGATCGGCGCGATCCTGATCGACGGCGGTGTCACGGCGGCGAAGGCGTTCGTGCGCCGCCACGTGCTGCCGAAGACGATCGACACCACCGGCGCCGACGAGACGGCCAAGGACAGCAAGACGGCGCTGCTGCACTGGTGCCAGCACCACAAGCTGGGGCAACCGCGCTACGAACTGCTGGCGACCACCGGCCTGCAGCACGAGCAGGAGTTCCGGGTCGTCGCGCGGCTCGAGGACGGCCGCCGCGCGGAGGGCGCCGGCCGCACGAAGCGCGCCGCCGAGAAACTGGCGGCCGAACGCCTGCTCGCCGACCTGGCCGCCGCCCGGGACGCCGGCGGCCGGTGAGCGCGGCTCACTTGCCGCTGAGGAACTGTGGCCCGCCCACCCAGGCCTTCCACGCGTCCTCGATCGCCTTCCAGTCCTCGTCGGTGAACTTGAGGAACGCCGTGTCGGACGCCCGCTTGCTGTCGCCGTGCACGAGCATCACCTTGCGGTAGAGGTCGAGCGCCTCCCCCCAACGCGGCTGCCAACCCTTCGATTTCTCGCCCCGGCGCAGGAAGTCGATCATCGAGAAGGCCTGCGCGTAGTAGTAGGGCGCCCGCTGCGAGTAGAAGCGCCGCCGATCCCAGTGCACGAGCTCCTTCCACGGCACGTAGTCGCCGGCGCGCACCATCTGCTTGACGTCCTCGTAGCGCATCTTCGAGCCGACGTACTTCCAGCCGGACTGGCCCCAGCGGAACGAGCCGAAGTAGTCGCCGTGCCCCTCGTCGAACCAGCGGTGCAGCTCGCCGTGCCGCTTGGTCTCGGGGTGATGGAAGTAGAAGTCGGCGTACTGGTGCCAGCCCTCGTGGTAGGTCACGGTCTCGGTGGCCCCGGTGCCCATCATCTGGTCGCCGCCGAGGAACACGACCAGTTCCTTGCTGGCCGGCGAGAACCAGCCGACGACGCCTGGCGGTGACTGGCCGTACTTCATGAACTGGTCGTAGGTCGCGCACAGGCGGAAAACCGAGTACGGCTGCACGCCGAGCTTCTCCGCCGGCGGCTCCTCGCCCTCGCCCTCGGCCGCAGCCGCCTCGGCAGGCTTCGTGGTCGGCGGCCCGCCGGTCGTGGCGCCCTCGATGTCCGGGATCGACTTCGGGTCGGGCAGGATCGCCTTCGTGCCGGTGGCGTCGAGCGGGTAGTTGGCGATGTACAGCTCGCGCATCTTCTCCAGTCGCGACGCATAGTAGATCGCGTCCTTCTTCGCCTTGCCGCGCTGGTCGGGCTTCTCGAAGTCCCACGAGTAGAGCACGATGTAGTTCGGCTGCGTGAAGTAGTCCCAGCCCTGCAGGCCCTGGATGTTCTTCTTCGCCGCCGCCAACGCCTCCTGCTTCGCCGGCGTGTCCGCGTACTTGTCGCGCTTCTGGTCGCTGTCGGCTGCCGCGGAGTCGGGATCGATCTCGCGCCCGCTGGCGACGATGCGATCGATGAGGGTCGTCCACTTGCTCTTCGGCTTGTCGTGCTTCTCGCTCTCGAGCGGCATCTCGATGACCAGCGCCACCTCGCGGTCGGCGAACTCGTAGACCGCGGCCTCGCAGTAGCTGGTCTTGGCCGGACCGTAGTCGTCCTTCTCGCGCCACACCCAGTGCTGGAAGTCCAGCCGCCCCGACTTGCCCTTCTTCTTCTTGCCGGGGCTGACGATCGTCACGTCGCTGCGGCTCTCGAGCCAGGCCTTGAAGCTGCGGTGGCGCTTGCCGCCCATCGACGCCATCAGCCGCTGCAGCTGCTCGGCGAGTTCGGGCGGCACCCCCGGCGGCAGCTCGTCGCCGCCCGAAGGCGCTTCCTGCTTGCCGAACACGTAGACGTCGCAGCTCCAATAGTACTGTCCCTGGACGAAGTCGGCGTCGTCCTTGGGCCGCAGGCGGGCGCGGTGGTAGAGCGCGGTGTCGCCGAGCTGCATCGGCAGGCGCTCGAGCCGGCTGGGGGCCTCGAACTCGATGCCGACCTCGGGCACCGCTTCGCTGCGCCAGTTCTGTGCCGTGACGGCGACCGTCAGCGCCAGCGCCGCGCCGAGAACCGAGAACCTCCTGGATGCCTGCATGCCGTCCTGCCTCCGGACCACGGGGACTGTGGTGGCCACAGCCTACCGGCTGCAGCGCGGGCGCGCAGTGGCCAACCGCCGCCCGGGACCGTCGGTCCGGTTTGCATCGGCGCGCGAACCCGACCACGATGCCACCCGCATGCCCACCATCGCCCTGCTCGGCACCGGCCTCCTCGGCACCGGAATGGCCGAGAATCTGCTCGCCAGGGGCCACCAGCTCCAGGTCTGGAACCGCACCGCCAGCAAGCTGGCGCCGCTCGTGCAGCGCGGCGCCGTGGCCGCCGCCGACCCGGCTGCGGCCGTGCGCGGCGCGGCGCACGTGCACCTCGTGCTGGCCGAGGACGATGCCGTGGACGCCACGATCGCCCGCCTGCGGCCGGGCCTCGCGGCGGACGTGCCGGTGATCGACCACAGCACCAACCTGCCGGCGCGGGTCGCCAACCGCTTCGCCGCACTGCGGCCGGCCGGGGTGCGCTACGTGCCGGCACCGGTGTTCATGTCGCCGGCGAACGCGCGCGAGGCAAGCGGCCTGATGCTGCTGGCCGGGCCGGCCGCGGATGCCGAGGCGTTGCAGCCGCATCTGGCGACGATGACCGGCAAGGTCTGGCACGTCGGCGAGCGGCCCGACCTCGCCGCGGTCTACAAGCTCGCCGGCAACTCGCTGTTCTTCGCGCTGGCCGGCGCGATGCACGACGTCTTCGCGATCGGCCGAGGCAACGGCGTCGACGCCGCCGGCATGCTGCGGTTGTTCGAGGTGTTCAAGCCTGGCAGCGCCTTGCCGTGGATCGGCCAGCGGGTCGCCGCTGGCGGCGATGGCCCGGCCAGCTTCGAACTGGCGATGGCGCGCAAGGACGCCCGCCTGATGCTCGAGGCCGCGGCCGGCCACGGGCCTCTCCTCCTGCCGGCGATTGCCGCAGCCATGGACGCTGCCTTGGCCAACGGCCTGGGGACCGCGGACTTCGCGGCCTTCGCACGCGGCGCCACACGAACCTCCCGCACCAAGGCCCCGTGACCATGCCAGCTCGGCAAGCGACCAACTCGATTGGCACGTGGCCGCACGTGCGCCCTGGTGCGTAGCGGCGATCCGTCGCAACAGCGGCCCGGTTCGCTACGTTACACTGGTTCGACGCCGCGCCAGCCGATGCCGAAGATCGTCCCCTCCGTTCCCGCCGTTTCCCCGCTCGTCGTCCTGCTGCTGACCGGCGTTGCCATCGCGCAATCGTACGACCTGACGACCCTGTTTCCGTTCCCGGTGGTCGCCGCCGGGGACGTCGACGGCGACGGGATCGCCGACTACGCCACGATCCAGGGTGGCATCACCGTCTACCGCGCCGCCACCGGCCTGCCGATCCTCCACCTCGCCTCGACCAAGTCGGACCGGCTGGTGCCCGTCGGCGACACCGATGGCGACGGCTGCGACGACCTCGCCTTCGTCGACGGCAGCGAAGTGCTCGTCGTCTCCGGCCGGGACGGCACGGTGCTGCACACCTGGGTGATGCCGGCCGAGCCGGACGCGATCGCCGGCACCGACCTCGACGGCGACGGCTGGGACGACGTCGTCCTCGACTACGAACTCGGCAGCAACCACGTGATCGAGGTGCGCTCGGGCCGGACGGGCGCGTTGCTGTGGGACCGGTCCTCGACGGCGCCGCAGTGGAGCGTGCTGCCGGGCGACCACGATGGCGACGGCCACGCCGATCTCGCCGTGCTGACCCTGGATCCGGTCGAGCAGACCTGGACGGCGGAGATCCTGCGCGGGCCGTCGCTGATCGTCGGCGCCGTGCTCGACGGGGACCCGTTCTTCCTTGGCGACGTCGACGGCAACGGGGCCGTCGACCACACGCGCCGCATCGAACTGCCGACGACGGCGACCGAGGTCCGCGATGGCGCCGACGACCACCTGATCGGCTCGTTCCCCTGGCACCCGGTCTTCCGGGCCCTCGGCGACGTCGACGGCGACGGCCGGGCGGACTTCCGGCTGCAGGGCGGCGCCTTCCGCGAGGTCCTCGGCGGCGGCACCCTGACGATCCTGCCGGGCATCAACATGTCGGTGCTCGGCCTCGACGTGCAGCGCCTGGGCGACATCGACGGCGACGGCCGCAGCGAGACCAGCGTGCCCGACTCCGGTCAGGTCATCGAGTGGACGGATCCCGCCGCGCCGGCGGTGAGCCGCATGCTGCGGCGCGGCGCCGCCGGGACGACGAGCCTCGGCACCAAGCCGCGGCTGCGCGTGCGCGGCCACTGCAAGCTCGGCGACACGGTGCGCTTCGACATGCCGGCGGGCCTGCCGTTCGGGTTCACGCTGTTCCTCGTCGGCAACGCGATCGACGCCGATCTGGCGTTCCTGGGCGCCCCGGACAACCGCCTCTACGTCGATCTGCTCGGCATCACGCCGCTCCTGACCGACGCCGCCGGCCTGGCCAGGCTCGATGCGCCGATCCCGTTCGACCCGAGCCTGCTCGCGTCCACGATCAGCGCCCAGTGCGCCGTGTTCGACACCCTGGCCAACCCGTTCGGTTTCGTGACGTCGAACGCCGTCGACATCCACATCCTGGACTGAATCTCCCGGACTGAATCGGGCAGACCGATCCGGTTCCGCGCCCGCCCACCGTTGGCACGACACCGGCGCCGTCCGATCGTTCTCCGGCCCGCGGCGCCGAGCCCCTGGCCCATCGCCGGCGGCGCCCCGCCGTTCCGCGGCCACCGGATCACGGCTAGGCTGCGACGCCGCCGATGCCCTCCGCGCCCCTTTCCCGCCGTGCGCCCCACCGGTCGGCGGCCGACCATGGCGTCGGGCATCTCGTCGGCATCGTCGCCGCCACCGGCCTGTTGACCATCGCCATCTCCGAGCACTGGTTTCCCTGGTGGCCGCTGCAGTTGTTCCTGCGCGAATGGGTGCTGCACTGGAGCGCGGTGGTCGCGGTGACGCTGACCGTCGCGCTGGTGCTCGGCATCGCCTCGGATCCCGGCGGCCGCCGTCGGCGCACCGCCCTGGCCGTCGTCGTGCCGTTCACGCTGCTCGCCTTGCACGAACTGGGGCAGTGGCTCTACCCGGTCGGCGAACGCGACGACTTCGACTCGGTGCGCGACGTGGCACTGAACCTGCTCGGAACGCTGTGCAGCTGGTGGGTCCTGCGCCATCTGCCGCGGGGGTCCGGCACCGCACGCGCCGCGCCGCCCTCCGGCTGACCGCCGCCCCGCGGCTGGCCCAAGCCGGCGCGCGCGGCGACGGCGGCGGTCGCCTCGTTCCACGTGCAACGGCTGCGGTCCCCTGGTAGGGATTCCGCCTCATGCATCGTCGTTCCCCCCTGCTCGCCTGCCTGCTGCTCGGCGCGGCCTGCCAGCCGGTCGGACCGGCATCGATCCGCGGCGCGCGCTTCGACTACAACCAGGCGATCGCCGGCTCCTGGGACGAGCAGCTGCTGCTGAACCTCGTGCGGCTGCGCTACCGCGACACGCCGCAGTTCCTGCAGATCGGGTCGGTGCTGGCGCGCTATTCGCTCGCCGGCGGCGCCAGCGCGGGCGCCACGATCGGCGTCGACGGCACCCGGCGCACGGCGACGGCCGTGGGCGCGAACATCGCCTACGAGGAGACGCCCACGATCACCTACGTGCCGTTGCAGGGCGAGGAGTTCACGCGCCACCTGCTGACGCCGATCGGCGCGCAGCCGCTGTTCCTGCTGGCGCAGTCGGGCTGGAGCATCGAGCGGCTGCTGCGCTGCTGCGTGCAGCAGATCAACGGCATCCGCAACGCGCCCAGCACCGCCGGGCCGACCCCCGTGCGCGGCGACGACGCCGCCGAGTTCGTGGCCCTGGCGAAGCTGCTGCGCGAGCTGCAGATCGACGGCGTCCTGGCGGGCCTCGTCGACGGCCCCGTCGTGCCGCCTGGGGTAGCCGCTGGCGGCGACACCCGCTTCGTGCTGCAGCGGTCCGCGGAAGCGGCCGCGGACGCACGCCTCGCCGACCTGCGCGCCATGCTGTCGCTCAGCGACGGCTGCGCCGAGTTCCCTGTCCGCGCCGGCCTCGGCAGCGGCCAGGGCTGTTCGATCGTGATGCAGACGCGGTCGCTCTTGGGCGTGATGTTCTTCCTGTCGCTCGGCGTCGAGGCGCCGGCGGCGGACGCGCAGGCCGGCCTGGTGACGCGCAGCGTCGACCAGCGCGGCGTCGCCTTCGATTGGGGCCTGCTCGTCGGCGAGCTGCTGCGCGTGCGCTGCGCCGCCAGCGAGCCCGAGCGCGCCTTCGTGCGCGTGCGCTACCGGGACCACTGGTGGTACATCGACGACGCGGACCTCGAGTCGAAGTCGACGTTCTGCCTGCTGACGTGGCTGTTCAACCTGCAGTCGACGTCGCCCGCCGGCGTCGGTCCGATCCTCACCGTCGGTGCCGGCGGCTGAACCGTCCGG
Organism: Planctomycetota bacterium; assembly: GCA_019636245.1. Taxonomy (GTDB): domain Bacteria; phylum Planctomycetota; class UBA1135; order UBA1135; family UBA2386; genus JAEUHS01. The sequence goes on along the minus strand of JAHBXX010000004.1, from coordinate 30,939 downwards.
CAACGGGCGGTGCCAGGCGATCGCCGGGCAATACGGGGACAGCCGGTTACGGAGCGAGGGGCGCGCGACTACAGAGCGGCGAACCGATCCCCCTTCCTCATCGAAAGCCCCCATGCGCGCCCACCTGCTCGCCGCCTCCCTCGCCATCGCCTCCGGTACGATCGCCCAGTCGACCCTGCACGTCGGTCCGGGCGGCTATGCACAGATCACCGACGCCCTGGCGGCGGCGGCCGACGGCGACGTGATCCTCGTCGCCGCGGGCAGCTACGCGTCCTTCATCACGAACAAGGCCGTGACGATCCGGGCGCTGGTGCCAGGCACCGTGACGTCCAGCGGGCCGTTCGGCAACGTGCTGCTGAACCTGCCCGCGGGACAGGCGATCCATCTGGTCGGGCTCACCCTGGACTCGCTGGCCGTGTTCAACGCCCGGGCCAGCCTCGACCTGTGCACGGTCCCCTTCGGCCTGTCCGCCATCGATGCCGACCTGCACCTGCAGGACTGCAGCATCTCCCGGCAGCAGCACTCCACGATTCCCTTCTTGCCAGGCACGGCCCTGACCGCGACCAACAGCGTCGTCACGGCGGTCGGAACCACCGTGCGGGCCACGCCTGGTGACCTCGGCATCGCCACCGGCATGAAGCTCGTTGGCAGCCGTTTCCACGGCAGCGGCGTCGTGCTCGAAGGCAGCGACAACGCCGCCGGCGGCCCGGCGGTCGCCGCGGATGCAGCCAGCACGCTGTGGCTGGTCGACGCCATGGTGAGCCGAGCTGGCAACCGATGTCCGATCGAGGCCTCGGCCGGGCGGCTGTTCCGCACCCGCCTCACGCCGGCCTGCAGCCCCCTGCCGACGGGCCTCGTGCTCGGCATCGACCGCAGCGGCCCACTGGCCGCCGGCAGCCCGTTCGGGCTCGCCTTCCGCACCGCTCCGTTCCACCTGGTCGCCGTGTTCGCCAGCCGCGACGCCGGCCGCAGCAGCACGCCCTGGCTCGAACAGGACCTCCTGCTCGACCTCGGCGGCGCCTGGCCGGCCGCGCTGCTGCTCGCCGGACCGTCGGGCCGCGCCGCCACCACCTGGCAGGTGCCAGCCTCGACGAGCCTCGTCGACACCACGGTCTGGTTCCAGGGCATCAGCGGCTACACATTGCCGCTGCAGGCCAGCGGCCTCGCCGGCGGCGTCGTGCGGTAGCCGCGGGACCGCCGGGGGTCATTCGGCCCCCGCCCCGGCGTCGCCTCCCGCGGCCGCGATCGCGGCCAGGAACCGGGCGCCGAACGCATCGAGCTTCTTCTGGCCTATGCCGCGCACCGCGAGCAACGCGTCGGGCGACTCCGGCCGCCGCAGCGCCATCTCCTCGAGCGTCGCATCGGCGAACACGACGTAGGGCGGCACGCCGAGTTCGCCGGCGATGCGGCGGCGCAGCGCGCGCAGCTGGTCGAACAGGGCCCGATCGGCACCCTCCAGGTCGCGCGCCTCCCGGCGGCCGCCCGGCCGGGCGTCGTCGCGCCGCCGCTTGCCGCGCGCCGCCAGCGTCGCCTTCGGCACCCGCAGTTCGGCGCGGGCGTCCCCGCGCAGCACCGCCATCGCGCCCTCGCCGAGCGACAGCGTCGGGTACTCGCCCTCGCTGCGCCGCAGCAGGCCCGCGTCGACCAGCTGGTCGACGTAGTTGCCCAGCCGGCCGGCCGACTCCTCCTTGCAGACGCCGAAGGTCGGCAACCGGTCGTGGCCGCGCGCCAGCACCCGCTCGACGCGACGGCCACGCAGCACGTCGATCACGTGGTTGCCGCCGAAGCGCTGCCCCGTGCGCACGACGGCCGACAGGATCTTCTGCGCCAGCACGTGGCCGTCGGGCACCGGCTCGAGCTCGTCGAGGCAGACGTCGCAGGCGCCGCAGTTGGGCTCGGCGTAGGCCTGCCCGAAGTACTCGCTGATCGCCCGATGGCGGCAGCGGGCGCGTCCGGCGAACCGCTGCATCTGCTGCAGGAGCAGCAGCTGGGCCTCGAGCGCGTCCGGGTCGCCGACGCCTTCGCTCTCGGCGGCGCTGCGCCGCATCAGCGACCGCCACTTCGCCGCGTCGGCCGCCGAGTAGAGCAGCAGGCACTCGGCGGGCAGGCCGTCGCGTCCGGCGCGACCGGTCTCCTGCTGGTAGGCCTCGAGGCTCTTCGGCATGCCGGCGTGCACGACGAGCCGCACGTCGCTGCGGTCGATGCCCATGCCGAACGCCACCGTCGCCACGATCACGTCCAGACGCTCGGCGCGGAAGTCGGCCGACAGGCGCGTGCGCTCTGCCGCCGGCAGCCCGGCGTGGTAGGCCTCGGCGGCGATGCCGCGCCGCTGCAGCGCCGAGGCCAGCGCCTCGGTGTCCTTGCGCGCGATGCAGTAGACGATCGCCGCGGCGTCGGGGTGGCGCCCGATCGCCGTCGCCACCTGCTCGACCAGGTCCTGGCGCGGCAGCACGCGGTAGCAGAGTTCCGGCCGGTCGAAGGCGCCGACCAGCACCTCCGGGTCCCGCAGCCGCAGCTGCGCCTGGATGTCCGCGCGCACGCGCGGCGTCGCCGTCGCCGTGAAGGCCTGGAACGGCACCGCGGGGAACTGCTGCCGCAGCTCGGCGAGACGCCGGTACTCGGGCCGGAAGTCATGCCCCCACTGGCTGATGCAGTGCGCCTCGTCGATCGCGAACGCCGCCACGTCGCGCGTCCGCAACCAGGCCAGGAACTCGTCCTGGAACAGCCGTTCGGGCGCCACGAACAAGAGCCGCAGCGAACCGTCGGCGGCGGCGCGCCGCAGGTCGGCGCGCGCCTCGGCGGACAGGTTCGAGTGCACCGCGGCGGCGGCGACCCCGTGCAGCCGCAGGCCGGCGACCTGATCCTGCATCAGCGCGATCAGCGGCGACACCACGACGGTCAGGCGCTCCTGCACCAGGGCCGGCAGCTGGTAGCACAGCGACTTGCCGCCGCCGGTCGGCAGCACGACCAGCGCGTCACGGCCGTCGAGCGCCGCGGCGATCGCCTCGCGCTGCAGCGGCCGCAACGACGCGAAGCCGAACCGGCGCCGCAGGGTGGCGGCGACGGCCGCGTCGCGCGCGTCGGGTGCGAGCCGGTCGATCACCCCGGCATTCGTAGCGCAACGGCCCGCGGCGCGCCCGCACCATCCCGCCGCGGGCCGGGACGGGGGCGCGCCGCGGCGCGCCTCACGGACAGCCGAGGCCGCCGACGCGCACCAGGAGACCGTTGCTGGCGGCGAGGAAGCCGAGCATCGGCCCGCCGTCGACGAGCTCGAACGCCTGCACGGCGAAGTCGAACGGCAGGGTGCCCGGCGCCCACGGCAGCGGCCGCACCGCGATGCCCGAGCCGTCGGTGAGCAGGTTGTCGAGCAGGAGCAGGGCGTTCGGATCGGCCAACACGGTGCAGCCGGACCCGAGGTCGACCGCCGCCGCCTGCGCCGCGAACGCCAGCACGACCAGCGCCGCCGGTTGCGCCTGCACACGCAGGGCGTAGCCCGGGTTCGGCACGCTCGGCAGGCCGTTGGCGACCAACGTCGGCGCCGGCGCGCCGCAGCCGGCGCCGAGGTGCACGTTGCCGAGACGGCCGGGCACCTGCGTCGGCACCGCCACCGTGAGCGCTCCCGCGCCGAGCCGCGCCTGGTCGACCAGCAGGTCGCCGGCGACCGGCGCCGCGTCGCTGTCGAACCAGACGTTGTAGATCGTGTTCCAGTCGAGCGCGTTGCCCGACGCGCCGAGGAACGCCAGCTCGCCGCCGGTGCGGCTGAACACCCAGTCGTTCAGCGGGTTGGTGTCGAGGTCGCGGAAGCCCGCGTTCAGCACCCGCGCCTCCGGGCACACCGGCAGGCGGAACGCCGCGCCGCCGCGATGGTTGTCCTGGTTGTGGATGGCGTACTCGTAGTGCCACAGGCCGTCGACCGGCCCGGTCACCCGCACGCCGACGACGAAGTGGCCGTCGTCGAGGCCGTTGCGGCCCTCGCTGATCGACGCGCCCGACCAGCGCTTCAGGATCGAACCCTCCAGCACGGCGCCGCTGACCAGCGAGCTGCTCCAGCTCGAGCCGCTCCAGTTGATGTTGAGCTGCCGCGAGCCGGCGTTGTTGCCGCGGTTGGTGCCCGGCTCGGCCGGAATCGACACCTGCGCCTGGGCGTAGAACTGCGCGCCAGGCACCGCCAGCTCCGCCTCGCGGATCAGGATGCGGTTCCTGAACGCGTCCCAGCCCGAGGTGTTCAGCGACTGGAAGCCGTCGGTCGCCGCCGCCCCGCTGACCGCCGGATCGCCGCGGTCGAAGTAGCTGCCGATCGGGTTCCAGGTGCCCGTCCACGGATCGACCTCCTCGGTCGGACCGAGGTTGGTCTGGTTGCCGTTGAAGCCGGTGCTGTAGACGTCGATGCAGCCGATGCGGAAGTGCTGCGAAGGCCCGCTCTGGCAGGTGCCGCACGGCCCGCTGCCGAGGTTGAAGGCGACCCGCGAGTGCTTCATGTGCCCCTTGGCGTTCGACACCTGCACGAAACGACCACCGCTCTCCCGCGCGATCAGGAACGCGATCTTCGGATAGCTGTCGAGCATCTGCCCGCTCGACGAGCCGCCGACCCAGCCGACCCAGGGGATGTGCACGGTGCCGTTGTTGCACATCGAGTGGCCGACCATCATCGCCATCTCGCCGTTCGGGTAGGCGGCGCCGCGGCGACCGTAGACGGTCGGCGAGCCGACGTCGTAGATGCGGATGTCGAGGCCGGGAATCGCGTTGCTCTGCGCGCCGAGCGGCACGGCCAACGCGAACAGGAGGGACGGGAGCGTGGGACGCATGGCGCCATGTGATCGCCGGGTTGGCGACCGGCGTCAAGCCACCCCCCGCCGGTTCCGGCCGAAAGTCGGCGGCCGGGTCGGGCAGGGAGCCGGGCGCGCATCGCGCCCCCGGCTGTGGTATCACCCTCGCCCCCATGGCCAAGCCAGGTCTGCCGATCCTCGAGTTCGTCGCCCGCAACTACCACAACTTCAACGCCCGCAGCACCCGCGACGCCCTGTTCGCCTGGTGGGACCACGTGCGCGCCGGCGGCCGCATGTACGTGGCGATGGCCGGGGCGATGTCGTCGGCGCAGCTCGGCATCACGCTGGCGCCGGCGATCCGGGCCGGCCTGGTGCACGGCCTGTCGGTGACCGGCGCCAACCTCGAGGAGTCGCTGTTCCGGCTGGTCGCGCACCACAGCTACAAGGACTTCCCCGAGTACCGCTACCTGACCAAGGCGCACGACACGCAGATCCTCGAGCAGCGCATGCGGCGTGTCACCGACACGTCGATCCCCGAGGACGAGGCGTTCCGCAAGGTCGAGAAGTTCCTGGTGCCGATGTGGCTCGCGGCGACCGCGAAGGGCGAGCGGCGCTTCTGGCACGAGTACTTCTACCAGCTGGTCCGAACGCTGCCCAAGCGCGTGTTCGAGGGCGACCCCGCCGAATGCTGGTTGCTCGCCGCCGCCGAACGCGACCTGCCGCTGGTGGTGCCCGGTCACGAGGACAGCACCTTCGGCAACATCTTCGCTTCGCACGTCAAGACCGGCGAGTGCAGCGCCAGCATCGTCAAGTCGGGCATCGAGTACATGGCCCGCCTCTACGACGACTACCGGGAGCTGGCGAAGGGCCGCGGGGTCGGCTTCTTCCAGATCGGCGGCGGCATCGCCGGCGACTTCCCGATCTGCGTCGTGCCGTCGATCAAGTACGACCTGCAGGCGCCGGTGAAGCCATGGGCCTACTTCTGCCAGGTCAGCGATTCGACCACGTCGTACGGTTCCTACTCCGGGGCGACGCCCAACGAGAAGATCACCTGGGACAAGCTGACCGAGCGCACGCCGATGTTCGTCATCGAATCGGACGCGACGGTGGTCGTGCCGCTGATGCTGCAGGCCCTGCTCGAGTGCCAGCGCGACCCCGCGCGTGCCGACGCGATCGTCAAGGCCTCGCGCGCCAGGACGCGCAAGTCGCTGGCGCGCTGAGCAGCCGGCCCGCGGCGCCTGGGCCCCGGCGCCGCGGCCGAGCCGACGGGACGGCGACCCTGGTGCCGAGGTGCAGGCGCTGCATCGGGCGTCCAGACCGGCACCGCCGCCCCGGCCGCACTGCGGGCGGGCCCTCTCGCGGCGAGGACGAAGGCTGGCGCGGCCGCCGCCGTCACTCGAGCCGGTAGGTCTGCAGCAGGCGCATGTACTGCACCCGCTCCAGCGCCCTCGGGTCGGGGGCGCGGCTGCGGTCCATGCTGCCGCGCATCTGCCGCAGCGACCGGTAGCCGTGCTCCTCGAGCCAGGCCGCGAGTCCGTGCGTCAGCTGCTGCAGCCGGCCGACGCCGCCGCGCAACAGCGCGGCCACCAACTGGACCACGTGGGCGCCGCACATCACCGCCTTGACCGCGTCGACCACCGTGTGCACGCCGCCCGACGCCGCGAGGCTGCCGCGCACCTGGCTCGACAGCAGCGACAGCCAGCGCAGCCACAGCAGCAGTTCGCCGCTGTCCGACCAGTCGAGCCGCGGCCGCAGCTCCAGCGCCTCGACGTCTACGTCGGGCTCGAAGAAGCGGTTGAACAGCACGAGGCCATCGGCACCTGCCGACTCGAGCCGCAGCGCGAGGTTCGGCAGCGAGGTGTAGAACGGCGACAGCTTGACCGCGATCGGCAGCCGCACGGCCCGCCGCACCGACTGCACGACCCCGATCGCGCGGTCCTCGAGTTCGGCACCGCTCTCGCCGGCGTCGGTGGCGACGGCGTAGAAGTTCAGTTCGAGCGCATCGGCGCCGGCCGCGTCGATCGCGCGCGCGTAGTCGATCCAGCCGTCCGGCGTACAGGCGTTCAGCGAGGCGATCACCGGCACCGCCACGGCACGCTTCACCGCCCGCACGTGCGCCAGGTACTCCTCGGGGCCGAACACCTGGTCCGGGCTGGCCGGCAGGTAGGACAGCGCTTCGCCGTGCATGTCGGCGTGGCCGACCTCGGCCTGGTGATGGGCCAGCGCCTCCTGTTCGACCTGCTCCTCGAACAGCGAACGCAGCACGATCGCGGCCACGCCGGCCGCCTCGAGGCGCCGGCAGCGCTCGACGCTGTCGCCGAGCGGCGAGGCGCCGGCGACGAACGGGTGCGGCAGCGACAGGCCCAGATAGTCGGTGGAGAGGTCCATGGCTCACTCCGGATCCGGCACAGAGGTGGCCCCGGCGGCGGCGCCCGCGCTCGGGAAGCGCAGCCTGGCGATGTGCTCGTAGGTGGCGATGCGCCGCGTCGCCGCCTGCTGGGCGCCCAGCGCGTAGCGCCGGAACGCCTGCGGGTCGATCTTCTCGACCATGCGGAAGCGCGCCTCGTTGCGCATGTAGTCGGCGACCGGCAGCGCGCTGGCCGGCACGTCGACGACCAGCGGCGGCTCGCCGCGCTCGCCGAGCCTGGGGTCGTAGTGGAACAGCGGCCAGACGCCGCTCTGCACGGCCCGTTTCTGCTGGTCGGCGCCGAACACCAGGTCGTAGCCGTGGGCGATGCATGGCGAGTAGGCGATCACCAGGGACGGTCCCGGGTGCGCCTCGGCCAGCTGCAGCACGCGCACGGTGTGCGCGTCCTGGGCGCCGATCGCGACGCTGGCCACGAACACGTGCCCATAGTGCAGCGCCATCAGGCCGAGGTCCTTCTTGTCGACCGCCTTGCCCCGGCTGGCGAACTTCGCCGCCGCGCCGAGCGGCGTCGCCTTCGACGCCTGGCCGCCGGTGTTGCTGTAGACCTCGGTGTCGAGCACCAGCACGTTGACGTCGTGCGGCAGCGACAGCACGTGGTCGAGGCCGCCGAAGCCGATGTCGAACGCCCAGCCGTCGCCGCCGACCAGCCAGACGCTCTTCGGCACCAGGTAGTCGGCGAGGTCGTGCAGCTCCCGTGCCTCGGCGAGCGCCAGCGGCGCGAGCCGCCGGCGCAGCTCGGCCACACGGCCGCGCTGGTCGCGCAGCCAGCGCTCGCTGCGCGGCTCGGGCGCCAAGAGCTCGGCGACCAGCGTCTCGCCGTCGACCAGGCCGGCGAGGCCGTGCAGCAGCTTGCGCGCCCGGCCGGTCAGCACGTCGACCGACAGGCGCAGCCCGAGACCGAACTCGGCGTTGTCCTCGAACAGCGAGTTGGCCCAGGCGGGACCCCGGCCCGCGCGGTCCTGCGCGTAGGGCGTGGTCGGCAGGTTGCCGCCGTAGATCGACGAGCAGCCGGTCGCGTTGGCGATCAGCAGCCGGTCGCCGAACAACTGCGTCAACAGCTTCAGGTACGGCGTCTCGCCGCAGCCGGCGCAGGCGCCGCTGTACTCGAACAGCGGCTGCAGCAGCTGCGAGCCCTTGACGTCGAGCTTCTGGATCGAGGTCCGGTCGACCTCGGGCAGCTGCAGGAAGAACACGAACCGCTCGGACTCGCGCTCACGCACCTCGCGCAGCGGCGTCATCTCGAGCGCCTTGTGGCGCGGGTTGGCCTTGTCGCGGGCCGGGCACACCTGCACGCACAGGCCGCAGCCGGTGCAGTCGTCGGGCGCCACCTGGATCGTGTAGTCCTGGCCGGGGAAGTCCTTGCCGCGCCACTCCTGGCGCGGGAACCCATCCGGCGCGGACGCGAGCGCGGCCGGCGCGTAGACCTTGGCGCGGATCGCGGCGTGCGGGCACATCAACGCGCACTTGTTGCACTGGATGCACACGGCGGGATCCCACACCGGCACCGCGGCGGCGATGCCGCGCTTCTCCCAGCGCGCGGTGTCGGTCGGCCAGGTGCCGTCGGGCGGGAAGGCGCTGGTGGGCAGCAGGTCGCCGCGGCCGGCGAGCATCGCCGCCGTCACCCGCTGCACGAACTCCGGCGCCGCCCTGGCGACCGTCGGCGGCCTGCGTCGGGCGGCGTCGGCGGCGGCCGGCACGGGCACCGCGTGCAGGTGCGCGAGCGCGGCGTCGACCGCGGCGAGGTTGCGGCGCACGACCTCGTCGCCCTTGCGGTCGTAGCTCTTCCGGATCGATGCCTCGATGCGCAACCGGGCCTCGGCGAGCGGCAGCACGTCGGCGAGGGCGAACCAGCACACCTGCATGATCGTGTTGATGCGGCCGCCGACGCCGGCGGCCTTCGCGACCGCGTCGGCGTCGATCGCGTGCACGCAGAGCCGCAGGTCGACGATCGCCTGCTGCACCTCGAACGGCAGTTCGTCCCAGACGCGGTCGGCGGCGAACGGCGCGTTCAGCAGCAGGACCGCGCCCGGCGCCGCGTGCCGCAGCACGTCGACGCGGTCGAGCAGGTGGAACTGGTGGCAGGCGACGAAGCCGGCCCGGCCGACGAGGTACGGGGCCTCGAAGCGGTCCGGGCCGAAACGCAGGTGCGAGACGGTGATCGCGCCCGACTTCTTGCTGTCGTAGACGAAGAACCCCTGCGCGTGGCCGGTGGTCGCCTCGCCGAGGATCTTGATCGAGTTCTTGTTGGCGCCGACGGTGCCGTCGGCGCCGAGGCCGAAGAACACCGCCTCCCGCGGCGCCGCGGGCGATGCGGGGAACGCCTCGTCGACCGGCAGCGAGCGATGCGTGACGTCGTCCTGGATGCCGACCGTGAAGTCGTGCCGCGGCGCCTCGGCCCGCAGGTGGGCGAACACCGCCGCCGCCATCGCCGGCGTGAACTCCTTGCCGGAGAGGCCGTAGCGGCCGCCGACCACGCGCGGGGAAGCCGTCCACGGCGCCGCGCCGACCTGCTCGGCCTGGCGCAGCGCGGCGATCACGTCGACGCACAGCGGTTCGGCGACCGCGCCCGGCTCCTTGGTGCGGTCGAGCACGCCGATCGTGCGCACGCTCGGCGGCAGCGCCGCCGCGAACGCCGCCGCCACGAACGGCCGGTAGAGCCGCACGGTCAGCACGCCCACGCGTTCGCCGCGGGCGCACAGCTGGTCGGCCACGGCGCGCAGCGTCCAGCTGGCCGAACCCATCACCACGACCACCCGATCGGCCGCCGGGTCGCCGTGGTAGTCGTAGCTGCGGTAGCGCCGCCCGGTGCGCTCCGCGAAGCGCGCCATGGCCGATTCCACCGCCAAGGGGCAGCGGTCGTGGAACCCGTTCGCGGCCTCGCGCGCCTGGAAGAACACGTCCGGGTTCTGGGCGCTGCCGCGCAGCACCGGCCGGTCGGGCGTGAGGGCACGCGCCCGGTGCGCGCGCACCGCGTCGTGGTCGACGAGCGCGCGCAGGTCGTCGTCGGCGAGCAGATCGATCTTGGCGATCTCGTGCGAGGTGCGGAAGCCGTCGAAGAAGTGCAGGAACGGCACCCGGCTGGTCAGCGTCGCCATGTGGGCGATGCAGGCGAGGTCCTGGGCCTCCTGCACGCAGGTCGAGCCCAGCATCGCGAGTCCGGTCTGCCGGCAGGCCATCACGTCGCTGTGGTCGCCGAAGATCGACAGCGCGTGGGTGGCGACGGTGCGTGCGGCTATGTGCAGCACGCAGGGCGTCAGCTCCCCGACCAGCTTGAACAGCGTCGGGATCATCAGCAGCAGCCCTTGCGACGCCGTGAACGTCGCCGCCAGCGCGCCGCCCTGCAGCGCGCCGTGCACCGCGCCGGCTGCGCCGCCCTCCGACTGCATCTCGACGACCGTCGGCACGGTGCCGAACACGTTCGGCCGCCCCTGCGCCGCCCATTCGTCGGCCAGTTCCCCCATCGTCGACGAAGGCGTGATCGGGTAGATGGCGGCGACCTCGCTGAGGCGGTAGGCGACCGAGGCCGCGGCCTCGTTGCCGTCGATCGTCGCCGTGTGCGGGGATGCCATGCGCAGCCTCCAGGGACCCCGGTGGTCCGGTCCGGGTCGAACCATGGTCGGCGTCCGGTCCGCTGCTGTCCGTGGGCGGAGGGGCGTAGGAGGCGGCGGCCGCTTGGCGAAGCCCAGGGGGTGCGGGCCCGCGACGCGGGACGACGGCCGTGCCATCATGCCGCCGCCATGCCGGACCTGCTCGACGCCGTGCACATCGTGCTGCTGCGCCCGCGCTGGGCGAGCAACCTGGGCGCCGTCGCCCGGGCGATGCGGAACTTCGGCCTGCACCGGCTGACGCTGGTCGATTCGCGCATCGGCTCGTGGAGCGACGCCTGGCGCATGGCGGTGCAGGCGCAGGACGTGCTCGCGAACGCGGCCAGCACCGCCGACCTCGCCGCCGCGCTGGCGCCCGCCCACTGGGTCGTCGGCACGACCAACGACCCGCCCGCCGGCATGCGGGTCCTGTCGCCGCGCGAGGTCGCGGCCGAGGCCGTGCAGCGCGGCGCCCCGACCCTCCTGTTCGGCGGCGAGATCGACGGCCTCGGCCCGGCGGAACTGCTGCGCTGCCACGCGGCCTCCGTCATCCCGACCGCGCCCGCGCAGTCGTCGCTGAACCTGGCCCAGGCGGTCTGCGTCTACGCGGCGGAACTGTTCGCCGCCCACGGCGCCCGCGCGGCGCCACCGGCCCCGCCGCCGGCCAGCACGGCGATGCTGCAGCGCCTCGAGGCGGCCCTGCGGCGCCTGCTGGAGGCGAGCGCGTGGGCCGACGCCAGCCGCGGCAAGCACGCGATCGCCGAGCTGGTGCAGCCGCTCCGCCGCGCCCAGCTGACCGACGACGAGGTGCGGGCGTGGCTGGTGGCCCTCGGCAAGGCCACGCGGCCGCGGGCGGCGCCCGGAGGAACCACCGCGGCCGCGTCGGCCCGGCGTCCCGACGAACCGAGGGCTGTCGATCCACCGGCGGGCGGCGCACCGGACGACGCCAGCCCGTCTAGCGCGCCACCTTGCCCCAACCCGGCCCGTGGATGGAGCGCAGGGACTCCATGACCCCCATGCCGCCGCGCGCCTTCTCCGCGAATGCGGCCACGTGCTGGCGCCAGGCCTGCATCTCCTTCGGCGCCGGCTTGCGTTCGCGCGGGTACTGCAGCTTCTGGCCGACGAACATCGCCAGGTAGCCCTCGAAGCCGAACGAGTTGGACTCGGGGATCAGGATGCCCTTGACCAGGGTCGACGGCCCGTTCTCCCGGTACCAGTCGACGATCCGCGCGGCTCCGGCGAGATCGGTCGCATCGCGACAGTGGCGCCAGAACGGCGTGTCCAGCCGCGTGTTGAACGCATAGTGCGCCGCCAGGAAATCGCGGATGTCGTCCCAGGCCTGCGTGTTGTGCTGGTTGTAGAGGTCGACCAGCACGGGGCCCGGTTGCCCCCCGGTCTCGACCATGGTGTCGGCCAGCATGATGCACTCGAGGGCGATCACGCCGAGCGCAGTCGCCTCGAGCGGCTCGACGAAGCCGACCGAGTTGCCGACGCCGACGACGTTGCCGACCCAGTTCCGCGCTCGCCGGCCGCTGCGGTAGCGAACGACGCGGGTGCGATCGGCGGGGATCTTCGGGTTCTTGCGCAGCAGCTCCTCCCTTGCGGCGTCGTCGTCCGTGTGCGCGCTCGAGTAGACGTAGCCGCGGTTGATGAAGTGGGCATGCTCGATCTGCCACGCCCAGCCGTGGTCCATGGTCTCGGCGATCGTGTAGGGCCGCACCACCTCGTCGGCGCGCTCCCAGCCGCCGATGACCGCGCGATCGCAGAACAGCGACTTGTCGAAACCGAGGTAGGGCTCCTCGAGGGCCCGGCCGAGCAGTTCGCTGCGGAAGCCGCTCGCATCGACGAACAAGTCGGCCGCCACGCGTGATCCGTCGTCGAGCACCAGTGCCCGCACGCCCCGCTCCTCGCGGCCGGTCGTGTGGACAGGCCCCGTTTCGGCGCCGGTGACGTTGGCGTCCTCGACCGAGACCCCGAGCCTGCGCGCATGCCCGTCGAGCCAGCCGACCAGCTTCTGGTTCTCGAGGTGGAAGGCGTGCGGCATGGCCAGCTGCGGCGAGCCATCGGGATTGCGCGGGAAGGCCTTGTCGTGCGCCATCAAGGCGGAGGTCAGGCCCACCCACTGGGTCTCGTGGTCGTGGTAGAAGCCAGCCGGCCGCGACAGCCCCGGCAGCACCGCCTCGTACTCCTTCGCGAAGGTGTAGTAGAACTCGCGGCGCGGCCCCCAGAGGAACCGGATGCCGAGCTTCCAGGTCGGTTCGGCCCTGGCGTAGAAGTCCCGCCGCGCGACGCCGAGGTAGTCGAACAGGAAGCGCGGGAACGCAACCGTGGTGCCCTCGCCGACCCCAATGACGCCGATGTCCTGGGAGCGCAGCACGCGCACCGTCAGCCACGGCGCCTTGGTCTTGAGGCTGATGGCGGCCATGAACCCGGCGCTGCCGCCACCGAGCACGACGACGTTCTTGATCATGGGAGGCGAGGCTCGAGGGCCACGCGGGCCCACGGGACATTCATACCACCTGGCCGTCCGGACGCGTCCAGGAGCGAAGACAAGCGCCGCGCTGCACCGGGAACGGATCGCCGTCGGCGCCTGCCGCGGCCCATCCCCGGGCGGACCGCACCTCGAAACGACACGGGCCCGACGGCCGATGCGGCCGTCGGGCCCGTGGACCCGGACGACGGGCGCCCGCAGGCACCCGTTCACCCGTGGCTCACTGCAGCTCGGTCGTGCTGACGATGCCGTTGCTGAACAGGAAGCCGCCGCTCTCGCCGTTGGGCAGCGGGAACGCACCGTCGAACAGGGCGACGGCCTGGGCGCCGATCACGTTGCCCGGCCCGAAGCCGACGTTGTCGAACGTGAACGTCCACGACGCGGAGTTGGCGAAGGTCACCTGGGCGCCGAGGTCCAGGTCCAGGGTGCCGATGTAGGCGCTGCAGCCCGGCACCGTCGTCAGGATGCCCGTCAGGTCGAAGCCACCCGGGAGGGGCACGACGCTCAGGAACATCGTCGAGAGGTAGACGCCGCTCGACGGGATGAACTCGGGCAGGTTGGTGGCGGTGTAGGTCACCAGCGTGCTCGGGTTGATGACCGGGATCGGCGCCGCCGACAGCGCCATGGGCGGCACGTTGAGGTTGCCGACCAGCTGCGGCAGCACGGCGGCCAGGTTCTGCGACCCGCCGTTGACCGGCGTGGTGCCCGGAGCCGTCCAGCCGACCAGGTGGGCCGAGCCGTAGATGCTCGTGGTGTCGGCATCGACGGACTGCCAGACGACCGTCACGACCCCGGTGCTGGTGTCGATCTGGTACTGCATCGTGCCGGGGTTGGGCCCCAGGGGGGTCGAGTAGTTCTCGACGCCGTCCCAGGTGACGTAGAGCACCGAGCCGACGACCTCGCGGACGATCCGACCGCTGCCGGTCTCGGACTCGTTGTAGTCGTGCCAGGCGTAGATGCCGCCGTTGTTGGAGTTCAGGAAGCTCGGCACCGTGGGCGTGTAGTTGTTCCCGCCCGGGAAGCTGAGGGCCGCCGCACCCCACGACAGGATGCCGTTGCTGTGCACGCGCAGCTGCGACTGCGGGCCCTGCGGCGTGTTCAGCGCCGGCAGCGACAGCGTGGTGAGGTCGACGATCGTCTCGCCGTCGTCGGTCGGGGTGGAGAAGACGTTGGTCGGCGTGGCCGGCGCCACGTAGGAGCCGCCACCCCACTGCATCAGGTAGCCGCCGCCAGCGGGCGTGAACGACACCGACTGGCCGGTGAGGCCGGGCGAGGCCACCGCCGCGTCAGCGAAGAGCTGGTAGAGCGAATCGCTGAGGACATGGCAGCCCGTGCCCGCGACCTCGTGCTTGGCGTGCACACAGTTCGCGAACGGGCCGGCGACCGGGACGGAGTCGTAACCGCCGCCGCCGTTGGGGAGGAACATCACCGCGGTGTTGGCCAGGTCCCAGGTCAACGCGGTCGGGAACGTCTGGTAGACGATGCGCGACGTCGAGGTGCCGATCGCGCCCACCGAGAGGTCGGTGACGCCAGGATCCGCGATCGCGCCGCCGGCCGAGATGCCCGCGACCGGGGTGATCAGATTGTTGTTCAGGATGCCGTCGTAGAAGAAGTGCACCTCGCCGTTGGCGAACAGCTGCGCCTGGACGGTGAACGGCGTCTGCGCGACGTTCCAGTGCACGGCGTTGGCCCACGTGACCACGCACTTGCCGGGATAGCTGTTGTTGATCCACACGCCGCCGTTGTTCGCGGCCAGGATGTTCAGGTCGTTCCAGTAGGCCGCGATGCGCGGTGCGCCGCCGGCGGCGCCGCGCAGGTTGTTGACGATCGTGGCGGCGCTGGTCGAGTAGCCGCCACCGAGGGCGCCGACCGTGGCCGTCGCATCCCAGAGGAAGATGCAGCCGTTGGTGTTGGCCTGCAGGTGGGTGTAGTTGCCCAACGTGCCGCCCATCGGGAACGTCATGTTCATCGGGAACTTGCCCAGCAGGATGTCGTCGCCGGTACCCATCAGGGTGCCGAAGTCGGGCTCGAAGCACTGGGCCGAAGCCGTCGCTGCGACCAGCGCGGCGGAGGAAAGGAACGCAAGGGTGCGATTCATGGGATCTCTTGGACGGGACAGGGGATCCGCGGGCGGCTGACACAACCGCCACGAAAACGAGGTCGGATCGAATGGGAGAACATACACCTCCGCCTCCCTGTGTCGCCCTCCCTTCGCACTTAGAATGGCGTGGGGCAACAACTTGCGCAACAACGCAAACGCGCGCACGCCGTCCCGCCGCGGTCTGCGCGTGATGGCCGAGGTCCTCCCGCCGCGCCCGGCATCCAGGCCTGGGAGCTGCGGACGGCGCCGAGCCGGCGCCGCCTCAGCGCCCCGGCGCAGCCGGCGTCGACGACAGCTCGACGGGCAGGCAGAACAGCCCGTGCGGCGTGCGGCACGCGAGCTGGCCGCCGATCGCGTAGTCGGCGGAGCGGTTCTTGACCGCGCCGACGATCATGCCGATGCCCTTGGCGCGGCTCATGCGCATCGTCAGCGCGACGCGGCCCGAACCGCCGGCCGGCAGGTCGGTGAACGACTCGGTGCGCAGCAGATCGTGCCGCCGGCCGTCGATCTTCAGCCACGTCTCGGCCGACCCGAACGACAGCGGGAAGGTGTTGGGGTTGTCGACCTGCAGGAAGACCGTGAACTCGCCGTCCATCGGGTTGCCGCGGGCGCCGGCCAGCGTCACCCGCGGCGGCTTCGGCAGCGGCAGCACCTTGGTGGCGTGGAATGGCAGCGGCTCGTGGCCGATCGGCACCACCGCGCCCCGCAGCGTCACCCGCACCGATTCCTCGGCCAGCACGTCCTCGACCTGGGCCGCGACGTCCTTCATCGCCACCTGGAAGGGCAGCGTCACGGTGGTCGTGCTGCCCGCCCGCATCGGCTTCAGGTCGGCGAACGTCTCGTCGAACAGCCGGCGGTCGTGCAGGTCGGCGCCGTAGTCGACCTGCCGCAGGCGCAGTTCGTCGAGGGTGCCGTTGCGGACCACGACCCTGGCGCGGAACTCGATCGCCTCCGGCGTGATCCTGGTCGAGTGCAGTTCGGCGAGTTCGATGCACGGCGGCGTCGGCTCCGCCGGCGTCGAGGCGCAGGCGCCGAAGGCGAACGGCAGCAGGGTGACGGCGGCGACGGCGAGGTTCTTCATGGCGAGGCTCCGGCCCGGACGGGCGCCCGCTGGCGCGGTCGTGGGACCGGGGCGGGGATCGCACCGCCGCACCTGCCGACTTGACGCCGGTCTCCAGGAGCCGGTGGCGTGGCGGCGTCCGCGCCCCGCGTCGAGGCGCGGGCGCTCCGGAGTTCGCTCCGTTCAGTCGATCAGGAACGCCGTCGGCAACGGGAACCCGCTGCCGTCGTCGCCGCCCAGCAGCACGACGCGCGCGTCGGGCAGCAGATGCAGCGTGTGGCCCACGCGCGGCGACGGCAGGCGCGCCGCCCATTCCTGCCAGACGCCGGTCGCCGGCGACCAGACCTCGATGCGGTCGGTCGGCGCGCCGTCGCCGTCGATGCCGCCGGCCAGGAGCACGCGGCCGTCGGCGAGCCGCACCGCCCGGCAGCGCCAGCGCGGCACGCGCAGGTCGCCGGCGGCGACGAAGCGCCCCTCGGCGGGGATGAACCGCTCGCAGGCCGCCACCGCGCCGTCGTCGTCGAGGCCGCCGGCGACCAGCACGCTGCCGTCCGCGAGCCGCACGGCGACGTGGTTCTCGCGCGGGTGCAGCAGCAGCGGGCCGAACACGAACCGCTCGTCGACCGGGTCGAACACCTCGGTGGCGGCCACCAGGGTGTCGGCGACCACGTCGCGACCGCCGACGAGCAGCACGCCGCCACCCACCACCGGCGACGCGGAGCCGAGCAGGGAGGTCGCCGTGTGCCAGACCCTGCGGCAGGCCGCCTCGCCGAGCGGCGATCGGCTGCCGCGGCCCACGTCGATGATCTCGGCATCGCGGTCGCCGATCGACCCGCCGGTGGCGATGCCGCCGACGACGAGCACGCGTTCGCCGTCGAGCAGGGTGCCGGTGTGGCCGGAGCGGTTGCTGAGCAGGTTGCCGCGCACCGACCAAGCCAGGGTCGATGGGTCCCACTGCTCGATCCGGGTGGCGACGTCGAAGCTGGAGCTGTTGGTCGGGCCGCCGAACGCGAGCGCACCGCCATCCGGCAGCGCGACGACGACGGGCCTGCTACGGCCGGTCGAGAGGTCGCCGACGGCCGCGAATCCGGCCGGCAGGGCGAAGCTCTCGGCACCCGCCCACAGCAGGGGACCGTTCGACGAGCCGCCGACCAGCAGCACCCGACCATCGGCGAGCACGGCCGCGCCGTGGTCGGTGCGCACCACCGGGCTCGGCACCAGGCTCGTCACGCGTTCCCGGTAGCGCAGCGGCACTTCGAGCACCACGGTCTCGGTAGCCGCACCGGTGTCGATCTCCAGCACGAACGTCTGCGACGCGGCGAACGGCCCGACGCGGTAGGCGCGGCCGCTCTCGACCGGGCCGACGCCGGGTTCGAGGCGTGCGGTGCCGGTCGGGAAGGTCGGCACCAAGAGGACGGTCTCGCCCGGCGCCATCGTCGAGGGCACCGCGACGAGGCCGGTGGTCACGGCCGAAGGCGGCCGGGAACCGCTGCCGCAGCCGGCCAGGAGCGTCGCGACGCCCAGGATGGCCAGGGTCAGGGTCAGCGGGAGCATGGGGCGGCGGTCGGCGCAGCGAGCATCGGGCGGGGCGTTCACCGGAGTGACGATGCCCGCTCGATGGCCGTGCCGCCATCCCACGACGCGTCCTTCCCACCCATCGTGCGCCCGACCACGACATCCTGCTTGTTGGCTGCCATGCCACCGGGTACATCCACGCCCGCCCAGGTGCCGATGGTGCCGGGTGCCGAGAAGGAGCCACCATGCGCGCAGTCCCCTTGCCACGGCCGCGACCCGGCCGCGGCGCCGTTCCCGCCCTGCTCTTCGCCATCGCCACCGGTGGCGCCGCCCCCGCCCAGGCGACCGTGATCGCGCTGGGCACCAACGACGAGCCCTCGCTGCGCGCGGCGATCGTGGCGGCGAACGCGTTGGCGTTCCAGACCTCTCCCGCGAACCCGGTGGTGATCGAACTGGCCCCGCCCACGCCGGGCAACACGACGATCACGCTGACGCAGGCGCTGCCGCTGCTGCTCGTCGACCACGTCACCCTGCGCCCGGCCGGCGCCACGCCGGCGACGCGGGTCACGATCGACGCCGGCACCGCCCCGACCGCGTTCCGCATCGCCAGCCGCCATGCCGCGGTGCGCAACGTGCGGTTCCGGCTGCCCCCCGGCATCACGACGCAGGAGGACGTGTTCACCGCCTTCGGCACCGAGCACCTGACGCTCGTCGACTGCGACTTCGAAGGTGCGACCGGCAACGGGCTGTGGCTGATCGGCGCGCTGTCGACCTCGGTGCAGAACTGCGGCTTCCAGGACAATGCCGCGGCCCTGGTCGCCACCGGCGGCACCCGCGGCCTCACCGTCACCGGCTGCAGCTTCCAGGCCAACCAGCAGGCGATGCTGTTCGCCGTCGCCGACCAGGCGACGGTCGGCCAGTCGACGTTCGTCGGCAACGGTCTCGTGCTCGCGCTGCAGCCGGTCTGCGCCGACGTGACCTTCGGTCCCGGCAACCTCGTGCAGGGCACGACGGCGCTGCCGGCCCTGGTCGCCTCCGGCGCGGTGCGCCTGCAGGTGCTCGGCAACCAGTTCCACGACAACCTGCAGGCGGCGATCCAGCTCAAGGACCTGTGCGTCGACGCCACCCTCGCCGACAACGAACTGCTGCGCAACGGGCTGCCCGGCAACGTCTACCAGCTGGTCGTGCAGGACAGCCACGACGTGCGCGTGCGCGGCCTCGTCTGCCGCGACGGCGGCGGCGGCGTGTTCGCGACCGCGACCACGGCGTTCGACCTCCGCGGCAACGCGCCGGGACCGACCGCGATCACCGGCAACCGCCGCGAGGGCGTCGTGCTGACCGGCTGCACCGGCGCCGTCGTCGACCAGATCGCGCTCGCCGGCAACCTGACGGCGGTCGCCAGCGCGCAGGTCGCCGTGCTCGGCGGCGGCGCCATCGACCTGACCGCGCTGCAGATCGGCGCCGCGACCGGCCCCGGCCGCATCGGCGTGCGCATCGACGGCAGCGCCGGCGTGCGCTTCGGCCGCGGCAGCACGGTGCTCGACCAGGGTGGCCAGGGCGTGCTGGTGGCGAACGCCGCCGACGTGGTGCTCGGCGCCTTCGCCGGCGGCCCCGGGTCGCTGTTCGTGCGCGGGCCGCTGGCGCTGCAGGTCACGGACAGCCTGCGGGTCGCCGTCGCCGGCACCGCGGCCGCACCGTGCCTGCTGCAGGCTGGCCCGGTGCCAACGGGCATCGCCGTGTTCCTCAGCGGCGGTGCCGACAGCCGCATCGGCCCGCACTTGACGGTGGATGGCGCGCAGACGGCGAGCACGGCCATCCAGGTCGCCAACACGCCGGGCAGCTCCCTGCACGGCACCACCCTGCGCGGCCACACCGCCCGCGGCCTCGTCGCCGTCGCCACGCCGGGGCTCGCGGTGCGCGAATGCACGGTGGAGGGCGCGCTCGGCACCGGCTCGACCGACGAGGGCATCCTGGTCAACGCGGGCTGCCACGGCGCCCGCCTGTTCGGCAACCTCGTGCGGCGCCAGCAGGGCGCCGCCTTCTTCGTCGTCGACTCCGACGACGTCTGGCTCGGACCGGGCAACCGCGCCCTCGACAACGCCGGCGACGGCTTCGTCGTCTGGGACACCGGCAGCAGCAGCCTGCCAGCGTCGCGCCGGGCCACCCTCCAGAGCGCCGTCGCGGTCGGCCGCGGCCTCGCCGGCCAGAGCGGCGTCCGCTGCGTGCACGTGCTGGCGAACGTCACCAACGCCACCGCGACCGCGCACGGCACCGGGGTGCTGCTGCAGGCCGGCGCCGTGGCGACAATCGTCAACACCATCAGCTGGGGCAACGGCCTCGACCGCAACCGCGACCCCGTCAGCACCGGCAACTGGTGGCACGGCCTGCGGGCCTCCTCCGGCGGCGTCGGCGGACCGGGCGCCTGGACGGAGCAGGGCATGCTGCTCGGCACGAACCCGCTGTTCGCCAACGTCGCGGCCGGCGACGTCCGGCTGCTGCCCGGTTCGCCGGCGATCGACTCCGGCCTGCACGCGACGCCGATCGGCGCCGGCCTGCCGTGCGCCGACGCGCTGCTCGCCGACCGCATCCGCGGCGGCGTCATCGACCGCGGCGCCGTCGAGACGGTGCCCGCAGTCGGCACCGGCAACGCCCTCGATCTCGCGGGCCCGTGGCTGCGCCCGGCGGCCCAGAGCCAGCTCGACTTCACCGTGCGCGGCAGTCCGGCGCAGGCCGGCCAGCTGTTCCTGCTGGCGGTCAGCGGCAGCGGCACCGGCCCGGCCCTCGCCGTCGCCGGCGACATGCCGCTGGTCGCCGACGGGCTGTCGGCGGCGCTGCTGTCGATCCCCGCCTGGTGCCTCGGCGTGATCGACGGCTCCGGCCTAGGCACCGTCAGCGTGCCGCTGCCGCCGTTCGTCGTGCCGTTCCTGCCGGAGATGACGTTCGCGGCCGCGATCGACATCGCGCCCCCGCCCACCAACCCCGTCGTCGTGAGGTTCCTGCCGTGAGTCCCCTGCGCTCCTGCCTCGCCGCGGCGTTCGTCGCCGCGGCTGCCCTCGCCCAGTCGGCGACCGTGTCGAACCTCGCCGACGCCGGCCCCGGCAGCCTGCGCGCCGCGCTGCTGGCCGCCAACGCCTCGCCGGCCCCTGCCTTCACGATCGACGTCGGTCCCGGCGCCACCGCCGGTCCGATCGTGCTCGCCACCGTGCTGCCCTCGCTGAGCCGGTCGAACGTGCTGGTGCGGGCCACGGGCGGCGCCGGCCAGCTGGTCGTCGACGCACGGACGGCGACGGCCGCCGCCGGCTACGGCTTCGAGGTCGCCGGCAACGACGTGCAGGTGACCCTGCCGTGCCGCTTCCTGGTCCAGCAGGGCAACGGCGTGGTCGTGCGCGGCCAGCGGGCGCGCTTCACCGACCTCGAGGTGCTCGGCGCGCTGTTCGGCAGCGGCGTCGTCACGGTGCCCGGCGCGCACGACCTCGTCCTCGAGCGCCTCGACGCGCGCAACTTCCAGCAGGGCCTGTTCCTCAACGACTGCCAGCGCGCGCGCATCGCCGACGCCGGCACCGGCCAGGCGGTGGTGCAGGGCCACAGCGGCATCGGCATCCGCGTCGTGGCCGGCGGCGACCATGCCTTCGGCTCGGTGGCCTGCGGCGACAACGAACTCGGCCTGTCGGCGGAGAACAGCCCGAACCTGGTGTTCGGCCGGCCGGGCGCCGCACCGTCGACGGTGGCCCTGAACCGCCAGCAGGGCGTGCTGCTGCTGCAATGCGCGGCGCCGGTGCTGGCCAACCTCGCGGTGATCGCCAACGGCATCGGCCCGCAGGGCGGCTGCGGGATCCAGGTGATCGGCGGCGCCGGCGCGGCGATCGGCGGCGTGCAGGCGACCGCCAACGTGCTCGGCGGCATCGCCATCCAGGGCGGCGCCAGCAACGTGCGCATCGGCCCGAACGTGGCCACGCAGGGCTTCGGCGGGCCGATCGACCGCGGCCTCACCGTGTTCCACGCCACGACGGTGACGATCGTCGACTGCAGCTTCGGCGGCAACCACACCTGGGGCGCCGCGCTGGCGCCCGAGGGTGCGAACGGCCCGCAACAGGTCACGTTCGCGCGCTGCACCTTCACCGGCAACCGCAGCGGCGGCGTGCAGGTGGGGCGCTCGACGGCCACGCTGTTCGCCAGCTGCACCCTCGCCGGCAACCTCGGTGACGGCCTCGAGGCGGTCGGCCAGAGCCTGGCGGCCGCCCCGCGCGACCTGCGCCTCGCCGACTGCACGATCGCCGGCAACGCCGGCAGCGGCATCCAGGCCGACCGGGTCGACGGCCTCCTGGTCGGCGCCGGCTGCCGGCTCGACGACAACCTCTCCAGCGGCGTGCGCGCGTTCCGCTGCGCCGGCCTGGTCGTCGATGGCGCGCGCTCGATCGACCGCAACCGCAACAGCGGCGTCTGGCTCTACGAGTGCGACGATGCCGTGGTCGGCCGCACGACGCTGCACGCCAACCGCGGCGCCGGCATCTATGCCGCGCGCTGCACCGGCGTGGCGATCGGCCCCGCGGTCCTCGTCGCCGATACCGTCGGCAGCGGCCTGCAGTGGGAAGAGTGCAACGGCTGCCGCATGTCCAGCAGCACCCTGCGCGCCAACAGCGCGCACGGCGTGCACGTCTTCTTCTCGCTCGGCGTGCCCGGCACCTCGCCGCACGTGCTGCAGAGCTGCCTGATCGCCGACCACCCGGGGCTGGCCGTGTTCCACGCCGGTGGTCCGCCGGTGGTGTGCGAGCTGTGCACGATCGCCGGCAACCTGCGCGGCGTGGTGTCGTGGGCCAATACGATGACCGTCGACAGCTGCATCGTGCGCGACAACGCGCTCGAGGACCTGCAGCAGACGGCGACGGCGCTGACCGTGCGCCACACGTTCCACCAGGTCCCGCCGCCCGCCGCCGGCTCGACGAACTCCGCCGCCGACCCGCTGTTCGTGGCCCCGGCGGCCCGCGACTGGCGGCTGCAGGCGGGCAGCCCGGCGATCGGCTTCGCGAACCCGGCGCTGACGGTGCCGCCCGGCGCCGTCGACGCCTTCGGCGGCCCACGGCAGGTCGGCGCGCTCGACGCCGGCGCCTATGAGGTGGGCCCGCACCTGCCGCCGACCGCGGGTCGCCTCTGGCTGAGCGGACCGTCGATGCCGAACGGCGGCGGCGGGCTGGCGTTCCACGTGCAGTACCCGACGCCGGCGGCGATCGGCACCATCTCGCTGCTGCTCGCCGAGTTCGGCCCGCCGAGCGGCTCGTTCGCGGTCTTCGGCGGCGTCATCCCGCTGGGCCCGACGCCGGCGCTCCTGGCGATCGCCCAGTTCCCCGACACGATCGGCTTCGTCGGCGCGGACGGCGCCACCGCCGGCGTCCTGCCGTGGGGCGGCACGCTGCCGCCGAGCGTGCAGAACCAGGTCGTCAGCCTGTGCGGCGCGGCGATCGACCTGTCGCTCGCGGTGCAGGCGGTCAGCGACGTGGCGTCGTTCGTGATCCAGTAGCCGACCGCCCGCGCGGCATGGCGCCCAAAGCCGCGCACCGCACCCGCACCGCGGCTCAACGCCCCAGCGACACCACCGGCCGGCAGCCTATCGAAGGCAACGGCCGTCCGTTCCACCAGGTGCGCCACGTGATCCGCGCCGCGCCGGGGCCCTGATGCCAGCTGCCGCCGCGCAGATCGAACTCGTTCACGCCCGATTCGTCGGTGCGCACCACGACCTCATTGGCGTTGCCGTGGACGTCGAACAGGCCGAACCCGTTGGGCGCGAACGCGCCGACGTCGGCGGTCGTCGCGAAACCATCCGACCAGGGCACGGCTTCCCCCTCGGCGGCGTACCCCGACGCAGCCACGGCATCGTCATGCAGGTTCGCGAAACTGCGCAGGCTGGCGACGTCGGCGCCGCAGGACCACGGCGTTTCGGTGCCGGCACGCGCAAGATGCTCCCACTCGGCCGCCGACGGCAGCCGCATGCCCCACGCATGCAGGACGTGAACGATCGTCTCGGCGCCGATCGCGACCACCGGCTGCCGCGGCCCGGCCAGTTCGGGCAGCGGCTCGAACGCGCCCGGCGCGACGCTGCGCCATTGCGCATTCGTCAATTCGTGCTTGGCCGCGAAGAAGGGCGCCAGCTCGACCTCCTCGAGTTCCGGTTCGAACGGGCGGCGCCAGGGGTCGTAGCGCTCGCCCGCGCTGTCGTCGGCTTGCGAACCGACCGTCGTCCTCCCACCCGGCAGCAGCACGAACACCGGACACGAGGAGGCTCGTAGCAGCAACCCATCGCTCCGGCGCAGCGGCAGGTCGAGACCGGGCAACGGCAGCGCGAACTCCTGCAGCCCGGTGGCCGGGTCGCGGCCGATCGGCACGAGACCGGGTTGTGGCTCGAGTTCGACCCCGGCGAAGCGCGGATCGTCGCGCAGCTCGCGGCGCGCGCGCTGCCAGGCGTCGCGGTGGGCGTCCACGGTCGCGGCGACGACACGCCGAGCCCAGCCGATGCGGGTCGTCATTCGTTCGCGCTCTGCGCCGGGGGCGGCGAGCAGGTCGAGGTCGGCCAGGGCGCGCACCAACGCGGCGCGCAACGCGTCCCGGGCCCACGCGGTCGCGGTCCAGCCTCCGACCCGCCGGTCCGAGGCCGCAGCCGGAGGCGCATCGACGAACGCCTGCATGCGGCCCCGCTGGGCCAGCACCTGATCGAACTCGTCGAGCCATGCCTGCAGGGCCGGCAGCGCCTCGGGCCGCGCCGGCGGCGGCACGGAATCCCGCAGGCGCAGCTGTTCGAGATAGTGCACGAGACCGAACAACTCTGCGCGCTCGAGGTTGCGGATGCTCGCGTTCGCGAGCAGGTTCAGCACCACCAGGAAGCCGAACGACAGCAGGAACAGTCCGCTCACGCTCCCAACGGCCAGCCGGTGGCGACGCACGAACCTGCCGAGCAGGTAGCGCTTGGTCTGGGCGCGCGCCAGGACAGGTCGGTGCTCGAGGTGCCGCACGATGTCCTCGGCGAGGTGGGCGACGCTGGGGTAACGCACGTTCGCGTCCTTGGCGATCGCTTTCATCACGATGGCGTCGAGATCGCCGGCCAGCAGGCGGCGCAGCGAGGCCCTGCCGCTCGGCGAGGGCGCCCGGGCGACGTCGGCGAGTCCCTCGTCGACGCGCATGCTGGGCGAACTCGGCTGGCGTTCGCGAATCGCACGCAGCAGCGCCGGGAGGCCGGCCCCACGCGCCTGCCACAGCGACAGCGGCAGGACGCCAGTGAGCAGTTCGTACAGCACGACACCGAGCGAGTAGACATCGCAGCGCGTGTCGACCCGCCCGCCGCCCGCCGCGCCGGCCTGCTCCGGGCTCATGTAGTCCGGGGTGCCGACGATCTGGCCGGAATCCGTCAGCGCTGCGGCCGCCCCGGCCCCGGGCGTCAGCAGCTTCGCCAGGCCGAAGTCGATGACCTTCACGGTCGGATCGCTGCCCGGCCCGAAGGCGAGCACGTTCGACGGCTTCAGGTCCCGGTGCAGGATGCCCTGGCGATGCGCATGCTCGACGGCGCGGCAGACGCGGACGAACAGCCGCAACCGCGCCGCCAGATCGAGCCGTTCCTCGGCGCAGTAGTCGGTGATGGGCATGCCAGGGACGTACTCCATGGTGAAGTACGCCCGGCCTGCATCGCTGCCCGCTTCGTAGAGCCGCGCGATGCCGTCGTGGCTCAGGGACGCCAGCGTCTGGATCTCGGCGACGAAGCGTGCCGACCGGGCCGCGTCCACGGCGCCGGGCGCGATCACCTTGATGGCGACCGGCCGGCGGAACGGAACCGTCTGTTCGGCGAGGAAGACCTCGCCCATGCCGCCGCGGCCGAGCCGCTGCAGCACGCGGTAGGGGCCGATGCGCCGCGGCAGATCGTCGCCGCGGCTGGCGAGGTGCTGGGCCAGCCAGTCGAGCTGCCGGCCCAGTCGTTCGGCGAACTCCGGGTGCCTCTCGCGGAACTGGTCGAGCGCGCGGCTGCCGTCGCGTTCGACCCGTTCCAGGTAGTCACCCAGCGCGGCGTGGAACGCAGCCGAGGCCGAATCGTCTGGGTCGGTGGTCGGCGACGTCATCGGCTCTCAGAACCGGAGCGCGGCGATCGGCGACACGTAGCTGCTGCCGTTGGCCTCCATCTGCCATTGCATCACGTACGCGCAGCGATGCGCCGGATCAGGCACCGCGGCGGATGGGGCACCCGAGCCGCTGGTGGAACCAGAGCGCGGCGGCAGCACGCCGTCGGTCGGCAGCTCGACATCACGCGTGACCGGTGTGCCGGCGTACGCGAACTCGAACTCGCCGAGCCATGCCACGTTGCCGGGATCCCCAACCGGCACCGTGTAGTCCTTCATCCGACCCCAGCGCAACCGCGCCGGGCCCGCCACGGGGGTCGGCAGCGGACCGGCAAGGCACGCACGCATCATCGACCGAGCCCGTTCGGAATGCCGGTAGGCCGCGATGCCGAGGCGCAGCTCGGGCACCCGGAAGCCACCGCCCGCGTGCTGCACCAGCAGCGACGGCAGCGACGGCAGCGACGCCTCGGCCTGGGCAAGGTCCGCCCGAACCAACCCACCGAACGGCCGCTGGAGCATCTGCCGCGGGACCCACCCAGCGAGTCGCATGCCGCTGCCGGTCGGCAGCAGATGGGCCTCGTCGGGTGGCAGCCGGCGCGCAATCAGGAAGTCGTCGAGCAGCGGATCGGCACGGTACCACTCCGCCCGCTGCCCGGTGGCGACCCATGGATCGGCGGTGCAGAAGTCGCCGATGCCTCGACCACCGCGGGCCTCGCGGCCCAGCGAACCGTAGCGGCCGTCGCGACGCCGGATGACGACCGGACGCGGGGGAGCCGGGGGCGGATCGCCCGGTCGCACGTACTGGATCTGGTGCGGCGCCTCGACCACGTGGCCGTCGGCACCCCGCAGCGAGAACAGCAGCTCATGCGGCTGGCCAGTCGCACCGCTGCCCTTCGTGTCGAGGGCGAGCCCGTCGATCGCGGCGCCATCCGGAAGGTCGAGGCCCAGCTGGGCGGCGGTGGCGTACACGGACGGAAGCCGCTGCCAGCCTGCATCGGTCCACTCGGTGGCGTAGATGGTGACCGAGTCGATCCTGCCGAGGCCCCATGCCGCCGCGAGCGCCTTGCACTCGTCTGCCGTCAGGGAACGGTCGTCGATCGTGAAGTACACCGTCGGCCGGGCCGGCAGAGGACGGGTCGTGAACACATCCGGATAACGGGCGAGATCGGTGGCGTAGAGCGCCATGTGCAGGTTGAGGGCGACCAGCGCATCGTCGCGGTCGGTCAGGCCGAGCGCCGTTGGCGGCAGCGCCAGCCTGCTCTGGTCTTCTTCGGGCAGCCAGGCGACCGCACTGGTCGGCAGCACGTACGCGAACAGCGACCGATCGGCATCGGCTCCGGCCGCCGCGATGGCGGGGGCGACATCGGGCGAAGGTCCCAGCTGGTCGGTGTCGACGGAGAACAGGATCGCGTACCAACCGTGGTCGCCGACCTGCAGCAGCGGGTAGCGCGACCCGCCAGTCCCGAGCGGCGGTTGCTCACCGGGGAAGTCGGTGGCGTCCAGTTCGACCTCCCCGATCGCGAGCACATCCATGCCGAGCGTCATCGCCAGGACGGGTACCGGGCGTCGCAGGGTCGCAGGCGTAATGGCGCCGACCAACGCGGCGAAATCAGGCCGCGGCACCCCGGTGGGGAAGTCCGTTGGCGCATCCGGCGTGAAACCGGCGAGCTTCACGGCGATGTCCGGCGCATTCCTGGTCGTGTAGCCGAGGGGCACGCCGGCCAGCAGCGTCGACGGCGGATCCTGGGGAAACGACGGGCGAGCCGGGCTGGCGGTCGCCGGCGTTGGCCCTGCAGGCGCCATGGCGAGGGAGCAAGCAGCGAAAGCGAGTGGCAGCATGACTCTCCCTGGAGTAGCAACAGGCCCCACCAACGGAACCCGCCCCAGGGCGCAACCTACTGCCCTTCGTCACCGGGGGCAAGGCACCGGTGAGCCGCCGACGGCGGCAGCGCTCCGCGCCGGAGCCCGTCGGCGTCGGCCTGTCGCATGCTGGCTGCGGCAGGCCGGGTCGGAGAGACTTCGGCGCGCGGCGCGTGGACAGACGCCACGCCGAGCCGGCATTGGGCCGGGCACCGATCGCCGCCGCCGCGCCCGACGCCAATGGCCCCGACCCGACGTCCGTCCCTTCCGCCCACGCCACCTTCCGCCAATCCGCGCACCGGCATGACCGCCGCCGACCTGCGGCAGGCGGTGCTCGACCACCTGCGCTTCTCGATCGGGCGACCGGCGGCGGCGGCGACGCCGCGCCACTGGTACCAGGCCCTCGCGCTCGCGGTGCGCGACCGCATGCAGGACCGGTGGATGCGCACGACCGAGACCTACCTCGGCCTGCGCCGCAAGGTCGCCTGCTACCTGTCGGCCGAGTTCCTGCTCGGACCGCACCTGGGCAACAACCTGGAGAACCTCGGCATCGAAGCGCCGGTGCGTGCGGCGCTGGCGCAGCTCGGCCAGGACCTCGACGAGCTGCTGGCCTGCGAGGAGGAGCCGGGGCTCGGCAACGGCGGCCTCGGCCGGCTCGCCGCCTGCTACCTCGACTCGCTGGCGACGATGCAGCGGCCGGCGATCGGCTACGGCATCCGCTACGAGTTCGGCATCTTCGACCAGGAGATCCGCGACGGCGAACAGCACGAGGTCACCGACAAGTGGCTGCACCACGGCAACCCGTGGGAGATCGCCAAGCCCGACGTCACCTACCGGGTGCCCTGGGGCGGACGCACCGAGCACCAGCGCGACGCCGACGGGCGCCTGCAGGTGCGCTGGCTGCCGGCCACGGTGATCCGCGGCACCGCCTACGACACGCCGATCCAGGGCTACCGCGTCGACACCTGCAACACGCTGCGGCTGTGGAGCGCCGAGGCCGTCGAGTCGTTCGACTTCCAGGCCTTCAACGCCGGCGACTACCAGCAGGCGGTGCACGCCAAGGTGGCCTCCGAGACGGTCAGCAAGGTGCTCTACCCCAACGACGAGCCGCAGCTCGGCAAGCGGCTGCGCCTGGCCCAGCAGTTCTTCTTCGTCTCGTGCTCGCTGCAGGACATGCTGCGCCTGCTGCTCGGCGCCGGCGAACCGGCCGAGCACTTCGATCGCCACTTCGCGGTGCAACTCAACGACACCCACCCGGCGATCGGCGTGGCCGAGCTGATGCGGCTGCTCGTGGACGAGCACCGCCTCGACTGGGAAACGGCATGGCGCACCACGGTCGCGTCGTTCGGTTACACCAACCACACGCTGCTGCCCGAGGCGCTCGAGACCTGGCCGCTCGAGTTGTTCCGCGAGTTCCTGCCGCGGCACCTCGAGATCGTGCTCGAGATCGACCGACGGTTCCTCGACGAGGTGCGGGCGCGGTTCCCCGGCGACGAGGCGCGGGCGGCGCGCATGTCGCTGGTCGAGCAGACGGGGGAACGGCGGGTGCGCATGGCCCACCTCGCCACGGTCGGCAGCCACGCGGTGAACGGGGTCGCCGCGCTGCACTCCGAACTGCTGCAGCAGAGCGTGCTGCGCGACTTCCACGAACTTTGGCCCGAGCGGTTCCACAACGTCACCAACGGCGTGACGCCGCGGCGCTTCCTGGCGCTCGCCAACCCCGGGCTCCGCGCCCTGCTCGACCGCACGCTGGGCGAAGGCTGGCCGACGGACCTCGCCCGGCTGCGGCAGCTGGAGGCGCACGCCGACGACGCCGCCTTCCGTCGGCAATGGCGCGAGGTGAAACGGGCCAACAAGGAGCGGCTGGCGGCCTACGTGCGCGCCCACACCGGCGTCGAGATCGATCCGGACTGGCTGTTCGACATCCAGGTCAAGCGAATCCACGAGTACAAGCGGCAGCACCTCAACGTGCTGCACATCGTCGCGCGCTACCTGCGCCTGCGCGCCGACCCGCAGCTCGACCTGCCGCCGCGCGTGTTCGTGTTCGGCGGCAAGGCGGCGCCCGGCTACGCGATGGCCAAGCGCATCATCCGCCTGATCCACGCCGTCGCCGAGACGGTCAACGCCGACCCCGCCGTGCGCACGCGCATGAAGGTCGTGTTCGTGCCGAACTTCAACGTGCAGAACGCTCAGCTGGTCTATCCGGCCGCCGACCTGTCGGAGCAGATCTCGACCGCCGGCAAGGAGGCGTCGGGCACCGGCAACATGAAGTTCCTGCTGAACGGCGCGCTGACCATCGGCACGCTGGACGGCGCCAACGTCGAGATCCGCGAGGAGGTCGGCGCCGACGACTTCTTCCTGTTCGGCCTCACCGCCGCGGAGGTGGCCCGGGTGCAGCGCGACGGCTACCGGCCCGCCGAGGTGCTGGCGGCGAACGCCGAACTGCGGACCGTGCTCGAGGCGATCGGCGACGGTCGCTTCCATCGCGGCGACGCGGCGGCCGTGCGGCCACTGGTCGACGACCTGCGGCAGCGCGATCCGTTCCTGGTGCTGGCCGACTACGCCGCCTACGTCGACTGCCAGGCGCGCGTCGACCGGGCCTGGACGGACACCGAGCGATGGACGCGCATGTCGATCCGCAACTGCGCGCGCAGCGGCAAGTTCTCGTCCGATCGCGCGATCACGGCCTACTGCGACCGGATCTGGGGCGTCGCGCCGGTGCCGGTGCCGAAGGCCTGACGGCGGTTGGGGCGAGCTCGGCCGTTTCCGTGCTACGCGATCGGGCACCGGCAGCCACGAACGGACACTCCTCGTGACGGCCTACTGCACGAGCTTCGCGTTCGGACTCACGTTCCTGATCGCGACGTTCGCGGGCGTCGGCGGAACCACCGCTCTGAGGCACAGCGTCGCGTCGCCTTGGTCGCTCTGGTCGTCGACCGAATGGCGAATGGCGAACGATCAGCGCGGCGCGAACACCTCGGTTGCGTTCAGGGATACCCACAGGCGTGGCCCTTCGGCATCAGGCTCGAGTCGCGCTGTGC